>CAYURT010000001.1:0-1320 GCA_964447215.1 uncultured Mycobacterium sp.
GCGGCCGAGTATGGCTGAGGCGCGCACTGTCCCGACTCTATCGGAACGGCCACCGAGGCCGCGCGCGCACGGGGCCGGCTCAGGCCTAACCGCGCTGACGCCTCCGTACGAACCCGAAACCGATGAACAGGAAGGCCACCGAGACGCCCGATGGGTAGACAACGGTGTAACCGAGGTCGGTCAGCATTCCCATCTCGACCGGAGTCAGTGTCCGAACGCCCGCACCGCGGTCGTAGTAGGGGCTCATCAGATAGGTCTGTCCCGAAGGCGCCCTGTCGGGATCGAAGTGGACCACCGACGTTCCCGGCTCCCATGATTCGGGAGTGAAGAGCGGCACCAGCCCGCCGTAGGCGGCGACCGCGTTGGGGCCGTCGAAGTAGAGCCCGCCGTCGGCGCCTGTGAGGTTGGCGCTGTAGGCGGTATTCCAGGTGTAGTCGGCGTTGATCACCGCCGTCCCGTCGGCGGTGGACAGGAAGCTGTCGTAGGTTGTCCAGTTGCGGTCGTTGCTGGTCGGGGAGGATATTCCGCTGAGGATTCCCAGCGAGTGCGCCATTTCGTGCATGGCCACCGACTGGAAGTCGTACTGGTTGCCCGGCACCGCGTCGCCAAGCGCCCACGGATAGGCGAAATTCCACGTGATGCGGCTGTCGGTGGCCGACCCGTTGGCGTCGACGCCGGTGAGAATCTTGGCCTGGACCAGGGTCCCGTAGTAGCCCGCGGCTGAACTGGTGAACGTCGTAGAGTTCGACGCGAGGAAGTTGGAACCGGGATCGTTCTGGCCGATCACGCTGTAGGTGACGACGACAGGTCGGCCGGCCACGATGGAGGACGACAATCGTGTTGCCGATGTCTCCAGGGCGGTGCGGGCCGCCGCCGACCAGTACTCCGAACCGGTGCCGTAGACAAAATCGAATTCGACGGAGGCTGGTGACACGACGACGCTCACCGGCACAACCGTCGAGCCGCCGTAGCCGTCGGTGACGATCACGGAGAAGGAGTCGGCGGTATCGGACTGGAAGGCCGCGTTGTGTCGCGCCAGAGCGGTCGGCGTGTAGGTGAAGGTACCGTCCGGGGCGATCGCCACCGATCCCTTCGCCGTGGAACTCGGCCCGGAGTAGGTCAGGGCGTCGCCGTCGGCGTCGACGCCGAGCACCGTGCCCGCCACCACACCGGTGGTGGCATCGGGTATGCCTGAGGTGGATGTGGCAACCGGTGCCACGTTGGCCGGCGCGATCGTCACCGCCACCATCACCTCGGCAACGCCGCCGTAGCCGTCGGCGACGGTGACGATGAACGTGTCGGCCCGATCGGCGTCGGTCG
>CAYURT010000001.1:1420-142921 GCA_964447215.1 uncultured Mycobacterium sp.
CACCTCACCCTTGGACGTCACCCCCGACCCGGAGTAGCTCAGCGGATCCCCATCGGCATCGACACCGATCACCGTCCCGGCCACCACACCGGAGGCCGCATCAGGGGCACCCACCACCGCCGAACCGGTCGGCGCCGTATTGGCCGGGGCGATCGCCACCATCACCGGCACCGCGGTGCTGCCCCCGTAGCCGTCGGCGACGGTGACGATGAACGTGTCGGCCCGATCGGCGTCGGTCGCCACCAGCGAGGCCGCCACATGACGCGCCTCCGCTGACGGGCTGTAGACGAAACCCCCCGAGGAGGCCACCACCACCTCACCCTTGGACGTCACCCCCGACCCGGAGTAGCTCAGCGGATCCCCATCGCCGTCTTCGCCGACCACCGCGCCGGTGACCACACCGGAGGACGGGTCGGGGTCGCCGACGACGACCGTGGCCGTCGGGACGAAGTTGACCGGAGTAACGGTCACCGCCACAGTGGCCGTCGTCCGGTGCGGGTCCCGGCCGGCAAGACCGAAGGTCAGCACGTTCAGCAGGCTCATCAGTCCGTGGAAGTGGAATCCGGTTTCGGCATCGCTGACCTCCACCACGAAGCTGTCCACGAAGCCCTCGCGCGCGGCCACCGGGTCGGGAACGAAGCTGTAGCCCCCGTCCGCTCCCACGGACACCACTCCCAGTTGCGGTTCGGTGAGCACCGAATAGACCAGCGGCGTGCTGTCGGGGTCGACGGCGTCGAGGCGGCCGGTGACCACACCGTAGGGACTCTGGCCGAGTTGAACAGGGTTCAACGTCGGGGACTGGTTGAAGAAAAACCCCCCGATCGAAGTGAAGAACGCGGTTATCGGGTCAGTGGCCGCGGCGGCGGTCTTCGACCCGGCCGCACTCGGCGTGACCACCGCCGCTGGGGGGCGGCTCACAACCGTTCGGGCGGCGGCGATCACGGTCGGCGGGGGCGAGGCGTCCGCCGGCGTTGCCACCGGGTCAGGGCCGTCGCCGAGATCAGGTGCCGCGACGGCCACGCGGAGGGTTGTCCGCGCCGAGGTCCGCTCGGCATCGTCGGCCACGACCGTCACCGCCGGCGAGCGTTCCGCGACAGCAGAACCTATGCCCGGGTCCGCAAGGGCCGGGCTCGCGGCCGCAATGGTCTCCCGCTTGAGACGGACCGGCGTGCGCCCAACGCTGCCCGCCCGGGATCTCTGGCCGGCCACGGCCGCTCCGGCACTCGCCGACCGCGTGGCGGCCGGGGAAGCCGATGGCGAATCCGTGCGAGTGTCGCCTTCCGGGGCCGCCCAAGCAGCGCCCGCCGAGCCGAAGGTGACCGTCGCCCCGACCCCGAACGCAAAGGCGAGCCCCCCTACCCTGCCGACGCAGCCCGAGGCTCGCATAAGAAATTATTATATAACCAGCATTCCGGGCGAATTGACCGCCAACGGGGCGGGATCCGCCGGTCGGTCGCCGGCGCTGGGTCGGTAACGTCAGCGGCACACCGTGACATTGAAGGAGCAGGCATGAGCGACCGGGTCAGCTACCGCAAAGACGACGCCGTCGCCGTCATCACCATGGATGACGGCAAGGTCAATGTCCTGAGCCCGGACATGCTCGCTGATCTCAACGCGGCACTGGACACCGCCGAGGGCCAGGACGCGGGGGCTGTGGTGATCGCGGGCAATGAGCGAGTGTTCAGTGGCGGGTTCGACCTGAAGGTGTTCCGCTCCGGGGACGTGCAGGCCTCGATCGACATGCTGCGCGCCGGCTTCGAACTGTCCCACCGGCTGCTGAGCTTCCCGAGGCCGGTCGTGGCCGCCTGCACTGGACATGCGATCGCGATGGGGTCGTTCCTGGCCTGCAGTGTCGATCACCGGATCGCGGCGCCCGGGTACAACTTCCAGGCCAACGAGGTGGTGATCGGGATGGTGCTGCCCTACCCGGCACTGGAGGTGATGAAGCTGCGCCTGACCCACTCGGCCTACCAGCAGGCCGCCGGGCTGGCCCGGACCTTCTTCGGCGAGACCGCACTGGCCGGCGGCTGGGTCGACGAACTCGTAATGCCGGAGGCAGTGCTCGAACGCGCGATGGAGGCCGCCGGCGAGTTCGCCTCAAGCCTGAACGCAGGCGCCCACCACGCCTGCAAGATGCGGGCCCGCCAGGCCACCCTGGACGCGATGAAAGACGGAATCGACAACCTGCACAAGGAGTTCGGACTCTAGTAAGAGGCCATTCGGGATCAGTGGGTCTCGGCGAACCCGCATGTCTTGGTCGGATCCGCGCAGATGTCAGCGGGCATTGACGGCCCGAAGGAATGCGGCGAACGGTCCTCGACCGGACCCGAATGCACCGCCTCCTGGGCTTCCGGTGCTTCCGGTGCTTCCGGGGCATTCTGGGCCTCGGTGGGCCCCACCCCCGGCACCGGCAGCTCGAGTTCATCGTCGGCGGCGAGGCTCTCCCCGGCGAGTCCGGCCGATCCGGCCGTCATCACCACCGTGCCCGCGAAGACGATGCCCGCGAAGACGATGCCCGCGGCAGACGCCGCGAGGGACCTGCCGAACCGCCCGCGCCGATGTCTCATCAAAGAATTCCTTCCCCACTGCTGAGTCTGAATATCACCCTGATCGCTCGCATGATCGGACGGTTTAAACCACGTTAAATTTAGCGGCAATGATTTTCAATATCTATTGACAATGATTTTCATTACAGTTAGCTTCGGGCCATCCCCAAACCCGAAGGAGACCGGCCATGGCAGAGACGAGGAAGCAGAGCTACGACCCGAAGAAGGGCGGCAAGTTTGAGCCGACCACCAAGGCCAAGCCCGCACCGACCGCCCAGCCGGGCCGCAAGAAGAAGTAGGCAGCCGGGATGACCGACAAGCACGCCGAACCCAGCGACCACGAACACCTCCCGGGCGACGGCCACGAGACCGTTGTTCACGGCGACCACGTCGACCACATCCACGACGGCGAACGGCACCGCGAGGCCGCCATCCACGCTGACCACGGACCGGCGCACACCGAGGACGACGGCTGCGAGACCGTCGAACACGGCGACCACGTCGACCACATCCACGACGGTCACCGGCACTTCCAGCACGGCGACCACGTGCACGAGCACTGAGCTTGTTCGCCCTACCCCGGAATGTCGCGGACGCCGTGGAGGGCATGCGCGGTGGCAGCGTGCTCCTGCGTGTACCGCTGCGGGACGACGTCATTCAAGTCGGCACTGCCGACAGCCTTACGACAGCAACGATCGAGGTACATACCGCCGCCACGGCGGTCTCAGTGCGCCGCACCGATGGCAAGCCCCTGCAGGCCCAGATCGTTCACCGCCGCGCCGACGGCGGGGAGAAACTGAGGACGGTATTCTCCGAACCGGTTGCGCGCCTGCGCCTTCGACGCCTGCGTAACCTCACCGGCCCACCGTTGTGGGTGGTGACCGACGGCGTCGACGGCGTCGATCCCGCGGGTCTGGCGCAGCTGGTGCAGACCATCGTGTGTTTCGGGGTGGCCAAACAGCGCCGCAGCGGATCAGGGCCGGCAGCCAGGCCGGCCTGAGGTTCAGCCGGTGATCCAGGCCCGCGCCTGGTCGGCCTGCCCGGCCGGGAAGTGCCGGATCTCGGCGGAGACGAAGTGCCCCCCGATGTGCTCGGCGAGGTCGCCGAGGTGGGAGTCGGTGACCACCGCGACCTTCTTGACGTGTTTCTGGTGGTCTCGGACGAACTTCAGGTGGGTCAGCATCGAGCCGACGCTGTCCCAGCCCGGGAAGTGCGCCGCCTCCAGGATCAGCCCGGCCAGGTCGCCGTGCTGGTCGATCTGCGGGTCGACGGCCGCGGCCAGTTCGGTGAAGTCCTCGGTGTCGAGCTTGGCCTGCGGGCGCACGGTCAGGATGGCGGTGGCGGGATCCAGGTGGAAGTCGATCATGACTTCAGCCTAGGCCCGCGGTCCGGCCCGCCAGACCCGCTTCCCAGTCCAGCAGCCTGCGGGCCAGTTCCGGTCCGGCGTCCTCCTGGATGAAGTGCCCAGCACGGATACGGGCGTGCGGCTGGTCCCGGGCACCGGGGATGTGGGCGATCAGCGGCTTGTCCGCCGCGCCGAGGATCCGGTCGGCGGCACCGAACACGCACAGCACCGGCTTGTCCCAACTGCCCAGCACCTCCCAGGCGGCGCGGTTGGCCGGGATCGCCGGGTCGATGGGCGTGGTGGGCACCAGTTGCGGAAAGGCCCGCGCCCCGGCCTGGTAGCGCTTTTCCGGGAAGGGGGCGTCGTAGCCTCGCCGGACCGCCTTGGGCACCGGATTGACAGTCGCCCGGTCGACCAGCCAGCCGGCCGACAGCACCGGGGTGTAGCGGGCGAAGGCCCGCCACAGCTTGAACGCTGACGGGACGGGCCGGTCGGCGATGGGCAGGAAGCCGTTGGCGATGAACAGCTTGCCGAACCGGTCGGGGTGCTCGGCGGCGATCCGCAGCCCGATCAGCGACCCCCAGTCCTGCACCACCGCGGTGATGTCGCGCAGATCCAGCAGATCCAGGAACGATGCCATCCAGTCCACGTGCCGCTGGTAGGTGTAGTCAGCGATGTCGGTGGGCTTGTCCGACCGACCGAACCCGATCAGGTCCGGGGCGATCACCCGGTGCCCGGCCGCGGCCAGCGGCCCGATCATGGTGCGGTACAGGTAACTCCAGGTCGGCTCGCCGTGCAGGAGCAGCACCGGGGATCCGTCACGGGGGCCCTCGTCGAGGTAGTGCATCCGCAGCGGCGGGACACCGGCGGCGGTGACGTCGACGTAGTGCGCGGCGAACGGATAGCCCTCCAGATCGGCGAACCGGTCGTCGGGAGTGCGCAGGAAGTCCACCCGTTCATCTAAGCAGTCAGCGTGCTCTGTGCCGAGCGCGGCTTGGTCCAGATGTCCCCGTCGAGGGTGCCGGGCAGGCCTGCCTCGTCGGCGACGAAAACCGGGTCCTTACCGGCGGCCGCCTGGCGCTGGTAGTCGCGCAGCGCGGCCATCGCCCAGCGTCCCAGCAGCACGATCGCGGTGAGGTTGACGATCGCCATGAAGCCCATCGCCACATCGGCGAGATCCCAGACCGCGGAGAGGGTCGCGAGCCCGCCGATGGCGATGGCCGCCAGCACCGCGATCCGGAATCCGGTGATGACGCCGTTACGCACGCCCAGGTAGAACAGGTTGACCTCGGCGTACACGTAGTTGCCCAGCACCGATGAGAACGCGAAGACGAACACCAGCACCGTCATCAGCCAGGTGGTCCACGATCCCAGTCCGCTGGCCACCGCAGCCGCGGTCAGCGAAGCGCCGGCCATCCTGGTCGGCTGGGAGGGGTCATAGATCTCCGGCCCGGACACCAGGATGATGAAGGCTGTCGCCGTGCAGATCAGCAGCGTGTCGACGAAGACGGCGATCGACTGGACCATGCCCTGCTTGACCGGATGGGACACCGTGGCGGTGGCGGCGACGTTGGGCACACTGCCCATCCCGGCCTCGTTCGAGAACAGCCCGCGCTTGACCCCGTTGAGCATGGCGGCGGCGATACCGCCAGTGAATCCGCCGGCCATCTCGGTCAGACCGAAGGCGCCGCCAACGATCTGGATGAGCACCTCGGGCAGGTAGTTGATGTGCAGGGCGATGATGACCAGCGCCAGTGCCACGTAGGTGAGCGCCATGATCGGCAGCACCACTTCGGCGACCCGTGCCACCCGGCGTACCCCGCCGAAGAGCACCGGCGCGGCAAGCAGGACCAGGCCGATGGTGGTGTACTGCACCTCCACCTCGTAGGAAGCGTTGAGCACGTCGGAGATGGCGTTGGCCTGCACCATGTTGAAGGCGAACCCGAACGCGAAGATCAGCAGCAGCGCGAAGACCACCCCACCGGCCCGGGAGCCCAGGCCCCGCTGGATGTAATACGCCGGGCCACCGCGGAAGGTGCCGTCACCGGCGCGGACTTTGAAGATCTGGCCCAGGGTGGACTCGATCAGTGCGGTGGCCATACCGATGAGGGCGATCACCCACATCCAGAAGATGGCACCGGGCCCGCCGACCGTCAGCGCGATCGCCACGCCGGCGATGTTTCCGGTGCCCACCCGGGAGGCCAGTCCGACACAGAAGGCCTGGAACGGCGAGATTCCGGCGTCGTGGGTACGGGAGTGGAACAGTTGCCCGACCATCCGGCGGAAGTAGCGGAACTGGATGAACCGGGTTCGAATTGTGAAATAGATGCCGACGCCGGCGAGCAGATACACCAAGATGTAGGTGTACAGCGCGGTGTTGACCGGGTCGATCAGCTTTTCCTGGATGTAGTCCACGGGCACCTCCGGCAACGATTCGTGAATCCTTCCATCCGCGGAGCGAACTCGCAGCGCGAACGCCGAACGCCGGGGAACAATGGACGACGTGAGCCAGGCCGGGAGGCCCATTCTGCTCGGCGGGTATGACGCCAAGCGCTGCCCGGTACGGGTGCACAATGACCACAGCCCGCTGGTGCCCACGCTGGTCTGGCAGCCCTCCCGGCCGGAGCAGCAACGCCTCGACGCCGGCGTGCGGTTCGAGGCGGAGATGTTCGCCTTGTTGCTGGCGCTGCATCCAGGCGCGATCCTCATCGATCCGGGGCCCGGCGCAATCGCCGCGACGCTGGCGGCGATGGATGCCGCAGCACCTTTGGTGCTGGGCGGATGGCTTCCCGACGACGCCGACGGCGGCCGGAAAGGGCGGCCGGACATCCTGATTCGGGTCGGCGACGGCTACCTCCCTGGCGACGTCAAGCATCACACCCCCTTGCATGCGACGACAAGGACCACCGCCGTCGTCTCACCCCTGGACTCCCCGGTCGAACGCCGCACCGTGACCGGTTGGTCGGCGGCCGGCGAGTACCGCTTCGACGACGGCATCCAGTTGGCGCACTACACCCGGATGCTGCAGGCCTGCGGCCGCCACGGTGGCGAACTGAGCGGAGCCGTCCTGGGCACCACAGTGCTGCCGATCGACGAGGACGGCCCACCGCACCCGGTACTGGTGTGGCACAACCTCGACGAACCGGTGATCACGACGTTCTCTCGCAGCCGGGGCACCGCGAAGCGATCGCTGCTGCAGCGCTATGACCATGAGCACGGCTTCCGGTTACGGGTGGCCGCCAACGCCCGGATGATCGTCGGCGCCGATGACGACCCACCGGCGCTGGTGGACCCGATCGGCCAGGAGGAGTGCGGCTCCTGCCCCTACGGTCAGTATTGCGCGGACCGGATGGGTCCGGAGGAACCATCAACCCAGATCACCATCGGCCGGCTGGGCTTGCGCGAATGGATGGCTCTGCGTGCGATGGGCGTCACCACCACCACCGCCCTTTCCGCGGTCGACCCCGAAGACCCGGACTTCCTCGCCGACTACCTGCCCGAGGTGGGCGACAGCGGCCGCGTCCGGGCCAGACTCGCCGCCGCGGTGCGCCGGGCCCAGATGATCTGCGAGGGCATCGAGATCACCCGCACCGCCGACGACCCGCTGGAACTGCCGGTCGCCGACGTCGAGATCGATCTGGACATCGAGCAGGACCGTGACAACCGGGTGTACATGTGGGGTGTCCGGATTCGTTCCGGCGCGGATGAATCCACTGCCCGGTATCTCGATGACTTCACCGAATGGCGGCCGCTGGACGCCGAGGGGGAACGGGAATTGGCCGGCCGGTTCATCGACTGGCTTCACGACGTGCGCGCCGACGCGGCCGCCCGGGGAGAAACCGTACGGGTGTACCACTGGTCACACCCCGAGGCTTCGGGCTTGCGCCGGATCATGGGGGCCGGCGAGGTCAACGATCTGATCGCCGAAGTGTTCACCGACCTGGAAAAGGTGTTCCTGGCGAACTTCTTCTCACTGCGCGGATCCAAGCTCAAGGTCATCGCGCCGATCTTCGGGTTCCGCTGGCAGGTCGCCGACCCTGGCGGGGACACCTCCCGGCTGTACCTGGACACCGTGCACGCGGACGTCGACCCGGAGGCGGTGGTGGCGGCGAAGCGGTGGCTGCTGTCCTACAACCGCGACGACACTGCCGCCACGGCGGCGATCCGCGACGGGCTCCGGGCCTGGGCGGGGTGAGCGCGCGCCGCAACGGCTATCGCCGGTGATAGCTGCTCCGCGCAGCCTCACCCCGAACCTCGCCGACGGCAGCGCCGGTGTGACACTCCGCGGTTGGCCGGCACGGAAGCCGGTGCCGGCAGAAGAACGTTCCGCTCCGGAGGTGGCGGCGTGGGCCGCTAGGGGCCGGGCGCAACCTGGGGCTGACCGGGATCCGGCGATGCCGCCAGCGGCGCCGGGCCGCCCTCGTTCAGCGCGCTGCCCTTGCTCCACTGCTCCCATGACAGCGACCAGTCGCCGTTGTGGCTGTGCTCAAGCTTGGGGCCGCCGGTGAAACGAACGTCGACCGGGTCGCCCGGCTGGACGAAGTCGAAGTACCACCTCGCGTTGTCGCCGCTGAGGTTCAGACAGCCGTGGGAGACGTTGGTGTTGCCCTGCGCCCACACGGTGTCGTCGAGTTGGTGCAGATAGATGCCGTCGAGGCTGATGCGGGTGGCGTAGCCGATCTTGCGCTTGTAGCTCTCGGCGGTGCCGGCCGGAACCCCGTAGGTGGCCGAGTCCATGGTGACGAGCTCGCCCTTGTCGATCACGGTGTACACCCCGGTGGGGGTCCACCAGTGGAAGGTCTTGTCTCCGAAGGTCGAGTAGCCGCCCTTACCCATCGAGGTCGGCATGGTGCGGACCAGTTTGCCGTTCTCGAAAAGGCTGACCTGCTTGGTGATGTCGTTGGCGACGGCCATCCGCGACTCGCCGATGGTGAAGCTGGCCTCGGCGTCGTCCTGGCCGTAGAGACCCTCACCGAGCTCCAGCCCGAAGATGTTGGCTTTCACCGTGACCCGGGTTCCCGGCGTGTAGTAGTTCTTCGGCCGCCAGTGCGCGGAGTAGTCGTCGATCCAGTACCAGGAACCCTGCACCGGCGGGTCGGTCTTGACGACCAGATTGCGCTCGGCCAGTGCCTTGTTCTGCACCGGCTCGTCGAAGCGGGCGATCACCACCGTCCCCACCCCGTAGCGCTCGTCGGGGTTCAACGCGAAACCGCCGGGCCGCTCCAGGTAGGGGTGGATGTAGTTGTTGGGCACCAGGGTGGAGAAGTAGGTCGTGCGGGTCAGCGGAATCCCGCTGCGACTCTTGCCGCTGACGGTCATCGTGTAGTTCCGGGCGAAGTTGAGGCGTTCGGTGGGCGCCCAGGTGGTGCCGTCCGCGGAGACTTCGCCCTCAACGGCGTAGCCCCAGTCGTCGACCAGAGAGACCCCGGTGATCCGGCCACCGAACACCTCGGCGGTCGGGGTGGCCAGCGGGCTGACGCCGACGGCATCATCCATCGGCGAAATCCCCAGGACCGGGGGCTTGGGCTGGGGCGGCGCCGGCGGCGCGGCCGCCGTCGCGGTGGGCGTTTTACAGCCTCCGGCGCAACCCGGGATGCCAGCGACGTCGCTGGCCAGGACACCTGCCAGCAAAACCACCACGGCAAGGCTAGCCGTGCGGGCACGGGGGGTGATACGCACCGAATTCACTCCAGGACAGCGTTCCGAACAAGTCATCAGTCGTCGTCGACCCGACGATCATAGCCGCCTTACCGACCGCCTCGGCAACACCGCCGGGGCTGCCGGCCCGGCCTGCTACGATGCTTACAACGTCGGCCTCCGAACGGAAACGCTGACACGTCGTGGAACGCGATTACTCCACCGGCACCGCCCCACAAGATTCGGGGCCGCGCGCCGAGTCCGATTGATCAGTGCCCCTGGCACACCATGTCTCGCGGCGATCCGATATTGCCCCCCGGCAATCTCGCCACTTCTGCGCCCGGCGGACACCGGCGCGCACCCGATGCCTGAAAGGCAGCAATGAACACCCAACAGACGTTCGCCGACCTCGGCGTGCCCGCACCGCTGGTCGCGGCGCTGGCCGCCGACGGCCTGACCCATCCCTTCCCGATCCAGGCCCACACCCTGGCCGACACCCTGGCCGGCCGCGACGTGCTGGGCCGGGGCAAGACCGGCAGCGGCAAGACGCTGGCGTTCTGCATCCCGCTGGTGGCCCGGCTCGCCGAGCACCGGCGGGCACCGTCCCGGCCGGCCGGCCTGGTGCTGGCCCCGACCCGCGAATTGGCCACCCAGATCACCGCGACCCTGCGGCCCCTGGCGGCCGCCTACGGCCTGAAGGTCACCACGATATTCGGCGGGGTGCCGCAGAGCCGGCAGGAGTCGGCACTGAGGTCGGGCGTCGACATCGTCGTCGCCTGCCCCGGCCGGCTGGAGGACCTGATGCGCCAGAAGCTCATCAGCCTCGACACCGTCGAGGTGACCGTGATCGACGAGGCCGACCACATGGCCGACCTGGGCTTCCTGCCGGGGGTGACACGCATCCTGGCCGCGACCCCCTCCGGCGGGCAGCGGCTGCTGTTCTCGGCGACGTTGGACAACGGGGTGGACAAACTCGTCAACCGGTTTCTGCGCGATGAGGTGACCCACAGCGTCGACAACCACAACTCCCCCGTCGCGGCGATGACCCATCACGTGTTCCACGTCGAGGGCACCGAGGCCAAGAAGCAGCTGGTGCACACATTGGCGTCGGGCACCGGCCGGCGAATCCTGTTCCTGCGTACCAAACATCAGGCGCGCAAACTCGCCAAGCAGCTGACCGGCGCGGGCATCCCCTCGGTCGACCTGCACGGCAACCTGTCCCAGCCGGCCCGCGACCGCAACCTGGCGGCGTTCACCGCCGGCACCGCGCGGGTGCTGGTGGCCACCGACATCGCCGCGCGCGGGGTGCACGTCGATGACGTCGAACTGGTGGTGCACTGTGACCCGCCCGCCGAGCACAAGGCCTACCTGCACCGCTCGGGGCGTACGGCGAGGGCCGGGCGGGCCGGCGACGTGGTCACGGTGGTGCTGCCCGAACAGCGCCGCGATACCCAGTCCCTGCTGCGCAAGGCAGGCATCCGGGCCGACCCCCGGCAGGTGACCGCCACCTCCGCCGAGGTGCTCCAGCTGGTGGGCGAGGTCGCGCCGTATCGGGCGCCGAAGGTCAGCGAACCCCAGCCCGGTCGGGCCCGATCAGGTCGCCCCAATGGTCCAAACCGCAGGCGCCGTAGAACCACTCGTAGCTGAACGCGGGATCCATCCGTTTGAAGCTGTCGGCCAGCTGGCGGACCAGTGCGGCGATCCTGTCCCGCTGGGCGGCGGTGAGTCCGGGGTCGGTCAGCGTCGTATGCACCTGCAGCGAGATGCTCGTGATCAGTGGTCGATTCATGCCATGCCCCATCGCCCGGGACGGTAGCGCCGCCCTGTGACATTCGGTGCTGTCACGGCCTGAAGTCAGGGTCGGACGTCAGGGGCTTTCCCGAGTCGTCTGCGCGATCCCCAGCCGCCGGGCCACGTCAGGTCCGCCGTATTCGGCGATGAACGCCGGGTCCCCGCACACCACCAGCTGGTCGCGGGCCCGGGACAGCCCGACATAGAGCCGTTCCCGGGCCCTTTCCAGGGCGTAACGGTCGTTGACCACCAGCACGACGGCCGGGCGCTCCAAGCCCTTGAAGCCCAGCACGTGGCCGTAGAACACCTGCTCTGCGTCCCAGAAGCTGTCCCAGTAGGAGGCGGTGCCCTGGGCCTGGCGGGCACGCTGCTCGGGGTGGCGGCTGCCGGTGGTCAGCAATGCGACGTCGGCGGGCCGCCAACCCTCCTCGAGCAGCGCCTCGACCTGGTCGTCGCCGACGTCCAGTGCCTCGTCGGCCTCGCATTCCACGAACCGAACCTCCGGGCCGTCTCCGCCTAGGAAGCGCATCGGGTGGTCGACCAGCGATGAGAAGGCGGTGGCGATCTGGCGGGTGTTGCGGATGTTCTGATCCAGAACCAGCGGAACCAGCGGCACCGGCGGGGTGCCCTGGCGGTCGAAGACCCGCTGGCCCTCGTCGGTGAACACATACAGCCCGCCGGCCTCGGGATCGCGCAGCGCGGCCAGCAGCGGCTCCCACCAACTGTCGGCGAAGTCCTGGGCCTCGTCGATGACGATGGCGTCGAACCGGTGACCGTCGGGAAGCTCCTCGGCCAGCCCCCGCATGATCTCGGGGAGGTCGTGCTCGAAGAACTGGCTGGCCTCGCTGGTGCGCTCGGACTCGCCGGGCCCCTTCGGGGCGCCCCAGTCCATGCCGAGGCTGTGGTACTCCCCCACGTAGTCGGGCCGCTGTCGCCGATTCCAGCCGGCCGTGATGCGCTTGAGGTAGGACGCCAGTCCGTGGGAGTAGCAGATCAGCGCCACCCGCTGCCCGCCGGCGGCCAGTCGGCGGGCCTGCTCCATGGCCATGAACGTCTTGCCGCTGCCGGCTCCGCCGCGCACCTCCACCCGCGGCAGCAACCGGGTCGCCGAGAGGATCACGGCCTGCTGCTCGGTGAGCGTGTCGGCGGCCTCCTCGTTCTCCAGAGCGCGGGCGACGACGTCCCGCTGGGGCAGTCCCCGGCCGGACAGCGCGGTGAGCAACTGCTCGACGGCAGCGTCGGTCAGCAGCGGGAGGTGGGTCTTCTGGGTGGTGGCGATACCGCGGAGCTTTTCGCCGATGCCGCCCAGGTCGTCACGGTCGATCACCATCCAGCGTGGGCAGTCCGTCAGTGCGAAGTCCTGCCCCACCGCGCTGTTGGGGAACACCACCGCGTGATTCCACCGGGGACGCTCCTGGGTCCAGCGCGGATCCTTCTCGACGAAGTCGCGCAGCGCATATCTGGCCTGACGGACCTGGCGTACCGGATGGATGGCCCGGATGCTGCCGTCGCGGCGGCGGCGCTGCCGCCAGGCGGAGCCGTCATGCCACACCTCGCCCCCTTTGACCTCCAGACAGACGATGCCGGCCCCCCGCAGCGCCACGACGAAGTCGATCTCGTGATCCTTGGCGTGGTCGGTGACCCGCTGGCCGACCACAATCACGTCGGACTCACCGAGCTGATCGACCAACGCTGTGAACACCGTGCGCTCGGCGTAGTTGGCGAACCGCGGCTGGTCGGGAATCGTCAGGGGCATCGCTGTTGATCTATCACAGCGCGATGGCCGGCGCGGTGCACTCGTGGCAGCGCGGTGTCAGAAGGTGCCGCTACCGTTGAGACGAAAGGGGGGTTCTCAATGAGCCAGAACACCACCACACCGAAACTGGGCGAACGCTTCTCCCACGCGCTGACCTTTGCCGCCGACAAGCACCGAACCCAGGTGCGCAAGGGCGGTGACATCCCTTATCTGGGGCATCTGCTCAGCGTCGCGGGTCTGGTGATCGAAGCCGGCGGGGACGAAACGGAGGCGATCGCCGCGCTGTTGCACGATGCCGCCGAGGACGCCGGCGGCGAGGCCACCCTCGCCGAGATCCGGGACATCTTCGGGGAGGCGCCGGCCGCGATCGTCGCCGAGTGCAGCGACACCTTTGAAACGCCCAAGCCGCCGTGGAAGGACCGC
Source organism: uncultured Mycobacterium sp. (assembly GCA_964447215.1). Classification (GTDB taxonomy): domain Bacteria; phylum Actinomycetota; class Actinomycetes; order Mycobacteriales; family Mycobacteriaceae; genus Mycobacterium. The sequence continues at coordinate 14,919 of CAYURT010000001.1, forward strand.
AAACGGTCCTACATCGAGCATGTGGCGACAGCCACCGACAGTGCGGTGCTGGTGTCGCTGGCCGACAAGCTGGATAACGCCCGCGGGATGCTGCGCGACCACCGTGCGCTCGGCGACGCGCTGTGGCAGCGGTTCTCGGTGCAGGATCCGCGCGAGCACCTCTGGTACTACACCTCGCTGCTGGCGGTGTTCCGGCAGCGCCGGCCGGGATGCTGGATGGTCGAGGAGTTGGGCCGGGTCATCGAGGAGCTCGGGGCCAGGGTTACGGCTGCCTGATCCCTCACGGCCGACTCAGGCTGGCTGCTTCTCGAACAGGTAGTGGAACACCATCCATTCGGTGCCGCCGCGGTAGCCGAAGACCTCCGAGCAGAACAGCAGGAACATCCGCCAGCGCTCCAGGGCCACCGGCGCCGGGACGGGCCCGCCGGCCAGGGCGTCCAGGCAGCGCGCCTTCTCCGCATCGAGGCGCTCCAGCCAGGCTTCCAGCGTCCTGGTGTACTCGCCGCCGTTGACATCCCAGACCCGGGTCTGGGCAAGGTCGGCGGGCAGAAAGTTCTCGAGCAGGTCGCGGCTGGGCATCGTGCCGCCGGCGAAGAAGTACTTGCCCATCCAGTCGGTGGTCTTGAAATCGTAGGCGAACCGGCGGTTGCCCAGGATCTGCACCATCATCCGGCCGTCGGGCCGCAGCCACGAGCTGACCTTGGCCAGCACCATCTCGTAGTTCTTCATGTGCTCGAGCATTTCGCAGGAGACGATGACGTCGAACGCGGCGGCGAACTCCGGGTCGTCGAAACTGCTGGCGTCGGCCTTGACGCAGGCGAAGCGGCCCTGGTGTTGCTGGTTGCGCGCGCGGATGTAGTCCTGCTGGGTTGCGCTGTTGGACAGGAAGGTGACTTCGACGTTGTCGTAGTTGTCCAGAACATAGCTGCCGTGTGATCCCCACCCGCAGCCAAGGTCGAGCAGACGAACCGAACCACGTTGGCGCACAATTTCGCTCAGCCGCAGCCGCTCCTCCAGGAAGGCGTGCAACATGGCGGTCTCGGCGTCGGCCAGGGAGGTGTCGGCCTCGGGGAACAGGCAGCAGGAGTACTTCAGATGCGGCCCCAGCATGAGATGGAAGAACCCGGTGGGCACCTCGTAGTGCTGGATGTTGGCGTCGTCCTGATGGGTGGCGCCCGCGCTGGAGCGCAGCTTCTGGAAGTACTTGTCCTTGTAGAACGCCTGCTTGGCGACGTCGCCGCCGCACTCGAAGGTCTTGACCCATTGGGCGCACATCAGGCGGACCAGTGCGCGTAGCACCGCGTCGGGCATGAGCCCGCGTTCCTTGAGTGCGAGGACGGTGTTGAAGAGGCGCTCCACGCCACCGATCCAAACACACTCGCCGCCGACGCCCGCCCCCGCCACCGGCGCAGTCAGTGCCCTCGGAACTCGTCCATCGAGTTGTACACGCCGACCCGGCGGAGGTACACGTCACGCAGCCGGACCGGCAGGATCCCGGTGAGCACCCTGTTCATCTTGGAGGTCCACGGCATGACGACGAAGGGCCGTCCCTGCAGCATCGCGCTCCAGGTTGCCTCGACCACGTCCTCCTGTTTGAGCATGGGGGTGAAAAGGATTCCCTTGGCGCCGTCGAACATCCCGGTGTTGATGTAGGTGGGGCACACGGTGGTGACCCTGACCTGATCGTGGCCGGCCTGCTCCAGCTCCAGGCGTACCGAGTCGGAGAACCCGACCGCGGCCCATTTGGAGGCCGCGTAGGCCGCCATCCGGGGAATGGCGTTGAGCCCGGCCGAGGAGGCGATGTTTACCAGCCGGCACGGCCTGCCGGACTCGATCATCGCGGGCAGGAACTCCCGCGCCACCCCCATCAGCCCGATGGCGTTGACCTCCATGGTCGCGGTGAAATCCTTGGGGCTGTTCTCCCAGAAGTAGCCGTTGCCGCGCACGATGCCCGCATTGTTGAACAGGACATGAACCGTTCCGATCTCGTCGCGAACCCGGTCGGCGGCCTGAGTCACCCGGTCCTCGGAGGTGACGTCGACGGCCTGGTGGTGGATGGTGCCGCCGCGGGCCTGCAACTCGGCGGCCGTCTGCGCCAGCGCGGCCTCGTTGGCGTCCCAGAGCACCACCGCGGCTGCGCCCTCGCTGACCGCGCGGGCCGCGAACAACTTGCCCAGGCCCATCGCGGCACCGGTGACCAGGACGTTCATTCCTGCGACGGATTGCATGACGGAACTCCTCAGGCGGGTCGGGCTGGCTCCCCACCGTTGTACCCCAGCGGGCCTCGGGCCAATCGCCCGGCCGATCAGGGGCAGTTCACCGCCGCCTGTGCGACCACCGCAACCTGGCGCGCGTAGCCGGCACCGAACAGCACCACATGCGCCAGCAGCGGATAGAGCTGATGCAGCGCTGCGCGATCCCGCCAGCCGGCCCGCAGCGCATGCATACTCTGGTAGCCGGCGAAGACCTCCTCGCCGTGCGGGCATCCGAACAACGCCAGCATGGCCAGATCGGTCTCCCGATGCCCGCCGTGGGCGGCGGGATCGACGAGCACGGCGCCGTCTTGAGTCCACATGACGTTGCCGGCCCAGAGGTCACCGTGCAGCCGCGAAGGCCGGTCTTCGTCGTCGAACTCCCCCGCCAGACATCGGGTGATCACGGTCTCGGTCAGCGAGCATGTCCTCGAGTCCAGCCCGTCGCGCGCGAGTTCGAGCATCGGGGCCAGCCGCTCGACCGCGTAGAAGCGGCCCCAGCTGTGGTGGGCGGTCAGGCTCATCGGCAGCGGACTGCTCAGCGGGCCGAAGAATCCGGGTCCCGACCAGCCCTCCGGCGCCGCTCCGAAGCCGGCGGCACCGGCGTCGTGGGTGGCCGCCAGCCGGCTCCCGAACTCCCGGGCCGCAGCCGCGGTCGGCGGCACTGATTCCAGTCGCTGCAGGGTCAGGCTGGTGTCGTCCCAACGCAGGACCGGCACACAGGGCACACCACCGGTCGCTGCGGACAGCCAGGCCAAACCCTTTGCCTCGCAGGCGAAGAAATCTGTGGGTGCGCTGCGGTTGGTTTTGACGAATTCGTTCATCCGGCTCTGCTAGAGCAGGTACAGCAGGACCGTCAGCACCACCGCAGCGGCGTAGACGGCCAGCGAGGCCACACCGACCCGGCGGTCCACAATCATCAGGGATTCCTGGGCCTGCTCGTGCGCCGAGCGCCGGCTGCCGATCACGGTGTAGACCATCGCGATCAGGACGTAGACCATCGAGAGGATGTAGACGACGTCGATCATCATCAGGTAGCCGACCTCGGGCAGGTTGGAGGTGACCGTCCACTGCAGGGCCATCAGGGTCAGCATCGCCGTCACCGCGATCCCGGTCCGGGCCTCCTCCAGTCGAGCCGGGACCACATAGATCAGCGCGGTCAACAGGATGATGATGGTGACCGGCAGCATGATCTTGATGGCCAGTGGCAGCACCTCACGATCGACTGGAATCGTCACGGTCACCCGCGAATAGTCCGGTGACCCGGCCGCCAGGTCCCCGAAGTCCGTCGGGTATTCGTAATTCGCCGCCACCAGGATCGGTTGTCCGATCTCGAAGCCGGGCAGAGAGATGTTGGCGTCGAGGGCGACCGGGATGGTGTCGGGGACGAACTGGATCTCGCTGGCGTCACCGGCGCCGTCCTCGAACTGCAACAGCAGGTTCTGCACGTCGAAGGGGTACTTGCGCAGGTTCATCTTGGAGATCCAGAGGCCGCGGATGCGGAAGGCCATGTACTTCGACCCGTCGGGCATGTCCTCGGGCTCCTCGGCGAGCCGCTCCACCACGACGCCGTCGAAGCCGAAGGGGTTCATCACCTCGAAGCTGGCCGACGGGTCGATGTCGGGGTCACTCCAGCGCAGCCACACATAGATGTCGGCGTTGAAGCTGTTGGACGGGAGATCAAGGTCGTAGATGTCGTTGATGTACACGCCGATGGCGACCTTCGCGGGCTCCTCCTGCGCGGCGGCGTGCGGCGGTGCAGCCAGCGCCATTCCGGTCAGCCCCACCAGCGCGACCAGGGCGGCCGCGAGCAGCATCAGCACTCGTCGCATCTAGCCCGCCAACCCGGGCAGCACGGCCTGTAGTGAGGCCAGCGGGAACCCGCCCCGGACAGCGAACGGGAATGCCAATCCGAGTACCACCGTGATGGACACCGCCGGGATCAGACACCAGACGGAGATCAAGACCGGCCGGCGATAAGCCACCGTCGTGATGCCCATGACGATCGACGCTAGCGCACCGATGAACAACAGCAGCGCCCCCAACGGGGCGGGCAGGGAGCGGTTGGCCACCGCGGACACCCCTGCGGCGGAGGTTTCCAGCGCCGACGCCGCGGCGACCAGGCCGGGAACCTCGCGGGCGGGAGCCTGCGGGCCATAGGCGTAGGCGTACAGCGCATCCTCGAAACGGTCCAGGGGGGCGGTGGAGGGCAACTCGCTGGACCGGCCGCTGCGCAGGAAGTCGTCGTCCTCGGTGGCGGCCACTTCTGCATAGCTGCGCAGCTGGCCGGTCAGGGCCGCCGACTGAGCCCGGTCGGAGATGTTGCCCAGTTCGCGCGACATCTGGGTCACCGCCGCGGCCTGCTGCTCGACAGCGGTCTGCGCGGCCGACACCCCGCCCCAGGTGACCGTGATGGCGAAACCGATGAAGAAGCCGAAAGTGGCCGCGACGCCGGTGATCAGATTCTTGGCCTGGTCGGCTAGATCATCGCGGTCGTCCGCACTGCAACGCCGCCGGACGAACTCCCGAGCGGCAAAGCTCACCGCGGTGAAGACTGCCAGCAGAACCAGCATGATCGCCCACAGCGGCAACGCGATGATCAGGTCTCGCACCGGCGCAAACTATCACCCAAGCGCACAGTGCCATAGCCGCGCTGCGATGCTGGTGTCACCGCACAAACGGCTCGTCCCGCTGCCGCCCAACTCCAACCCTGCCCGGGGGTGGTTAGTCGCACTCCAGGCGGAGGAGTGTGCAGTCGTCGGTGAAGGTTCCGGACGGCGTTAGCGAGCGCAGTGTTTCGGCGAGGTCCTCTAGGGATGATCCGGCCATCCGAGTGAATAGGTCTTTGAAGTTCGCCAGGGACATTTCGTGGCCCTCGAGGCGGGCGTCTTCGTAGGCGCCGTCGCTGAAGAGAAGCATGCGGCAGCCCGGCGGCACGGGGTGGCTGTGCGCGGTGTAGTCGGCGTTGTCGAACATGCCGAGAGGTTGGCCGGCGGTGGACAACTCACAGGCTGAGCTCGTGGCACCGGAGGTGATGACAAAGGCCGGCGGGGCGCCTGCGCTGGCGTAGCGAAGCGTGCGCGAGGACATCTCATAGACGCCGTACCACATTGTCAGGTAATGGTCGTCGTGGTGATCCATGTCGAAGAGTCCGTTCAGTTCGGTCAGCACCTGTTCGGGGGCCAGCAGCGTCTCCATCGACAAGGAGCCAGAACGAATCAAGTTGTGCACCGACACCGACATCAACGCCGGGCCGACACCGTGCCCGGAGACGTCAATCAGGTAGACGACCAAGTGGTCGCTGTCGATCCAGCGGTAGTCGAAAATGTCTCCGGCAAGTTCCTGCGAAGGCAAATAGAGGGCGGTCACCCGCACTGGGCCTTCCATTTCACCGGGCAGGATCGAGGCCACGTAATCGGCGGCGCTGCGCAGTTCAGCGGTCAGACGCTTGGTCTGCACCTGGAGACGTCGAGCGAGCAGGCGATTTTGCCTGTCACGAACAGCCAGCTTCCGGCGCGTTTTCACATCTTCGGTGATGTCAACGATCTGGACGACGAAACTTTCCAACTCGCCGCCGGGCCTGCGCAGGCAACTCACCGACAGATCGCCCCAGATCGGGTGGCCATCCGCATGGATGTACTGCTTGGTCATCCGATAGGACTCGATCCGTCCTGCCAGCACTTCCTGGACATTCTGCAGATCGGCTTCCAGGTGTTCCGGGGCCGTCAATTCCTGCCAAGTCTTCACCCGCAGCGTGTCGGCGTCGTAGCCGAAGAAGTCACAAATTGACTGGTTGGCGGCCTGGAAATGGCCGTCGGGGGCGAGAAGGCCCATGGCAACACCCGCGCTGTCCATCAGCCTGCGGTAGCGCAGGTCGGCTCGGCGCTGTGATTCCCGAGCTTGGGACAGTAGCTGCGCAGTCCTGTACCGGTCAGTGACATCACGCCAAGTCACAGCGATGGTGCTTGGGGTGGCGCGGGTGGCTCTCAGGTCGTAGCGACGGCTGTCGGCGAGGATCTCGTTGTCATAGGTGATGTCATCCCTGACCACCGGCTCGCCGGTCTCCAGACACCGCACGTAACTGGCGAACAGACCAACCTCGACGAGGCCCGGCGACATCTCCAGCAACCCGCGACCCAGCAAGTCCTCGCGGGCCATCCCGAGGTAGTCACAGGTCGCCTGGTTAAGGTCGCGGTAGACAAAATCGATCACCCCACCGCCGGAATCCCGGAGGGCTCCCAGGAGTGCCAGGGGATCGAGCAGTGCCTCGCCAATCACGCGCAACAAGTCGGGGGCATACCCGCCTGCGGCGAGTGCCTCGGACTCGTTGGGACCGCCGCTAACCACTAACAGCGAAAATACCAGTACAGTCGCCCGCCTCCTCGGCGGCTCCGGGGAGACCGCCGCGACGATCTGCAAGAGTCCGGCAAGTGACCCCACCGCCACACAAGCGGGTTCTCGCCGAAGTGGGCTTGGTCAGGATGTTCGCACGGGCACTAGTCGTCCGACCGTTGCAAGCGAACCAGTAAGGACGTAACCGGCGACCACGAACCACGCTGCGGGAAGACTGATCAGCGGCAGCGCAACGAATACAACCCCGGTCAGGATGCCGAGGACCGCGAGGCCGACCCCTAACACCCGCCCACGCCGGTTCCGGCGTTCGGGGTGTGTGCCATGCGGGGAAGAACCGATTGGAGGCACGGGGTCAAGGAGCGGCTTTCCGCGCTTGTCGAACTTCACGGGGTCGAGGTGGCGCATGCGCCCCCACTGTTCATCGGTGGCGAACAGCGCACCGTAAGCGCTGATGACATAGACGACGTGGAGGAAGACGTTCATGAATATCTCCGGCAGCACAGCCAACGAGACCAGTACCGCTCGCCACCCACCCTTGCGTACCGAAAATGTCTGCTCTGCGATGTACAGAACCGCGACACCCACCCAGAGCGGCTGGAAGAAGTTCAGACTGCTTTGGACGATGAGTGCGATCGCCAGGGTCCAGAGGTAGAACGGCAGGAAAAGCACACCGAGGTAGGTCAGTACCTGTCGGATCGCATACGGGGCGGTGTGCCTATTCAGTCCGTGCGCGATGAGGTTTTCCAATGCCCCACGCTGCCAGCGCAGTCGTTGTCGGTACAGGCTGGCCAGTGTCGGCATCATCGCGGTCTTGACCGTGCAGTCTTTCGGTGAGACCACCCGGTAGCCCATCTCCTTGGCGCAGATGGTCAATTCGTTGTCCTCGGTCAACGCTGAGATGTCGTAGACGCCACCGGTATCAGCGAGATCGGGCATCCGCCCGTCGCGTCGGGCCTGCCGCACCTCACGCAGGAAACCGGCCTTGAAGACGGTGCCCGTGCCGGTGAGCACCAGTGCGCGGCCACGCCGGCGGGACAGTCGGCGTTGGTAGCGCACGTACTCGTTGGCCTGCAACTGCCGTACAAGGTTCCATGGGGCATCATCGGCGAGGAATATCCCGCCGACTCCGGCAATCTGCTTCTTCGACGGGCCGAACAACGTCGTCACGGTAGCCTCGACGAACCGCTCGGTGAGCACGGTGTCGGCATCCATCACCAGCAAAGGATCGTCGTCAGCCAGCATCGGCATGATCAAGTCGAAGAGGTCGTTGAGCGCACCCGCTTTACCGTCGGGGGACACGGATTCAACGACGGAGACCCCGGCCGCGAACGCAATGTACTCCGTGTCATCGGTGCAGTTGTTGACCACCACGATGATCTCATCGGGTGGCCTGGTCTGGCTGCGGAGCGAGGCAATGCTGCCCAAGATCTGGTCCTGCTCGTTGTGGGCCGGAATAATTGCCACGACGAGGGGGAATGGATCGCCGTTGCGCAGCCGGTGTCTGATCCTGGGAGGTACTTCAACGCTCGACTCGGGGTGGCCCTCCCAAATGAAGCGACAGATGCTCCCTACTTTTCCGGCGGACGCCGGTTCCTCCTGGTCAACAACACCGGCCAGAGGGGCCGCCACAGCCGCAGGAATCCCGCCTTCATGGCTAGGCATGGTGCCCATTAAATCCCCCAGCCTTTAAATCCCCCAGCCTCGTGGCTCTACAAACGACGGTACCGACCACTCGACGGTGAGCAAGCCATCGATATGGGCAATACCCTGGTGATCCACTCGATGGACAGGCTCCCGCGCCACTGAGCCCCCTGGTGGAGCCGGCCTCGCCCCCGGCACCCTGCAACGACTACTGCGAATAAGGCGAATAAGGCCCTCGACTGCCCAGGGAATGGCCGGTAGCCCAGCCGCAAGAACGCCTGGGCTACCGTGACCGATCCGCAGTCCTTCCTGCCAGGAGTGGAACCGATATTGGACGTCTGCCAAGTCCAACCCCGTCGCCAAAGCTCTGGATGAATCCGCAGCAGACGATCCGCGGACTGCCAGCGCGCTGGAACTCGTAGAGCACCGTACCCAACCCGCTGAACTGGGCGAATACTCGTGGCAGGTACAGGATTCGAACCTGTGTAGGCTTTCGCCGACGGATTTACAGTCCGCTCCCATTGGCCGCTCGGGCAACCTGCCTGGGGATCGAACCGGTACCGGCTCGACGCGTCTAGCAGGGTACAACGAGGATGTACCCAGGACACAAACCGGCCGATCACCGGAAGGAATCTCAGCCATGGCTGACTCAAGCTTCGACATCGTCAGCAAGGTCGACCGCCAGGAGGTCGACAACGCCCTGAACCAGGCGGCCAAGGAACTGGCCACCCGGTTCGACTTCCGCGGCACCGACACCTCGATCGCCTGGAAGGGCGACGAGGTCATCGAGATCGTCTCCTCCACCGAGGAGCGAGCCAAGGCCGCGGTCGACGTCTTCAAGGAAAAGCTGGTCCGCCGCGACATCTCGATGAAGGCCTTCGATGCCGGCGACCCGCAGCCCTCCGGCAAGACCTACCGGGTCACCGGGAGCCTCAAACAGGGCATCAGCTCCGAGAACGCCAAGAAGATCACCAAGTTGATCCGCGACGACGGCCCCAAGGGCGTCAAGACCCAGATCCAGGGCGAGGAGATCCGGGTGAGTTCGAAGAAGCGCGACGACCTGCAGTCGGTCATCGCGATGCTCAAGGGGGCCGACCTTGAGGTGGCGCTGCAGTTCGTCAACTACCGCTGAGCGGGTGGAACCTGGCCGGGCCAGCCGGTCAGTGCCTACTCTGAACAGAGCAGGCACACCGATCCCGGAGGACCGCGATGACGACCACACCGGCCACCGCCGACACCCCCACCGACACCGACGCGGGGTTCTATGACGTCGTCATCATCGGCGCCGGCATCTCCGGCATCGGCGCGGCCCACCATCTGGGCGAAACCAACCCGGGGACCCGCTACGTGATCCTGGAGGGCCGCGAACGCATCGGCGGCACCTGGGATTTGTTCCGCTATCCCGGGGTGCGCTCGGACTCCTCGATCTTCACCCTCAGCTGGCCATGGGAGCCGTGGCGCGGCCAGGAGTACGTGGCCGACGGCGACCAGATCCGCGACTACATGGACGAGACCGCTCGCAAGCACGGCATCACCCCGCACATCCGCTTCCGCACCCGGGTGAACTCGGCGGATTGGGACTCCGCGACCGACACCTGGACGCTGCAGGTCAGCGAGGACGGCCGGCCCCGCCGCTACCGCTGCAGATTCGTCTTCTTCGGCTCCGGCTACTACAACTACGACGAGCCCTACACACCGGAGTTCCCGGGCATGGAGAGCTTCGGCGGCACGGTGATCCACCCACAGCGCTGGCCCGAGGACCTCGACTACGCCGGCAAGCGGATCGTGGTCATCGGCTCGGGGGCCACCGCGGTCTCGCTGGTGCCGGCGTTGGCCCGCAGCGCCGGCCACGTCACCATGCTGCAACGCTCACCGGGCTACCTGTTCTCCATGCCCCGGGTGAACCGCTTCTACAAGCTGCTGCGCCAGGTCATGCCGAATCGGGCCTCCTACGCCGTCATTCGCTCGATGGCGCTGATTTTCGAGAAGGTGATGTGGGTATTCGCACGCCGTTTCCCGCAGGCGGTTCGCAAATTCGTCCGCCGCCAGAACGTCACGATGCTGCCCGCCGGCTATCCGGTCGACGTGGACTTCAAGCCGCGCTACAAGCCGTGGGACGAGCGGATGTGCCTGGTGGCCGACGGCGACGTGTTCGAAGAGATCAGCAAGGGCACCCTCGAGGTGGTGACCGACCACGTCGATCACGTCGATGAAACCGGGATCGCCTGCGCCTCAGGCCGCCACATCGATGCCGACATCATCGTGACCGCCACCGGCCTGCAGTTGCAGGCCCTCGGCGGGGTGCGGATCACCCTGGACGGCAACGAGATCAAGCCGCAGGACCGGTTCTCCTACAAGGCACACATGCTCGACGGCGTGCCCAACCTGTTCTGGTGCATCGGCTACACCAACGCCTCCTGGACGTTGCGCGCCGATATGACCGCCCGTGCCGCCGCCCGGCTGGTCGACCACATGGCCGCGCACGGCTACACCCACGCCTACCCGCACCTGGGCGGCGAGCCGATCGCCGAGAAGCCCACCTGGGACCTGCAGGCCGGTTACGTGAAGCGCAGCCTGCACGCGCTTCCGAAGTCGGGCACCAAACGGCCCTGGGTGGTACGGCAGGACTTCCTCGCCGACGCCATCGACCACCGTTTCCTGGACAAGATCGACGAGGACATGGTGTTCGGCCGCGCCCGCAAGCCGGTCCAGCTGGTCAGCTAGACCGTCGGCCTGCCGGTTTGGGAAAGTCACGATGAGTCCGGCCGCGCCGGTTTACCTTGGTGGCCATGACAGCTGAGAGCCGTGTCCCGAAGGTCGTCGTTCTCGGCGGCGGATCCTGGGGAACCACCGTCGCCTCCATCTGCGCTCGGCGCGGCCCGACCCTGCAGTGGGTGCGCTCCGAGGAGACCGCGGCCGACATCAACAACAACCACCGCAACTCCCAGTACCTGGGCGCCGACGTCGCGCTGCCCGAAGGACTCCGCGCGACAAACGATTTCGCCGAGGCGGCGAACAGCGCCGACGTCATCGTGATGGGCGTCCCCTCGCACGGCTTCCGCAACGTGCTCGTGGAACTGGCCAAGGAACTGCGCCCATGGGTTCCGGTGGTCAGCCTGGTCAAGGGTCTGGAACAGGGCACCAACATGCGGATGAGCCAGATCGTCGAGGAGGTGCTGCCCGGACACCCGGCCGGCATCCTGGCCGGGCCGAACATCGCCAAGGAGGTCGCCGAGGGGTACGCGGCCGCCGCGGTGCTGGCGATGCCCGACCGCAACCTGGCCGGGAACCTCGCCGGACTGTTCCGCACCAAGCGCTTCCGCACCTACACCACCGATGACGTGATCGGCGTGGAGATCGCCGGCGCGATGAAGAATGTCTACGCGATCGCCGTGGGCATGGGCTACTCACTGGGTATCGGCGAGAACACCCGGGCGATGGTGATGACCCGGGCGGTGCGGGAGATGTCCAAACTCGGCGAGGCGATGGGCGGCCAGCGCGACACGTTCTCCGGTCTGGCCGGCATGGGTGACCTGATCGTGACCTGCACCTCCAAACGCAGCCGCAACCGGCATGTCGGCGAGGAGTTGGGTTCGGGAAAGACCGTCCAGGAGATCGTCGCCGGAATGAACCAGGTGGCCGAGGGCGTCAAGGCCGCCAGTGTGGTGATGGAGTTCGCCGACAAATACGGTCTGCACATGCCGATCGCCCGGGAGGTCGACGCGATGGTCAATCACGGCTCGACGGTGGAGCAGGCCTACCGGGGGCTGATGGCCGAGAAACCCGGCCACGAGGTCGACGGCACCCGGTTCTGAGCGGCGGGGCGGTTTCAGCCCGGCGGGAACCCGGGCAGGTACGGGTTGACCCCCTCCGGCCGGGCGGTTAGCGGGTTGACGGCATCAATGAACGTGCCGGCCGGGCCGACGGTGAAGCCGACCTGGTCGCGGAGATTGACGCAGGTGACCGCCCCCGCCTCGTCGGCCCCGCAGCTGATATCCCGGAAGCTCAGACGGGTGTTGGCCGGCAACGGCTTGACCTCACCGGCGGCGGCGAAGATCGGCCGGTCAGTGGTGGCGAACGTCGGCGGGCCCGCCAGCCCGCCGCTGACCAGGTTCGCGCCGTCGGGCGCTCCGGGAAGCGGCCCGCTGCAGCCGTAGCCGACGGTCTGGCGGTTTATCACGCAGGTGATCCCGTCCGGGCCGGCCCAGGCGTACCAGTTGCCGTCCATCACCGTGTAATCCACGGGGGAGATCGGCGTGAACCCGACGACATCGGGCAGCGGCGGCGGGGGCGGATCGGCGGCCGACACGCCCGGCAGCGACGCAACACAAATCACAGTGGTCACGACAGTTAATCCGGGCCACTTCAGGAACATCACATAACCGTACCGAACCCTTTTCAAACACGCCGGTTGTCACTGGTTTCCCGAAAAAGTCGTAAACTAAGGGAGCCCTTGGCAAACCCTGAGAACCCAGCGGAAGGCTTGACGTGGACGAACGGCTGACGCATCTGGCGCGCGCAGGCGGCACAGCCGTCATCGCCGCCAGTGCGCTCATGGCGTTGGCCTCCACCAGCCAAACCCCGCACGGCTTCGTGAACGCCAACTTCGGCGCTCCGCTGAGCATCTTCGGGATCCCGACGACCGCGGAGTTGCAGCCCGATGTGCTGGCGATCGGCGACGGATCCGCCGACACCGCCGAACTCGCCGAACTGCTCCGCAGCGCCGGGTCACCCACCGCGGCTAGCGAGGCTTTCCAGGTGCCCACCGGCGCAACCGCGGCAGCCGGGGCCCCCGAGGTGGTGGTGCTGCCCGCACCCGCCGATCCGGCCAGCCCGCTTGTCAGCGCGCCGACCGTCAAGCAGGCGCTGAAGCCGGTCCCCGTCGTCGATTCCCGGGGCAGAGTGGATTGCAGCGGATCGGTGACCTGCAAAGTCGATCCCCGCACCAACACAACCACCGTGACCTTCCCCGACGGGACCGTCGCGATGGTTCAGCAGGTCAACGACATGACGCTGATCGCCTACGAGAAGATCAAGGACACTGTGCAGGGCGTGGTCGAAGCGCTGGTCCCAGGGGCGCCGTCACCGCTGCCGGCTGCCGCGGCCCCCGCCGCCCCGCCGCCGGTGGCCGTCGTGAAGGTCGATCCGACAGTCGTCGCCGCGCCGCCACCGGCGGCCAAACCGCCGTCGCCGGCCCCAGTCCGGGCGATCGACCCCGGTCCGCCCGCACCGGAGGTCACCACCCCCGACATCAGCGCCAGCACCGTCCGGCCGCGCGTGACCGTCAGCACTCCCCCCGAGGACTTCAGCCCCGGGTCGGCCGGCAGTCCGGGCAAGGGGCCCAAGCCGGTGCCCCCGGCAATTCGGGAGAACCTGGACAAGGTCGCCGAAGCTGTCGGATCGGCCGTCAACAAGATCGGCGAAGCGGTCGGCAAGGCCCTCAACCCGGGGGCAGCGGTCAAGCCGCCGACCAAACCGGCGAACGACGCCCGCGACAGCGACGACGCCGAGTAGGCGGGGAGCTGTCGTCGGCGGATTACTGCCGGACCATGCGGGGCTAACCCCCGGCCATCTTCTCCAACCGGGCGATCCGGTCCTGGATCGGCGGGTGCGTGGCGAACATCTTGCCGATGCGTTCCCGCGAACTGAACGGGCTGGCGATCATCAGATGAGCCTGATCGGCCAGTTGCGGGGCCGGCGGCAGCGGGGCCCGCTCCACGCCGCCGCTGATCTTGCGCAGCGCCGAGGCCAGCGCCAGCGGGTCACCGGACAGTTCCGCACCGGACTCGTCGGCCTGGTACTCGCGCGACCGCGACACCGCCATTTTGATCACCGTGGCCGCGATCGGGCCCAGCAGGGCCACCAGCAGCATCGCCACCGGGTTCACCCCGTTGCCGCCGCGATTGCCGCCGAACGCCCCGGCGAACATCGCCATATTGGCCAGGCCGGTCACCACCGCGGCCAGCGCGCCGGCAACGCAGGAGATCAGTATGTCGCGGTTGTAGACGTGGGAGAGCTCATGGGCGAGCACGGCCCGCAGTTCCCGCTCGTCGAGGATATTGAGGATCCCGGTGGTGCAGCACACCGCGGCGTTGCGGGGGTTGCGCCCGGTGGCGAACGCATTGGGGTTGGCGATGTCGCTGATGTAGAGCCGCGGCATGGGCTGGTGGGCCGCGGTGGCCAACTCGCGGACGATCGCGTAGATCTGCGGGGCCTGCACCTCGGTGATCGGCTGGGCGTGCATGGCCTTGAGCGCCAGTTTGTCGCTGTTGAAGTACACGTAGACGTTCATGCCGACGGCGAACAGCACCGACAGCCACAGCACCGAGCGGTTCTGGAACAGCGAGCCGATGAAGACGATCAGCGCCGACATACCGACGAGCAGCACGAACGTCTTCATCCGGTTGGCGGTCGGATGCCAGGTCATCGAATCTCCTTCTGCTGAACCTTCCGCAGAGTAACGCCCGGACGTGCCCGGTGGGTTCCGGAATGGTCAACCGTGCCGGTTAACCGTGTAGTCCACCAGCGAAGCCAAGGCCCGGCGTCCGGGCACGTCGGGAAGGCCATCGAGTTCTATGCGGGCCTGCTCGGCATATTGCTGAACGGTGGTCTTGGCCGCGGCGATGCCGCCGGAGGCGCGCAGCAGCGTCAGCGCCTCGGCCACCGCGTCGTCGTCGGTCACCGGTCCCCGCAGCAGTTCACGCAGCCGGTCGGCGTCCGGACCGGTCTCCTGCAGCGCGAACAGCACCGGCAGGGTGTGCACACCCTCGCGAAGGTCGGTTCCGGGCAGCTTGCCGGACTCGTCGGGGTCACTGTCGATGTCGATGATGTCGTCGGAGATCTGGAACACCGTGCCGACGATGCTGCCGATCCGCGCCAGCCGCTCGGTCTGCCCGTCGGTGGCCCCGGAGAAGGTGCCACCGAACCGGCCGGCCGCGGCGATCAGGCACGCGGTCTTCTCCGAGACGACCCGCAGGTAATGGGCGACCGCATCGGCGTCGGGCGTGACCCCCTTGGTCTCGCGCATCTGCCCGGTCACCAGCAGGGCGAACGTGTCGGCGATGACGCGCACCGCATCCGGACCGAGCTGAGACACCAGCCTTGAGGCGGTGGCGAACAGGTAGTCCCCGGCCAGGATCGCGATGTTGTTGCCCCAGCGGGCATTCGCCGAGGGTGCACCGCGGCGCATCTGCGCCTCGTCCATCACGTCGTCGTGGTAGAGCGTGGCCAGGTGCACCAGTTCGATGACCGCGCCGGCCACGGTGACCTGCCAGGCGTCCGGTTCCGGACCGCAGTGCGCCGAGAGCACCGTGAACAGCGGACGGAACCGTTTTCCACCCGCCTCGAAAAGATGCAGCACCGATTCGGTCATCAGTTCGTCGCCGCCGCGCAGTTCGGTGGCGATCAGTTCCTCCACCCGGGCCACGCCGTCGCGCGCGGTCTGGGCGAAGTCCGGGTCGCCGAAGTCGACTCCCGCTACCACGCTCGCCGGTGTCCGCACCCTGCCAACATACTGGTAGCAATGGTCACCAGTTCAGTAGAGGTCGTCGTGGTCGGCGCCGGCCCGTCCGGCTCGTCCGCCGCAGCGTGGGCCGCCCGCAGCGGACGGGAGGTGCTGGTGGTCGACGCCGCGCGCTTTCCCCGGGACAAGGCCTGCGGGGACGGCCTGACCCCGCGGGCGGTAGCCGAGATGGCGCGGCTGGGGCTCGGCGACTGGCTGGACGGCCGGATCCGCCACCACGGGCTGAAGATGGCCGGGTTCGGCGCCGACGTGGCCGTCCGCTGGCCGGGGCGGGCGTTCCCGCCGTACAGCAGCGCGGTGCCGCGCACCGAACTCGACGACCGGATCCGCAGCGCCGCCGCCGACGCCGGGGCCGGCATGCTGCTGGGACACAAGGCCGTCGACGCCGAGCGCGACACTTCCGGCCGGGTGTCGGCGGTGGTGCTCGCCGACGGCCGGCGGGTGTCGTGCCGCTGGCTGATCGTGGCCGATGGGGCGCGATCCCCGCTGGGACGGGCACTGGGACGGCGCTGGCACAAGGAGACGGTGTACGGGGTGGCCGCCCGCGGGTATCTGGCCAGCGGCCGCGCTGACGAGCCGTGGATCTCCTCGGACCTGGAACTGCGATCGGCCGACGGCCAGGTGCTGCCCGGCTACGGCTGGGTCTTCCCGCTGGGCAACGGCGAGGTCAACATCGGGGTGGGGGCGCTGGCCACCGCGAAACGGCCCGCCGACGTGGCGCTTCGACCGTTGATCAACCACTACACCGATCTCAAGCGTCGGTCATGGGGCTTTGAGGGTCCGCCCCGGGCGGTGGCCTCCGCGCTGCTGCCGATGGGTGGCGCCGTCTCGGGTGTGGCGGGCCCCAACTGGATGCTCGTCGGCGACGCGGCGGCTTGCGTGAACCCGCTCAACGGCGAAGGAATCGACTACGGTCTGGAGACCGGTCGGCTGGCAGCCGGCCTGCTGGGCTCCACCGACCTGGAGCGGGCCTGGCCTGCGGTGCTGGCCGCCCACTACGGCCGTGGCTTCTCGGTGGCCCGGAGGCTCGGCCTCCTGCTGACCCTGCCCCGGTTCCTGCCCGCGACCGGGCCGGCGGCAATGCGCTCGAACGGCTTGATGGGCATCGCGGTTCGGGTGATGGCCAATCTGGTCAGCGACGAGGACGCCGACTTGGTGGCCCGGGCCTGGCGGGCCGCCGGAGCCGGTTCCCGACTCGCGGATCGCCGGAAGCCTTTCAGCTGAAGGGTTTTCGGGCCACGTGCAGCGCAACGATGCCCCCGGTCAGGTTGCGCCAGCGCACCCCTTCCCAGCCCGCCGACTCGATCCGGGACGCCAGGGTCCGCTGGTCGGGCCAGGCCCGGATGGACTCGGCGAGGTAAACGTAGGCGTCGGGGTTACTGGACACCGCCCGGGCCACCGCCGGCAGCGCCCGCATCAGATACTCCGTGTAGGCCGTGCGCAGAACCGGCACGGTGGGGGCGGAGAACTCGCACACCGCGAGCCGGCCGCCGGGTTTGGTGACCCGGGCCATCTCGCGCAGGCCCGCGACCGGGTCGACGACGTTGCGCAGCCCGAAGCTGATCGTCACCGCGTCGAAAACCCCGTCGCCGAACGGCAGCCGGGTGGCGTCGGCGCCGACCTTGGGCACGTCACGGCTCGCCCCGGCGTGCAACATGCCCACCGAGAAGTCGGCTGCCAGGCACCATGCCCCGGATTTGGCCAGTTCCACCGTCGACACCGCGGTGCCGGCCGCGAGGTCGAGCACCCGCTCCCCCGGTCCGGGATCCAGTGCCGCACGCGTCACGCGCCGCCAGAACCGGTCGCGGCCCAGCGACAGCACCGTGTTGGTGACGTCGTAGCGGCGGGCCACGCCGTCGAACATCGAGGCGACGTCGCGGGGGTCCTTGTCCAGGAACGCGCGGCTCACCAGGCCGACGCTACCCCGCCCGTTCGGCCTCCACTTGCACGGCCCACCGCGCCATCCGGTCGCTGAGATGGATCAACCGGTCCTCATGGCCCGCGGGCATCGTGTAGGCCAGCTTGCGCAACTCGACGGCGAAGCCCTGCAGGTCCTGTCGCAACGACATATCGCTCATCTCACACCCCTGGAAACACAGCGTTAACATAAGTGAAACATGTTGCGCGCCATTGCGTTTGTGTCTCCCCCCTATTGTGCACCATGGTCCGCCGGGAGCAAAGCAGGACTTTTCACCTCAGGTCGGGGACCCCTCCGGCAACCGGCGTTCCATCCGGACCAGCCCCGCCAGCACGGCCCCGCCGAGCGCGGCGCCGACCAGCGCCACCGACCCGGCCGGGATGATCGCCAGCAGCGCATTGCGGTCCTTGACCCGCACCAGGTTGGGATCGGAACGGTCGTACTCCACGTAGATCCGCATCCCGTCGGCGAGTTCGGACGGGTACAGCACGCCGAGTTCCGGCCGGTAGGTCACCCCCTCGGCGGTGACGAACTCGATGGTGGAGCGGCGCGGGCCGGCGGAGAGCACCCGGGCCTCGGCGGTGCCCATATCGGCTTCGATCTGCCGATCGTTGCGCCACGCCCCGGCCACCAGCAGCACCGACTGCAGGGCGACCACGGCCATCAGGAACCAGGCCACCACCTTGGCCCAACGCAGCAGCTTTCGCCGGTCGGTGTCAACGAGGTTCGGATCGCGGCGGGGCAAGGCGGCGCGCAGCGCAGCGCGCAGCCGGTGGATCACAAGGCTGCCCTGATGGCCGCGTGCAGTTGCCGCAACGTCGAGCGGTCGGCTTTGACCTCCAGCACCCGGATGCCCTCGTGGGGTTCGGCCAACGCCCCGCGGAGCTCGCCGACCTCGATCTGCCTTGACTCGATGTGGTACGCCCGGCACAGCGCGCCGACATCGACGTCATGCGGGGTCCCGAAGATCCGTGCGGACACGTCGCCGAACCGCGGGTCACCCTGCTCGAGCAGTTCGAATATCCCGCCGCCGTTGTCGTTGGACACCACGATGCTCAGCCGGCCCGGGGTCGGCTCGGTGCGGCCGACCAGCAGTCCTGAGGCGTCGTGCACGAAGGTGAGGTCACCGAGAAGCGCAACGGTGTGCCCGGAATGCGCCAGGGCCGCACCGATGGCGGTCGAGACCGTACCGTCGATACCGGCCACCCCGCGGTTGGACCGCACCGCGATCCCGTCGGTGTTCAGACCGACCAGGGCGGCGTCACGCACCGGGTTGGAAGCGCCGAGCACCACCTGGTCGCCCGGCCGGACCGCGTCGGCCAAGGCCGCGGCCACATGCAGGCCGGTGGCCAGCGGGTGAGCCGCCAGTTGGGCACGCACCACCGCATTGGCGTGGGCGTTGGCCCGGGCACAGCGGCCCAGCCAGTCCGGGTCCGGCGTCCCGCTGGTCTGCGCCCGGGTTCCGGTGGCCGCGGAGTTGCCCGACACGTCCGGCCAGCGCGGGCCGGTGGTCAGCGCGTAGACCGGCACGGCCGGGTCGGCCAGCAGCGCGGAGACCGGGCGGTGCAGGGTGGGCCGGCCCAGCATGATGACCTGCGCCGGCTTGAGCACGGTCAGCGCCAGTGGGTGCAGTGGCGTGACCGGGTGCGGGGCGGTCGGCTCGGCGACGGTCGGCAGGTGCGCCAGGTTGGGATGTAGGCCGGCGCCGTGGCCGGCGATCACGACGGTGTCGACATTCAGGTCGATGTCCAGCGGTTGGTCGAAGGTCACCGGCGGGGTTTCGGTCCAGGCTCGGCCCCCCGGACGGCCCGGCGGGAAATCTGTCGGATCGGAGTCCGGTTCGGGCACGAGGGGTTCGGCCAGCGGGATGTCGAACTGCACCGGCCCGGCGTTGGCGCTGCGAGCGCCGGTGGCCGCGGCCAGCACCCGACAGGTTGCCGAACGCCACTGTGCGTTGAGCGCGCCGAGCCGTTCCGTGGCACCGCCGGTGTCCGGCGCGCGAACACCGCCGGTGTCCGGCGCCAATCCGAGGCTGATCGCGGCGCGCACCTGGGTGCCGAAGTAGCCGAGCTGTTCCATGGTCTGGTTGGCACCGGTGCCCAGCAGCTCGTAGGGCCGGTTGGCCGAGAGCACGATCAGCGGAACCCGCGCGTAGTTGGCCTCCACGACGGCAGGGCCGAGATTGGCGACCGCGGTGCCCGACGTCATCGCGATCGGTACCGGCCGTCCGCTGCCGAGAGCGAGCCCGACGGCCAGGAACCCGGCGGTGCGCTCGTCGATACGCACGTGCAGGCGCAGCCGGCCGGCACGGTCGGCGTCGGCGAGGGCGAACGCCAGCGGGGCGTTGCGTGAGCCGGGGCACAGCACCACGTCGCGCACGCCGCCGCGGATCAGTTCGTCGACGACCACCCGGGCCTGAGCCGTCGAGGGGTTCACCCCTACAGGGTGTCAGATTCGGTGAACCGCCGGACCGCCGACTCAGATCAGGGTGCCGGCGAAGAAGTCCAGCATGGCGGTGTTGACCACATCGGGGCGCTCCAGGAAACCCAGATGGCCGGCGTTGGCGATCTGCACGTAGCGGCCGTTGGGCAGCGCCTGGCCGACCTCCTTCCCCAACGCCGGCGGGGTGATGACGTCATCGGCGAAGCCGATCACCAGTACCTCGGTGCGGATAGCGGCGTAGGCGGGCAGCCGGTTCCCGACCGGCACCACCGTCAGCTGGGCGCGCCAGCCCGGGGTGCGCTGGAGCGGGAAGGCGGTGAACATCTCCAGCCACTCGAGCGCCGCCGGGGAGTTGATGGTCTTCGGTGAGAAGTTCTCCAGCACCCTGACCTTGGCGGCGTAGGCCGGCGGTAGCTCCGCGCCGGACTCGGCCAGCGCCAGATCGGCGGCGCGGAACGCGGTGCGGATGTCGTCCAGGCGGCCACGCGTGCCCATGAGCACGGCCTGGGAGACCAGCTCGGGGCGAACCAGCATCAGCTCCTGGGCGATGAAGGCGCCCATCGACATCGCCACGAGTCTGGTGGGGCCACCGACGGCCCGCTCGATGAGGTCGATGGTGTCGGCCACCATCTGGTCGGTGGAGAATCCCTCGGCGTTCCCGGTCTCGCCGATCCCCCGGTTGTCGAAGGTGATGCAGCGGTACCCGGCCGCCAGGAAGGCCGGCACCTGGTGGATGTGCCAGGTGCGCCCGGCCCCGCCGGTGCCGGCGATGAACAGCACCGGGTCGCCCTCGCCGCTGTCGTTGTAGGCCAGGTTCACGGCGGCGACGCTAGCAGGGGGTAGCACGCCCGGACCCGGTCGATCCACCAGTCCCGGCGGTCGGGGGCGGCGGCCAGCGCGGCCAGCCGGGCGGAGTCGGGAGTGACCGCGCCGACTGGGAGCGCGCCGCCGACCATCGGGATCTCCGCGACGTCGTCGACGAACAGCCCGCCGGTGCCCAGCCCGCACGCGTACCTCAGGTCGGGCAGCGCGGCGGCCGCGGCCAGGCCGGCCGCGATCCCGACGGCGGTGTCCAGGGCACTGGAGACCACCACCGGGACGTCGATCTGCGCGGCGATGTCCAGCATCGGGCTGACCCCGCCCAGCGGAGCCACCTTGAGCACCGCGACGTCGGCGGCGCCGGCCCGGACCACGGCCAGTGGGTCGGCGGCTTTGCGGATGCTCTCGTCGGCGGCCACCGGCACTCCCAATGGTTGTAACCCGCGCCGCACCTCGGCCAGTTCGTCGACCGTCCGGCACGGCTGCTCGAGGTACTCCAGTGGCCCGCCCGCGGTCAGCGCCCGCGCCGCCGCGACAGCCTCCTCGACGGTCCAGCCGCCGTTGGCGTCCACCCGAACCCGGGGCACGAGGGTGCGCACAGCGCTCACGCGGGCTACGTCGTCGGCCAGCGTCTGGCCGGGCTCGGCGACCTTGACCTTGGCGGTGTCCGCGCCCGGGAAGCGGGCCAGCACGGCGGGCACCTCGGCGGGGGTGACGGCCGGCACGGTGGCGTTGACCGGGATGCTCCCCCGCAGCGGCTCCGGCCACCCGCGGTAGGCGGCCTCCAGACCGGCGGCCAGCCAGTGTGCGGCCTCCGGGGGAGGGTATTCCAGGAAGGGCCCGAACTCGCCCCAGCCGGCCGGGCCCTCGATCAGCGCGACCTCGCGAACGGTGATGCCCCGGAAGGCCACCCGCATCGGCAGGGCCACGACGTGCAGGCGGTCCAGAACATCGTCGACGGGCATCACCGTCGGGTCAGATCGCGCGGTCGCTCTTCTCCCAATAGGGCTTTCGCAGGTCCTTCTTGAGCAGCTTGCCCGTCGGGTTGCGCGGAAGCTCGGGGGTGATCTCGACGCTGCGCGGGCACTTGTAGTGCGCCAGGCGTTCCCGGCTCCAGGCGATCAGTTCCTCGGGGGTGGTCTGCTTACCCGGAGACAGTTCGACGACGGCCTTGACCGACTCACCCCACTTCTCGTCGGGGATGCCGAACACCGCGGCGTCGGCGACGGCGGGATGGTCGGTGAGCACGCGCTCGACCTCCACCGAGTAGATGTTCTCCCCTCCGGAGATGATCATGTCCTTGAGCCGGTCCTCGACGAAGACGAAACCGTCCTCGTCGACGCGGCCGATATCGCCGGTGCGGAACCAGCCCTCGGCGGTGATGGCCTCAGCGGTGGCATCGGGCTTGTTGTGGTAGCCCTCCATCAGCTGCGCTGTGCGGAACCATAATTCGCCGGGCTGACCGACCGGGACCTCCTCGAGGGTGTCGGGGTTGACGACGCGGACCTCGACTCCCTCGAAGGCCTGTCCGGCGCTGGTCAGGCGTTCCGGGTGGGACTCGTCGCGGTGGGCCTCCGGGGACAGTTGGGTGACCGCGCCGCACACCTCGGTCAGCCCGTAGACCTGAACGAACTCGGTGTCGGGGAAGTCGATCAGCGCCTGGCGCAGCAGCGCCGGGGGCATCGGGGAGGCGCCGTAGACGAAGGTGCGCAGCTTGCTGAACAGCGCGACCGCGTCGGGCCCCATCTCCATCACCTTGCCGAGCACTGCGGGCACCAGGAAGGTGCGGGTGGCGCCGTTGATCATGGCGCCGGCCAGCGAAGCGCCGTCAACCTCACGGGTCATGATGCTGTCGACCCCGGCGTGGATGCCGAACTGCATGTAGGAGGTGCCACCGACATGGAACAGCGGCATCGCCACCAGGTTCTTGTCGTCGGGCTCGAACTCGAATGTGCTGCCGTTGAGGGTGTGTGTGATCAGGTTGGCCTGAGTCAGCCTGATGCCCTTGGGGTTTCCGGTGGTGCCCGAGGAATACATGATCACGCACACGTCGTCGGGGCTGACGTCGGAGCTGCGGCCGCGTGGGGTTGCCGCGGCAAGCATGGCCTCGTACTCGTCGCCGTCGCCGCCCTCGGGGGTCACCGAGACGACGTGACCCACGTGGGTGAGCCGGTCGCGGATCTTCTCGATGCCGCCGGCGAACTCCTTGCCGACGATGAGGAGCTTGGCGCCGGAGTCGTTGAGGACATAGTCGACCTCGTCCCCGGCCAGGCGGAAGTTGATGATCGCGGTGGCCGCTCCCAGCGATGCCGCGGCGATGGTGGTCTCGACGCAGGCGGGGTGGTTCTTGTCCAGGAAGGCCACCACGTCGCCGCGGCCGACGCCGCGGTCGGCCAGCGCCCCGGCCAGCCTGCGTACCCGATTGTCGAACTGCGCCCAGGTGAAGCTGCGGCCCAGATAGGAGATGGCCTCCTCGTCCGGTTTGGTCTGCGCCCAGTAGGCCAGCCGGTCGTCGAGGAAGCGAGGTGCGGGAGGGGTCGCCATGACCGACAGGGTGCCACGTCAGGACGGGCCCGCACCGCGATTTGGGCGCACCAGCACCATGGCGACGACGATCGCGACCGCCGGTGCCACCGCCATGCAGGCTCAGGTCGTGGATCGCGCTCAGCCGGCTGCCGTCGGCCTCGGAGACCACCCGGCGGCGCTCATCGGCGCCGGATGCGGATCGGACCCCGCCACGGCCCGTCGGGGTCTACGGTGGCGCCGCGCTGGGTGATGAGAACCTCGCCGCTGCGGGCGAGCTCGCGGGCGGCCTCGCGGGCGGGCTGCAAAAGCTCACGCCAGTCGTCCGCGCCGACCGCTCGAGCGGCCTCCGAGGGACAGATGCTGGCACCCGGTGCGCGTTGGGCAAGCAGGTTCAGGATCGCTGCCCGCAGGCGTGCCTCGGGCGGTTCTGCGGCGGCCATCAGCGATCTACTGTGTCACCATGAGCTCCGATCTGCTGCGCCACCCGCTGCACACCGGCCATCTGACTGTCGGGGCGCTCAAACGGCACCGTGACTCACCCGTGCTGTTCCTCGGCGACACCACCCTCACCGGTGGCGAGTTGGCGATGCGGATCAGCCAGTACATCCAGGCCTTCGAGGCGCTCGGCGCGGGCAGCGACACGACGGTCGGACTGCTGTCGCTGAACCGCCCGGAAGTGCTGATGGTCATCGGCGCCGGACAGACCCAGGGCTACCGGCGCACCGCGCTGCACCCGCTGGGATCGCTGGACGACCACGCTTACGTACTGTCCGACGCCGGTGCGACGTCGTTGATCATCGACCCCAATCCGATGTTCACCGAGCGCGCGGTCGGGCTGCTGGAGAAGGTGCCCTCGCTGCGTCAGGTGCTCACCTTCGGCCCGGTTCCCGCAGAACTCGCCGACGTGGGTCACGACCTCATCGCCGAGGCCGCCCGGTATTCGCCGCAACCCCTGGTGGCCAGAGAATTACCACCGGACCACATCGGCGGGCTGGCCTATACCGGCGGCACCACCGGAAAGCCCAAGGGGGTGATGGGCACCGTCGGCAACATCACCGCGATGACGACGATCCAACTCGCCGAATGGGAGTGGCCGCAGCGGCCGCGGTTCCTGATGTGCACACCGCTCTCGCACGCCGGGGCGGCGTTCTTCGTCCCCACCATCGTCAAGGGCGGCGAGATGATCGTGCTGGGCAGGTTCGACCCGGCCGAGGTGCTGGCCACCATCGAGGAGCGCCGGATCACCGCGACCATGCTGGTGCCGTCGATGATCTATGCGCTGATGGACCATCCGGACTCCCGCACCCGCGACCTGTCCTCGCTGGAGACGGTGTACTACGGGGCCTCGGCGATGAACCCGGTGCGGCTGGCCGAGGCCATCGATCGGTTCGGGCCGATCTTCGCCCAGTACTACGGGCAGTCCGAGGCGCCGATGGCGATCACCTACCTGGCCAAGGCCGACCACACGCCCGAGCGGCTGACCTCCTGCGGGCGCCCGACGCTGTTCGCCCGGGTTGCGCTGCTGGGCACCGACGGCGCGCCGGTGCCCCTGGGCGAGGTCGGTGAGATCTGCGTGTCCGGACCGCTGTTGTCCGGGGGCTACTGGAATCTGCCGGAGGTAACCGCCGAGACCTTCCGCGACGGCTGGCTGCACACCGGCGATATGGCCCGGGAGGACGAGGACGGCTTCTACTACATCGTCGACCGGGTCAAGGACATGATCGTCACCGGCGGGTTCAACGTGTTCCCCCGCGAGGTCGAGGATGTCGTCGCCGAACACCCGGCAGTGGCTCAGGTATGCGTGATCGGCACCCCCGACGAAAAATGGGGCGAAGCGGTCACGGCGGTGATCGTCCTGCGTCCCGAGCACCCCGCCGATGCCGACGCGGTGGCGGCGGTGACCGCCGAGATCCAGGCCTCGGTCAAAGACCGCAAGGGCTCGGTGCATACGCCCAAGCAGGTCATCGTGGTGGACTCGGTTCCCGTGACGGCGCTGGGCAAGCCGGACAAGAAGGCGGTACGGGCACGGTTCTGGGAGGGCTCGCCTCGTGCCGTCGGTTGAGGCAGTGCTGTTCGACTTCTCCGGGACGCTGGCCAGCCTGGAGGCTGACGACTCCTGGTACGACGGGATGGGCTTGGACGCTGAGCGCAAGGCGGAGGTGCTTGACCGTCTGACCCATCCGACCGCCAGCGTCAGCCACCCCGCCTGGGCCTACCGCGATCTTGAGCCCGCGCTGCACCGGGAGGCCTATCTGCATGCGCTCAGTTCCTCCGGACTGCCCGACGCGCACGCCACATCTCTCTACGAACGATGTATCGACCCGACCGAATGGCAGCTCTACCCCGACACCGTTCCCGTGCTGAAGACTCTGCGTGACAACGGTGTCGCCACCGCCGTGGTGTCGAACATCGCCTGGGACATTCGCCGGGTTCTCGTTCCGGCCGGCGCCGAGGCCGACGAGTACGTGCTGTCCTTCGAGGTCGGCGCCGCCAAGCCGGACACCCGGATCTTCGAGGCGGCGCTGTCGCGACTTGGCGTCGATGCCGACAGGACGCTGATGGTCGGCGACAGCGAGGAGAACGACGGGGCGGCGCGTCTGCTCGGGTGCGGGTTCGCGCTGGTCGAGCCGTTGCCGGTCACCGAAAGGTCCGCCGGTCTGGTCGAGGCGCTTCGCCGACACGGGATATTCGCCGACACGGGATAGGGGTATGAAAGTTCCCGCCTTCCAGCGACTGTCAGCGACTGGCCGCGACTGGCCGCGACGGGCAAGGAGTGCCCGCGCGAAGGGTCACGCGCACAGGTGAAGGTGGAGAAAGTCCCGCCTCTCAGCGACAGTGCGCGACAGTCAGCGACGGTCAGCACCTGTCGCGGGCTTTCGGCACCTGTGAGCAACCGTGAGCGGCCGTTGGGGACGCTGTGCAATGGTCCCGGCGTGCAACGGATTCTGCGCGGCACCGACCTGCGCTACGCACTCACCCGGTTGCTGCAGGTTCTGGGCCCAATGACGGTCTCAGACCTGTGCGCGCAGCTTGCGGACTGGAATTTCACCGTCGAAGGCAGACCGACCAAGGCCGTCTCCGATGCTCTCCGCTGGGAGATCAGCCGCGGTCGCGTGCACCGCAGCGGCCGCGGCCTCTACGCCCCCGGCCATACCCCCAGCGGCACCGCCTACCGGATAGTCAGGCGGGTCGAGTCGCTGCGCTGCGAAGCCGAGGCGCTCAGATCTGACGAGGAGTCGCTCAGATCCGAGCCGGAGTCGCTAAGAGGCGGGGTGAACCACCCGCGTACCTTCGAGACCGTGAGCCAGAACCCGTTCAACCCCGAACTGTGGCAGCCGGTGGAGGGCTTCCAGGACCTCACCGACATCACCTACCACCGCCACATGGCCGGCGGCGCGCCGCAACCGACCGTGCGGGTGGCATTCAACCGGCCTGACGTGCGCAACGCCTTCCGGCCGCACACCGTCGACGAGTTGTACCGCGCCCTGGACCACGCGCGGATGTCCCCCGATGTCGGGGTGGTGCTGCTGACCGGAAACGGCCCATCCCCCAAGGACGGCGGCTGGGCGTTCTGCTCCGGCGGAGACCAGCGCATCCGCGGTCGCACCGGCTACCAGTACGCCAGCGGCGATACCGCTGACACCGTCGACGCGGCCCGCGCCGGGCGGCTGCACATCCTGGAGGTCCAGCGGCTCATCCGCTTCATGCCCAAACCAGTGATCTGCCTGGTCAGCGGCTGGGCCGCCGGAGGCGGACACAGCCTGCATGTCGTGTGCGACCTGACCCTGGCCAGCCGCGAGCACGCCCGGTTCAAGCAGACCGACGCCGATGTCGGAAGCTTCGACGGCGGCTACGGCAGCGCCTATCTGGCGCGCCAGGTGGGCCAGAAGTTCGCCCGCGAGATCTTCTTCCTCGGCGAGGATTACACCGCCGAACAGATGCATGCGATGGGAGCGGTCAACCGGGTCGTCGACCACGCGGATCTGGAAACAGTCGGCCTGCAGTGGGCGGAGAAGATCAACGGCAAATCGCCTCAGGCCCAACGGATGCTGAAGTTCGCCTTCAACCTTCTCGACGACGGACTGGTGGGCCAGCAACTGTTCGCCGGGGAGGCGACCCGCCTGGCGTACATGACCGACGAGGCGGTCGAGGGCCGTGACGCCTTTTTGGAGAAACGCTCCCCCGACTGGACCCCCTTCCCCCGCTACTTCTAGGAAGCCGCTGTGACTCTCCGCCGAAGGCTGACCGAAGCGATCACACTGGCCGGATTGCGCCCACCGATCAGCCCCCCGAGAAGGACCCGGATTCCTCTGCGCGGCAAGCGTGTTCTCATCACCGGCGCGTCCTCGGGTATCGGGGAAGCCGGTGCCGAGCAGTTCGCGGCCGCCGAGGCCGAGGTTATCGTGGTGGCCCGCCGGGCAGAGCTACTCGAGGAACTCGCAGCACGGATAGCCGACGCCGGAGGCACCGCGACGGCGCTGCCGTGCGACCTGTCCGACCTCGACGCCGTCGACGCCCTGGCCGACACCGTCGAGCAGCGATTCGGCGGGGTGGACATTCTGGTCAACAACGCCGGGCGGTCGATCCGTCGTCCGCTTGCCGAGTCGTTGGACCGCTGGCATGACGTCGAACGCACCATGGCGCTCAACTACTACTCGCCGCTGCGGCTGATCCGCGGACTGGCGCCGGGCATGATCGAACGCGGTGACGGCCACATCATCAACGTCGCGACCTGGGGTGTCCTGGGCGAGGCCTCGCCGCTGTTCGGGGTCTACAACGCGTCCAAGGCGGCACTCAGCACGGTCAGCCGCGTCATCGAGACCGAGTGGTCCCGCAAGGGTGTGCACTCCACCACGCTGTACTACCCGCTGGTCGCGACCCCGATGATCGCACCCACCGAGGCCTACCGGGGAGTGCCGGCGCTGACCCCCGCGGAGGCCGGGCAGTGGATGATCGAGGCCGCCCGGCACCGCCCGGTCCGCATCGCCCCCCGCTTCGGGGTCACCGCACGGGCGATCGACACCGTCGCCCCGGGGATGCTCAACAGCATCCTGAAACGTCAGCGTATGCAGCCTAACTGAGGGGAACAATGGAGATTCTCGCGAGCCGGATGTTGTTGCGGCCCAGCGACTACCGCCGGTCACTCAAGTTCTACCGAGACTCACTGGGTCTGGCGATCGCCCGAGAGTACCCGGGCGGGACGGTGTTCTACGCCGGGCAGTCACTGATCGAGCTCGCCGGGCACGGCGAGCCCGCAGCCGGGGGTGCGCTCTGGCTCCAGGTGCGTGACGTCTACGCCACCGAGTCGGAGTTACGCGGCCGGGGAGTGAACATCGCCCGCGAGGCCCGGCAAGAGTTCTGGGGCCTGCACGAGATGCACGTGGCCGACCCCGACGGTGTCATGCTGATCTTCGTGCAGATACCGGCCGACCACCCGCTGCGCCGGGACAGCCGCGGGGACTAATCGCGGTCGGCAGCCAGCGGCCAGCCCACCGAGGCCAACCGCGCGGCGACCTGGTGGATCTCCTCGGGGTTGGGTTCCTTCTCGATGACCTGCCGGATCGCATCGCGGATCTGGTCCTCGGTCACCGGGGTGTCGAAGTCGGCGTCTTTGAGGATGGTGGCGGCCGCCTGCACGACCTCTTCCTCCTCCAGGGTCCGAACCAGCAGGGCCAGCAGGGCGAAATAGTCCTTCTGCGGAACCCCGTGCGGGTAGCCCTGGTGTACCCAGTTCAGGACACTGTCGAAAAAGCTGGACTTGCCCGCGACGCTCATCCGGTCCTCACTTCTTGGCGAACGGGAACAGGTCGATCCCGAAGTGATGCATGATCGTCGACTTGGTGATCCAGGCGACCCCGGTGAGGATCACCAGGGCTACGAACAGGAACAGGACGATTCCCAGCAGCTTCAGCGCCGGGTTCGGCTTGTGGATCAGGTGGTCGGCCTCCTCGCCGCCGGCCCCGAACGAGTACGCCAGCATGCCGGCCGCGAAGAGTGCCGGCAGGCCGGCCCCGAGGATGAGCCCGATCACCAGCACCCGCAGGATGCTCTCTCCGTACTGCATCACAGCACCGCCTCAGACTCGACCTTGGCCGTGGCTCTGGAGTTTTCGACGGCTTCCCGAACGTCGGCCGGGACCACCGAATTGGTCGAGTCGTCCCAGTCGGCGTTGACGTTGCTGGAGTCGACCTTCTGCTGCTGGGCGCGCCACCACATGTAATAGGACAGCCCGACCAGGATCGCGAAGATCACGCCGTCTCCGACCAACTGCGAACCGCTGACGGTTTTGAGGATGTGCGACAGCCAGTAGGACAGCGCCCCCACCAGCGCGGCGGCCGGCAGCGTCGTCAGCCACGCCACCGCCATCCGGCCGGCCACCGCCCAGCGCACCTCCGCGCCCGGCTTGCCGACGCCGCTGCCCATGATCGACCCGGTCGCCACATGAGTGGTCGACAGCGCCATGCCTGCGGCACTCGAGCTCAAGATGATCGCGGCCGAGGACGCCTCAGCGGCCAGGCCCTGCGGGGACTCGATCTCGACCAGGCCCTTGCCCAGGGTCCGGATCACCCGCCAGCCGCCCAGGTAGGTGCCCAGCGCGATCGCCACGGCGCAACTGGCGATGATCCAGAACGGCAGCCCGTCCTCCTTGACGTCACCGGTCAGATGTCCGGTGGTGATCAGCGCCAGCGCGATCACGCCCATGGTCTTCTGCGCGTCGTTGGTGCCGTGGGCGAGTGCGACCAGCGACGCCGTGGCGATCTGACCCCACCGGAAGCCCTCCTCGCGTCGGCGGGCCAGCACCTTGCGGGTGATCCGGTACACCAGCCAGGTGCCGCAGGCGGCGACCAGACCCGCGATCACCGGGGCGGCGAAGGCCGGGACGATGACCTTGGCGGTCACCCCACTCCAGTTCACCCCGCCGGTGCCCAGCGCGGCCAGCGCCGCCCCGATCAGACCGCCGAACAAGGCGTGCGACGAACTCGACGGGATACCGAACAGCCAGGTCAGCAGGTTCCACAGGATGCCACCAATGAGGCCGGCGAAGATGATGGTCAAACCGGTGGATGCGTCGATACCAGGCAGCAGAGAGCCGGTCTTGGTGTCCTGGATCTTCAGCACCGCGGTAGTGACGGTGACCGCAACCTCCACCGACAGGAACGCGCCGATCAGGTTGAGGACCCCGGCTAGCAGCACCGCCACCTTCGGTTTGAGCGCCCCGGTGGCGATCGAGGTGGCCATGGCATTCCCGGTGTCGTGGAAGCCATTGGTGAAGTCGAACGCCAGGGCCGTGGCGATCAGCAGCACCAGGATGATCATCTCTGCGCTCACAGCGGGAATTCTGCGGCCACGCAGTGTTTTTGACCACCGGCTGTCGACCGCTGAACTGCGAGTTCACCGACCGTGCCGAGATGTTCATGCGTTGTTCACCATCGGTATGCCCACGGTTTGCACGGCTGACCGCCGCCGGGCGCTGCCCAATCAGCCGCCGTCTCAGCGGGACACGCCTTACGATCGGAAAAGACGGGTGCCCCCGACACCCGCCGCTGGGAGGTGAGACGGGTGAACCGGTTCCTCAGCAACATCGTGTCGTGGCTGCGCGCCGGCTACCCCGACGGGGTCCCCGACAATGACTACCTGCCCATCATGGCGCTGCTGTCCGGCGGGCTGAGCAGCGATGAGGTGGCGTCGGTCGCCCGCGAGCTCAAACACATCACCGGCGCCGACGACATCGACATCGGCGCGACCATCCTGCGGATCAAGGACCAGTTGCCCGCCCCGGCCGACGTCGAACGGGTGCGCGCCAAGCTGGCCGCCAACGGCTGGCCGCTGGGTGCGCCCCGAGAGGACACCGAATAGCCACCCTGCGGGCACTGGCCATCCCGCCGTGCCCGTCCGCCCGCTCGATCCTTGCCGCGCTGGAGGGTGTCCTCGACGGCCGCGATGCCCCGCTGGCGCCGATCCCCACCGGTGATTTCCGCCAAAGTGAACGGCTGGTCGCGACATTGCGGATCGGCGAGCCGATCGAGGACGACATAGCCCTGGTGCTGTCCACCTCGGGCAGTACGGGCGAGCCGAAGGGCGCCATGCTGACCCCGGCCGCACTGATCGCCAGCGCCTCGGCCACCCACGACCGGCTGGGCGGGCCGGGAACCTGGCTGCTGGCCCTGCCGGCGCACCACATCGCCGGTATGCAGGTGCTGGTGCGCAGCGTGCTGGCCGGCACGGTTCCCACCCAGCTGAATCTCTCCGAGGGCTTCAACCCCGCCGAATTGCCTAATGCGGTAGCCGCTTTGGGCTCCGGACGCCGTTACACCGCGTTGGTGGCCAACCAGCTCGCCAAGGCACTGGCCGATCCGTCCGCGGCTGCGGCGCTGGCCGACCTGGATGCGGTACTGCTCGGCGGCGGGCCGGCCCCGAAGCCGGTTTTGGACGCTGCAGCCGCTGCGGGCATCCCGGTGGTACGGACCTACGGCTCCAGCGAGACCGCCGGCGGCTGCGTCTACGACGGTGTGCCGTTGGCCGGGGTGCGGGTGGGTATCGATGCACCCGATGGCAGCGACGGCCGGGTGGGCCGAATCGTGGTCGGCGGCGCCACCCTGGCCAGGGGATACCGGAACCCGCCGGTTCCCGATCCGTTCGCACGCCCGGGGTGGTTCCTTACCGACGATGCGGGCTCGGTGGACGATTCAGGCCGGCTGACGGTTCTCGGACGCCTGGACGACGCGATCAGCAGCGGCGGGTTGACGGTGATGCCCGGGCCGGTCGAGGCGGTGCTGAGCCGGCACCCCGGGGTGGCCGAGTGCGCGGTATTCGGGGTGGCCGACGAGCTACTGGGCCAGCGGGTGGTGGCCGCGGTGGTCGCCGACCCCCTCGGGACACCACCCTCCCTGGCCGAATTGAAGGACCTGGTCGCCGAGGCGCTGGACCGCACCGCTGCGCCGCGGGAGGTGCACATCGTCGATGCGCTGCCCCGGTTGGGGATCGGCAAGCTGGACCGGCGGGCGCTACGCGAGCGGTACGGGTGAGCCGTTTCGCAGTAACAAAACCATGACGTAGCCGCAGGTCGAACAGCACCGCTACTAGGCTTGGTTTCATGCCTGCCCGGGTCCTGATCGCCGACGACGACGCGGTGGTCCGCGACGTCGTCCGGCGCTATCTGGAGCGCGACGGACTCGAGGTCCGGATGGCCGGGGACGGCAGCGAGGCGCTGAGGGTGCTCGGCTCGGAGCGCATCGACGTCGCGGTCCTGGACGTGATGATGCCCGGCCCCAGCGGACTGTCGCTGTGCCGGACCCTGCGCCAGGGCGGGGACTTCACCGTGCCGGTGATCCTGCTCACCGCCCTGAGCGAGGAGGACGACCGCATCGCCGGCCTGGAGGCGGGCGCCGACGACTACCTCACCAAGCCGTTCAGCCCGCGCGAACTCACCCTGCGGGTGCGATCGGTGCTGCGCCGGGCCCCCGCCCCGAACACCGGGCTGCCGGCGGAGATCACCGTCGGGGAACTGACGGTGTCGACCGCGGCGCGGTCGGTCACCGTGGCCGGTGAGCGGGTGGGGCTGACCAACCGCGAGTTCGACCTGCTGCTGTTCTTCCTCACCCACACCGACACGGTGTTCTCCCGCGAGGAACTGCTCAAGCGGGTGTGGAACTGGGACTTCGGAGATCTCTCCACCGTCACCGTGCACGTCAAACGGCTGCGGTCCAAACTGGGCGATCATCATCGGGTCCAGACGGTCTGGGGCCGCGGCTACCTGTGGCGGGGTGAGGCCGGCGGCGGTGACCGTGCCAGCGCATGACCTGACCGAAACCGCTTTGCTGGCACTGGGATGCTCGGTTCCGGTGGTCTTGATCGGGGCCCTTGTCATCCGGCTCGCCCGATCATGGTCGGTGACGGTCAGCATGGTCGCACTGGTGCTGATCCCTACCCTGGCGACCCTGGCCGGGGTGGGGTGTGCAAGCCGATTCATGACCGATACGGCCTTCACCACCATTGCGGTGGTGCTGATGATCGTGGCGGTGGTGACGCTGCCGGCCGCGGTCATGCTGGCCCGCTACCAGGCCCGTCGCACGGTGTGGGAACAGGAGATCGAGGAGGCCGAGCGAGCCGCCGAGCAGTCCCGCCGCCAACTGGTGGCGTTCGTCAGCCACGACCTGCGCACCCCGCTCGCCGGGATCCGGGCGCTGTCCGAGGCGATCGCCGATGGAATGGTCAGCGAGAATGAGGTCCGCGCGCTGGCCAGAACCATTGAGCACGAGACGGTTCGGCTCTCCGAGATGGTTGACGACCTGTTCGAGATGGCCAAGATCAACGCCGGTGCGGTCAACGCCCCCTACGAACGGGTGGATCTCGACGAAGTGGTCGACGACGTACTGAGCACTCACCGCATCGCCGCCGAACGTGCCGGGGTGCGGTTGCGGGCGACGCTGCCGCCCAGACCGGTTCAGGTGATCGGCAGTGACCGTGCGCTGGTGCGGGTGCTGTCGAACCTGGTCGCCAACGCGATCGCGCACACCCCGCCGGACGGTACGGTGGAGTTGTCGGTGGGCGCCGACGCCGAGGGCGCGTGGGCGCGGGTCGACGACACCGGTGTCGGGATCGACGCCGCCGATCTACCGCGGGTCTTCGACGTCGCCTACCGGGGATCGAATGACCGGGTGCCGCGCTCCGATTCGTCGCTGCCCAGCGGGTCGGGGCTGGGCCTGGCGATCGCGGCGGGGTTGATCAGGGCGCACCGGGGGACGCTGTCGGCGCGAAATCTGGACCACGGCGCCCGCTTCGAGGTGCGCCTGCCGCTGGCTGCCGGCTAGTTGGTCAGGTACAGGTAGTACAGGCCGTCGTCGCCCTCGCGGCACTCCCAGTTGGAGTAGCGGTCGTTGTCCTGGGCGATCTGGACCTCCGGACCGTCGGTCTGGCAGGCTGCCACGGTCGAGTAACTGCCGTCGACCAGGACTTCGTCGCCGG
This sequence comes from uncultured Mycobacterium sp., assembly GCA_964447215.1. GTDB lineage: Bacteria > Actinomycetota > Actinomycetes > Mycobacteriales > Mycobacteriaceae > Mycobacterium. The sequence continues at coordinate 49,357 of CAYURT010000001.1, forward strand.
CGGTGGCGACCCCGGCGCCGGCTGACAGCCCAGCGAACGCGAATGCCGCGGCGGTGGCAGCTATCCACTTGCTCAGCATCGTCGCACCCCCTCGAGTCCTCGGTCTTCACCCGTTATAGCTGGTACCGAAGTGCACACATGGGCGAATGAGGAAACTGTTCGTTGTCATTCCTCGAGGGTGGCGCACAACCGCTCCGCGGCGGCGACATAATCCTCGATGAACTCCAGCACCACCTCCCGGGCCGGCCTGATCGCGTTCATCAGGCCCACGCCCTGCCCGACGAAGTAGGTGGCCAGATCCCGGGCCCCGGGATGCCCGCTGGCAGCGAGCTTGTCGACCCGCCGAAGCGCCGGCTCGGCCACCATCGCCTGCAGTGGCAGCCCCAGCGGCGCCCGCCCGCCGGGACTGGGGGCCCAGGCGTCGGTCCAGTCCGAGCGCAGCTGGCGAGAGGGCTTGCCGGTGCGCCCGGCCGAGCGCACGGTGTCCCGCGAGGAGGCCGCGAGCATCTTCTGCTTGGTGTGCGGCGCGGTCTCCGCCTCCTCGGTGGTCAGCCACACCGATCCGGTCCAGGCCCCGGCCGCCCCCATGGCGACAGCGGCGGCCATCTGGCGGCCGGTGACGATACCGCCGGCCGCCAGAACGGGGATGTCACTGCCGCCGGGAAGCTCCGAAATAGCCTCCAGCACTTCGGGAATCAGAACGAGTGTGGTGACTTCGCCGCAGTGCCCACCGGCCTCGGTGCCCTGGGCGATGATCAGATCGACCCCGGCATGCACTTGCTTGATAGCGTGCTCCTTCGCGCCGACCAGGGCCGCCACCGGAATCCCGCGCTGTTTGCCCGCTTCGATCATGTAGTCCGGCGGTACACCCAACGCGTTGGCCATCATCGCGATCGGATGGTTCAACGCCACTTCCAGCAGGCTCTGGCCGGTGTCGCCGGCCAGAGCCGAGGAGCCGATCCGGACCTCCTCGACCTCGATGCCATGCGAGGCCAGCAACTCATTGATGTACGAGCGGTGCTCGGCGGGTATCCGATCCGCCAGCTGGCCGACGCTGAGGTTCTCCCCCTTGCCCTCGAACTTGGCCGGCACGATGATGTCCACGCCGTAGGGCCGCCCGTTGACGTGATCGTCGATCCAGCAGAGTTCCTTCTCCAACTGCTCCGGAGTGAACGCCACCCCGCCGAGAACGCCGAACCCGCCGGCGTTGGTGACCGCGGCGACCACGTCACGGCAGTGGCTGAAAGCGAAAAGCGGGAACTCGATACCGAACTGTCGACAGATCTGGGTCTTCACCCGCCCAGTATGCGCCGCCGCCTACGGCAGGTCGAAGGGAAGCTCGACGCCCTCGTGGGCCAGGCAGTGGGTGCACACCTGCCCGGAGTCGACCCGGTCGACGGCGGCGTGCGCCCGGGCCTTGAACGGACCGATGTTGAGTTTGAACTCGGCGAACACGTCGACCCCACGCACCCCGCTGCCGTGCTCCAACCCGGCGTAGACATCGGTGACGAAAGCGATTGCCGCATAACACATCTCCATCTCACGGGCCAGGACCGCCTCGGGGTATCCGGTCATGTTGACCAGGGTGAAGCCCTGGCGGGCGAACCACTGGCTCTCGGCGCGGGTGGAGAACCGGGTCCCTGCACCACCACCATGGTGCCGCCGTCGACACGGTGTGCGGGGAGAACTCGTGGCTGCGGCCGTGCCGGGGCAGAAACGCCACCTCGTGCACTCCGACCCGGCCGACGGTGACCGGCGAGCTGGGATCGCCGTAGGGGGTGTCCACGGCGACGCTGTGTGCGTCGGTCCCAAAGAACTCGTAGAAACCGCTGCCGCCGATGACGCCGATCACGGCGACCATTGTGAGCCACTACGCTGCCTGGAATGGTCCGGATTGCGGTGGCGCTCCTGCTGGGGGCCGGCGCGGCGACCGCGACCTGGGTGGTCAGCCCGCAGGGGCACTTCGCGCCTGCGGTCGGCTGGATCACCGCCGCGGCGGTCTACCTGGTCTGGACCTGGCTGACGGTGCTGCCCCTGGACGCTGCGGCCACCGAGGACCACGTCCGCGGCCAGCACGAGGACGGCAGTCCGCGGCTGTCGCACGCGATCGTGCTGATCGCCAGCATCGCCAGTCTGGCCGGGGTGGGGCATCTACTCGCCGCGGGCAGCGGCGCCGGCGGCCTGGGTGAGGCCGCGGTCGGGGTGGCCAGCATCGTCGCCTCATGGTTCGCCGTGCACACCACGTTCATGCTGCGCTACGCCATGCTGTACTACCTCGACCCGTCCCCCGCACCGGTCAGCTTCCACCAGGACGACTACCGGCCCCGCTACCAGGACTTCGGCTACCTCGCCTTCACCGTCGGAATGGCCTATCAGGTGTCCGACACCGATCTGGCCAGCAGGCGGATGCGCGGGTCGGTCCTGGCCCACGCACTGGTCAGCTTCCTGCTGGGCGCGGTCGTCCTGGCCAGCACCATCAACCTCGTGCTCGAACTGGCCAGCCGCTGATGGCCAGCCTCGCGCAGTGGATCGAGGGGGCCCGCCCCCGCACCCTGCCCAACGCGATCGCGCCGGTGGTCGCCGGCACCGGCGCGGCAGCCTGGCTGCACGGTGCGGTGTGGTGGAAAGCGCTTCTGGCGCTGACGGTCTCGCTGGCACTGGTCGTCGGCGTCAACTACGCCAACGACTACTCCGACGGCATCCGCGGCACCGACGACGTGCGGTCCGGGCCGCTGCGGCTGGTCGGTTCCCGGCTGGCCTCCCCGCGGTCGGTGCTGGCTGCCGCGGTGGCCAGCCTATCGGTGGCGGCGGTGGCCGGACTGGTGTTGGCGCTGGCGAGCGCGCCGTGGCTGATCGTCGTCGGCGTGCTCTGTATCGCCGGGGCGTGGCTCTACACCGGCGGTTCCCGGCCCTACGGCTATGCCGGCCTGGGCGAAGTGGCGGTGTTCGTGTTCTTCGGTCTGGTCGCGGTGCTGGGCACCCAGTTCACCCAGGCACTCCGGGTGGACTGGGTGGGTCTGGCGGCGGCGGTGGCCACCGGTGCGCTGTCGGCAGCGGTGCTCGTGGCCAACAACCTGCGTGACATCCCGACCGACGCGGTGGCCGGCAAGATGACCCTGGCGGTTCGCCTCGGCGACGCCCGCACCCGGGTGCTCTACCAGTGCCTGCTGGCGTTGGCCGCCGCGATGACCCTGGCCCTGATGCCGGCCACCCCGTGGGCCGCGGCGGGCTTTCTCGCGGCGCCCCTGGCGGCGCGGGCGGCCGGGCCGGTACGCGGGGGGAAGGGCGGGCGGGAGCTGATCCCGGTGCTGCGCGACACCGGACTGACCATGCTGGTGTGGTCGGCGGCGGTGGCCGCGGCGCTGGCGCTGGCGGGATCCGGCTAGTCGTCGGGATGTTCGCCGCGCAGCCGCGCCTGCAACTCCTCGCGGTCCCGGCGCCGACGCTCGTCGACCGCGGCGATCCCGGCGGTGGCCCTGCTGCGCAGCGGCCCCAGCAGCCAGATGCCCAGCGGCAGCGAGATCAGGATCGCGAAGAGCATGGCCACCGCCAGCGGGAACTCGGTGATGCCCAGCAGTCGGGCGGCGAAGAAGAGCACCGCGGTCAGCGCGGCCACCAGGGCCAGCCGGGCCAGGGTGTAGACGACCACGTCGCGGAGCATCCGCCCGGTGCCGCCATTGGTCGGGCCGGCGGTGTTGTCGGTCACGTCGCCGAGCCTACCGACGCGCGTATATTCGCAATGAAGGAGGTTTTCTTCAGTGCTCTACCTGCTGCTCATCCTGGTGATCGCCGCACTGGCGTTCGTCGGCTGGCGGGCTCTGCGCGGTGCGCAGGCGCACCGGCCCACGACGCGGGTGATCGGACCTGACGACGATCCGGATTTCCTCTGGCGGATCGGCCGCGGCGACAACAAGCCCCGCTGAGGACTGACCGGGGCACCCGGTCCGGCGTCAGCCGACGCCGGCGTAGGAGTGCAGGCCGACCGTGACCAGGTTGATGAAGAACAGGTTGAACACCATCGCCACGAAACCGAGCACGTTCAGCCAGGCCGCTTTGCGGTCGCGCCAGCCCGCCGTCGAGCGGGCGTGCAGGTAGGCGGCGTAGACCACCCAGGCGATGAAGGACACCGTCTCCTTGGGATCCCAGCCCCAGTAGCGGCCCCAGGCCTCTTCAGCCCAGATCGCCCCGAAGATCACTCCGAAGCCGAACACCGGGAAGGCGAACACGGTCGTGCGGTAGGCGATCCGGTCCAGGGTCTGCGCGTCGGGCAGGTGCGCGACGAGCCGGGCCAGCGCGCCCTGGGCGTCCGGGCGGCCCAGCCGGGAGGTCTTGAGCAGGAACAGGATGCTGGCGACCCCGGCGACCAGGAACACCCCGGACCCGAGGCTGACCACCGAGACGTGGATGGGAAGCCAGTAGGACTGCAGTGCGGGCATCACCGGCGCGGCGTGGGTGTAGAGCCATTTGCCCGAGACCGTCAGCAGGACCAGCACCGGCAGCAGCACGAAAACCCACAGCGTGCGCAGGCCCGGCCGGCGCAGCACCACCGCGGCGGCCAGCAGGCCGCAGAAGGCGGTCAGGTTGATGAACTCGTACATGTTGCCCCACGGCGCCCGCGAGGTCGACAGCCCGCGCAGCACTATGCAGGCCCCCAACAGCGCGATTCCCAGGTAGACCAGCGCCACCCCGGCGCGGCCGAACCGTTCACCCGCCCCCCGGATCGGGGCCGCGACGACGACTCCGGGCCGATCGCTGTCGAGGTCCACCCCGCCGCCCACGCCGCCGGCGGCGACCAGATCACGCTGTTCGGCCCGCTGTGACCGGCTGCCGGCCAGTTCCACGGCCAGCATCAGCATCGCCAGCAGCATGACCAGCACCGAAGAGGTGAAGGCCCAGTCTGAGTACCGGGCCAGGCCGAGGTCGATCTGATCGCCGTTCATCGCGCTTTCTCTTCCGCCACCCACCGGGTCATGGCGTCGAACTCCTCACCCCAACCGGAGTTGTCGGTGCGGGCCAGCCCACCCAATTCGACGATAACGCTACCCGCTGTCGCTGTGCCCGGCGCAGTGCGCTCCTGCGGGGTGATCCGGGCCCACACCCGGCGCCGGCGCACCACCAGCGACACCACCAGCCCGGCCATCATGGTCAGAGCGAACACCAGCACCCATCCCTGCCCAGGATCGTGGGAGACCTGCAGGTTGACGAACGGGGTGGCACCGTCGAAACGCACGGTGGTGCCGTCGCCGAGGCTGACCTGTTCGCCGAGGACGAGGTTGACCCGCTTGACCTTGGTCAACCGTTTCTGCTCGAGCAACCGGTGGTCAAGGGTGAACAGCGACTGCGGCCGGCCGCTGTCCAGTCCGGCGTCGCCGCGGTAGATGTCCACCGCCACCGCGGGATCGTCGGCGGCCGGGAACTTCGACGAGAGCAGCGTGCCGTCGAGTTCCTTGGTGGGGGCGAACAGTCCGGTGATCGCGATCTGCTGCTTGCGCCGCTGGTCTGCGGGGTACAGGCCTGCGGGCGGGTCGATCCGGACCACCCCCGCGGACAACATGGTCAACTGGTCCTCGGGCAGCCACTGCACGGTCTGGGTGCGCTCACGGCCGTCGGGGAAAGTGACGGTGAACGTCGGTGCGTACCCGTGTCCTTGCAAGTAGACCCGGTCACCGCCGACCCGCAGCGGATGGTTGACCTCCAGCCGGTAGGGCCGCCAGGTCCCGGTGGCCAGGTCGGCGCCGGCCTGATATTCGATGTCGGAGGCGAACGCCGTCGCCTGCCCGGATGCCAGGTAGCTGGCCTGAAAGTCGTTGACCCGGATGCAGATCGGGTACAGGCCGGTCCCATCGACACTGTTGCCGGCCCGGAATGAGTCGAACGCCGCCGGGGATGCCGAGCAGAAGCCGGGCCCGCCGTCGGCGATGACGATGACGTTGCCCTCGTAGCCGAACAGCCGCCCGATGGCGACGGCGGCCAGCAGCCCCAGCAGCGAGAAGTGGAAGACGATGTTGCCGAACTCGCGCAGATAGCCCTTCTCGGCGGAGATCTCGACGACCCCCTCGCTGCCGCGGGTCACCCGGCGCCAGCCCCGGAGCCGGCCGCCGATCCGCTGCGCCACCTGGTCGGCCGAACCGGCGACGGTGAGAACGGCGTGCCGGGGCAGCCGGGACAGGTTGCGCGGCGCGGGCACCGGGGTGGCGCGCAGGCTGCGCAGGTGCTCGAAGGTGCGCGGGGTCAGACAGCCCACCAGTGAGACGAACAGCAGCACGTAGATCGCGGTGAACCAGAAGCTGGCGAACACGTCGAAGAGTTGGAGCCGGTCCAGCCACGGTCCCAGGACGGGATGCTCGGCCAGGTACTGATCGACTTTGGACTCGTTGAGGCTGCGCTGCGGCAGCAGCGCACCGGGCACGGCGGCCAGCGCCAGCAGGAACAGCAGCACCAGTGCAGTGCCCATCGAGGTCAGCGCCCGCCAGCCCCTCAGCGCGATGGTGGTCATATCGGCAGCCTCACATCACTGACGAAGGCGTCCCGCACCCAGGAGATGAAGTCGTTCCACACGCCGGTGACCAGCGCCACCCCGACGGCAACCAGCAGCACGCCGCCGAACACCTGGATACCGCGGGTGTGCGCCCGCAGCCAGCCGAACGCGCCGACCGCCCAGCCCGAGCCCAGCGCCAGCAGCACGAACGGCAGCCCCAGGCCGACGCAATAGGCGATGACCAGGACCACGCCGCGGGCGACGTCGGCGCCCTCGGTCGCCGAGGCCACCGCGATCACACCGGTCAGGGTCGGACCCAGGCACGGGGTCCAGCCCAGTGCGAACACCGCGCCCAGCAGCGGCGCCCCGGCCAGACCGGCCCACTGGCGCGGGGTGAAGCGGGCCTGGCGCTGCAGTGCCGGGACGAAGCCGATGAAGACCAGCCCCATGATGATGGTCAGTATCCCGCCGACCCGTTGCAGCACAATCTGATTGGTGATCAGGGCCGTCGTCGCACCCAGCACCGCGACGGTGCCCAGCACGAACACCACGGTGAAGCCCACCACGAACAGCGCCGCCGAACCGGCGACCCGCCACCGCGACCCCGCCGCACCAGGGCGGTCGGCGCCGGCGACCGCGGCCAGATACGACAGGTAGCCGGGGACCAGCGGCACCACGCACGGCGAGGCGAAGGACACCAGCCCGGCCAGCACGCACAGCCCCAGCGCAACCAGCAGTGGCCCTGCCGCGGCGGTTTCGGCCAGCGACGTCATGGCGTCTCCGGAGGGCCCGGAACCGGTTCGGCAGCCAGCCGCCGGACCACCGGCAGCAGGTCCTCGGCGAGGAGTTCCCGCAGGAAGACCGCGGCCACCCGGTGCTCGCGGTCCAGCACGATGGTCGACGGGATGACTGTGGTGGGATAGCGGCCGCCGAAGGCGATCATGGTGCGCATCGCCGGGTCGTAGATGGACGGGAAGGTGATGCCGCGTTCGACGACGAAATCCCGGGGGGCTTGGATGTCGTTGTCGCGCACGTCGATACCGAGGAATGCCACGCCGGTGTCCCGGGTCTCGTCGTACACCCGTTGCAGCTGGGTCATCTCGGAGCGGCACGGCGCACACCACTGCCCCCAGATGTTGATCACCACCACCTTCCCGGCGAAGTCCTCCAGCGAGAGGGTGCGTGCGGTGTCCATCAGGTCCGGGCCGGACAGCGGCCCCGGCGTGCCACGGCTCTCCGGCGGGTCGTAGCTGATGTCGGTCTTGCCGCCGGGTGCGACGAACTCGAACGTCCCGCCCTGGGCCACCGCATCGTCGCCGGTGGCGCACCCGGTGAGCGCCGCGGTCGACAGCACTGCGGCCAACAGCACCGCCACCAGCCACCTCACCGCCCGGCGAGCTCCGCGTAGCCCCAGCCGACGTATTCGTCCCCGTCGAAGTAGAACGATGTGAGCGAGGCCAGGTTGCACAGTCTGCGGGTCGGGAAGTGATGCAGCGGCTGGGAGTTCATCGACCGTCTCAGCGTCTCCACCGGCAGCTGGTGGCTGACGCAGACCGCCTCGTGCCCCTCGGCCCCGGCCCGCGCGCGGTGCAGCGCCCCGGTCATCCGCTCGGCGATCTCGTGATAGGGCTCGCCCCAGGACGGCAGCCGCGGATTGCGCAGGTGCCACCAGTTGCGCGGGTCGCGCAGAGCGCCGTCGCCGGGCGAAACCCGCTCGCCCTGGAAGACGTTGTGCGACTCGATGAGCGCGTCGTCGGTCTGGATCTCCAGACCGCGCCGGGCGGCGATCGGCGCGGCGGTCTCCTGGGCCCGGTCCAGCGGCGAGGCGGCGATGTGCACGATGTCGCGGCCGGCCAGCCACTCGGCCACCGCCTCGGCCTGCGCCCGGCCGCGTTCGGAGAGGTGGTAGTCCGGCAGCCGGCCGTAGAGGATGCCCTCGGGATTGTGCACCTCGCCATGGCGCATGACGTGCACGATCGTTCTCATGAGGGACTTGCCTGTGCGGCCGCCCGTGCGGCGGCGGGCAGGGCGGCGGCGATGGTCTCGAAGGCATCGTCGTCGAGAGCCGCTGAGACGAACCATGTTTCGAATGCGCTGGGCGGGGCGTACACCCCACCGTCGAGTAGCGCGTGGAAGAACGGCGGGAAGCGCCAGGTGTCGGAGGATCGCGCTGAGGCGAAGTCGGTGACGGGCTCTTCGGTGAAGAACACCGAGAGGAAGCTGCCCGCCCGGGCCACCCGGTGCGCAACGCCTTCGGCGCCCAGTGCCTCAGAAAGCAGCCCGGCCAGCCGGTCGGCGTTGGCGTCCAGCGCGGCGTAGACGGCCTTGTCGGCGTTACGCAGGGTGGCGAGCCCGGCCGCCACCGCCACCGGATTCCCGCTCAGCGTCCCGGCCTGGTAGACCGGGCCCAGCGGGGCCAGACGTTCCATCACCTCCCGGCGACCGCCGAAGGCCGCGGCCGGCAAGCCGCCGCTCATCACTTTTCCGAAGGTGAAGAGGTCGGCGTCGACCGGGTCGAGCCCGAACCACCCGGATCGGGTGATCCGGAAGCCGGTCATCACCTCATCGACGATGAGCAGCGCGCCGTGCTCGGCGGTGACCCGGCGCAGCGCCGCGTTGAAACCGGGCAGCGGCGCGACCGCACCCATGTTCCCAGGGGCAGCCTCGGTGATGACCGCGGCGATGGTGTCGCCGAACCGGACGAAGGTGTCCTCCACGGCGGCGATGTCGTTGTAGGGCAGAACGATCGTGTCCGCGGCGGTGGCTCCGGTGACACCGGGTGAGGACGGCAGGCCCAGTGTCGCCACGCCGGAGCCCGCATCGGCCAGCAGGGCGTCGACGTGGCCGTGGTAGCAACCGGCGAACTTCACGATCTTGGCCCGACCGGTGAAGCCGCGGGCCAGGCGCACCGCACTCATGGTGGCCTCGGTGCCGGAGTTGACCAGCCGCACCCGCTGAACCGGGGCGACCCGGTCGACGATCTCCATCGCCAACTCCGCCTCGGCCGGCGTGGGCGCTCCGAAGGACAGCCCGTCGGCGGCGGCCGACGCCACCGCCTCGACCACGGCCGGATGGGCGTGGCCGAGGATCATCGGGCCCCACGAGCAGACCAGGTCGACGTAGCGGTTGGCGTCGGCGTCGGTCAGCCAGCAACCGCGGGCGGAGGTGATGAACCGGGGGGTGCCGCCGACCGCGCTGAACGCCCGGACCGGGGAGTTGACCCCGCCCGGGATCACGCCGCAGGCCTGCTCGAACAGCGCAGCAGAGGCGGCTGCGGGAAGGGCGGAGCGCACCCCGGAAGCCGTCTGATCGGTCATGAGGACCAGTGTTCCAGCCGCGGTGCTACCGGGTGCGGTGGGGCCGGTCACAGGAGGGGACTTTGGACCCTTGCCTGAAGGCGAGGTAATGCTAGCCTAACTTCCATGTCACCGGTCTCCGAGATGCTGTGCCGCCGCCGGCTCGCCTCCGCAGAGTCGGCCGCCGCGCACACCCTCGCCGACCTACGACCCGGCCAGCGGGCCACCATCACCTGCTACGGCAGCGAGGTCGAGGCCAGCACCAGCCGCCGGTTGTTCGATCTCGGCCTGGTTCCCGGGACCGAGGTGCAGATGGTGCGGCGTGCGCCGCTGGGTGACCCGGCGATCTTCCGGGTGGGTGATTACGAGATCGCGCTGCGCCGTAGCCAGTCGGCGGGCATCCACGTCGAAACGATCCGTTGACTGACGGCTGCCACGGGGGATCGGGGCCGACGACCACCGCCGATTCCGGGTTGACCCGTTTCGCGCTGGTCGGCAGCCCCAACTCGGGCAAGACGACGCTGTTCAACGCGTTGACCGGTCTGCACGCCAAGACCGGGAACTACCCCGGGGTCACCGTCTCGAAGTTCGAGGGCCGTACCCGCCTCGACGGCGGGCGCAGCGTGCTGGTCGAGGACCTGCCCGGCACCTACAGCCTGGATCCGATCAGCCCGGACGAGCAGATCGTGGTCGACATCCTCGACGCTTCCGGCGACGCCGACCGGCCCGACGCGATGCTGGTTCTGCTCAATGCGACGACCCTGCGCCGCTCTCTGGGATTGCTGGCCCAGGTCGCCCAGACCGGGCTGCCGATCTGCGTCGTCGTCACCTTCGCCGATGATCTGGCCCGCCGCAACGGCCGGCTTGACATGGCCGCGTTCAGCCGGGCTCTGGGCGTGCCCGTGGTGGCGGTGGCGGCCGGCCAGCGCGACGGGGTCGCCGAACTGCGCCGGCTGATGGCCGGCCACCGGTCGTGGAGCCGGCCGGTGGTACCGCCCCCCACCGACGCCGCCGAGGTGCCGGCCTGGGCCGACTCGGTGCTGTCGGCGTCGGACTATCAGTTACCCGAGGCCGACGAACGGACCCGCCGGATCGACGCGGTGCTGCTGCACCCGGTGCTCGGGACGATCGTGTTCCTGCTGGTGATGTTCACCTTCTTCCAGACGATCTTCACCGTGGCCGCTCCCCTGCAGGACTATGTGGAGACCTTCTTCGGCTGGCTGGGCGAACTCGTGGCCGAGCACGTCCACCTCGGCTGGCTCTCGGCGTTCCTGTCCGAGGCCGTCATCGGCGGCATCGGCGGCGTGCTGGTCTTCGTGCCCCAGATCGTGCTGTTGTTCGTGCTCATCGCAGTGCTGGAGGGCACCGGCTACCTGGCCCGGGCGGCGTTCCTGATGGACCGGGTGATGGCCCGGGCCGGGCTGGAAGGCCGCGCCTTCGTCGCCCTGCTGTCGTCGTACGCCTGCGCGATCCCCGGGATCATGGCGACCCGCTCGCTGCCGTCGGCCCGGGATCGGCTGGCCACCATGATGGGCGCGCCGCTGATGACCTGCTCGGCGCGGCTTCCGGTGTACATCCTGCTGGTCAGTCTGCTGTTCGCCGGGGAGGCGCGGATTGGGCCGTTCAACGCCCGCGGCGTGGTGATGTTCGCGCTGTACTTCTTCGGCGCGGTCGCGGCGATGCTGGCCGCCGCGGTGTTCAAGAAGTTCACCTCCCGGGGCGGGCCGATGCTGCCGTTCTACATGGAGATGCCGCCGTATCAGGTGCCGCGGCTGAAAAGCGTCGTCGCCGAAGTGTGGACGGCTGCGGCGGCCTTCCTTCGGAAGGTCACCACCATCATCCTGGCGACCACGGTGGTGCTGTGGGTGCTGCTCAACCTGCCGTTGCGCGACGACGCGACGGTAGCCGCCGCCGGGGTGGACACCACCGACAACTCGGCGGTGTCGGCGTATGTGCTCAACAACTCCTACGCGGCCTCCATCGGCAGGGCCATGGAGCCGGTCTTCGAACCGCTCGGCTTCGACTGGCGGATCAACATCGGCGTGCTGTCCTCGCTGGCCGCCCGGGAGACCTTCGTGGCCACCCTCGGGCAGGTTGCCGCCGCCGAGGATCCCGAGGACCCGGGGGCGGCGCTGGCGGCCATGCGGGTCGACGACCGCCCACTGTTCGACGTCCCGACCATCACCGCGCTGCTGGTGTTCTTCATGTTCGCGCTGCAGTGCATGTCCACGGTGGGCGTGCTGCGCCGCGAGACCGGCACCTGGAGATGGCCGCTGATCGCGTTCAGCTACATGTTCGTCCTCGCCTGGACGATGGCCTTCATCGCCAGGACAGTGGTCTCGGCGTTCGGATGATCGGCCTGCACGCCGAGCGGGTCGCCGATGACCCCAGGGCGGTGCGCTGGGTGGTCCCGGCGGGCAGCCTGCCCACCGGGCGGGTGCGCTCGGCGCCGAGTGCGCTGGGGGCGATGTTCGCCGATGCCACGCTGAGCGCGGGCCTGGTGGAACACACCGCGGTCTGGCTGTGGCTGGGCGACGGCCGGTCCTGGGCCGATATGGGCCCCGCGGTCCAGTCCGCGCTTCGGGAGGCGCTGGGAGAACCGTCGGGCTGGGTGATCGAGCCCGCCCCCGGCGAGGTGCTCGAACGGGTGGCCGGTGATCTGCTGAACGGGTCGGTGGGCGATTTCATCCGCTCCCACGGCGGGACCGCCGCAGCCGAACGGGTGGCCGGCGGAGACGCGGTGACGGTGCGCCTGGGCGGGGCGTGCAGCAACTGCGTCGCCGCCGATCACACCCTGCGGTTGCGCCTGATGGACGGTCTGCGCCGGCGCTGCCCGGAGGTGGTCGAGGTGGAAGCCGCCGAGCCCGGCGCTGGAGGCGGCCTCACCCTCCGGCTGGGCCGTTAGCGGGCCGCGAAGAACTGCGCGGTCGTCTGGGAGGCGTCCAGGGCCGCCGGCCAGATGTGGCCGCCGCCGTCGATGCGGACCAGCGCGACCTCGGTGGCGTCGGCGCACCCGCCGGCGGCCATCCGCTGGACCGGCCCGCCGGCCGCCAGTTCGGTGAACGGCCCCGGACAGCGGTCCAGCCCGCGCCACAACTCGGCCAGCGCAGGCGCCCCGAGAATGTCGCTCGGCCCGCCGCGACCCACCATCGGCCCGCCCTCGTAGGGCACGACGTTGTCGCCGGTGCCATGGATCAGCAGCATCGACACCGGCCTGGACGGCGCGCACGGCACACCGGCCCCCAGCGTTCCGGCCACCGGCGCGGCCGCGGCGATCAGGTCGGCGCGATCGCAGGCCAGCCGGGTGGCCATGAATCCGCCGGCCGACATACCGGTCACGAAGGCCCGGCCGGGCGGGATGGCGAAATCCCGGGACAGCCGCTCGATCAGCGCGGCGAGGAAGCCGACGTCGTCGATGCCCTGCCGGTCGGGAATCGAGGCGCCGCGGCCGTCGGCCCAGCTCAGGTCGACTCCGTCGGGGTAGGCCACCACGAAGCCGTACTGGTTGGCGACCGCGTTGAAGTTGGTGGCCGCGGCCTGCTGGGCGCCGTTCTGTCCGGAGCCGTGCAGGCTGACCACCAGGCCCGCGGGGTTGGTCAGTCCCGGCGGAACATGCAGCACGTAGGTCCGCGGCATACCACCGAAGGTCAGCACCCCCGGCGGGTCGACGGGGTTGGCCGAGGCCGGTGCGGTCCCCAGGACACCGGCCACCGCGGCACAGAGCGAGACGGCCAGGCGCGCGATCACGGAGCCGGTCACGGTCTCATTGTGCCTTCCCGCGCGAAGCCCTCGCGGGCGTGGGGGGTTTAACGCCAGCGAAGCGGCAGGCGGTCCCAGATCCTGGCCTCCCGGTACATTCGTTCCTTGTAGCGGCCGCCGCCGAAACCCGCCGGCAGTTCCCCCTTGATCGGGGTGTGGAAGTCGCGCACCTGGGCACCGGCGTTGTCGCCGTCGCAGGCACCGACGGGCCACGGGACACAACGAGAAAAATCGGCAGTGTGGTGTTTCCCGCCTCTGAGCGACTCCCAGCGACTCGCTATCGAACGACGTCCAGCGAGTGGGTAGATCCCAGCGACTCGAGAACGGCGCCCCTAGGCGCTGCGCGCCCGCCTTCGCGCGACTCTGGGTCCGATCCGGACCCACGGCGGGGTCGCTCTCAGCCGCCGGAAGTCGCCGGAAGCCTCGTCGGGAGTCGTCGAAAGTCGTCGGAGGCCGCCGGCGGCAGCACGAAGTCGCTGAAAGTCGCCACAAGTCGCTCAGAGGCGGGCGATCCGGCATACCGCCCCCGCCGGCGAGAAGCCCGACCGGCTCAGCGGAATCGGCGCAACCGCAGGCTGTTGGCCACCACCAGGACTGAAGAGGCCGCCATCGCAGCCCCGGCGATCATCGGGTTCAGCAGGCCCAGCGCGGCCAGCGGGATCGCCGCGACGTTATAGCCGAAAGCCCAGAACAGGTTCTGCTTGATGGTCCGCAACGTCCGCGACGACAGCCGCAAGGCGGTCGGCACCGTGCGCAGGTCGCCGCGAACCAGGGTGATGTCCCCAGCCTCGATCGCGGCGTCGGTGCCGGTGCCCATCGCCATCCCGATGTCGGCGGCGGCCAGCGCCACCGAGTCGTTGACCCCGTCGCCGACCATGGCCACCCGCCGTCCGGCGGACTGCAGTCGGCGGATCGCATCGGCCTTCTGTGCGGGCAGCACCCCGGCGATGACGTCGGACCGCGCTATCCCGACCTCGGCGGCCACCCGCGCGGCCACCGCCGGGTTGTCGCCGGTCAGCAGCATCGGGGTGATTCCCATGGCCTTCAGCTCGGCGATCGCGGCGGCGCTGGTCGGTTTCACCGCGTCGGTCAGCCGGATCGTTCCGCGGCGCCGGCCGTCCCAGCTGACCGCCACCGTGGTGCGCCCGTCATCGGCGGCTGCCCGGGCGACCTCCACCTGGCTCCCATCGACCACACCGCGCACTCCGACACCGGGCTCGTTGACGAACTCAGTGACGGCCGGCACCGCCAGCCCGCGTCCGGTGGCCGCGGCGACGATCGCGGTGGCCACCGGATGTTCGGAGGCCGCTTCCACCGCCGCCGCCCGGACCAGTACCGCGGAGGCGTCCGAGCCCGGCTCGGCCTCGACGCCGGCCACGCTCATCACCCCGGTGGTCACGGTGCCGGTCTTGTCCAGCACGACCGTGTCGACGCCGGTGACGGTCTCGAGCACCTGCGGCCGCTTGATCAACACCCCCAACTGGGCGCCGCGCCCGGTGCCGACCAGGATCGCGGTCGGGGTGGCCAGGCCCAGCGCGCATGGGCAGGCGATGATCAGCACCGCCACCGACGCGGTGAAGGCCGCGGCGGCCGACCCGCCGGCGACCAGCCAGCCCGCCAGGGTCAGCGCCGAGATCGCCAGAACCGCGGGGACGAACACCGCCGAGACCCGGTCGGCGAGCCGTTGGATGGACGCCTTCCCGCTCTGCGCCTCGGCCACCATCCGGGCCATCCGGGCCAACTGGGTGTCCGGCCCCACCCGGTTGGCGCGCAGGACGATCCGCCCGTAGGTGTTGACCGATCCGCCGAGCACCTCGTCCCCGGCACGCACGTCGAGCGGAACCGGCTCGCCGGTCATCGCGGAGGTGTCCAGCGCCGAGGCGCCCTCGGTCACCACCCCGTCGGTGGCCACCCGCTCACCGGGGCGCACCACCACGTGGTCGCCGACCGCCAACTCGCCGACCGGGATCCGTATCTCGGCGCCGTCGCGCAGCACCGCGGCGTCCTTGGCGCCCAGCGACAGCAGGGCCCGCAACGCGGCGCCGGCGGAACGCTTGGCCCTCGCCTCGGCGTAGCGCCCGGCCAGCAGGAACACCGTGACCGCGGCGGCGACCTCGAAGTAGACGTGCCCGGCCGAACCGCCGACCACCACCGCGGCCGACCACAGATAGGCCGCCAGGGTGCCCAGTGACACCAGGGTGTCCATGGTCGTCGAGCCGTGCCGGGCACTGTTGAGCGCGGCCCGGTGGAACGGGGAGCCGCCCCAGAACACCACCGGCGTCGTCAGGGCCAGCATCAGCCACTGCCAGCCGGGGAAGTGCCACGGCGGCACCATCGACACCGCGACCACGGGAACCGCCAGCAGAGCCGCGACCACCAGCCGGGGCCGCAGAGCCTGCTCGGGGACCTCGTCATGGGAATGGCCGTGGGAATGCTCGTCATCCCCGGCCAGCACCGCGGCGTGGTAGCCGGTCGACTCGACGGCCGCAAGCAGATCCGCCGCACTGACCTCGGGCCGATGGTCGACGTGGGCCTGCTCCACGGCGAAGTTGACGGTGGCCGCCACACCGTCGAGTTTGTTCAAGCTGCGTTCGACCTTGGCGGCGCAGGACGCGCAGGTCATCCCGGTCAGCTTCAGCTCGGTCGTCGTCATGACCTCATGATACCCCTAGGGGGTATAGGTATCCAGGGCCTTTCTCCGGCGGCGGAGCAGCCCCGCCGCGCCGAGCACGGCCAGCACACCGGCCACGGTGGCCAGCGCCCAGCACAGCAGCATCAGTGGCGGGTCGTACACCACCGAAACGGTGGCGGGCTGACCCTCGGTGACCGGTGCCACATCGACCGGGCTGCGCACGTGCAGCCAGCACAGCACCGCACCGGCCGCACAGCCCGCGGCCAGCACCAGTTGGAGTACGTGGCGGGTCAGCGGAGCTCTCCCCCGGTCTCGATCAGCCGGGTCAGCTCGGCGCGCAGCTCGGCATGCCGGCGCGCCCAGGCCTGTGCGTTGCGGCCGTCGGTCAGCTTCAGCCCGATCGCGGTACAACCCTTGGGAATGCCGCTGACCTCGCCCAGCGTGCGCGCGGACTGCCAGGGCTCCAGCGGCTCGCCGGACTTCTCGCTCCTGGGCGGCTCGGGGTACACCGATGTGATCTCCCCGATCGGGGTGACCTCGGTGCCCTGGCGCAGTGCCTCCGGGGTCAGTTCGACACTGGTGTGCACCCTGGCGGCCTTGATCTGCAGCGCCAGGAACCCCGACACCACGACCAGGAAGAAGATCGGCACCGCGATGGTGAAACCCAGGCCTGAGCGGTGCTGGATGTACATCATCATCAAGCCGGAGACCGGTCCGGCCAGCAGCCAGAGCCAGCTGGAGCCCTGCTCGAAGAAAAGCCGCTCGGGATGATCACCCACCGCGCGGCTCCGGGCTCTCCGGGTTGTCCGGATACTCGGTGAACTGGGGCTCCTCGGGGAAGCCCGGGTAGCCGGGGTAGGCCCCGGCGAACCAGGCCGCGGTCGCAGGCCGGGCCAGCAGCAGGGCGCCGACGATGATCAGCGGCAGGCTCAGCAGCGTCAGGATGTGGGTGGCGGCCAGCACCGCACCGACCGCGGCGAGCACGACGATGGCGAATGCCAGGCTGATCGCGGCGCGCCGGGCGCGGACGTCGCGGCGCCGGGCCCGCCAGGCCAGCGCGGTCAGGGCGGCCCCGGCCAGAGCTGCCAGGATGCCGACCCCGCGGTAGAACAGCACCGCTTCCCGGACCGCGCCGTCGGTGACGGTGGCGGGCGCGACCTGACGCAGCGAGGAGAAGTCCACCCACGCGGTGAACACCCCGCCGAGGATCAGCATGGCGCCGCCCGTGCTCAGCAGCAGGACGGCGAGTGTCACCGCGGCGGGACGGTCCTGGTCCTGGTCGTGCGTCATCCCAGCCAGCCCGCAGCCTCGGCTGCCCAGTAGCTCAGCACGATGTCGGCCCCCGCGCGGCGGATGCTGGTCAGCGACTCCAGCGCCGCGGCCCGGCCGTCAAGCCAACCGTTGGCAGCGGCGGCGCTGATCATCGCGTATTCGCCGGAGACCTGGTAGGCGGCCACCGGCACCGGCGAGATCTCGGCAACCGCGCTCACCACGTCAAGGTAAGCCATCGCCGGCTTGACCATCACGATGTCAGCACCTTCGTCGAGATCGAGCAGCACCTCGCGCAGCGCCTCCCGCGAGTTGCCGCTGTCCTGCTGGTAGGTGCGCCGGTCACCGCTCAGACTGGAGGCCACCGCCTCCCGGAACGGCCCGTAGAAGGCGGAGGCGAATTTGGCCGCGTAGGCCAGGATCACCACATCGGTGAATCCGGCGGCGTCCAGCCCGTCCCTGATCGCCCCCACCTGGCCGTCCATCATCCCGCTCGGAGAGACGACCTGGGCCCCCGACTCCGCCTGCGCGACGGCAAGTTTCACGTACTGGGCGGTGGTGGTGTCGTTGTCGACCCGGCCGCGGGCGTCGAGCAGACCGCAATGGCCGTGGTCGGTGAACTCGTCCAGGCAGGTGTCGGCCATCAGCACGGTGGACTCGCCGAGGTCTTTGCGGAGGTCGCGCAGGGCAACGTTGAGGATCCCGTCGGGGTTCACCCCGCATGAGCCGGTGGAGTCCTTGTCCTGCTCGCGGGGCACCCCGAAGAGCATCACCCCGCCGACCCCGGCGGCCACCGCGTCGGCGGCGGCGCGGCGCAGGGAGTCGCGGGTGTGCTGCACAACCCCCGGCATCGAGGTCACCGCCCGGGGTTCGGGGGCATCGGCGACGAACATCGGCAGCACCAGGTGGCGCGGCTCGAGCGAGGTCTGGGATACCAGGCGGCGCAGGGCCGGGGTCGAGCGCAGCCGTCTCGGACGCTGCCGGGGGAACATCGCGGGGCTACCGGCGACGGCTCTTCTTGCGCGGCGGCGGCAGCGCACCTTCGGCCCGCAACCGGGCGGCGTGCTCGGCCAGCGCCTCGACGAGCGGACCCACCGCCGCGGTCTCCGGCTGCACGTCCACCCGCAGGCCGAACTCGGCTGCGGTCTCGGCGGTCTTGGGGCCGATGCAGGCGACGATGGTGCGCGGGTGCGGCTTGCCGGCGATGCCGACCAGGTTGCGCACCGTCGAGCTGGAGGTGAAGCAGACGGCGTCGAAACCGCCGGTCTTGATCATTTCCCGGGTCTGCGCAGGCGGCGGGGCCGCCCGGACGGTCCGATAGGCGGTGACGTCCTCGATCTCCCAGCCACGCTCCCGCAGCCCCTCGGCCAGGGTCTCGGTGGCGATGTCGGCCCGCGGCAGCAGCACCCGGTTGACCGGGTCGAACACGTCGTCGTAGTCGGGGAACTCATCGAGCAGCCCGAGCGAGGACTGCTCACCGGATGGCACCAGTTCGGGGTTGATCCCGAACGCGCGGACCCGGTCGGCGGTGGACTCGCCCACGCAGGCGATCTTCACCCCGGAGAACGCCCGGGCGTCGAGGCCGAACTCGCCGAACTTCTCCCAGACCGCGCGCACCGCGTTGGTCGAGGTGAATACCACCCATTGGAACCGGCCGTCGACGAGGCCCTTGACCGCGCGTTCCATCTGCGCCGGGCTGCGCGGTGGCTCCACGGCGATGGTCGGCACCTCGATGGGCAGCGCGCCGTGGTCGACCAGGCGTGCGCTCATCTCCCCGGCCTGTTCCTTGGTGCGCGGCACGAGCACGGTCCACCCGTACAACGCGCGGCTCTCCCACCAGTTCAGCCGGGACCGGTTGGCCACCGTCCGGCCGAGGGTGACGACGAGCGGACCCGCCATCGGGCCTGCCGGGTCGTCATCGCCCAGGGCTCCGCGGTCGGTCAGCGCGGCGAGCGTGGACTCGACCGACTGCTGCCCGCAGGTGCTGCCCCGGGCAGTCACCACGCATGCGGTGTTCTCGGCGAGGCCGTAGTCGATGAGGGTGCGCGCGGCGTCGGGAAGGTGCGAGGCAGAAGCGGTGAGGATCAGCGGACCGGGCGCGGCGGCCAGCGCCGCCCAGTCGACCTCGCCGCGCACGTCGGCGACGGTGTGGGTGGACCCCAGCGGCAACCCCGCGTAGGTGGGCACCGCCACGCTGGCGGGCAGGCCCGGGACGATCTCGAACGGCAGGTGGCTGCGCGCAACGGTGTTGGCCTCGAAGATCACCGAGTCCACCGACAGCGGGTCGCCGGCCACCAGACGGACCACGTCGGATCCGCTCTTGGCCACCGCAGCCAGGGACTTGGCAACCTCGGCGGGCTCGCCGAGGGCCGGCCTGATGTCGGGACCCGCCGGTGAGCCCTCCGCAGTGCTCCCCGCCGCCCCCGCGGGGGCCGGGCCGGCCGCCGGGGGAAGGTCGATGCCGATCAGGTCGAGCACCGCCGGGGCGACGTCGGGGTCGATGAGCACCTGGGTGGCATTGGCCAGCACCGTACGGGCCCGCGCCGTCAGCAGCCCGGGGTCGCCGGGACCGGCGCCGACGAAGCTAATCCGTCCCGGCTTGGTCTTCCGTCCTCTGCCGGTCGCCTGACCAGTCATCTTCACTCCTGCTCTCGCGCCATCACCTCGCGCGCACCGAGCTCGAAGAGCTCCGCAGCCACCGCGAGCCCAAGCTCTGCGGCCCGGCCGGGTGCTCCGATCCCGGACGCCCGGATCACGTCGGATCCGTCCGCCGCCGCCACGCACGCGCGCAGCGACAGCTCGTCGAAGACGTGACCATCGTCATCGATGGACTCGACCACTTCGGCGATCGCGCCCACCGGTGCGGAACAGCCCGCCTCCAGGTCGGCCAGCAGGACACGCTCGGCGGTGACCGCAGCGCGGGTGTCGGGGTCGTCCAACCGCCCCAACAGCGCCGCAAGCCCGATGTCGCCCGATCGGCATTCCACCGCGAGCGCCCCCTGTGCCGGTGCCGGCAACATCTGCACCGGTTCGAGTGTCTCGGTGACGTCACCGAGGCGCCCCAGGCGGGCCAAACCCGCCCGGGCTACCACGATGGCGTCAAGATCACCGCTGCTTACCCTGTTCAACCTGGTGTCAAGGTTGCCTCGCAGGGGCCGGATTTCCAAACCGAGACCCAGTGCTCTAAGCTGCGCGGCCCGCCGCACCGAGGATGTTCCGATCACCGACCCGGCCGGCAGTTCGCCCAGCACCAGCCCGTCCCGGGCCACCAGGGCGTCGCGCGGATCCTGGCGTGGCGGCACGGCGGCGATGAGGAAGCGTTCGTCGGGCGCGGTCGGCAGGTCCTTGTAGGAGTGCACGGCCACGTCCACCCGGTGATCGGCGATGGCCTCGCGCAGTGCCGCGGTGAACACCCCGACCCCGATCTCGGCGACCGGGCGCGAGGAACGGTCGCCCTCGGTGGCGATGATCACCAGTTCAGCCGGTCGGCCCATGGCGATGATCTGGTCGCGGATCGTTGCGGCCTGGGTGGTGGCCAGCAGGCTGCCCCGAGTGCCGATCCGGATCACCGAATCGTCGCCGCCGGACAACCGCCCTACTCGGCGCCGGTCGGCAGGCCGCCGGGCTCCGACTCCGATGACGTTGCGGGCAAGGGCATTTCGCTGCCGGCGACCGCTTCAACAGCCCTGGGATTGAGCTCGAACAGTTCGCGCAACGCCTCGGCGTAGGCATCCCCGCCGGGCGCACCGGCCAGTTGCTTGACCCGCACCGTGGGCGCGTGCAGGAGTTTGTCGACCACCCGGCGCACGGTCCGGGCGACCTCATCGCGCTGCGCGGTGTCCAGGCCCGGCAGGCGATTCTGCAGCCGAAGCAGTTCGGCGTCGACCACGTCGGCGGCGCGCTGACGCAGGGCGGTCACCGTGGGGGTGACTTCGGCCATCCGCTGCCCGGCCAGATAGGCCGCCACCTCGGCGGTGACGATCCGGCGGGCGGCCTCGGCGTCGTCGGCGGCGGCGCGGGCCGACGGCTCACGCTGGACGCGGTCCATGTCGACGACCGCGACCCCCGGCAACCCGGCGACGGCGGCGTCGATATCGCGTGGCATGCCGAGGTCGCAGAAGACCAGCGGAGCGACGTCCTCATCGCGCCGGGCGGCGGCCAGTGCATGGTGCACATCAGCCAGGGACACCACCGGCCGCACCGCCCCGGTGCAGCTGATCACCACATCGGCGGTGCTCAGCGCCGCCGGCAATTCGTCGAGGTCCAGCGCGCGGGCCCCGACGCCCTGGTCGGCGACGGTCCGGGCCAGCCGCTGGGCGCGGGGCAGCGAGCGGTTGACGACGTCGACATGGCGCACCCCGGCACGCACCAGGTGGGCGGCTGACAGCCCGCCCATCGAGCCGGCGCCCACCACGACCGCGGTGCGGCCGGCCAGGCCGGCCAGTCGCTGGCCGGCGATGTCGAGGGCTACCGACACCACGCTGGCGCCGGAGGCGTCGATGGCGGTCTCGGAATGAACCCTTTTGCCCACCGCCAGAGCCCGCTGCGACAGGTCGTGCAGCACCCGGCCGACGGTCCGGTTGGCCTCCGCGGCGGCATAGGCGCGGCGGACCTGCCCGAGCACCTGCTGTTCGCCCACCACGGCGCTGTCCAGGCCGCTGGCCACGGCGAACAGGTGCTCGACGGCGGCCTCGCTGTATCGGACATAGGCGTGCTTGGTCAGATCCCCGATGGCCATCCCGGAGTGGTCGGAGAGCACCTGCCCGATTGCCGAGAGCCCACCGTGGAAGGCGTCGACCACCGCGTACACCTCGACCCGGTTGCAGGTCGACAAGATCATGGCCTCGGTCACCAGCGGCGACTGCAGCACCTGCTGAACCAGCTTGGACTGGTCGGATTCGTCGGTGGACAGCCGCTCGAGAACGGACACCGGCGCACTGCGGTGAGATACCCCGAACAACAGGACGCTCACAGCACGATCACCTGGCCTGCTCCCTCTGGTCGTGGGGTCTCAACAAGACAAGTCTCAACAAGACAAATAAGGAATCTACTTCACTCCCTCCGCGCGCGGCAGCGGCACCGTGAAAATCGTCTCCGCGGTCACCGGTTCGTGACGTCGGCCCGCAGCCGCGGCTCGTCGACGTCCCAGTAGCTGTGCTCCCTGCCGTCGAGCAGCACCACCGGCAGCCGGTCGCCGTATTCCGCCCGCAGGCCGGGGTCGCCCGCCGCGGCGGCGGCGTCGACGTCCACAACAGTCAGCTCGAAGCCCAGCTCGGCCGACAACGTGGCCAACCGGTCGCGGACCCGTTCGCACAGACCGCAGCCGGCCCGGGTCAACAACTCGACATGATGGCCGCTCATGACGGCCAGTGTCCCATCCCCGGATAGGCTGACCGGCATGGACAGCGCGACAGGCGGGGTTCTGGACGGCGGGGACACCGGCCAGTCCCGGGCCGGGGACGCCAGCGCCGAAAGGGCCGTCGAGGGCCTCCTCGCGGCCGAAGCGGGCGATGAGGGCGCGGCCGCGGACCGGCCGGCACCGCCGCCGGATCTGACCGCCGCGGCCTTCTTCGACGTCGACAACACCCTCGTTCAGGGTTCTTCGCTGGTGCACTTCGGTCGCGGCCTGGCGGCCCGCAAGTACTTCCGGTACTCCGAGGTGTGGAAGTTCCTCTACGCCCAGGCCAAGTTCCAGCTGACCGGGCGGGAGAACAGCGACGACGTCGCCGAGGGCCGCCGCAAGGCGCTGGCCTTCATCGAGGGCCGCACCACCGCGGAACTGTCCGAACTGGGCGAGGAGATCTACGACGAGATCATCGCCGAGAAGATCTGGCCGGGCACCCTGGCGCTGGCCCAGGCCCACCTGGACGCCGGGCAGCAGGTGTGGCTGGTCACCGCCACCCCCTACGAGCTGGCCGAGGTGATCGCCCGGCGGTTGGGGTTCACGGGGGCGATGGGCACGGTGGCCGAGTCGGTGGACGGGGTGTTCACCGGCCGTCTGGTCGGCGACATCCTGCACGGGGTGGGCAAGGCGCACGCGGTGCGCTCGCTGGCGGTGCGCGAAGGTCTGAACCTGAAACGCTGCACGGCCTACTCCGACAGCATCAACGACGTACCGATGCTGTCGCTGGTGGGGACTGCGGTCGCGGTCAACCCCGATTCCGATCTGCGCGACGTCGCCCGCCGGCGCGGCTGGGAGATCCGGGATTTCCGCACCGCCCGTAAGGCCGCCAAGATCGGGGTTCCCTCGGCGCTGGCGGCCGCCGCGGTCGGCGGCGCGGTCGCGGCGGCGGTCTCCCGCCGCCATGAGCAGGGATAAATCGCCGGCGCGATAAGCTCTCGCGGTGACTGCTCCAAAGTCCATCGCCGGCGACATCATCGGGACCCACTACCGCTATCCCGACTACTATCTGGTGGGCCGCGAGAAGATCCGCGAGTACGCCAACGCCATCCAGTCCGACGATCCGCTGCACTACGACGAGGAAGCCGCCAAGGCCGCCGGCTACCCCGATGTGGTGGCGCCGCTGACCTTCATCGCGATTCCCGGACGACAGGTGCAGCTGGACATCTTCCGCAACTTCGACGTCGGCATCAACCTGGCCCGGGTGATCCACCGCGACCAGAAGATCACCTACCACCGGGCGATCTGCGCGGGCGACAAGCTGTACTTCGACTCTTGGCTGGACTCGGTGATCGAGTCGCACGGAACGGTGATCAGCGAGCTGCGCAGCGAGGTCACCGACGCCGAGGGGAAGCCGGTGATTACGACGGTGGTCACCATGATCGGCGAGGCCGCCGGTTCGGAGGAGACCAACGCCCAGGTCGCCGCGATCGCAGCGGCCGCACTGGGCAAGCGGGGCTGACCCGGGCGCTAACCCAGGAACGGGTTGCGGCGCCGGCCCAGCAGCCCGAACAGGGTCTGCTGGATGGTCTCCCGCACGTGGTCGGTGAGTTCGAAGGTCACCATCGGGTCGTCGGCGGCCGCCTCGTCGTAGCCGGAGGTCTCGATCGGTGTGCCGAATGCGATATGCCACTTCGAGGGCAGCGGCACCAGTCCGAGCGGGCCGGCCAGCGGGAACAGCGGCGTGACCGGGAAGTACGGCATGCCCAGCACCCGGGCCAGCAGCTTGACATCGGCCAGCATCGGGTAGATCTCCTCCGAACCCACGATCGAGCACGGGATGATGGGCGCCCCGGTGCGCAGGGCGGCCGCCACGAAGCCGCCGCGGCCGAAGCGCTGCAGCTTGTAGCGGTCCCGGAAGTTCTTGCCCAGACCCTTGTAGCCCTCGGGGAACACCGCGGTGAGCTCACCGCCGGCCAGCAGCCGGTTGGCGTCGACGTTGCACGCCATGGTGTGACCGGCCTTGCGGGCCACCGGGCCGATCACCGGCAGGTCGAAGACCATGTCCGCGGCAAGCAGACGCAGGTCGCGGTGGGCCGGGTGATGGTCGCGCACCGCCACCGAGAGCATCGGCCCGTCGAACGGCAGGGTCCCGGCGTGGTTGGCGACCACCAGGGCCGCGCCGGTGTCGGGAATGTTGTCGACGCCGGTGACCTCGACCCGGAACCAGTTGTCGTAGAAGAAGCGGAACACCGGCAAGACCACGGCGTCGTTGTACTGCGGGTCGAAGCCGAACTCGTCGACGGCATAGTCACCGGACAGCCGCCGGCGCAGGAAGTCCGCCGCGGCGGCGATGCGGCCGGCTGCCGGTCCGGGCTGGGTTTCGCGGCGGGACTCGAACTCCCTGATGACCGCCTCGACCTCCTCGGCCGAACCCTGCGGCGACGTTGGGCCCGAAGGGTGGCGAGCGGCGGAGTCCGCCCGCTGCGCCGCCCGGGAACGAGCACCCGCGCGGCCGGCATTCCCGTGCAGCGGAATCACTTTCGCCTTGTCACCGGCCACGTTGTTGTCCACCCCTCTGCTCATAACCGGACGCCGGTCAGCTTCCCCACCGTTGGGCCATTGCGACCGCGCGCCGTTCGGCCAAGCCTACCCAGTCCGGGTCGAAGACCGGCTGCAGGCCGCGACCCCGGACGAAGTCGTCGAACGCCTCCATGGTCGTCCACTTGGGCTCGAATCCCAGTTCGGCCCGCATCCGGGTGGTGTCCATCACCCGGCCGTAGGAGAGATAGGCCAGCTGTTCGCGGCTGAGCTCGCCGCTCATGGTCGCCTTGCGCACCGAATCCACCAACCACACCCCCAAGGCCGACACCGGCAGAGGAATGCGCCCAGCCCGCCGGATCGCCTGAGACATCATGATGATCCCGTCCGCGCCGATGTTGAAGGTGCCGGCCCGCCCGGCCATGGTGGCCCATTCCAGAGCCCCGAGCGCGTCCTGTTCGTGCAGCAGCTGCAGCCGGGCGTCATGGCCCAGCACGGTGGGAACCACCAGCCCGGATACGTGCCGGGACAGTGCGGTGTCCATCGCGGGGCCGATCAGCGGGGCCAATCGCAGGATCGTCACCGCGATATCCGGCCGTCGCCGGCCCAGCCCCCGGGCGTAGCTCTCGATGTCGATGCAGTCGCGGGCGAATCCCTCCCCCGGCGGCCGGCGGCTGCTGCTGTCCTCGGTGTGCACAACGGGGTCGTGCGGGTCCGAGCCGTACACCTCCGAACTGGACTTGAGGATCACCCGCCGGACGGTCGGCGCCTTCTGGCAGGCCGCGAACAACTGCATCGCGCCCATCACGTTGAGCTCCTTGAGGGTGGCCCGCCCGCCGGACCGCGGGGCGAAGGAGGCCGACGCCGCGTGGACGACGGTATCGACGTCGTGGTTGCGGATCACCTTGGCGATGAACGGGTTGCGGATGTCGGCGCGGACGAACTCGGCGCGGCCCATCCGGCGCTGCAGGTCCTTGCTCGGCGCGATCGCATCGACCGCGATCACGGTCTCGATCATCGGGTTCTGGATCAGCCGGGAGGTGAGATAGCCGCCCAGGAACCGGCACGCGCCGGTGACCAGCACGACCTTGGGGTGGAACGTTGCGTCCGCACCGGGACCACCGGGGTTCATGGGCACAGACTAACGGCGGAGCAGACCGCCGGCATGGCGGGAACCGGGCCGGCGGCGAGTGGACGGGGCGCTACTTGCCGAGTTTTCTGCGTTGAACCCGGGTGCGACGCAGCAGCTTGCGATGCTTCTTCTTGGACATGCGCTTGCGCCGCTTCTTAATTACTGAACCCATACTCGCTCACTACGCTCAGCCCCCTGGTTTCCGGGGCTTCCTGACGGACCCGGCCACCTTACCCAAGGGGGTGGCTGGAAGGGAAAACGGCTGCCGGGCGGCTAGCCGGCGTCGAAGTAGGACGTCTCGAGCAGATCGTGGACGGCCTTGGCATGAACCCGGAACGATCGGCCCACCCGGACCGCGGGCAGTTCGCCGTTGTGCACCAGCCGGTAGACCGTCATCTTGCTCACCCGCATCAGCGCCGCCACCTCGGCGACGGTGAGGAACTGTGTCCTGGCCACCGATGCCGCGTCACCTCCAGTGCCAGCAGCATCCTTGGCCGGCTTCCCGTCCCGCCCGCTCATAGACGTCATCGCAACCCATTCCGTCAGACACAGGCGGTCCCAGCGGCTTCCCCACCGCTGGCACCCTCCCGCATGTACACGGGGAGAATAGCGTGGCAATTGGGGTTAATGCGACGGGTGATTGCTAATCCGTCAGAAAAACCATGAACTACTCTGATGTAATTCCGAGCTGCTCAGAGCGGGTTTTCGCGGCCTCGACCGCAGCCGCGACGGCCGCACGGACCCCCATCCGTTCCAGTTCCCGCAGGCCAGCGGCGGTGGTACCGCCCGGCGAGGTCACCAGCGCGCGCAGTGCGGCGGCGGTCGTGTCGGGCCGCACCGCCTCGGGTGCGGAACCGGAGCTGTCGGCCTCCATCCGGTCGAGCAGCATCGCGGCCGACCCGGCCAGCGTCTGCACGGCCAGTTCGGTGGCCACCGGCCGGCTCAGCCCGGCGGCCACGGCGGCGTCGACGAGCGCCTCGACGATCAGGAAGAAATAAGCCGGGCCGGAGCCGGAGACCGCGGTGACCGCGTCGAGTTGGGACTCGGCCACCGTGAGCACCTCGCCGACACTGTCGAACAGTTCGGCGACCGCATCGACCTGCTCCGGGGTGACGAACCGGCCGGCGGCCAGCGCGCTGACCCCCGCGCCCACCAGAGCCGGGGCGTTGGGCATCACGCGCAGCACCGGGGAACCGGCCGGCAGGCGAGCCTCGTAGAAGGCGGTGGTGACCCCGGCCGCGACACTGACCAGCACCTGCTCGGTGGCGCTGCCCTCGGCGCGGCCGGCCGCCTCGGCGATCTCGGTGACCACCGCGTCGACGTCAGCCGGCTTCACGGCGACGATCACATAGGCCGCGTGTTCCACGGCGCCGGCGACGTCGTCGGCGACCCGCACCGAGTAGGTCTTGGACAGGTAGTCGGTGCGCTGCGACGCCCGTTCGGCGACAACGAGGTCCTTGACCTGACGGCCTGAGCGCAACAGTCCGGAAAGGAGCGCCTCACCCATGCTGCCGCCACCGACGATCGCGATTCTGGCCATAACAGCGAACCCTACCTAGCGGGCACCAGCGCCAGCTGACGGGTTTGCACGACGATGCGGCCCGCGCTGTCGACGACGGTGTGGTCCTCGTCGAACCACTCCTGCCCGATCTCGGCGGCGGTGGCCACCACCCGCAACCAGCCGTCGGCGGGGATCGCGCGCAGATACGCGGTCAACTGCACCGTCGGCGCCCACCCGCGACGCCCCGCCGCGTAGGGGGCCGGCAACGAGATGTCGCCGCACATCAGCGCGAACAGGTCATCGACGCGACCGTCCCTGGGCCGCACCCAGGTACGGAACAGTGGCGCCTCGCCGGCAGCCGGCGGGTCGGGCACCACCGGGTGGATGTGGCAGCCGCGGGCCAGGTTGTTGATCTCGCCTGCCGGGTGCCCCGGGGCGATGGCCGCGACGCCGGCCGGCGGTCCGGGCGACATGCGGGCGGCGACCTGGTCGACCGTCAGCACCGGCGCATCGCCCGAACGCTCAAGCGCACCGAGGGTCACCGTGGCGTGAACGCACACCCGTTGACCGGCAAGGAGTTCCACGTCGACGAGACCGATGCGTCGGCCGCGCTTGCGCACCG
This sequence comes from uncultured Mycobacterium sp., assembly GCA_964447215.1. Classification (GTDB taxonomy): domain Bacteria; phylum Actinomycetota; class Actinomycetes; order Mycobacteriales; family Mycobacteriaceae; genus Mycobacterium. The sequence continues at coordinate 77,928 of CAYURT010000001.1, forward strand.
CGGTGTCCAGTCGCACCGCTCCCGGATCGGGTGCGGACAAGAAGTTCACCGAGACTGCCACCGCGCGGACCCCGGCCGGGTCGGCCGCAGCCTCGTCCAGGTAGGCCTCCCGCGCGGCCTTGGCGCACAGCGCGACCATCACACCGCCGTGCACCTTGGGCCCGATCGTCCAGTTCTCGTCGAGGTTCGCCGCGAAACGGCCGGGCCGGGCCTCGACCGGCCGCAGCGCCATGACATCGGAGAATCTCGGGACCACGGGCGGGCGCCTTTCTCAACGCAACAGGTGGGTGCGGGCGAACTGCAGCGACTCGACCAGCAGGGCGTCGCGCTCCGCTTTGGAACGTGCTGAGGATGTGGTGACCTCGAGGATCACCTGACCGGCGAAATCGCCGCCGGCCAGCATCTGACAAACCTCCGCGGTCGGCTGGGTGCCCCGACCGGGCACCAGGTGCTCGTCGGTGGAGGCCCCGCTGCCGTCGCACAGGTGCAGGTGCACCAGGCCCGCGCCCATCCGCCTCGCCATGTCCAGAGCATCGGTGCCGGCGGTCGCGGTGTGGGACAGATCCAGGGTGTAGTGGGCGTGGTCACCGTCGAGTGGGTCATAGGACGGTGCGAAGGCCGAGATGGCCGGCCCGGGGCGCCCTCCCCGGCGGCGCATCCGCTCGATGGAGGGCTGGCCGGACCCGAAGAAGCGGTCAGCGCGGAACGGGAACATGTTCTCCACCGCCACCGCCACCGCACCGGCCTCCTCCAGCCGGGCCACCTGATCGCTGAAGCCCTCGGCGTAGCGGCGCTGCCACCGGAACGGCGGGTGCACCACGACAGTCGGCGCACCCAGTTGCTCTGCGGCCCGCACCGTGCGGTCGAGCTTGCTGACCGGGTCGGTACCCCAGACCCGTTGGGAGATGAGCAGGCACGGCGCGTGCACCGACAGCACTGGCATCCGATAGCGGCGGGACATCCGGGCGATCGCGGCGACGTCCTGACTGGCAGCCTCCGCCCAGACCATCAGCTCCACGCCGTCGTAGCCGAGTTCGGCGGCGCACTCAAAGGCCGCCTCGGTGCGCAGCGGGTACACCGACGCGGTCGAGAGGCCGACCTTGATCGCCGGACGCACGGTGCCCCCAGTTCCCGCGGATCAGCTGGACTGCAGCAGGGCCAGGGGGCCGAGGGTCACCAACGCGCCGACCGCGACCGCGATCAGGGTGCTGGCGATGTCCTCGGTCTTGCGGACCAACCGCACCGCGACCACCAAGCCCAGAATCACCAAGACCGAAAGTATCAGTGCCACAATGGTGTTCCAGCGCCATAGCTGATCGAAACCGATGAAGAGACCGGCGCCGAACAACACTGCCACGACCGACTGGCCCATCGCCACCAGCGCATTGCGCAGTGCGGCCAGCCGGCTCCCCCGCGGCCGGGGCGGCGAGGCGGCGGCCTCAGCGGAAACCGCTCCGCCGCGGGCCAGGTCGTCGGCCACGGTCTCCCCGCTGAACAGCGTCCCCGACGAGGCCTCGAGGTAGTTCCGCAGCTTTTCGGCCTCCTGCTGGTCGCCGACCAGCGCCGCCAGGTCGACCGACTCATCGACGGGGTCGTAGGCCATCTGCTCGGCATCGGAGGCAGCGGCGGCAACGACGCTTCCCACAACTGCTCGGCGCGCAGGCCGCGGGTCATGACCACGTTCCGGACCACCGCTGCGGCGCGGACGCGGATCCGGCGATTTCGGCAGCGCGGCACTGGACGGTGCGGGGGTCCCGGGCTCGACGCCGGCTGACTCGGGAGGCTCAGGACTCTCGTCGGTGGCTTCCTCCTCAGCGACCTCCACCTCCTCAGCGATCACCTCCTCAGCCGCGACGACCACCTCCTCAGCGACCTCCTCGTCAGCGGCGGCTACCTCAGCCTCCTGCTCCACGGCCTCCTCAGCGACGGCCTCATCCTCAACGACAACCCCTTCAGCAGCCACCTCCTCAGCGGCGACGTCAGCAGCGTCAGGGGCGACTTCCTCGGCGTCCTGCTCCGCGACCTCAGCGGCCTCCTCAGCGGCCTCCTCGGCGACTTCTACAGCCTCGCCGACGGCCTCGTCGGCCTCGCGAACGGCTTCTTCGGCCTCACTGGCGGCCTCTTCGACCTGTCCGACGGTCTCTTCCGCCTCGCCGTCGGCTTCTTCGGACTCTTCGGCTGCTTCGGCCTCTTCGACGACCTCTTCAGCCTCTTCAGCCTCGCCGACCTCGCCAGCGGCCTCTTCGACCTCTTCAGCCTCTCCAACGGCCTCTTCAGCCTCTTCGGGCTCGCCAGCGGCCCCTTGGACCTCTTCGGCTGCTTCGGCCTGTTCGACGGCCTGTTCGACGGCCTGTTCGACGGCCTCTTCGAGCTCTTCCGCCTCTTCAACCTCGCCAGCGGCCTCTTCGAGCTCTTCGACCTCTTCAACCTCGCCAGCGGCCCCTTCCGCCCCTTCAGCCTCGGCGGCGGCCTCTGCGGCCTCGGCGGCCGCCTCGCCGGTATCCCCGCCGGCTTCCTCAGCGACCTCCTCAACGATCTCCTCAGCGACCTCCTCCGGAGTGTCCGCCGTCTCGGGTGCGCCCGGCACGTCCTGATCAGGCTTGACGACCGGGATTTCGCCGGTCAGTTCGGCCACCGTCAACGCGTTGCGGTCACGGCGCTTGCGCCGCCTGCGGCCCCCCACCGGCGGCGCGCCGATGGTCCCGTTACGGGCCAGCAGCTCGGCCACCGATATCGGCCGGCTGTCCTCTGATGAACTCATCTGTCGCCTCTCGACGGCGTCTCTACCAGCGGGTTCCCGTCAGTTTCGCTGTCGAGCCGACGCAGGATGACACCCTCCCGCAGAGCCCACGGGCAGATTTCCACCGACTCCAATGACAGTGCACGCATACTCGCCTCCGCCACCAGGGCACCGGCCACGATCTGTGGTGCCCGTTCGGCACTGACCCCTTCCAACTCCGCACGGTCCGCCGTGGTCATCCTAGAGATGAAGGCGATCAACTGCCGCAATCCGTTGGCGGTGAGGACCCGTTTCACCCTGGGGCCGGCCGCCGAGGGCGCCGCACCGGTGAGCCGCGCCAGTGACCGGAAGGTCTTGGAGGTGCCCACCGCAAGGTCGGGCGGGCCCGCCTGGAGTATCTGCTTGGCGGCCTCCGCCATCTCGGTGTCCAGCCAGTCCCGCAGCATCGACACCCGGCGCCGGCCCGGGGGATCGTCGGGCAGCCACTCCCGGGTCAGCCGGCCCGCCCCCAAGGGCAGCGACAGCGCGACGTCGGGAGCTTCGTCCAGGCCGGTGGATAGTTCCAGCGAGCCGCCGCCGATATCGAGGTTGGTGATCCGCCCCGCGCTCCAGCCGTACCAGCGGCGCACAGCCAGAAACGTCAGCCGCGCCTCGTCGGCCCCGGAGAGCACCTGTAACTCAACCCCGGCCTCGGCGCGAACCCTGGCCAGCAGGTCATCGCAGTTCCGCGCGTCACGCACCGCGGAGGTGGCGAAGGCCATCACATCGGAACATCCGGAGCTGGCCGCGATCTTGGCGAACTCGTCGACGGTGTCGATCAGCCGGTCCGCTCCGCGCCGCGTCAGCTTCCCGGAGTCGTCGATCTCCTCGGCGAGCCGCAGCGCGGCCTTCGTCGAACTCATCGGAGTCGGATGCCCGCCCCGATGCGCGTCCACCACCAGAAGGTGGACTGTGTTGCTGCCCACGTCGAGCACGCCCAATCGCACGGGAACCAACCTAGTGGGTCTACCGTGTGCTTCTGTGACACCGCCCGCTTCGACAGGCCGGCATCCCGGCGAGGTGGAGATGGACTTCCCCCGCGAATGGGTGGAGTTCACCGACCCGGGCAACCCCGAGCACCTGATCGCCGCCGACCTCACCTGGCTGCTGTCCAGGTGGACCTGCGTCTTCGGTACCCCGGCCTGCCAGGGCACCGTGGCCGGCCGACCCGATGACGGCTGCTGCTCGCACGGGGCCTTCCTGTGCGACGACGACGACCGCGCCCGCCTCGACGCCGCCGTCGCCACGCTCACCGACACCGACTGGCAGTTCCGGAAAAAGGGCCTGGGCCGCAAGGGCTACCTGGAGATGGACACCTACGAGGACGAACCCAGCCTGCGCACCCGCAAACATCAGGGCGCCTGCATCTTCCTCAACCGGCCGGGCTTCCCCGGCGGAATTGGTTGCGCCCTGCACCGCAAAGCCTTGGAACTCGGTGTCGAACCGCTGACGATGAAGCCGGATGTGTGCTGGCAGTTGCCGATCCGGCGGTCCCAGGAATGGGTGACCCGGCCCGACGGCAGCCAGATCCTGAAGACCACGATCACCGAATACGACCGCCGGGGATGGGGTGAGGGCGGGGAGGACCTGCACTGGTACTGCACCGGCGATCCCGCGGCCCACGTCGGCACCGAACCGGTCTGGAAGTCCTACGCGGCCGAACTGACCGAGTTGCTGGGCGAGAAGGCCTACGCGGAGCTGGCGGCGATGTGCAAGCGGCGCGGCGGTTTTCCGCTACTGGCCGTCCATCCGGCGACCCGATCGGCGGCCGGTCATCCCTCCAGCTTGTAGCCCAGGCCCCGCACCGTCACCAGCCGCGCCGGGTTGGCCGGGTCATCCTCGATCTTCGAGCGCAACCGCTTGACGTGCACGTCGAGGGTCTTGGTGTCACCGACGTAATCCGCCCCCCACACCCGGTCGATCAGCTGTCCGCGGGTCAGCACCCGGCCCTTGTTGCGCATCAGGTATTCGAGGAGATCGAATTCCTTGAGCGGCAGCGCGACGACCTCGCCATCGACACTGACGATATGGCGCTCGACGTCCATCCGGACCGGGCCGGACTCCAGCACGATCTCGCCGAAGCCGGCGTCGTCACCCTCGCTCCCGCGACGCAGCACCGCACGGATCCGCGCGATGAGCTCGCGCGCGGAATACGGCTTGGTCACGTAGTCGTCCGCGCCCAGCTCAAGACCCAGCACTTTGTCGATCTCGCTGTCCCGTGCGGTCACCATGATCACCGGGACCGTGGACCGGGCGCGGAGCTGCTTGCAGACGTCGGTGCCGCTCATTCCGGGCAGCATCAGGTCAAGCAGGACGATGTCGGCCCCGGACCGGTCGAACTCCGCCAGCGCCGAAGGCCCGTCGGCCGCGACGGAGGCCTCGAAGCCCTCCTTGCGCAACAGGTACGCCAGCGGATCGGCCAGGGACTCCTCGTCCTCGACGATCAGCACCCTGATCACAGCACCTCCCTGATGTCGTCCATCTCGGCCCGGCGGGCCGTGCCATCGGTGTCGTCCACGTCGTCGGTCCCGGCCGGATCGGCCGGCGAATGCCCGATGGTTCCGGGATAGACCGGGATCGACAAGGTGAAAGTCGAACCGGTTCCGGGCTTGCTCCACAGCCGGATGCTGCCGTTGTGGTTGACCGCGACGTGCTTGACGATCGCCAGGCCCAGGCCGGTCCCGCCGGTGTCCCGGGAGCGCGCCTTGTCGACCCGGAAGAAACGCTCGAAGACCCGCTCCTGGTCGGCGGGCGCGATCCCGATGCCGCGGTCGGTGACAGCGATCTCGATCCGGTCCCCGCGGCGGCGGCGGCTGACCGAGACCGACGAGGAGTCCGGGGAGTAGGCGATCGCGTTGGAGATCAGGTTGGCCACTGCGGTGACCAGCAGGGCCTGGTCACCGAGCACCTGGAAGCCGCTGGGGGCGTCGGTTCGGACCGCGATGTCGGCGTTGTCCGCGACGACTTTATGCCGCGAGATCGCTTCCTGCACAACGGCATCGACGTCCACTTCGACGAGGTCGGGTAGCGGCTCGGCGCCCTGCAGCCGGGACAGTTCGATCAGCTCACCGATCATGTCGGCCAGCCGCTGGGACTCGGCGTGCAACTTCCCGCCGAAATGGCGCACGATGCCGGGGTCGTCCGCGGACTCCAGCAGCGCCTCGGCCAGCACCCCCATCGCTGCGACCGGCGTTTTGAGTTCGTGGCTGACATTGGCCACGAAGTCGCGGCGACTGGCCTCCATCCGGGCCTGCTCGGACTGGTCGTCGAGGTAGACCACGACGTAGCGGGGGTGCTGCCGGCTGAGCAGACGGGCATGGCCGTGCACCGACTGACCGCGACGGCCGGCCGGAACCCCACGAGCGGCCGCGAGGTCCACCTCGACGTCGGCGCCCTGGGTCAGGGTGCGCTGCGCGGCGGCCCACACCCGGTCGTCGAGCACCGGTCCGCGCACCAAGCCGAGTTCGGCCGCGCGCTCGTTGGCCGCCACGACGTTGCGCAGACCGTCGACGACCACGACACCGAACGGCGCCAGGGCCACGGTGCGCTGCAGCATCTCAGCGACGGTCATCCCGGACCCGGCCGCCGAGCCGCCCGGACGCCCGAGCCGGCGAACCACCATCGCGACGGCGATTCCGGCCAGCAGCCCCACCAGGCCCGCCACGGCGACCAGGGTCGCCGTACCAACACTCACAACGGAAGCGTACGCATTCGGCGAACGTCACGGAAACACGATGCGTCGCTGAGAGACCCGATCAGTACAACGTCACAGCCGCCGCGCGAGGAGTTCGGGCGAAATTCATCTGGTGTTCTATTTGCCGCCCTGGTTGGCGACGGCGGCCGCCCCGGCGGCGGCGGCCTCGGGGTCGAGGTACACCCCGCCGGTGACCAACGGTTTGAGGTCGGGTCCGAGGTCGTAGCGCAGCGGAATCCCGGTCGGGATGTTCAGCCCCACGACCGCCTCGTCGGACATCCCGTCCAGGTACTTCACCAGGGCGCGCAGCGAATTGCCGTGCGCGGCGATCAGGACCGTCTTGCCGGCCTTGAGCTCGGAGGTGATCACCTGTTCGTAGTAGGGCACGAACCTGGCGACCACATCGGCGAGACACTCGGTCAGCGGGCCTCCGCCGATATCGGCATAACGGGGGTCGGCGTCCTGGCTGAACTCGCTGCCGCGCTCGATCGGCGGCGGCGGGGTGTCATAGCTGCGCCGCCACTTCATGAACTGCTCGTCGCCGTATTTGGCTTTGGTCTCGGCCTTGTCCAGACCCTGCAGCGCCCCGTAGTGACGCTCGTTGAGCCGCCAGTCCCGGTGGACCGGGATCCAGTGCCGGTCGGCCCGGTCCAGCGCCAGGTTGGCGGTGGTGATGGCCCGGCGCAGCAGCGAGGTGTACACCACGTCCGGCAGCCGGTCACCCTCGGCGATCAGCTCACCCGCCCGAGCCGCCTCGGCGCGGCCCTTGTCGGTCAGGTCGACGTCGACCCAGCCGGTGAACAGATTCAGCGCGTTCCATTGGCTTTCGCCGTGACGGAGCAGGATCAGCGTGGATGCGGCCATGGTCGCGAGTCTCTCACGAGTCGCTGACCGGCGGATGGCCGTTCTGCGAGCCGGCGTCAGTCGGACCCGGCTCGCCGCCGGGCTGATCTTCGACCAGATGGCGGAAGGCCCGCAGGTTCTTCAACGACTCGCCGCGGGCAACCCGCCAGGCCCACTCCTTGCGGATCGAGGTCGCGAAGCCGAGTTCGAGCAGGGTGTTGAAGTCGTTGTCCACGGCCTCCACCACCTGACCGAGGACCCGGTCGATCTCCTCGGCGTTGACCACATCGAGGGCGATACGCCCGATCAGGTAGATATCGCCGATGTTGTCCAGGGTGTAGGCGACGCCGTAGAGACGCCGGTTGCGTTTGAGCAGGAAGCGGTAGACGGCTTCGTGGTTCTCGTCCGGCTGGCGGCACACGAAGGCCTCCACCCGCACCGAGTGCTCACCGATGCTCAGCAACGTGTTGGTCGTCAGCTTGCGCTCACCGGGAAGTTCGACGATCAGGCCGGGCAGCCCACCATGGGCGCCCTCGTGGCGGGTGTAGTTCAGCCCATGCTCGGCCAGCGTCCGCTCGATGATCTCGCCGACCCGCTGTTCGGCCGCCCGCGGGTCGGTCACGCCCGGATCCCCCGGCGAACCGTCCAGCGTCGACCGTTGCGGCGGGCGGCAAGGTCTCGGGCAGCACTGCGCCGGCGAACGCTGCCGTAGTCGGCGATGGCTCTGCGGTAGCCGGCCAGGAGGGAGTCGACGGTGGCATCCCAGGAGAACCGGCCCGCATGAGCGACCGCGGCGCGGGCCAGCGCCGCGGGATCGGAGTCGAGGATGCCGGTGATGGCGGCGGCCCAGTCGGCCGGATCGTGCCCATCGACCAAGGTGCCGCTGCGCCCGTGCGCCACCGCGACCGGCAGGCCACCCACCGCGGCCGCGACCACCGGCGTGCCGCACGCCTGGGCCTCCACCGCGACCAGCCCGAAGGACTCCGAGTAGCTCGGCACCGCGACGAGGTCAGCGGCCCGGTAGACCTCAACGAGGCGTTCGCGTGGCTGCGGCGGCAGGAAGGTGACCCGGTCCGCGATGCCCAAATCGGCGGCCATCCGGGTCAGGCTGTCCGGCGCGGCCAGTCCGCTGCCCGAAGGTCCGCCGGCGACCAGCACGCGCACCGGGGTGCCGGCCGCCAGCAGTGCGGCCGCCCGCAGCAGCACGTCGGGCGCCTTCAGCGGCTGGATGCGGCCGACGAACGCGACGATCCGCTCGTCTGAGCGCAGTCCCAGTGCCGCCCTCGCACCCGAACGGTCCCCCGGCGTGCGCGCAGGGGTGAAAGTGGCGAGATCGACCCCGGGGTGCACGACGTCGATCCGGTCGGCGACAGCGTTGTGCAGCGAAACCAACTGGTGTGCTTCGTCTTCGGTGTTGACGATCAGACGGTCGGCCTCGTCGACCACCTGCTGCTCCCCCACGGCCCGCAGGGCCGGCTCCGGGGAGTCGCCATCGGCCAAGGCGGCGTTCTTCACCGCGGCAAGGGTGTGGGCGGTGTGGACCAGCGGCACCGCCCAGCGATCCCGGGCCAGCCAGCCGACCTGGCCCGACAGCCAGTAGTGCGAGTGGACGATGTCGTAGTGGCCGGGTTCGTGGTTGGCCTCCGCCCGCAGCACCCCAGCGGTGAACGCGCACAACTGGGTCGGCAGGTCGTTCTTGTCGAGTCCCTCGAAAGGTCCGGCCACCACGTTGCGCACGACCACCCCCGGAGCCACCTCAACGGTCGACGGGTCGGCCGAGGACGTCGCGCGGGTGAAGATCTCCACCTCCACCCCGCGGCGAGCCAGGTGCAGCGCCGTCTGCAGGACGTAGACGTTCATCCCGCCGGCGTCCCCGGTGCCGGGTTGGGCCAGCGGGGAGGTGTGAACCGACAGCACCGCCACCCGCCGGGGGCCCGAACCGGCCGCCGGGTCGGCATGGTCGCGGTGCGGGCGCATCCCTCCATCTTTACACCGCCGCCGCCGGCGGACCCCGCGCACCGGAGTTTGCCGCTGGCTACAGTGGGCCGGTGACAACCGGTCCTGACGCCCACGCCCGGGTTGCCGTGGTCACCGGGGCCAGTTCGGGGATCGGCGAGGCCACCGCGCGCACGCTGGCCGCCGGCGGCTTCCACGTCGTGGCCGTGGCCCGTCGGGCCGACCGGATCGGCCGACTGGCCGAGGAGATCGGCGGCACGGCGATGACCGCCGATGTCACCGATGACGACGCCGTGCGCGCCCTCGCGGACAGCCTGGCCCGAGTCGACGTCCTGGTGAACAACGCCGGCGGGGCAAAGGGGCTGACGCCGGTGGCCGAGGCCGACCTGGAGCAGTGGCGCTGGATGTGGGAGACCAACGTGCTGGGAACCCTTCGGGTGACCCGTGCGCTGCTGCCCAAGCTGATCTCATCCGGCGACGGCCTGATAGTGACCGTCACCTCCGTCGCGGCCCTGGAAACCTACGACGGCGGCGCCGGCTACACCGCCGCCAAGCATGCCCAGGGCGCGCTGCACCGCACCCTGCGCGGGGAGCTGCTGGGCCAGCCGGTCCGGCTGACCGAGATCGCGCCGGGGGCGGTGCGCACCGAGTTCTCCCTGGTCCGCTTCGGCGGAGACGAGCAGCGCGCCGACGCCGTGTACTCCGGAATCACCCCACTGGTGGCCGAGGACATCGCCGAGGTGATCGGATTCGTGGCCAGTCGGCCATCGCACGTCAACATCGACCAGATCGTGATCCGGCCCCGCGACCAGGCCAGCGCCAGCCGCTACCACCGGCGCGGGTGATCGGCGCCGCGGAGCGGGTTAGATGCCACAGCGCCGCGGAGCGGGCCAGAGGCCACAGCGCCGCGGAGCGGGCTAGATGCCACAGCCGACCAGGACCGGCTCCGGGACCAGGGTGACGCCGAAGGCCTCCCGCACCCCGTCCCTGATGGTGCGCGCCAGCGCCAGCACGTCGGCGCTGCCCGCCCCGCCCCGGTTGGTCAGGGCCAGGGCGTGCTTGCCGGACAGCCGGCACGGTCCGTCGCCGAAACCCTTGCCGAAGCCGGCATGTTCGACCAGCCAGCCCGCCGCCAGCTTGACACCGTCAGGGGCCGGGTAATTGGGGACCGGGCGGCCGGCGGCGGCCTGAAGGGCGTCGAACACCTCGACGGGCACCACCGGGTTGGTGAAGAACGAGCCGACGCTCCAGGTGTCGTGGTCCTCGGGGTCGAGAACCATCCCCTTGGCCGCGCGCAGGGCCAGCACCGCGTCCCGCACCTCGGCGGGGTCGGCCCGCTGCCCGGCCAGCAGCCCGAGCGCGCCGGCCAGTTCGGGGTAGCGCAGCGGCGCCGAGCGGCCCGACCGGTCCAGGGCGAACTCCACCTCGAGCACGATCGACTCGGCCGAACCCTTCAGGACGCTCCGGCGGTATCCCAGCCCCAGTTCGCCGGCGGGCACCCAGCGGACTCGGGAGGTCCGGCGATCCAGCAGCCGAACCCGGGTGAGACTGTCCCCGACCTCCGCGCCGTAGGCCCCGACGTTCTGCACCGGGGTCGCACCGGCGCTGCCGGGGATCCCGGAGAGGCATTCCAACCCACCGAGACCTTCCTCGATCGAGCGCGCCACCACGGTGTCCCAGTCCGCGCCCGCCTGCGCGCGAACTACCGAGTCCTCGATGCTGATGCCCGTGCCGGCCAGTCGCACGACGGTCAGGCCGGCCAGATCGTCGGCGACCACCACATTGGATCCGCCGCCAAGAACCAGCACCGGTTCGACCCGGTCGCGGTCCAGAACGCGCAATGCCGCCGTCACCTGTTCGGCGGTGAGGCAATGGATCACGCGCCGGGCCACCGGGCCGACCCGCAGGGTCGTCAGCGACGCCACCGGCACGTCGTGTTCGACCCGGGCGCCGTCGAATTCGTCGACTGAGGCCACGGCCGGTAACGGTAGCCTCACCAGCTATGCCGCGTTCATTCGACATGGCCACCGATTACCAAACCGGTGTCGAACAGGTGTACCGGGCATTCTGCGACGAGCGGTACTGGCTGGCCCGGCTGGCCGACTCCGGCGCGGACGAGGCCACCCTGGACCTGATGGAGCACGACAGCGACGGCGGGGTGAACGTGGTGACCACCCAGGTGCTGCGCGCCGACCGGCTGCCCGGGCTGGTGACCCAGTTGCATCCCGGCGACCTGGCGATCAGACGGGAGGAGCGCTGGACGGCGGTCGTGGCGGGCCGCGCCGGAGCCGACGTCACCGGCGCCATCGCGGGCGCACCGGTCTCGCTGGCCGGCCGGGCGGTGCTCGAACAGGAGGAGACGCTGGCGAGGCTGGCGCTGCGCGCCAAGGTCGACGTGCGGATACCGCTGGTGGGCGGCAAGGTGGAGAAGTTCATCGGCAGCCAGCTGCTGGAGCTGCTCAACGCCGAGCAGCGATTCACCACCCGCTGGATCGCCGAACACCACTAGTCCCCGATCCCGGTACCGTGGTGCCGGTACCGTGGTGCAATGCCCCGCCGGATGGCCTACACCATCGACGTCGGCGTCCCGGCCGCCCAGATGTACCGGGACTTCACCGACATCGGCTACTGGGAGGACCTGGTCGAGTTCTACCGCTCGCACGGCACCCGCACCGAGATCGCCCGGTTCGCCACCGGCCAGAGCGGCACCGAGATCGCCTTCGCCCACATCATGTCCGCCCAGGACCTGCCGGCGATAGCCCGACCGGTTGTTCCGGGCACCTTCACCGTCACCCGGGAGCAGAGCTTCGCCCCCTTCGACGCCGACGCCGACCGAGCCACTGGCCACTACCGGGCCGCGGTGCCGGTCGCCCCGGTGGACATCACCGGGCAGTACCTGTTGCACGAGACCGGCGGCGGCAGCCAGATGATGCTGGAGACAACCTGCACGGTGCGGGTCCCGCTCATCGGCGGGCAGATCGAGCAACTCGTCGTCAACGGCCTCAAGACACTGTTCGCCATGGAAGGCGAGTTCACCGCGGACTGGATCGCGGCCAATCACTAGGCCGCCGCGCCGACCGTCCGGACCGATCGGCATGCCCACCCGCGGAACCACCGCGGCCAATCGGCTGCGCCGGGCCGACCGCTGGCTGACCGGGTCGGCGCCGGTGCGTGCCGCCCTCGGTTCCCAGCCCGCGCCGGTGGTCGTCGACCTCGGCTACGGGAGGCTCCCGGTGACCACCCTGGAGCTGGCCGACCGGCTCCGCACGGTCGCCCCCGACGTCGCCGTCGTCGGACTGGAGATCGACCCGCAGCGGGTGGCGGCCGCGCGAGCCCTGCACAGCGGGGTGGAGTTCAGGGTCGGCGGTTTCGAACTGGCCGGGCTGACACCGGTGCTGGTCCGGGCGTTCAACGTGCTGCGCCAGTACCCCGAGGACGCGGTGGCCGAGGCGTGGGCCACGATGCGGGCGCGGCTGGCGCCGTCCGGGGTGATCATCGACGGCACCTGCGACGAAGTGGGCCGAAGGTCCTGCTGGCTCCTGCTGGACCGCGACGGCCCGGTCAGCCTCACCCTGGCCTGCGACCCCAGCCACATCGACCGGCCCTCCGACCTAGCCGAACGGCTGCCCAAGGCTCTGATCCACCACAACGTCCCGGGTCGGCCCGTCCACGAGTTGCTCGCCGCCGCCGACCGGGCGTGGGCCGCGGCGGCCGGTCAGTCGGTGTTCGGACCGCGCGCCCGGTGGCGGTCGATGCTGACCGGACTGCGCGAGTCCGGGATCGCGGTGGAGACGCCGCGGCGAACGCTGCGCGACGCGGTGCTCACCGTGCCGTGGGCAACGGTCGCCCCGCCGTAGGCTGCCATCCATGCGGATCGCAGTTGCGCAGATCCTGTCCTCGGCCGACCCGGCCGAGAACCTGCGACTGGTCGCCGACTACAGCCGCCGCGCCGCTGATGCCGGCGCCCGGCTGGTGGTGTTCCCGGAGGCGACGATGTGCCGCCTGGGAGTACCCCTGGGACCGGTGGCCGAACCGATCGACGGCCGGTGGGCGGACGGCGTGCGGGCGGTGGCCGCCGAGGCCGGGCTCACCGTCTTCGCCGGGATGTTCACCCCGGTCGGCGACGGCCGGGTCACCAACACGGTCCTGGCCACCGGCGGCGGGGTCGAGGCCCGCTACGACAAGATCCACCTCTACGACGCTTTCGGGTTCCGTGAGTCGGCGACGGTCGCCGCCGGCCACCGGCCGGTGATGGTCAGCGTCGACGGGGTCGGGGTGGGCATCACGCTGTGCTACGACATTCGTTTCCCGTCGCTGTACACCGCGCTGGCTGACAGCGGCGCGGCGGTGATCACCGTCAGCGCATCCTGGGGCGCCGGGCCGGGCAAGGTCGACCAGTGGACCCTGCTGGCCCGCGCCCGGGCACTGGACTGCGCCGGTTTCATCGCGGCCGCGGGACAGGCCTACCCGGGCGACGAGGTGGCCGCGCAGCCGGCCCCGACCGGGGTGGGCTACAGCCTGGTGTGTTCCCCGTTCGGGGAGGTGCTGTCCGCCGCCGGCCCCGACGCGCGGCTGCTGGTGAGCGACCTCGACGTCGACGCCGTGGAACGGGCCCGGGAAACACTGGGCGTGTTGAGCAATCGCTGCGAGTTCGGCGGATAGGGCAGAATCGCGCGGGTGACCTTCCCGCCACCGGAGCCCCCCGGCCATCCCGACCACGGGCATCCCCCGCAGGGTTACCCCCAGCCGGGGTACCCGCCGCCGGGCTACCCGGAAGCACCGGCATCGCAGATCCCCGCCCCCGAGCAGCCGCCGGAGCCGGACGGAGCCGGACGGCGCTGGTGGAGCGACCCGCTGTCGATCGGGCTGATCGCGGTGATCGTTGTGGCACTGACGCTGGCCGGGCTGCTGGGCGCCGAACTGTACGCGCGCAAGCAGGCCGACACCATCGTGGCCAAGGCGGTCAGCTGTGTCGTGCAGGACAGCGCGACCGCATCCTTCGGGCTGCGGCCGTTTCTGATCCAGCACTTCACCCACTCCTACCGGGATATGCGGGTGGAGACCGCGGGAAACAGGATTCGCGAGGCCCAGGGCATGAAGCTGTCGCTGCGGCTCGATGACATCCGGATGAAGCCGACCGCCGAATCCGCGGGAACCCTCGGCTCGCTGGATGCCGACGTGACCTGGTCGACCGAGGGAATCAAGCAGACCGTCCAGGGCATCATCCCGTTCCTGGGCGGCCTGGTCAGCGGCGTCAGCACCGACCCGCAGGCCGGCACGCTGGAGGTGCAGGGGCCGCTGGGCACGGTGACCGTCAAACCGGAGGTGAGCGACGGCGCGCTGCTGCTGAGCGTGGTCGGCGTCACCGGGTTGGGGTTCACCCTGCCCTCGGAGTCGGTGCAGCCCGCGCTGGACGCCTTCACCAAGACGCTGACCGCCAACCTGCCGATGAACATCCGCGCCGAGAGCGTCACGGTGACCGACACCGGGGTCAACGCCCGGTTCATCACCAGGGACGCCGTCATCCCCAACGGCGCCCAGGACCCCTGCTTCGCCGGGCTGTGACTTCCGCTAGCCGAGTTCGGGTCCGCCGGGGTTGCAGCCGGCGAGCATCATGACGCCGTCATCGACGTCGGGCCGCCAGGGTTCGAGATCCCAGGTGGGCTTTCCCGGTTCGGCGAACTCCGCGAAGTTCCAGTGGCACAGGAACTGGGCCCGCATCCCGGGGGTGTCGGCGTCGGGGGCCAGACCGACCAGCTCACTCCAGGCCTCCCCGGTCTGAGCGCTGGTCTTGGCGAACTTCCCGGCGACCTCCCGGCCGGCCGGGGTGAGGTAGACCCGCAGGGTCGGCAGACCGTCGTAGCTGACCCAGGAGGTCTCGGCGATGTACGGCGGCGCCGGGGCGGTGTCGGCCTCGGCGGCCGGTGCCGACGCCAGAGCACAGAGCACCGCCAGGGCGCCCGGCAGGCTCTTCAGCGGGACTTCCCCTGCACGTCGAGCAGCTTGGGCCGGACGTCGACGAGGTAGACCCCGGAGGCCACCGCGGCGATCGCCATCCCGGTGACCCCGAGCACCAGAGCGAGCAAGGCCGCCGCACCGAGGATCACCAGCCACACCGGCTTGGTGAGCTTGTCGACGGCGGTGTAGGCGTCGGGCCGTTGCATCGCCGCGTGCACGAAGGCGTACACCGTCGCAGCCAGTACCGCCCAGAACAGCACCTGAAGCACGACACCCGCCACACCCTGAAGCATCACATCGTTCAGGGTAGGCGGGTGCCGGTTGGATCGTCGAACGACCCTTACTTCTGGGTGACCTTCTTGGCCGGGCTCTTCTTGGCCGGAGCCTTCTTGGCAACCTTCTTGGCCGCCTTCTTGGCGGTCGCAGCCGGGGCCTTCTTGGCCGGAGCCTTCTTGGCCGGAGCCTTCTTGGCCGGGGCCTTCTTCGCCGGGGCCTTCTTGGCGCCGGCGGGCAGCTCGACGCCGACCAGCTTGGCGGCACGCTCGCCCACGGCGCGGGTCTGCGCCGAGACGCTGCCCAGCGCGTCCTGGGTCAGCTCGACGGCCTGGTCGACATAGCCCTCGACCCGGTCGGCGGCCTCGCGGACCTCAGGCTGACCCATCAGCTTCTCCAGCGCGGCCTCGCCACGCATCACCAGGCTGTTGTAGGTCTCGGTCGCGTCGGCGAAGAATTCGTCGGCGGCCTTGCGCAGTTCCTCGGTGGTCAACCGGCCACGCAGCTCCTCGGTCCGCTTGGGCAGCTGCTCCTGCAGCTTGTTCAGCCGGGCGCGACGGTCGTCCATGCGGTCGCCGGCCACCTCAGCGCGATCGCGCAGGCTCAGCAGGATCTCGTTGACCGTGGCCAGGGCCAGGTCGGCGGCGCCCACCGCAGCCAGCAGCGGAGCCTTGAGATCCTCGATGGTGGTGTCGTTCTTCTTGTTAGCCATGTCGGCTCATCCTTTCGTGACTTGCGTTGGGAAAACTGCTGTTCGGAGGTTGCCGCCCTATGCGGTCGGCAACTCCCTGCCGGCGGTCTCGTTCTGCTGGCGGAACGAGGTGTAGATGTCCAGCAGAACCCGCTTCTGCCGCTCGTTGATCGCGGCGTCGGCAACAATCGCGTTCTGGACGGCATCCTGTGCGTGGCCAGCCTCGGTGGGTTCCAAGATCCCGGCACGTACATAGAGCACCTCCGCCGACAACCGCAACGCCTTGGCGATCTGGCTGAGCACCTCGGCGGACGGCTTACGCAGACCGCGTTCGATCTGGCTCAGGTAGGGGTTGGAAACCCCCGCGCGATCGGCAAGTTGACGCACCGACACCTGAGCGGCTTCCCGTTGGCTACGGATGAAGCCGCCGATGTCCTGCGCGGCACTGCTCACCACAGCGGCAAGGTCGGAATCCTGTGCCATGGTTTTCGCCTCCTGAGTGATTGACGAACACCACGATACCGCTGAGTGCTAACAATTGCAAGCGCCTGCTAGCGCAGGTCAGAAAAGAATTTTCGCGATGGTGTAGATCGCCAGGCCGGCCAGCGCGCCGACCACGGTGCCGTTGATGCGGATGAACTGCAGATCACGCCCGACGTGCAGTTCGATGCGCCGGCTGGCCTCCTCGGCGTCCCAGCGTTCGATGGTGTCGGTGATGATCGTGGTGGCCTCCGAGCCGTACTGGTCGACCAGGTGCTGGGCGCCCCGCACAATCCAGTTGTCGACTTTGTCCCGCAGCTCGACGTCGTCCCGAATCGACTCGCCGATGCGCACCACCGAATCGGCGATCCGTGCGCGCAGCGCGCTGGAGGGATCATCGACCCCGTCGAGCACCAGCCGCTTGAGGGTTTTCCACGCCGTCTCCGCGGCACGGGTGACCTCGTCGCGCGCCATCAACTGCTCCTTGACGGCTTCAGCCCGGGCAATCGTCGACTCGTCGTTTTGCAGGTCTCCGGCGAACTCGAACAGGAACCGGGTAGCCGACTGACGCAGTTCGTGATTGGGGTCTCGGCGCACCTTGTCGGTGAAGTCCACCAGCTCCCGGTGGATCCGGTCGCCCACCAGCTGGTCGACGAAGCGCGGCGACCAGCTCGGCGAGTCGCGGGTGACGACCCGCTCGATGGTGGGAGCGGCGTTCAGTGCCCATTCGAAGGCGCGATCGCACAGCAGCTGGATGAGCGCCTCCTGGCGGTTCTCGGCGAGCAACTGGGCCAGCACCCGGCCCGCCGGCGGACCCCACTGCGGCTCGGCCAGACGTTTGACGATGGTGCGGTCGATGGCGTGCTGGACGTCCTCGTCGTTGAGCAACTCCACCCCGACGCGCAGCACGGTCGCGGTCTCGCCGGCGACGCGGTCGGCGTGGGCGGGCTCGGAGAGCCACTTGCCCAGACGGCTGGCCACCTCGGCATCGCGCAGTTTGGTCTCCACCACCTCCGCGGACAAGAAGTTCTCCCGAACGAAAGTGCCCAGCCCCTCACCCAGTTGGTCCTTCTTCCGCTTGATGATCGCCGTGTGCGGGATCTTCAGCCCCAACGGGTGACGGAAGAGTGCGGTCACCGCGAACCAGTCGGCCAGCGCACCCACCATGCCGGCCTCGGCGGCCGCGCCGACGTATCCGAGCCAGGCCGGCCCGCCCTGGGACTGTCCCCACCGGCAGGCCAGGAAGATCGCCGTGGCGCCGAGCAGGAAACTGAGCGCCACAGCCTTCATCCGGCGCAGGCTGCGGGCCCTTTCGGCATCGGCCTGCGAATCCGCTCCGGCGAACGACTCGGCCAGTGACGTACCGGCCCGGGCCCGTGCCTCGGGGAGGCGATGTTTGGCAGCCACGACACCATCATCCGCCATCGCCGCCGTAGACTGCCCGGTAGTGACTGAGCAGATCGGCTCCGCGGTGGCCAAATCCTCCGCGGTCGCCAAGACCGACGGGCGCAAGCGGCGGTGGCACCAGCACAAGGTCGAGCGGCGCACCGAACTCGTCGACGGCGCCCTGGACGCCATCCGGCGCCGCGGGCGCGACGTCAGCATGGACGAGATCGCCGCTGAGATCGGGGTCTCCAAGACCGTCCTGTACCGCTACTTCGTGGACAAGAACGACCTGACCACCGCGGTGATGATGCGCTTCGCCCAGACCACCCTGATCCCCAACATGGCGGCCGCGCTGTCCTCGGACCTCGACGGCTTCGACCTGACCCGGGAGATCATCCGGGTCTACGTCGAGACCGTCGCCGCCGAGCCCGAGCCCTACCGGTTCGTGATGGCCAACTCCTCGGCCAGCAAGAACAAAGTCGTGGCCGACTCCGAGCGGATCATCGCCCGAATGCTGGCGGTGATGCTGCGCCGCCGTATGCAGGTCGCCGGGATGGACACCCAGGGCGTCGAACCGTGGGCCAACCTCATCGTCGGCGGCGTGCAACTGGCCACCCACTCGTGGATGTCGCACCCGCGAATGTCCAGTGACGATCTGATCGACTATCTGACCATGCTGTGCTGGAACGCGCTGTGCGGAATCGTCGAGGTCGGTGGCTCGCTGGCGGAGTTCAACTCGCAGGATCACCCGTCGCCGATGCTGCCCGCCGGCCTGCGCCAGACGGTGCCATGAGCGACCTGCCGGCGCCGTGGACCCATCAGCCCGGCTCGGTGCTGCGGTTCCGTCCCGGCCTCCGGGTGGACGAGATCGACACCGGTGCCACACCGGGGTTCTCCGGCTCCAAGGAGGACGCGGTCGCGATCCAGGCCCAGCGCAATGACCGTTTCGCCGGCCTGCAGGAACTTCTCTACGCCAACGGCAGGGAGGGCGACCGGCGCTCGGTGCTGCTGGTGCTGCAGGGCATGGACACCGCGGGCAAGGGCGGGATCGTCACCCACGTGGTGGGAGCGGGCAACCCGATGGGCATCCGCTACACCAGTTTCGGCAAGCCCACCCTGGAGGAGCGTGCCCACCACTTCCTGTGGCGGATCACCAGGGCACTGCCGCCGGCCGGTCACATCGGGGTGTTCGACCGGTCGCACTACGAGGACGTTCTCGTCGTCCGGGTGCACAGTCTCGTCCCGCGGGCGGAGTGGGAGTCGCGCTACGAGGAGATCAACACCTTCGAGTCCGAACTCGTCGACGCGGGCACGACCCTGGTGAAGGTCGCGATGTTCGTCTCACTCGACGAGCAGAAGCGGCGACTGGCCCAGCGTCTGGAACGGCCGGACAAGTACTGGAAGTACAACCCGGGTGACTTGAACGAACGCGCGCTGTGGCCGGCTTACCAGGAGGCGTACCAGGCGGTGCTGGACCGGACCAGCACCGACTACGCGCCCTGGTACGTGCTGCCGTGCGACCGGAAGTGGTACAGCCGTCTGGCGGTCACCGAACTGCTGATCGAGGCGTTGAAGTCACTGGACATGTCCTGGCCGGCGGCCGACTTCGACGTCGAGGCCGAGAAGCGCAGACTCGCGCAGGCCTGAGTTGCTCAGCCCTTCACGAGGGTGAACTGGCCGACGTTGGTGATCCCGCGACGGAAGAAATCGGCGCAGCCGGTGAGGTACTTCATGTAGCGGTCGTAGATCTCGTCGGAGGTCAGCGCGATGGCCTCGTCTCGGTGGGCGGCCAGGTTGTCGGCCCAGATGTCGAGGGTTCGCGCGTAGTGCGGCCGCAGCAGATGGATGCGCTCCAGGGTGAAACCCGACTTCTCCGCGAGATCCTCGATGTCCTCCACCGCCGGCAACTGCCCACCGGGGAAGATCTCGGAGCCGATGAAGCGCATGAACTTCAGGTCGCTGATGGTCAGCTTGATGCCGTTGTCGCGAAAGAATTTCTGGGTGTGAGCCAGGATGGTGTGCAGCAGCATCCGTCCGTCGGCGGGCAGCAGCGAATAGGCGCGCTCGAAGAACAGCGGGTAGCGCTCGGCCTTGAAGGCCTCGAACGCGCCGATGGACACGATCCGGTCGACCGGTTCGGTGAACTCCTCCCAGCCCTGCAGGCGAACCTCGACCCGACGGTCGGTGTCCACCTTGGCCAGCCGTTCGCGCGCGTACTCCGACTGGTACTTGCTCAGGGTGATGCCGATGACGTTGACGTCGTACTTCTGCACCGCCAGTTCCATCGCCCCGCCCCAGCCGCAGCCGACGTCGAGCAGGGTCATCCCCGGCTCGAGGTTCAGCTTGCCCAGCGCGAGGTCGAACTTGGCCACCTGGGCCTCGTCGAGGGTCATGTCGTCGCGCTCGAAGTAGGAGCAGGTGTAGCCCATGGTGGGCCCCAGGAACAACGCGAAGAACTCGTTGGAAACGTCGTAGATCGACTGCGACTCCTCGTAATAGGGAGTCATTTCCGAATCGACGTCTGCCACCTGCGCTGCCCTCCAATCCCCTTCGAGCCTAACCAATGGCCGCAGCCGACGCACACGCCGGTCGGCCCGCGCCGCCGGGCTCAGTACGTGTAGAAGCCGCGGCCGGACTTCTTACCGAGCAGCCCCGCCTCGACCATGCGCAGCAGTAGCGGCGGCGGAGCAAAGTGCGGCTCCTTGAACTCCTCGAACATCTTGTCCGCGATCAGCTTGAGAGTGTCCAGACCGATCAGGTCGGACAGGCGCAGCGGACCCATCGGGTGCGACAGCCCGGCCACGACGGCCTTGTCGACGTCCTCGACGGTGGCGAAGTCGCCTTCCACCATCCGCACCGCCGACAACAGGTAGGGCACCAGCAGCGCGTTGACCACGAATCCGGACCGGTCGCCGCAGCGCACCACCTGCTTGCCCAGCACACTGCCGGCGAACCGCTCGGTACGCGCCGCCGCCTCCTCGCTGGTCACCAGCGTGGTCACCAACTCCACCAGGGGCAGCACCGGAACCGGGTTGAAGAAGTGCAGACCCAGCACCCGGGCCGGGTTGGCGGTGGCCGCGGCCAGCTTCATGATCGGGATGCTCGAGGTGTTGGAGGCCAGCACCGCGTCCGGGTCCGCGACGATCTCGTCGAGGCGGGCGAACAGGCCGGCCTTGACCGACTCGTCCTCCACGACCGCCTCGATGACCAGCTGACGGTCGGCGAGGTCGGCCAGTTCGGTGGTGAACCGCAGCTGCTCGATCGCCCGGTCCCGTTCGGGCTCGGTGATCTTCCCCGAGCTGACGCCGCGCTCCAGCGAGCTGACCACCCGGGTGCGCCCGGCGGTGGCGAGCTCCTCGCTCGTCTCGAAGACCACCACGTCGACCCCGGCCCGGGCGCAGACCTCGGCGATCCCGCCGCCCATCTGGCCGGCTCCGATCACTCCGACCCGGTCAATCGCTTGCGTCATCACTCGCCTCTCTCCCGGCCTCCCGCACCGCGAGCAGACGCCAACATCCCGGGGACACGCCCGTTTCGGGGATTTTCGGGTCTGCTCGGTGGGCTACCGGGCTGGGGATCAGTGGAACTGACCCTCTTCGGTGGAGCCGGACAGCGCGGTGGTCGACGAGTTCGGGTCGACCGTGGTGGCGATCCGGTCGAAGTAGCCCGCGCCGACCTCGCGCTGGTGCTTGGTGGCGGTGTAGCCGCGCTCCTCGGCGGCGAACTCGCGTTCCTGCAACTCGACGTAGGCGGTCATCTGGTTGCGGGCGTAGCCGTAAGCCAGGTCGAACATCGAGTAGTTCAGCGCGTGGAAGCCGGCCAGCGTGATGAACTGGAACTTGAAGCCCATGGCGCCCAGCTCTTTCTGGAACTTGGCGATGGTGGCGTCGTCCAGATGCTTGCGCCAGTTGAACGACGGCGAGCAGTTGTAGGCCAGCATCTGGTCGGGGAACTCGGACTTGACGCCCTCGGCGAACTTGGCCGCCAGCTCGAGGTCGGGGGTGCCGGTCTCCATCCAGATCAGGTCCGCGTAGGGGGCGTAGGCCCGGGCGCGGGCGATGCAGGGCTCCAGCCCGTTCTTGATCCGGTAGAAGCCCTCGGAGGTGCGGTCACCGGTGATGAACGGACGGTCCCGCTCGTCGACGTCGGAAGTGATCAGGGTGGCCGCCTCGGCGTCGGTGCGGGCGATCACCACGGTCGGCACGTCGGCGACGTCGGCGGCCAGGCGCGCCGAGGTCAGGGTGCGGATGTGCTGCTGGGTCGGGATGAGCACCTTGCCGCCGAGGTGGCCGCACTTCTTCTCCGAGGCCAGCTGGTCCTCCCAGTGCGAGCCGGCGACACCGGCGGCGATCATCGCCTTCTGCAACTCGTAGACGTTCAGGGCGCCGCCGAAACCGGCCTCGCCGTCGGCGACGATCGGGACCAGCCAGTTGTCCACCGAGGTGTCGCCCTCGACCTTGGCGATCTCATCGGCGCGCAGCAGCGCGTTGTTGATCCGGCGCACCACCTGGGGCACCGAGTTGGCGGGGTACAGGCTCTGGTCGGGGTAGGTGTGACCGGAGAGGTTGGCGTCGCCGGCGACCTGCCAGCCCGACAGGTAGATGGCCTTCAGTCCCGCGCGAACCTGCTGGACGGCCATGTTGCCGGTTAGCGCGCCGAGCGCGTTGACGAACTCCATGTCGTGCAGCTGGCTCCACAGCACCTCCGCGCCGCGGCGGGCCAGCGTCTGCTCCTCGACGACGGTGCCCTGCAGAGCGACCACGTCCTGCGCGGTGTAGGTGCGGTTGACGCCCTTCCAGCGGGGGTTGGTGTCCCACTCGCGCTGGATCTGCTCTGCGCTCTTCGGCTTGCCGACCTCGGACATGGCTGCTCCTTCGTGTTCTGAAATGTGCCCGTGCGCTTCGGCGGATGCGAAGGCCCGGCCCCCTTAACCCGGTGTTAACCAAAACGATCGCATACCCGATATCCGCAGGCCAAACCGCTGCCGCTAGCAGTTTTGGCAACCGCCGCGGCCGTGTTTGCAAAGCTTGCGAAGGTCGACACGAAAGGCGTTGCGGGTGTCGGGCTTCGGCGGTGCCGAACCGCGCAGGTCAGCCGGGGTCAGCTGGCGCCGGAACGGTCGCATCCGGCGCTAGAGCGGGAAGATCGCCGCCAGCGCCTTGGTCTGATCGCCGACGACGTATGTGAGCGTTCTCACCGTCCGGTCGGTCAGTTCCGGGCCGAACCTGTCGGTGGAGCCGGCCGGATACACGTGCAGCAGGATCTCGAGTTTCTCGCCGTAGGCGACTGCCGCGTCGTGCTCGATGGTGACCCGTAGCGGGGCCTCGAGAAGCTCCGGGTGCGGGGCGAGGAACTCCTCGACGACCTTCCAGTAGACCGAGTTGTTGACGTGGTCGAACAGGTCGATATCACTGACCCGGAGCGGGAACTCCCGGATCTCGGCGGCGTCCTCGCGGGACCCGGGTTTGAGGTAGGACTTCCACCTGAGCCGGTCGACGTCGGTGGTCTTCATCAGACCTTCCATGAAGTCGTCGGCGATACGGGCCGGGGTCTGGGTCTCGCGGTTGAAGTTGATCCAGAACGCCTCGGTCTCGACGAGGCCGCCCTTGCGGCCGTCGATGCGCACCCGCATCTCGCACCACCGGTTGGACGCACCCGAACACCACCGGCGCAGCCGCAGCATGTCCTGGAACTCGATCGGCCGGATCAGGTCGACCATGGTGCGGCGCACGATCCACAGCGGGTGGGAGTCGTTGTGGCCCATCTCCCGCAGATGGTCCTGGCCGATGTCCATGATGTGGCGGACCGCGGCATCCATCCGCAGCCGGCCCAGCCGGTCGACGTCGGCGGGGCGCAGCGGCCACCGCCGGTCGAAGACGTCCGGATGGGGGTCGGGAACTGGCATCAGCGCCTTGGCCAGCCCGTTGACGGTCGCCCTCGCGCCGGGGTCACCGCTCATCGGGACTCCTCCTCCCGCCAACCGCCTGCTGTGCCGGATCCGCAGGCGATCATGCCAAACCGCCACTGCCATGCCAACACCGCGATCTGCCAACCCTGCCAAGATCCGCTTCGCACTACCGTGGACACGGTGGACAAGACCTTCGTCGGTTCCCGGGTGCGCCAGCTGCGCACCGAGCGCGGCCTGCGCCAGGCGGCTCTGGCGCAGATGCTGGAGATTTCGCCGAGCTACCTCAACCAGATCGAGCACGACGTACGGCCGCTGACCGTCGCGGTGCTGCTGCGCATCACCGAGGTCTTCGGCGTCGATGCCACCTTCTTCGCGGCGCACGACGACACCCGGCTGGTCGCCGAACTCCGGGAGGTGATGTTCGACCGCGACCTCAACGTCTCGGCCGACCCGGCCCGGCTGGCCGACATGGTCGCCGCCCATCCCGATATCGCCCGCGCGATGGTGGCCCTGCACCGGCGCTACCGGATCACCGCGGCGCAGCTTGCGGAGGCGACCGAGGAGAGGTTCACCGACGGCAGCGGCAGTGGCTCGATCACCATGCCCCACGAGGAGGTCCGCGACTACTTCTATCAGCGCCAGAACTACCTCGACGAACTCGACACCGCCGCTGAGGATCTCACCGCCCGGATGCGGATGCACCGCGGCGAACTGGGCGGGGAACTGGCCAGGCGGCTCAGCGAGGTGCACGGCGTACGCATCGTGCGCCGTATCGACCTGGGCGATACGGTGCTGCACCGCTATGACCGGCGGGCGCGCACCCTGGAAATCAGCAGCCACCTCTCGACCGGCCAGCAGGTGTTCAAGATGGCCGCCGAGTTGGCCTACCTCGAGGTCGGCGACCTGATCGAGGAAATGGTCGCCGAGGGCAGGTTCACCAGCGAGGAGTCCCGAACGCTGGCCCGGCTCGGGCTGGCGAACTACTTCGCCGCCGCGGCGGTGCTGCCCTACCGGCAGTTCCATGACGTGGCCGAGAACTTCGGCTACGACATCGAACGACTTTCGGCGTTCTACCAGGTCAGCTACGAGACCGTCTGCCACCGGCTGTCGACACTGCAGCGGCCGGCGCTGCGGGGTGTGCCGTTCTCCTTCGTCCGGGTCGACAGGGCCGGGAACATGTCCAAGCGGCAGTCGGCCACCGGCTTCCACTTCTCGTCCTCGGGCGGGACCTGCCCGCTGTGGAACGTCTACGAGACCTTCGCCAATCCGGGCAAGATCCTGGTCCAGATGGCCGAGATGCCCGACGGCCGCAGCTATCTGTGGGTGGCGCGCACCGTGGAGCGGCGGGCCTCCCGTTACGGGCAGCCCGGCAAGACCTTCGCAATCGGGCTGGGGTGCGAGGCGCGGCACGCCGGCCGCCTGGTGTACTCCCGCGGTCTGGACCTCTCGGCCGGCAACGCCACGCCGATCGGATCGGGCTGCCGGGTCTGCGAGCGCGACAACTGCCCCCAGCGGGCCTTCCCCGCGCTGGGCCGGGCACTGGACCTCGACGCGCACCGCAGCACGGTGTCGCCCTACCTGGTGAAGGAGACCTGATGTCTGACGTTGCGCGGATCCGCCCCGGAGGTCGCCGGGAACTGGGACTGCTGAACTGGACGATCTCCCGCATCGCGGCCCGCGCGATCCGGGCCCCGCAGATGCACCTGTTCACCACTCTGGGCCGGCACCGGCTGCTGTTCCTGGCCTTCCTGCCCTACTCCGGAGTGCTGCTCAACTGGGGGAAGCTGCCCAAAGCGGACAAGGAACTGGTGATCCTGCGGGTCGGGCATCTGCGCGGGTCGCAGTACGAACTGCAGCAGCACCGGCGGCTGGCCCGCTCCCGCGGACTGGACGAGGCGACGCAGCAGAGGATCTTCGCCGGGCCCGTCGCCGAGGGGCTCACCGAACGGCAGCGGGCGCTGCTGCGCGCGGTCGATGAGTTCGTCTCCGAACGCGACCTCTCCGACGCGACCTTCGCGGAGCTGTCCGGGCATCTGAACCAGAAGCAGATCATCGAATTCTGTGCACTGGCAGGGCATTACGACGCGATCGCCGGAATCCTGGCAACGCTGCGGGTGCCGATGGACTTCCCGGACTGAGCCGGTGCGGCGGCTGACGCGATCGCCTGCCCGACCGGACCGCATTGCCGTCGCCATCACCGGTGGGTAGCGTCGGCCCTCGGCGCGAGCAGCGATGGAAGGCGGGCGGTTTGGTGAACAAGGCCAAGAGGAAGCCGTCGGAGGCCGAGTGACTGACGGCGCGGCATCCGACATCAACACCCGCCTCGCCGCCGAACGCACCCGTTTGGCGAGCGAACGCACGCTGATGGCCTGGATCCGTACGAGTACCTCGCTGATCGCGTTCGGCTTCACGATCTTCAAGTTCTTCCAGTACCTGGCCGAGAGCGACGAGGTCCGGCGACCGGTTCTGAGCCCGTGGGTCATCGGGATGATCTTGATCGTGCTGGGCCTGGTGGCGCTGACACTGGCCTGGCTCCAGCATCGCGCGGAGATGAAGTCACTCCGGGCCAGCCTCGACGTCATGCCCTATTCGCTGTCGAGCCTGATGGCCGGGATGATCCTGGTGATGGGCCTGCTCGCCCTGGTGGTCGTGGTCTGGCGTCTCTAGCCGCGTCGGCGGGCTAGAGGTAGGTCACACCGATAACGATCACGGTGAAGACCACCGGAGAGAAGATCAGGCCCGCCAGAAACGCCGCGGAGGTCACTTCCCCGCGCTGATACCGCTGCCAGGCCAGATATCCCAGCCCCGCGCCGGCCAGCAGGAACAGCACCGAGACGACCAGGACCGCGGTGCTGAACGACGGTGACCGGCGGGCCAGGGAAATCCCGAGCAGCCACACGATGTGGCCGAGCAGTACGCCTCCGACCCCGGCGACGACGGGCCTCAAGAGAGGGGTTCTCAAAAGTTGATCATGTGTCCGGCGAGGCCGTGGAAGCATTCCTGCAGCGCCTCCGACAGCGTCGGGTGGGTGTGCACGTTGCGGGCCAGTTCGTTGACCGTCAGGTCCCACTTCTGCGCGAGCGTGACCTCGGGGAGCAGTTCGGAGACGTCCGGCCCGATCAGATGGGCACCGAGCAGTTCGCCGTACTTGCCGTCGGCGATCATCTTGACGAACCCGGTCGGGTCACCCAGGCCGTGGGCCTTGCCGTTGGCGCTGAACGGGAACTTCGCCACCTTGACGTCGTAGCCCTCGTCGCGGGCCTGCTGCTCGGTGAGCCCGAAGCTGGCCACCTGAGGCTGGCAGAAGGTGGCCCGCGGCATCATCCGGTAGTCGCCCAGCGCCAGGGTCTCCGCGCCGGCGATGGTCTCGGCGGCGACGACGGCCATCGCCTCGGCGACGTGGGCGAGTTGCAGCTTGGCGGTGACGTCGCCGATGGCGTAGATGTGTCCGACGTTGGTGCGCATGTAGTCGTCGATCGCGATCGCTCCGCGGTCGGTCAGCGCGACCCCGGTGGTCTCCAGGCCGTAGCCGTCGACGTTGGGGGCGAAACCGATCGCCTGCATGACCTTGTCGGCCTTGAGCTCCTCGGTCACCCCGTCCTTGCTGACGACCAGGCGGACGCCGTCAGCCCCCCCGTCCACGATGGACTCGACTTTGGTGCCGGTGCGGATGGCCACGCCGAGTTTCTTGTACTGCTTCTCGATCTCCTTGGAGACCTCGGCGTCCTCGTTGGGCAGGGCCCGCGGGAGGAATTCGACGATGGTGACGTCCACGCCGTAGTTGGCCATCACGTAGGCGAACTCCATGCCGATGGCTCCGGCCCCGGCGATGATGATCGACGACGGCAGGTCCCGCGTGAGGATCTGCTCCTCGTAGGTGACCACGTTGGCCGACAGCGAGGTGCCCGGGATCAGCCGGGTGCTGCTGCCGGTGGCGATGATCGCGTTGTCGAAGGTGACGGTCTGCGACCCGCCCTCGTTGAGGTCGACCACCAGGGTCTGGGGGCCGGTGAATCGGCCGTACCCGTGAATCTCGGTGATCTTGTTCTTCTTCATCAGGTAGTGCACGCCGGCCACCCGGCCGTCGGCGACCTTACGACTGCGGTCGAAAGCCGCACCGAAGTCCATGCTCGGCTGACCGCTGATACCGAAAGTGGCCGCCTCCTTGGTGAGGATGTGGGCCAGTTCGGCATTGCGCAGCAGCGCTTTGGACGGGATGCACCCGACGTTCAGGCACACACCGCCCCAGTACTTGGGTTCGACGATGGCGGTGCGCAGGCCGAGTTGGGCGGCGCGGATGGCCGCGACGTATCCGCCGGGGCCGGCGCCGAGGACGACGACGTCATAATCGCTCACGCCGCTACCCTAGCCCGCGATCGGCCGGGACCGAATCGGCTTAACCGATTACCGGGCGGCTGATCCACTCGAAGAAGTAGGCGCCGTGCAGCACGGCGGCCGCCGCCGTGGCGGCCAGCGGTGCGGCCATCAGCGCGAGAGCCAGCGCACCGAGCTGCGGGCGCTCGGGCACCAACGACACCAGCAGACTGCCCACCATGCAGGCCACGACGAAGAGCAGGATGCCCAGCACCGGGACGGTCTTGTCCAGGGCGGTGTACCACCAGAAGTAGCAGCCCGCTCCGGCGGCCGCGGCCAGCAGCCACACCCCAGCGACGATGAGGACGAACTTCCAGCGCTTGACGAACTGGTAGGAGCTGGGCACGACAGCGGGTTGCACGGGCGCGGCCGCTGGGACCACGACCGGCTGATGACCGGTGACCGCACGCAGGAACGCGTCGGTGTCGACGTTCTCGGACTCGCTGAAGGCCTGCGCCTGCGGGCCCGACGCGGGCGGTTCAGGCGCATCGGGCGCGATCGCCCCGGGTTCGGATTCGAACTCGGGTTCGGGTTCGGACTTGGACTCGAACTCGGGTTCGGACTCGACCTCGGACTCGACCGGTTCGACCTCGGCCTCGACAGGCTCGGCCTCGGACTTGACCGGCTCGGGCCGGATCGCGCCGGTCCGGGGCCGCAGCGGATCCGGATTGGGCCCGGTGTCGAAGATCGGGGCGGGGTTGGGCTCGGTGGTGGGCGAGGCAACCGGCTGGGCACCGCTGTCGAACATCGGCGCGGGCAGCGGCCCGGTGATGGGGGAACTGAGATCAGTCACCGGAGACCGCCTGGATCAGCAGCAGCACCGACAGCCAGCCCGGAGCCATGGCGAGGACGAACGCGCCCAGCGCGGTGACCCAGCGCCGGCCCGAGACGAGGATGGTCAGGATTCCCAGAACGCTGGGCACCGCCACGACCAAGGCCACCACCAGGTCAGGCCGGACGGCGGTATCGACCATCAGCTTGGCGACGACGGCGGCGATCTGGCCGGCGACCACGCCGAGCAGCAAAGAACTTGTGAGCAGCCATGCCCGGGGCAGGGGTATCACGATTTTGACGATACGTCCCGGTCAGGCGTTGACGGCGGACGTGCCCCGGCGTGCCGTACGGCTAATTCCCCGGTTCGGGTGGGTACTGCGCTCCGGTGACTGGCGGGACAGCGGCCAGCGCCGCGTTCTCCTCAGCGCTGAAGGCCCGCCCCCGCGTCAGGAACCGGACACCCTCGGGCGCCTCCAGGCTGAACCCGGCACCGCGGCCGGGAACGACGTCGATGATGAGCTGGGTGTGCTTCCAGGCCTGGTACTGCGGCCCGGAGATCCAGACCGGGACCCCGTCGACGACGCCGAGCAGGACGTCACGGTCCCCGACGATGAATTCGCCCTGGGGGTAGCACATCGGTGAGGAGCCGTCGCAGCAGCCGCCGGACTGGTGGAACATGACCGCGCCGTGGCGGTCCCGGAGTCGCCGGAGCAGGTCCGCGGCGGCGTCGGTGACCAGGACCCGCGCCGGTGCCATCTGGAGTCCCCCTGGATCATGCGACGATGGGGCCACACTACCGCGACGACCGGAATGGCGGGCATGGCTGACGACCCGTACCTGTGGCTGGAGAACATCGACGCCGACGACGCCCTGGACTGGGTGCGGGAGCGCAACGACACCACCGTCGAGGGCCTGCACGGCCCGTTCTTCGAGCAACTGCGCACCGAGGCCCTGGCGGTGCTCGACACCGACACCCGGATCCCCTACGTGCGGCGACGCGGAGCGTACCTCTACAACTTCTGGCGCGACGCGGCCAATCCCCGGGGCCTGTGGCGTCGGACAACGCTGGCCAGCTATCGCACCGACGCGCCGGAATGGGACGTACTCATCGACGTCGACGAACTGGCCCGTGTTGACGGGCAGAACTGGGTGTGGGCCGGCGCGGACGTGATCGAGCCGGACCATCGTCTGGCGATGGTCTCACTCTCGCGGGGCGGCTCCGACGCCGCCGTTGTGCGCGAGTTCGACATGACTGCAAGGGATTTCGTCACCGACGGGTTCTCCCTGACCGAGGCCAAGTCTCGGGTCGCCTGGGAGGATCACGACACCCTGCTGGTCGGGACCGACTTCGGCGCGGATTCACTGACCACCTCGGGCTACCCCCGCATCGTCAAGCGCTGGCGTCGCGGGCAGGCGCTGGAGCAGGCCGAGACTCTGTTCAGCGGCGCCCCGACCGACGTGATCGTCTCGGCCTCCGTCGACCGCACCCCCGGCTACCACCGCACCCTGGTGCACCGCGCCATCGACTTCTTTAATGACGAGACCTACCAGTTGCGCGACGGCGAGCTGGTCCGCATCGACGCCCCGACGGATGCGACCGTATCGGTGCACCGCGACTGGCTGCTCATCGAGTTGCGCACCGACTGGCACACCGCCTCCGGCGGCTACCCGGCGGGCTCTCTGCTGGCCGCCGACTACGAGAAGTTCCTCGACGGGACAGCGGAATTGAGCGTCGTCTTCCAGCCCGACGAACATACCTGCCTGCACCAGTACGCCTGGACCAAAGACCGGCTGGTGATGGTGACACTGGCCGACGTGGCCAGCCGCGTGGACATCGTCACCCCGGGCAGCTGGGAACGCAAAGCGGTGGACGGGCTCGGGGCCAGCACCACGGTGATCGTGGCTGCCGACGACACCGGCGAGGAGGTCTTCCTGGACTCCAGCGGCTTCCTGAGCCCATCGCGGCTGCTGCACGGAACCGCGACCGGAGAACTCGCCGAGATCAAGTCGGCCCCGTCGTTCTTCGACTCGGCGGGCCTGGCCGTGGCGCAGCATTTCGCCACCTCCGATGACGGCACGCAGATCCCGTATTTCGTTGTGGGGCCGGTTGACCCGCATCCCCCCGGTCCAACGCTGCTGGGCGGCTACGGGGGCTTCGAGGTGGCCCGGACCCCGGCCTACGACGGTGTGCTGGGGCGGCTCTGGCTGTCCCGTGGGGGCACCTACGTGCTGGCCAATATCCGCGGCGGCGGGGAGTACGGGCCGGGCTGGCACACCCAGGCCATGCGGGAGGGCCGGCACAAGGTCGCCGAGGACTTCGCCGCGGTGGCCCGCGACCTCGTCGCCCGTGGAATCACCACGGTGGACCAACTCGGCGCGCAGGGAGGCAGTAACGGGGGGCTGCTCATGGGCATCATGCTCACCGCCTACCCGGAACTGTTCGGCGCGCTGGTCTGCGCGGTGCCACTGCTGGACATGAAGCGCTATCACCTGCTGCTGGCCGGAGCCTCCTGGGTGGCCGAGTACGGCGACCCCGACGATCCGGAGGACTGGGCGTTCATCTCCAAGTACTCGCCGTATCAGAACATCAGCGCCGAGCGGCGGTATCCCCCGGTTCTGGTCACCACCTCGACCCGCGACGACCGGGTGCACCCGGGGCACGCCCGCAAGATGACCGCGGCACTCGAGGAAGCCGGCCACCGGGTCTTGTACTACGAGAACATCGAAGGGGGCCACGCCGGGGCCGCCGACAACGCCCAGACGGCCTTCAAAGCGGCGCTGAGCTTTTCGTTCCTGAACCAGACGCTGGGGGCCGCCTCCAACAGCCCGGTCGGCACGGACCTGACTTAAGTGCCGGCCCCGGTGGAAAGAGCGACGCCACGGAGATAGGCGGCCTGCCCGAGGTGCTGGGCGCAGTCGTCGATGATGCTGACCAGCCGGACGCTGGCGGTCACCGGCGGTTCCCAATCCTCGTCGACGACTCTGGCCAGTTCCTCGACGGTGATGCCCGCCACGTACTCCAGCGCGAGCCTGTGCACGGCGTGGTAGTAGCCGGCCAGCAGGTCCGCCGGAGCGTGGACCTTGCCCGCCTGCTCGGCGGTGTGGCCGTAGCCGTCGTCCCCCGGCGGCAGGTCGAGGCCGAAGCGGTCATACCAGCCGTCACGCAGCCACACCTGCTCGACGCCCGCGATATCGGCGAGCTGGGCGTCGGTGATGCGGGCGCTGTGCCAGATCAGCCATGCGATGCTGTTCGCCTCCGGCGTCATCCGGTGGAAGGACTCTTCGTCGGCCAGGTCGTCGGTGAGGTCGTCGACATGCTCGATGAGCCTGGTGAACGAATCACGCAGAATTTCCCGGGCGGCTGGGGCGTCCATGCCCGTAGACGCTAGTCCCTCCGCCGAGGGTGGGACCTCTGGTCATATTCCGCCCCGAATCGGTCCATAGGGCCCACGCTCAGCGTCAGAGCGGGCAACCAGCTGCCCGCAGCTTCTCGCGGACACGGGCGACGAGCACCTCAGGCCTCGACATCATCCGGGCGCTCACCCGAACCACCGACCACCCCGCGGCTTCCAGAATGGCGATGCGCTCGATATCCCAGGCGCGCTGGGCGCCGTCGGCCCAGTGCTGGATCCCGTCGTACTCGACGGCCACCCGCCAGCGCCGCCAACCCATGTCGACCCGGATGTGTAAGTCCGGGAAGCGGATCTGGCACTCGGGAATCGGCAAGCCGCCGCGCACCAGGATCAGCCGCAACCGGCTCTCCTGCGGGGATTCGGCGGCGGCGTCGACCAGATCCAGGGTGGCTCGCACGCGGCGGCGGCCACGGACCCCCGGCCACCGGTCCGCGACGGCATGAACCTCCCCGACCGTGAGACCGGTCGCAGCGAACAACGCGTCGAGGATCGGCAGCGATCGGCGCTCCGGAATCAGACGGCCGACATCGAAGGCGGTACGAGCAGCGGTGGTGACCGGCAGGCTCGCGGCCAGACCCACCTCGTCATCGCCGACGCGATAGCTGTAGGCGATGATGCCGAACTGCGAATGCCGGTCATTGCGGACGATCTCTGCGGGCGCGTCACCGTCCAGCCACTTCGTTCCGAACACCGCAGCGGCGGACAGGCCCACGAGGGTGGCCCCGGTCGACAGCCAGGCCGCACGGGCGCGAATAGCGGCGGTCACCTCGACGTCGTGAGGCAGGTATACGTCGCGATACAGGCGGCGGTATCGGAGCCGGACGTCCTGTCGGGAGATTTCGCACCGGCGCCGCAAGTGATCCACGCGGGAAGGCTGGCACTGGCGGCGAGTCCGTTTCCGCGCCGGGAGTGGGCCCTGTGGACGGAATTGGCGCTGTTGACGACCAATTGGCCCACCCTCGGCGGGTGAACGAAAAGTGCCCGGCCCTAGAGGGCCGGGCACTTCTCGTTGCGTGGGACTTAGAAGTCCATACCGCCCATACCGCCGGTCGGGTCACCGACGGGGGCGGCGGCCTTCTCCGGCTTGTCGGCGACGACCGCCTCGGTGGTCAGGAACAGCGCCGCGATGGACGCCGCGTTCTGCAGCGCCGAGCGGGTGACCTTGACCGGGTCGGCGACGCCGGCCTTGAGCAGGTCCTCGTACTCACCGGTGGCGGCGTTCAGGCCGGTACCGGAGGCCGAGTTGCGGACCTTCTCAGCGACCACACCGGGCTCGAGTCCGGCGTTGAAGGCGATCTGCTTGAGCGGAGCCTCCAGCGCAACCTTGACGATGTTGGCGCCGGTGGCCTCGTCACCGCCGAGGTTCAGCTCGTCGAGCGCCGGAGCCGACTGCAGCAGAGCCACGCCGCCACCGGCGACGATGCCCTCCTCCACGGCGGCCTTGGCGTTGCGCACCGCGTCCTCGATGCGGTGCTTGCGCTCCTTGAGCTCGACCTCGGTGGCCGCGCCGGCCTTGATTACCGCGACGCCGCCGGCCAGCTTGGCCAGCCGCTCCTGCAGCTTCTCCCGGTCGTAGTCCGAGTCGCTGTTCTCGATCTCGCTGCGGATCTGGGCGACCCGGCCGGCGATCGCCTCGGAGTCCCCGGCACCCTCGACGATGGTGGTCTCGTCCTTGGTGACGACGACCTTGCGAGCCTGGCCGAGCAGCGAGATGTCGGCGGTCTCCAGAGACAGCCCGACCTCTTCGGAGATGACCTGGCCGCCGGTGAGGATGGCCATGTCCTGCAGCATCGCCTTGCGGCGGTCACCGAAGCCCGGGGCCTTGACGGCGACGGACTTGAAGGTGCCGCGGATCTTGTTGACGACCAGGGTGGACAGCGCCTCACCCTCGACGTCCTCGGCGATGATCAGCAGCGGCTTGCCGGACTGGATGACCTTCTCCAGCAGCGGGAGCAGATCCTTGACGGTCGAGATCTTCGAGCTGACCAGCAGGATGTAGGGGTCCTCCAGGACGGCTTCCTGACGCTCGGCGTCAGTGACGAAGTAGCCCGAGATGTAGCCCTTGTCGAAGCGCATGCCCTCGGTGAGCTCCAGCTGCAGGCCGAAGGTGTTGGACTCCTCGACGGTGATGACACCCTCGTTGCCGACCTTGTCCATGGCCTCGGCGATCAGGTCGCCGATGGTCTGGTCGCCGGCCGAGATCCCGGCGGTCGCAGCGATCTGCTCCTTGGTCTCGACCTCCTTGGCGCTCTTGAGCAGCGTCTCGGTGATCTTGTCGACGGCCTTCTCGATACCGCGCTTCAGACCCAGCGGGTTCGCGCCCGCGGCGACGTTGCGCAGACCCTCGCGAACCAGGGCCTGGGCCAGCACGGTGGCCGTGGTGGTGCCGTCACCGGCGACGTCGTCGGTCTTCTTGGCAACCTCTTTGACCAGCTCGGCGCCGATCTTCTCGTAGGGGTCCTCGAGCTCGATCTCCTTGGCGATGGACACACCGTCATTGGTGATGGTGGGGGCGCCCCACTTCTTCTCCAGGACGACGTTGCGTCCCTTCGGGCCGAGGGTGACCTTGACCGCGTCGGCGAGGGCGTTCAGGCCCCGCTCCAGGCCGCGGCGGGCCTCTTCGTCGTAAGCAATGATCTTGGACACGGGTGATTCCTCCGGTTTGGGGGTACACACGACAGTTTTTGGGCCGGGCGCAGTGCCCGCGACGGACGACCTCAGCTGTCGTTGGCTTCGGTCTCACCGTCCCGGCCTAGCACTCGCCGGTCGCGAGTGCCAACGTCTTTTTTAGCACTCGGGCATGGCGAGTGCAAGATTGTTCACCTGCGGCAGACTGCAGGGGATGTCACTGCACCTTCCCGCCGACCCGCCGACCTACCCCCCGCCGCGCTACACCGGCGAGGGCGGCGAAGCCAGCGCGACGCTGCGGCGCGCCGGGCAGGCACCGGACCACGAGGCTTGGGGCATCCGCTACAGCTACCTGGCCGACCAGCGGTCGACCGGCGGCGATTTCGGCCTCTACCGGGTCGATCTCGGCCCCGCGGCGGGCGGTCCTGGTCCGCATTTCCACCGCACGATGTCGGAGTCGTTCTTCGTGCTGTCCGGCCGGATCCGGCTGCACGACGGCCGGGAATGGGCCGACGGCGGCCCCGGCGACTATCTGTACGTCCCTCCGGGCGGTGTCCACGGGTTCCGCAACGAATCCGCCGAACCCGCGTCGATGCTGATGCTGTTCACCCCCGGCGCACCGCGCGAGTACTACTTCGAGGGGCTGTCCAGACTTGGCGAGATGACCGACGAGCAGCGCCGTGAGTTCTTCGACGGCAATGACAATTTCTTCGTCTAGAGTCCAGTTCGGTCGGAAGGAGTCCCAGGGTGCGGGCAGTCGAGGCGCCCAGCACCCAGGCTTTGCGGGGCTGGCAGCGACGGGCACTGGTGCGCTATCTGAGCTCCCGTCCGAAGGACTTTCTGCTGGTGGCGACCCCGGGCGCGGGCAAGACCACCTTCGCGCTGCGAATCGCCGCCGAGCTGCTCTCGGACGGAACCGCTGAGCAGGTGACGGTGGTGGTGCCCACCGAGCACCTCAAGACGCAGTGGGCGGCGGCGGCCGCGGGCGCCGGGATCGCGCTGGACCCGAAGTTCACCAACTCCCGGGCGCACACCTCCGACGATTACCACGGGGTGGTGGTGACCTACGCCCAGGTGGCCAACCACCCGGCCCGCCACCGCGTCCGCACCGAGAACCGCCGCACCGTGGTGATCTTCGACGAGATCCACCACGGCGGGGACGCCAAGAGCTGGGGCGAGGGAATCCGGGAGGCCTTCGGTGACGCCAGCCGCCGGCTCGCGCTGACCGGCACGCCGTTCCGCAGCGACGACAGCGCCATTCCGTTCGTCGACTACGTTCCCGATGAGCAGGGCTTGCCCCGCTCGCGGGCCGACCACACCTACGGGTACTCCGAGGCGCTGGCCGACGGGGTGGTCCGCCCGGTGGTGTTCCTGGCCTACTCCGGTGAGGCCCGCTGGCGCACCGGCGCCGGCGCGGAGTGCGCCGCCCGCCTCGGCGAACCGCTCACCGCCGAACACACCGCACGGGCCTGGCGGACGGCGCTGGATCCCGCCGGACAGTGGATGCCGGCGGTCATCACCGCGGCCGACACCAGGCTCAGCCAGAAACGCGAGGGCGGCATGCCCGACGCCGGCGGCATGGTGATCGCCTCAGACCAGGCCGCCGCCCGGGCCTACGCCGGGCTGCTGACCCGGATCACCGGCGAGGCGCCGACCCTGGTGCTCTCCGACGACCCCGGATCCTCCGACCGGATCGCGGCGTTCGCGGCGGGGACCAGCCGATGGCTGGTGGCGGTGCGGATGGTCTCCGAGGGGGTCGACGTGCCGCGGCTCGCGGTGGGCGTGTACGCGACCAGCGCCGCCACACCGCTGTTCTTCGCCCAGGCGGTGGGGCGTTTCGTCCGTTCCCGCCGTCCCGGTGAGACCGCGAGCATCTTCCTGCCCTCGGTTCCCTCCCTGCTGGGATTGGCCAGCGAACTGGAGGCGCAACGCGATCACGTCCTGGGCAGTCCGGACCGCGAGCCCCTGACCGACGATCCGGCGGCGGAGCGCAGGCGCTCGGAGCCGACCGAAGCCGACCCCGGGTTCGAGTCGCTGGGCGCCGACGCCGAGTTGGACCAAGTGATCTTCGACGGGTCCTCGTTCGGCACGGCCACCCCGGCCGGCAGCGACGAGGAGGCCGACTACCTGGGCATCCCGGGACTGCTCGACGCCGCACAGATGCGCGATCTGCTTCGGCGCCGCCAGGAGGAACAGCTGGCCGTGCGCAGCGCGACCGGCGAACCGGCCGCGCCCCGCAGCACCCACGGACAGCTTCGTGAGCTGCGCCGCGAGCTCAACGCCCTGGTGGCGGCGACCCATCACCGCACCGGCCGGTCACACGGCTGGATTCACAGCGAGCTGCGCCGGATCTGCGGGGGTCCGCCCGTGGCGGCCGCCAACCGCGAACAACTGCAGGCCCGCATCGAGGCGGTGCGAACGCTGGCGGTCTAGCGGTCGGCCGGGAACAGGTCCGGCAGATCGGCGACCGAGTCGACGACGTGGTCGGGCTGCATGGCGAACTCGTCGGCGGCCCAGCGGTCCAGGCTCGCCTGACTGAACTTCCCGGTACGCACCAGCACGCCGGTCATTCCGACGGCCTGGGCCGCCAGCACGTCGTTGTGCAGGTCGTCGCCGACCATGTACATCTCCTCGGGCTCCACCCCCAGCCGAGCGGCGGCCGCCAGGAACCCGGCCGGGGCGGGCTTGCCCACCGCGACCGCCTCCTGACCGGAGGTTTTCTCCAGGCCGATCAGGTACATCCCGGTGTCGACCCGCAGCCCCTCGGCGGTCTTCCACGCGGTGCTGCGGTGCATCGCCACCACCGGGATCCCCGCGGTCATCCACTCGTAGACCCGGCTCAGGGTCAGATGGCTGTACTCCGGGCCGGCGCCGCCGAGCAGGATCACATCCGGGCGCTCCGGCGTCGCGGCGCCATCGGACGGGTACACCAGATCCAGGCCGGACAGGTCCTCGCTGATGTCGCCGTTGTTGACCAGCAGACAACGCGCGCCGGGATGGTGCGCCCGGACGTAGTCGGCGGTCAGGGCCGCGGCGGTCATCACCTCTTCGGGGCGCACCGGCATGCCGGCCTGCGAGAGCGCCTCGGCGATCTGCCGCCGGGTGCGGGTGGTGGTGTTGGTCAGGTACGAGCAGGCGACCCCCCGTGCCGCCAGTTGCCGCAGCGCCCCCGCCGCGCCGTCGATGGGCAGCCAGGAGGTCACCAGGACACCGTCGATGTCGAACAGCACGCCGCCGACCGCCATGCCTGAGAACAGTAGGGCCACCGAATCGGCGCGCAACCCGGGGACCGCCGAGTGTTCTCAGCCATGCGTATGTTCATAGGCATGCGATGGACCGAGAAGGATGTTCCCGACCAGTCCGGCCGGGTGGCGATCGTCACCGGCTCCAACACCGGACTGGGCTATGACACGGCCAGAGTGCTCGCCGAGCATGGCGCGACTGTGGTGATGGCGGTGCGCGACACCGCCAAGGGCGAGGACGCGGCGGCCCGCATCCGCGGCCACTCCGCAGATGCCAAGGTCGCCGTGCACAAGCTGGACCTGGGCTCGCTGGCCTCGGTGCGCGAGGCGGCCGCCGAACTGGCGGCCGGCTACCCGACGATCGACCTGCTGATCAACAACGCCGGGGTGATGTACCCGCCCAAGCAGACCACCGCGGACGGTTTCGAGTTGCAGTTCGGCACCAACCATCTGGGCCACTTCGCCCTGACCGGCCTGCTGCTGCCGAACATGCTGAAGGTCAACGGCTCCCGGGTGGTGGTCGTCGCCAGCATCGCGCACAACATCCGCGCCCGGATCGACTTCGACGACCTGCAGTGGGAGCGGCGCCGATACGACCGGGTCGCCGCCTACGGCCAGTCCAAGCTGGCCAACCTGATGTTCGCCTACGACCTGCAGCGCCGGCTTTCCGCCGCCGGCGCGGATACCATCGCCGTGGCCGCCCACCCCGGGGTGGCCGCCACCGAACTGACCCGTCACGTCCCCGGCACCGGCCTGCCCGGTGTCAGCTGGCTGACCGGGCGTCTGCTCAACAGCTCCGAACTCGGCGCGCTGCCCACCCTTCGGGCGGCCACCGACCCCGCGGTGCGCGGCGGCCAGTACTTCGGCCCCGACGGGTTCCGCGGACTGCGGGGCTATCCCAAGCTGGTCGGCTCCAGCCCGCAGTCCCATGACCTGGCCATCCAGGAACGGCTGTGGCGGGTGTCTGAGCAACTGACCGGCGTGACCTACCCGGTGTAAGCGTGCGCAGCGTCGAGGAGCACCGGCGGGCCGTCGCCGCGTTGATCACCGCACGGCCCGCGGCGGCGATGCCTGCCGCCGGGCTCGCCGGGCTGGTGCTGGCCGAGGACGTCGCCGCCCCGCTGTCGCTGCCGGTGTTCGACAACTCCGCGATGGACGGGTACGCGGTGCGCGCCGGGGACGTAGCCGCGGCGACGGCGCAGCATCCGGTGGAACTTCCTGTCGCCGAGGACATCCCGGCGGGCCGGACCGACATCCTCACGCTGGCCCCGCACACCGCGCACCGCATCATGACAGGGGCGCCGGTGCCGGCCGGCGCCGAGGCCGTGGTGCCGGTGGAAGCCACTGACGGCGGTACCGGCCGGGTCGCGATCACCGCCGCCGCCAAACCCGGCCAGCACATCCGCCGGGCCGGTGAGGACGTCACCGCGGGCACCGTGGTGCTGCGCCGCGGAGCGGTGGTCACCCCGGCCGCCCTGGGCCTGGTGGCCGCGCTGGGGCTGGCCGAGTTGCCGGTGATCCCCCGGCAACGGGTGCTGGTGATCTCCACCGGGTCCGAACTCGTCACGCCGGGCACGCCGCTGGAGCCCGGGCAGATCTACGAGTCCAACGCGGTCATGCTCGCCGCGGCGGTGCGAGACGCGGGCGCCGACGTCACCGGCGTCGTCACCTGCAGCGACGACGTCGAACGGTTCCAGGCGGTGCTCCAGGAGCACGCCGGGCCGGCCGACCTGGTACTCACCTCCGGCGGGGTGAGCGCCGGGGCCTACGAAGTGGTCAAGGACGCCTTCGGCCCGGGCCGGGGCGGGTCGGGCGTCGAGTTCGTGAAAGTGGCGATGCAGCCCGGCATGCCGCAGGGGGCGGGACGGCTGGCCGACGGCACCGCGGTGGTCACCCTGCCCGGCAACCCGGTCAGCGCACTGGTCTCCTTCGAGGTCTTCGTCCGGCCCGCGCTGCGCGCCGCGATGGGCCTGCCCGACTCCGACCGGCCGCGCCGCACCGCCGCGCTCGCCGAGCCGATCACCTCCCCGCGCGGAAAGCGGCAGTTCCGCCGCGGGGTCTTCGACCCCGGTACCGGCACCGTCTCCAGCTACGGTCCGCCCGCCTCACACCACCTGAGGTGGCTGGCGTCGGCCAACTGCCTGCTGGAGGTCGGGGAGGACGTCACGGAGCTGGCCGCCGGGGATCAGGTCACAGTCTGGGATCTCGTCTGATCCGCGTTCGCGACACTGCGGGGTACGTAGAATCGCGCCGATGGCCAGACGCCCCGACAGCCTCCCCC
This sequence comes from uncultured Mycobacterium sp., assembly GCA_964447215.1. GTDB lineage: Bacteria > Actinomycetota > Actinomycetes > Mycobacteriales > Mycobacteriaceae > Mycobacterium. Next base: position 118,608 of record CAYURT010000001.1, read on the forward strand.
ACATCTCCTCCGACCAGGCCCTGTCCGGCCCGCAGCGGCTGGCCGCGCTGGTGCGTTCCTCGGTTCCGCCCGTTCACCGCGCCGGCCTGCCGTTCATCTCCGCCGGGCTGGCGGTGGCGGCGCTGGGCCGCAACCACCGCTGGCTGCGCCGGGCCGGGCTGGCCGCCGCCGGCGCCAACGCCGCGTTCTTCCGGCATCCGCCCCGCACCCCGCCGACCCATCCAGGCCTGGTCGTCGCACCCGCCGACGGGCTGGTCTGCCTGACCGACACCGCCCCCCCGCCGCCCGAACTGGGCCTGGCCTCCGATCCGGTCCCGCGGGTCAGCATCTTTCTGTCCCTGTTCGACGCGCACGTCCAGCGTGCCCCGGTGGGCGGCGAGGTGATCTCCGTGGTGCACCGGCCGGGCCGTTTCCATTCCGCCGACCTGGCCGCCGCAAGCACGGACAATGAGCGCAACAGCGTGCTGATCCGCACGCCGGAGGGACGCGAGGTGGTGGTGGTTCAGATCGCCGGACTGGTCGCCCGCCGGATCGTCTGCGAGGTCAAGGCGGGCGACCGGGTCGGCATCGGTGACACCTACGGCCTGATCCGGTTCGGGTCCCGGCTGGACACCTACTTGCCGGCCGGGTCGGAAGTGCTCATCGAACCGGGCCAGCGGGCGCTGGCCGGCGAGACGGTTCTGGCGCGGCTGCCGTGATCAAGCCCCGCCCCGCACGGAGTCCGATCAACCGGCGGATGCTGCCGTCGATGATGACCGTGCTGGCCATCTGCCTGGGCCTGACCTCGGTCAAGTTCGCCCTCGACGCGCGGCCCACCGAGGCGATGGCGCTGCTGGCGGCGGCGGCGATCCTGGACGCGCTGGACGGGCGCATCGCACGGATGCTCGGAGCCACCTCCCGGATGGGCGAGGAGATCGACTCGCTGGCCGACGCGGTGAACTTCGGGGTGGCGCCGGCCTTCATCGTCTACCTCTCGCTGCTCTCACAGTCCCGGATCGGCTGGATGGTGGTGCTGCTCTACGCGGTCTGCATCGTGCTGCGCCTGGCCCGCTTCAACGCGCTGCTGGACGCGGACCTGCCCCGCTACACCAAGGACTACTTCGTCGGCATGCCCGCGCCGGCCGGGGCGATCGGCGCGATCGGGCCGCTGGCCGCCAAGCTGCAGTTCCCCGGACCCTGGTGGTCCACCCAGACCGCCGAGACCGTGGTGATCATCTGGCTCGTCGGGGTCTCGCTGCTGGTGGTCAGCCGCATCCCCATGCGCAAGATCCACACCTTCACGGTTCCGCCGAACATGGTGGCCCCGCTGCTGGCCGCACTGGCCATCGTCGCGGCCGCCGCGTTCGTGTTCCCCTACCTGCTGATCCTGGCGATCATCGCGGCCTACGTCGCGCACATCCCGTTCGCGGTCCGCAGCCAACGCTGGGCGGCAGCGCATCCGGAGTCCTGGGAGGACAGTTCCCGGCAGCGCCGCGCGGCCCGGCGGGCGGTCCGGCGGGCCGCCCACCCCAACCGCCGTTCGGTGGCCCGCCTCGGCCTGCGCAGGCCGGGAGGCTGAATGTCGGACCAGCTGACCGCCGACCCGCCGCCCGGTTCGAGTCTGGCGCTGACCGCTCGGCTGAACACCGCCGCTTTGGACTCCCGCCGCGGAGTGGTGCGCCTGCATCCGGAGGTGATCACCGCCCTGGGGATCCGGGAGTGGGACGCGGTGTCCCTGATCGGGTCCCGCGTCACCGCGGCCGTCGCCGGGTTCGCCCCGCCCGGCACCCCGACCGGCACCGCGCTGCTCGATGACGTGACGCTGTCCAATGCCGGGCTGCGCGAGGACGCCGACGTGCTGGTGTCCCCGGTGACGGTCTACGGCGCACGGTCGGTGACCTTGCGAGGTTCGGCGCTGGCCACCGAGTCGGTGTCCTCAGCGGCGCTGCGGCAGGCCCTGCTCGGCAAGGTGCTGACGGTCGGTGACACCGTCTCGCTGCTCCCCCGCGACCTGGGGCCGGGCACGTCGACCTCGGCGGCCAGCGCGGCGTTGGCCGCGGCGGTGGGCATCACCTGGACCTCCGAACTGCTGACCGTGACCGGCACCGACCCGTCGGGTCCGGTGTCGGTGCAGCCGAACTCCTCGGTGACCTGGGGACCGGGCACGGCAGTGGCGACGGCCACCGGCGCGACCTCCGCGGTGACACCGCCCACCCAGTGGCCGGCCGAGCCGCCGGTCAGCGTCGATGATCTCAAGGGCCAGCATATCCAGGCCGGCCGTCTCACCGAATGGCTCAAACTCGCCCTCGATGAACCCGAGCTGCTGGAAAAGCTCGGTGCCACACCGAATCTCGGTGTCCTGATCACCGGCCCGCCAGGGGTTGGCAAGGCCCGACTGGTGCGGGCGGTGTGCGCGGGCCGGCGGCTGGTCGAGTTGGACGGCCCGGACACCGGCGCGCTGGCCGCCGGTGACCGTCAGCAGGCCGTCGCACGGGCAGCGGCCGACGTCGCCGCCGGCGGCGGGGTGCTGCTGGTCAGCGACGTCGACGCGCTGCTGCCGGTCCCGCCCGAACCGGTGTCGACGATGATCCTCGGTGAACTCAGGAAGGTGGTGGGGACCGCCGGGGTGGCGCTGATCGCGACATCGCAGGCGCCGGACTCCGTGGACCCGCGGCTGCGCGCGCCGGATCTGTGCGACCGGGAGCTGGGCCTGAGCCTGCCCGACGGCGCCACCCGCAAGGCACTGCTGGAGGTCCTGCTGCGCGAGGTGCCCGCCGAGGATCTTCAGCTCGACGAGATCGCCGAACGCACGCCGGGATTCGTCCGCGCGGACCTCGCCGCGCTGGTCCGCGAGGCGGCGCTGCGGGCGGCCGCCCGGGCCAGTGCCGACGGCGGCCCGCCGGTGCTCACCCAGCAGGACTTCACCGGGGCGCTGACCGTCATCCGCCCGCTGTCGAGGTCCAGCACCGAAGAGGTGGCGGTCGGTTCGGTGACCCTCGACGACGTCGGCGACATGGTGGAGACCAAGCAGGCGCTGACCGAGGCGGTGCTGTGGCCCCTTCAGCATCCGGACACCTTCGCCCGCCTCGGTGTCGAGCCGCCGCGCGGGGTGCTGCTCTACGGGCCGCCCGGCGTCGGCAAGACCTTCGTTGTCCGGGCCCTGGCCAGTTCCGGCCGGCTGAGCGTGCACGCGGTCAAGGGCGCCGAGCTGATGGACAAGTGGGTGGGCTCGTCGGAGAAGGCGGTCCGCGAATTGTTCCGCAGGGCAAGGGACTCCGCGCCCTCACTGGTGTTCCTCGACGAGATCGACGCGCTGGCTCCGCGGCGCGGCCAGAGCTTCGACTCCGGGGTGACCGACCGGGTGGTGGCCGCGATGCTGACCGAGCTCGACGGTATCGAGCCTCTGCGCGACGTCGTGGTTCTCGGCGCCACCAACCGGCCGGACCTGATCGACCCCGCCCTGCTGCGACCGGGCCGGCTTGAGCGGCTGGTGTTCGTCGAGCCCCCGGACGCGCAGGCCCGCTGGGAGATCCTCAAGACCGCCACCAAGTCGGTGCCGTTGAGTCCCGAGGTGGACCTGGAAGCGCTGGCCGCCGAACTGGACGGCTACAGCGCGGCGGACTGCGTGGCGCTCCTGCGCGAATCCGCCCTGACCGCGATGCGGCGCTCGATCGACGCCGCCGACGTCACCGCCGCCGACGTGGCCGTCGCCCGCCGGACCGTGCGGCCCTCGCTGGACCCGGCGCAGGTGGAGTCGCTGCGGGAGTTCGCCGCCGGGCGGTGAGCACCGCTACTCGTCGGCCAGCCCGAACTCGACCATCGCGGTGACGGTGTCGACGGCGTCGAGGAGCACGTCGACCCGCTCGGCCAGGGTCGGCGCGGACAGTACGGCGTAGCGGTCGGCCTGCCCCATCGGTACCCGGCCGGCCAGCGCGTAGAGGTGCCGTCCCGGGTCGTCGGCGGTGTCGGAGTCGACGGCCAGCGCGGCCGGGCCGACCTGCTGGCCGCTGGCTTCGGCGACCCGCCGGTACAGGGTGAGGATGCGGTCGATGACCTCACCGATGCGCTCGGGGGGCACTGCCTCGCCGGCCTCGTCGGGCCAGGTCTCCACCTCCGCCCGCGGGTAGGGATCGTCGGGCAGCCAGTCGCGCACCCGGATCCGCTCGCCGACCGAGGCCAGCAGTTGGTACTGGCCGGCTCCCGCATCCACGCAGTGCGTGATGCGGGCCAGGGCGCCGACGTCGCCCCGGATGTCACCGCCTCCGACCTCACGGCCCCGGCTGATCAGCACCACCCCGAACACCGGGTCGTCGGCGGCCAGGCAGTCCTGCACCAGCCGGGTGTAGCGGGGTTCGAAGATCCGCAGCGGCAGGGTGTCGCCGGGCAGCGGCGCGGACTGCAGCGGGAACATCGGCCGGGCGGTCACGGTTCAGCGGATGCCCCCGGTGACGACGTCGCGGACCGGCGCGCCGGCGTCGGCGAAGGTGCACAGGGCGGCGGCCACCCCCACCCATACGTCCGGGTTGATCGCCACCAGTTGGTTGCCGTCCTCGCCGATGGCGACGATCACCGCTCGGCGGGCGTCTGACTTCATCGCCTGGTACTGCCGGCAGGTGGTGGCCAGCAGGTCGGCTTCGGGCGCCGCCGCCCCGGTCGCTTCCGGACCGGCCACCGGCGTGCCGTCGATCGGCCTGCTGCAACCGGGCACGCCCAGGACGGTGGCCACGACCGCCGCGACCACGACCGGCCGCATCCACCGCCGGGCCGGACTCACAGCGGGCTCCCGGAGACGTCGAGTTCGCCGACCACCGCGTCTACCACCGCGCGCAGGTCTCCGTCGTGATCCTCGGCGACCCGGCGCTGGCGCTGGTAGGAGGCACCGCGGCGGGGGATGTCGGCCACGGCGGCCAGTTCGTCCGCGCAGTGCAGCGAATCGGCCACCGGTGCCAGCCGCTCGAGCAGGTCGTCGAGGTCGGCGGTGACCAGACGCTCGTTGCTGTCGGCGTCGAGGATGACCACCGCGTCCAGGCCGTACCGGGCGGCACGCCACTTGTTCTCCTGGACATGCCAGGGCGGCATCACCGGCAACTGCTCGCCGGCGTCGAGCCGGCGGTCGAGATCGACGATCAGACAGTGCGTCAGCGCCGTCAGCGCCGCCAGCTCGTTGATATCGGGCACTCCGTCGAACACCCGGACCTCGATGGTGCCCAGATGCGGTGACGGCCTTATATCCCAACGGATTTCATTGATGTGGTCGATGATACCGGTCGTTTTCTGGTCGTGCACGAACCGCTCGAACTCGCGCCACGTGGCGAACTGGAACGGCAGTCCCGCGGTGGGCAACTGCTGGAACATCATCGCCCGATTGCTGGCGTACCCGGTGTCCTGTCCGGCCCAGTAGGGCGATGACGCCGACAGCGCGAGCAGGTGCGGATAGTGGTTGAGCAGCGAGGAGATGATCGGCATCACCTTGTGCGCCGAGGACACCCCGACGTGTACGTGCACTCCCCAGATGAGCATCTGGCGACCCCACCACTGGGTGCGTTTGATCAACTCGGCGTACCGGGGGGATTCGGTGAGGTGCTGGGTCGACCACTGCGCGAAGGGGTGGGTGCCCGCGCAGAACAGTTCCAGGCCGCGCTCCCGGACCGGGCCGCCGATCTCGGCGATGGTGCCCCGCAGGTCCTCCATCGCCTCACCGACGGTGTCGCACACGCCGGTGACGACCTCGACGGTGTTACGCAGCAACTCGGAGTGCACGTGCGGGTTGGCGCCGATGTCGGCGATCACCTCGGCTGCCTCGTTGCTCAGGTCGCGGGTGTCGGCGTCGACGAGGGCGAACTCCCATTCGACTCCCAGCGTCGGGCGCGGCGAACCAGAGAAACCGATCCGGGGAGCGGGCGTTCTGACCGGTGGGGTTCTACCCGGCGCTGATGACACCGCAGGCGACCCGCTTGCCGGCGTCGCCGGTGGCCAGCGTGGTCGCGTCGGGCGGCGGGGAACCGTCGGCCTGGCGATACCGGTCGGCCGGGATGTTGGCGAAGTTGTCCGGTCCCTCGTGGATGATGATCGCGGTTCCCGGATCGGCCAGCAGTTCGTCCATGGTGAAGGCGCCGGTGGTGGTGACCACCATCGCGCTGCCGTCCGAACGCACCTGCAGCGACGTCAGATCGCCGGCGTGAGTGGGGTGGCCGTCCCCGCCGCGGCCCTGGAAATGCCCGCCGGCGGAAAGGAAGTCGCCGGGGGCGCCGCCGCCGGGGGCCACCGAGTTGGGCTCGCACTTCCCGACGTTGTGGATGTGCATCCCGTGCGATCCCGGAGCCAGCCGCCCGGCCTGGGTGGTCTGGACGGTGACGGTGGCAAAGCCGTCCTGGAAGGCGATGGTGGCGGCGGCGATCTGGGATCCGTCCGCTCCGTTGATGACCGCGGTCAGGGTGTCCTCGGCGGGGGCGGCGGCCGGCATACCGCCGCCGTGGGCCATTCCGTCGGACATGCCATCGCCGTGCGAGCCGCCGTGGCCGGCGTCCATCCCGGCCGGCGCCGGCGATCCGGTCCAGATCGGCGGGGTGGTGCCCGGCACGTTGGAGGCCGGCTCATTGGGTGTGCAGGCGCTCAGCGCCACGACCGGCGCGGCGAACAGGACGACGGCAGAGCTTCGCAGAGAGGGCGTGACCATGCCGAGAGCCTAGCCGGTCACGAGCACGACCACGCCCGGTGGCTGCTCGGAAATTTCGGGGATTCTGGGTTCCACCGGTGCCTGCAGGACCGCGCCGACCGCCTCGGCGGCGGCCTGCTCGCCCGCGCCGGGCCCGAAGTAGACCGTGGTGACTCCAACCGGGGCCGCAACCGGGGCACCCGTCTCGGTGACGTTCCACCCGGCCTCGCGGAGCAGGTCTCCCACCCTGGTCGCCGCCGGTTCCTCACCGGAGACCAGGTAGACCCGCACGTCGGGCTTGGGCGCCGCGGAGGTGGTGGTGGTCAGCGGCAGCGCCGGGGTGTCGTCGGCGGTGTCACCGGATCGCATCGCCTGCAGGCCGACCAGCAGGAAGATCACCCCGAGGAACAACAGCACCATCACCATGGCACGCAGAGGCAGCCCGGAGGAGTCGGGAACGCGGTCGTTCATTCAGCTCAGGGCACTTCGAAGCCCAGCCGGCGGGCGGCCCGGGCCTTCTGCCTGCTGGCCCGCAACCGTCGCAGCCGCTTGACCAGCATCGGGTCGGCGGCCAACGCCTCCGGCCGGTCGACCAGCGCGTTGAGCACCTGGTAGTAGCGGGTGGCCGACATCGCGAACAGTTCCTTGATCGCCTCTTCCTTGGCGCCGGCGTACTTCCACCATTGCCGCTCGAAGGCGAGGATGTCGTATTCTCGGCGGGTCAGCCCTTCGGGCAGATCGATGTCGTCGTCCGACCGCTCGGCCCGTGCCATGGCGCCGTCCATTCGATCCGTGAGCCCTTCCGATCGCGACGATCTACTGACAGGCCGCTTGGTGACCCGGGGTGCGATGACCCGGGGTCATTGAATCACGCCGTCACGGTTTGACACCGCACCCGACCCCGCGCGTCGGGGAGTCCGGGCCTGGCGATAGCTTGCCCGTCATGGCGGTCCGACCCATCGTGATCCTCGGCGATCCCGTGCTGCACACCCCGACCACTCCGGTGCCGCTGGGAACCGACGGCTCGCTGCCGGGCGATCTGGCGGGGCTCATCGCCGACATGTACGAGACGATGGACGCCGCCAACGGAGTCGGACTGGCCGCCAACCAGATCGGGGTCGGACTGCGGGTGTTCGTCTACGACTGCGCCGAGGACCGCGGGACGACCACCCGCCATCGCGGCGTCGTGGTCAACCCGGTGCTGGAGACCTCGGAGGTTCCGGAGACCATGCCTGACCCCGAACTCGACGACGAAGGCTGCCTGTCGGTGCCCGGCGAATCCTTCCCGTGCGGGCGGGCGCACTGGGCGAAGGTGACCGGCCTGGACGCCGAGGGCAACCCGGTCACGCTGGAGGGAACCGGGCTGTTCGCCCGGATGCTCCAGCACGAGACCGGACATCTCGACGGCTTCCTCTACGTCGACCGACTGCTCGGCCGGCATGCCCGCGCGGCCAAGCGCGCGATCAAGTCACACGGCTGGGGGGTGCCGGGACTGTCCTGGACGCCCGGCGAGGTTCCCGACCCGTTCGGCCACTGATGGCGACCCTGCGGCTGGCGACCTGGAACGTCAACTCGATCCGGGCCAGGGTGGACCGGGTGGTGGACTGGCTGGCCCGCGCCGAGATCGACGTCCTGGCCATGCAGGAGACCAAGTGCGGCGACGAGAAGTTCCCGACGATGAGCTTCCTGGGGGCCGGCTACGAAGTGGCACACAGCGGTCAGGGCCAGTGGAACGGAGTGGCGATCGCCTCGCGGGTCGGCCTGGACGATGTGCAAACCGGTTTCGAGGGTCAGCCGCTCTGGGAGGGCGGCTCGGCGCCGCTCCTGGAGGCCCGAGCGCTGGGGGCCACCTGCGCCGGGGTCCGGGTCTGGAGTCTGTACGTGCCCAACGGCCGAACCCTGGAAGACCCACACTACCGCTACAAGCTGGAATGGCTTGCCGCCCTGCGCAGTACCGCGGAGGGCTGGCTGCAGGCGGAACCGCGAGCGCAGATCGCACTGGCCGGCGACTGGAACATCGCGCCGCGCGACGAGGACGTCTGGAGCATGGACGCCTTCCGTGGTGCCACTCATGTCAGCCGCCCCGAACGCCAGGCCTTCGCCCAGATCGAGGCGTCCTTCACCGATGTGGTGCGGCCCTACGCGCCGGGGCCGGGGGCGTTCACCTACTGGGACTACACCCAACTCCGTTTCCCGAGACGGGAAGGGATGCGGATCGACTTCATCCTTGCCTCGCCGGCGCTGGCCGGCCGGGCGACGGCCGCCGAGATCGCCCGGGACGAGCGCAAGAGCAAGGACCGGATCGGCTCCCCCAGCGATCACGCGCCGGTGCTCGCCGATTTCGGCCCCCCCGACACCCGCTAGGCCGCGGTGGGGGCGCCGACCTCGACGAGCATCTTGCCGATGTTGGCCCCGGTGAACAGCCCGTTGAGGGCGTCCACGCAGGACTCCAGGCCCTCGAACACGGTCTCCCGGTGAACCAGCAGCCCGGCGTGCTCCCAGCGGCGCAGCTGGGCGGAGGCCTCGCCGAACCGGTCCCACATGTCCAGCGCGTTGAACCCGCGCATCGAGGCGGTCCTGGCCAGCAGGTTGACGTAGTTGGCCGGGCCCGGGTGCTCTCCGGTGAGGTAGCTGGAGATCACGCCGCACAGAACCACCCGCGCATTGCGGGCCAGTCGGCCCAATACGGCGTCGAGGATCTCCCCGCCGACGTTGTCGAAGTACACGTCGACACCGCGTGGGCAGTGCTGCTTCAGCGCGGCCGGAAGGTCCTCGCCGCGGTAGTCGATGCAGGCGTCGAACCCGAAGTCCTCCATCACGGCCCGGCATTTCTGCGGCCCGCCGGCGATGCCGACCACGCGGGACCCGGCGATCTTGGCGATCTGGCCGGCGATCGACCCGGTGGCTCCGGCGGCAGCCGAGACCACGACCGTCTCGCCGGCCTGCGGCCGCCCGATATCGGCCATCCCGAAATAGGCGGTGGCGCCGGTCGGCCCGTACACCGACATGATCGCCCGCTGGTCGGTCTCGCCCGGGATGGGTGTGCTGAACACGTCGTCGGCGATGATGACGTACTCCTGGAAACCGGTCAGCGTGGTCACGATGTCACCGACCCGGTAAGCGGGGCAGCGTGATTCGACCACCTCACCGATCCCGGCGGCGCGGATCACCTCACCGATTCCGACCGGCGGCAGATAGCCGGGCGCGTCGTTGAGCCAGGTTCGAACGGCGGCGTCGATGCCCACGTAGGTGGTGCGCAGCAGTGCCTGGCCCGCATCGGGTTCGGGGGCGCTGCCCGCGACCAGTTCGGTGTCGCCGGCGGCGAGCAGTCCGACCGGCCGGCGTCGCAGCACGATCTGTCGATTGGTCGGCACAGCCGCAAAGCTACCCGCTAGCGTTGGCGCCGAACGCCATGAGGACATTTCCGCCACTGACACCCCCCGGCCTGACGCCGGTCCGGGTGCTCACCATCGCCGGCTCGGACTCCGGCGGTGGTGCCGGGCTGGAGGCCGACCTGCGCACCTTCAGCCTTCTCGGTGTGCATCCGCTGGTCGCCGTGACCGCGGTGACGGTGCAAAACTCGCTGGGCGTCAAGGGATTCCATGAGATCCCGGCCGAGGTCGTTGCCGGACAAGTCGAGGCCGTCGTCACCGACATCGGCCTGCAGGCCGCCAAGACCGGGATGCTGGCCTCCGCCACGATCATCGAGACGGTGGCCGAGAGGTGGCGCTCTCTCGGCCTGGCCGGGCTCACGCCGCTGGTCGTCGACCCGGTGTGCGCCTCGGCGCACGGTCAGCCGTTGCTGGGACCTCCGGCGCTGGAAGCCCTGCGCGCCGAGTTGTTCCCGCTGGCCTCGCTGGTCACCCCCAATCTCGACGAGGTGCGTCTGCTGGTGGGCATCGAAGTGGTCGACGCCAGCACCCAGCGTGCCGCCGCGCGTGCGCTGCACGCGCTGGGGCCGAAATGGGCGCTGGTCAAGGGCGGCCACCTGCGCTCGGCCCCCAACAGCCCGGACCTGTTGTTCGACGGCGCCGAGTTCCACGAGTTCGACGCGCCCCGGATCGACACCGGCCACGACCACGGTGCCGGTGACACGCTGGCCGCGGCCATCGCCTGCGCCCTGGCGCACCGGTACCCGATGCCCGAGGCGGTGGCGTTCGGCAAGGCCTGGGTGACCGAGTGCCTGCGTTCGGCATACCCGCTGGGAGGCGGCCGCGGCCCGGTCTCCGCGCTGTTCCGGCTGTCGACGTGACGAGCCCGCAGGCCATCGACGGGGTGGCCCACGAGCCCTCCGGCAGCCCGGCCGGGGTGGTGGTGCTGACCCACGGCGCCGGTGGCGACCGGGACTCACCGCTGCTGGTGGCCGTCTGCGAGGAATGGGCCCGGCGCGGCTGGCTGGCGGTGCGCTACAACCTGCCCTACCGGCGCCGCCGTCCCAAGGGGCCTCCGTCTGGGTCGGCGGCCGCCGATCAGGCCGGAGTCGCCGAGGCGATCGCGCTGGCCCGCACCCTCGGCCGCGAGCTGGGCGGGCCGGTCATCGCCGGCGGACACTCCTACGGCGGCCGGTTGACCTCGATGGCGGTTGCCGAGGACCCGGCGCCAGCCGCGCTGACGCTGTTCTCCTACCCGCTGCACCCGCCCGGCAGGCCGGACCGGCTGCGGACCGCCCACCTGGGCTCGATCACCGTGCCGACGGTATTCACCCACGGAAGCAGCGACCCGTTCGGTGCGATCGAGGAGTTGCGGTCGGCGGCGGCGCTGATTCCGGCGCCCACCGAGATCGTCGAGATCGCCGGGGCGCGGCACGATCTGAGGTCCAAAGTCCTCGATGTTCCCGCGCTTGCCGTCGCGGCCGCGCTGCGGCTCTGCGCGGCCGGGTAGCTCCGGTACCGTCGGTGCAATGACCGAGCAGCAGTTCGACGCGATCATCGTCGGAGCCGGTTTCGGGGGCATCGGCGCGGCGATCGAACTCAAGCGGCTGGGGTATGAGGACTTCGTCATCCTCGACCGGCTCGACGACCTGGGCGGCACCTGGTACGTCAACCATTACCCCGGGCTGGCCTGCGACGTGCCCACCACCACCTACTCCTACTTCTTCGAACCCAACCCGAACTGGTCGCGGCTGTTTTCCACCGGCGCGGAGATCAAGCGGTACGCCGACGACGTCGCCGACAAGTACGACGTGCGCCGCCATATCCGGTTCAACAGCCGCGTGGAGGGGGCGCGCTGGGATGAGGAGGAGCAACGGTGGCGGGTGTCGCTGGCCGGCGGCCAGACCCTCAGCGCCCGGTACCTGATCACCGCGACCGGGTTCCTGTCCCAGCCGCACACCCCGGACATCCCCGGCATCCACGGCTTCGAGGGCAGGATCATCCACACCACCGACTGGGACGACGACTTCGACCCGGCCGGCCGCAGGATCGGCCTGATCGGCACCGGCGCCACCGCGGTCCAGCTGATCCCGGAACTGGCCAAGACCGCCGGAGATCTGACGGTCTACCAGCGGACCGCCATCTACGTGGTGCCCAAAGTCGACTTCAGCTACCCGGAGCGCGCCAAGCGCCTGTTCGCCCGGGTGCCGCTGGCCCAGCGGGCCGTCCGCGCGGTCACCGACGCCATCTACGAGTTCTTCAATTTCGTGGTGCTCAACCACCGGCGGACACTGTTCCGGCGGCTCAACATCGGGGCCGCCGACGTCTCGAAGATGTACCGGTTCGCGGTGGTCCGCGATCCCGAACTGCGCCGCAAGCTCACGCCCGACTACGACTTCGGCTGCAAACGGCCCACCTTCTCCAACAGCTACTACCGCGCCTTCACCAAACCCACCGTGCACCTTCAGACCAGCGGCATCGACCACATCGAGCCGCACGCGATCGTGGCCGTCGACGGCACCCGCACCGAGATCGACACGCTGGTGCTGGCCACCGGGTTCGACCTGTGGGAGGCCAACATCCCGGCCATCGAGATCATCGGGCGCGGCGGCCGGAATCTGGGCAAATGGTGGCGGGAGAACCGGTTCCAGGCCTACCAGGGGATCTCGATCCCGCACTTCCCGAACTACCTGAGCCTGGCCAGCCCGTACGCGTTCATCGGGTTGAACTTCTTCAACGCGATGGAGTACCAGATGCGGATCATGGACCGGTTGTTCAGCGAGGTAAAACGCCGCGGGGCAACGACGTTCGAGGTCACCGAGGACGCCAACGCGCGGTTCCTGGACACCATGACCGACCGGGTAGCCGACACGGTCTTCACGGTCGGACGCTGCGCCGGCGCACGGTCCTACTATTTCAATCCGCACGGCGAGGCCACGCTGCTGCGGCCGATGACCGCACGGGCGGCGATCCGGCAGGCCACGGAGTTCCCACTGAGCGACTACCGCATCAGCTGACGAAAGGATCCCCATGTCGAAAGTCCCCGTGGCGGGTGCGGCGCTGACCGCAGCCGGACTGGCGCACTTCGCCAAACCGCAACTGTTCGAGACGATCACCGCTCCGGCGTTCCCGAACAACACCCGTCGGCACGTCTACACCAACGGCGCCATCGAGACCGCGCTGGGCGCGGGGCTGATCGCCCCAAAGACCCGCAGGTTCGCCCTCGCCGGGGTGGTGGGTTATCTCGGCTATCTCGTCCTGAGCGCGGTGCGCAGCCGGCGCTGAACCTCCCGCGGGGTCCCGGTGGACGGACTGCGGCGCCGCCTCGGCACGGCCGACGCGGTGGTGGTGGGGCTGGGTTCAATGCTCGGCGCCGGGGTGTTCGTGGTGTTCGCCCCCGCCGCCGCGGCGGCGGGCTCGGGACTGCTGATCGGCCTGGCGGTTGCGGCGGCGGTCGCCTACTGCAACGCCGCATCCTCGGCCCGGCTGGCCGCCCGCTATCCGCTCTCGGGTGGCAGCTACGTCTACGGCCGGGAGCGGCTCGGCGAGTTCTGGGGCTATCTGGCGGGCTGGAGCTTCGTGGTGGGCAAGACGGCGTCCTGCGCGGCGATGGCGCTGACCGTCGGGCTGTACCTCTGGCCGGCCGGAGCCCACGCCATCGCAGTCGCCGCGGTGGTCGCCCTGACGGCGGTCAACTACCGCGGGGTGCAGAAGTCGGCCCGGCTGACCCGGGTGATCGTGGCGGTGACGCTGGCCGTACTGGCCGCCGCGGTGACCGCGGTGGCCGTCTCGGGACGTGCCGAACCGGCGCGGCTGGACCTGACCGGGGCCGGGGTGCCGGGCGTCCTGCAGGCCGCCGGGCTGTTGTTCTTCGCCTTCGCCGGGTACGCCCGCATCGCCACCCTGGGCGAGGAGGTCCGTGACCCGGCCCGGACCATCCCCCGCGCGGTGCGGCTGTCGCTGGGCATCACCCTGGCGGTCTACGCCGTGACCGCGCTGGCCCTGCTGTCGGTCCTCGGGCCGGAGCGGCTGGCCGGCGCCGCCGCGCCCCTGGCCGCAGCGGTCTCCGCGGCGGGCGCACCATGGCTGGAGCCGGCCGTGCGGGCGGGGGCGGCGCTGGCCGCGCTGGGCGCGCTGCTCTCGCTGATCCTCGGGGTGTCGCGGACCACCCTGGCGATGGCCCGCGACCGGCACCTGCCGGTCACGCTGTCGGCGGTGCATCCCCGCTTCGGCGTTCCGCACCGCGCCGAGCTCGCTGTCGGCCTGGTGGTCGCGACACTGGCGGCGGTGTCCGATGTGCGCGCTGCGATCGGGTTCTCGTCGTTCGCGGTGCTGGTGTACTACGGCATCGCCAACGCCTCAGCGTGGACGCTGGACTCCTCTGCGGCCCGCCGCGCGGTTCCCGCCATCGGCGTGGCCGGGTGCCTGCTGCTCGCGATTTCGCTGCCGGCCGGTTCGTTGCTGTCCGGGTTGGCGGTGCTGGCGGCAGGCGCTGCGATCTATGCCGTGCGCCGCGCGCGCTAGCCGGTCAGGATTCGGTCAGCAGGTGCCGAGTGCGGTCCGCCCGCACCGGTATCCCGTTGCGGCCGTTGAGATCCTGGGCGTACAAACCGGCGGCGTAGGCGACCCCGCCGCCCTGGATTCCCAGTGCCTCGGTGTTGATCCGTTCGATGTTGTCAGCCGGCGTGTGGTAGTCCGGGGCGAACGGCGCGTCGGCGGTGCCACCCCAGATCCGCGCCTGCTCGGCGGTCTTTTCGCCGTCCCCGCCGGCGAACAGGCCGCCGGCCGGGATCCCGGCCAGGGTGAACACCTGGTAGTCGGATCTTCCGTCGAAGGCGGCGTCCTGGGCGGGCTTGCCCGAGGCGTCCAGGTAGCCGGCCAGGGTCCGCTCGATACCGGCGGACCCCTCCGGGATGCGTGGCACCGGCTGGTCGGCCTCGATACGGGTGGACTGGTCCCCGTCGTAGGTGAAGTAGCCGGCGTTGGGTGAGGCGATCATGTCGAAGTTCAGGTAGAGCGCGATGTCCTTGAGTTGCTCGATATCCAGGGATTCGAGGTACTTGCGTGCCCCGATCAGCCCGATCTCCTCGGCTCCCCAGAACGCGAACCGGACGGCGTTGTTGATCGGCGGCGCGCTGCCCAGTTGGACCGCGGTCTCCAGCACCGCCGCCACCCCGGAGCCGTTGTCGTCGATGCCCGGACCTTCCTCGACGCTGTCCAGGTGCGCACCGACGACCACCACGTCCTGGGTCGAACCGGTGCTGGTCTGGGCGATGACGCTGCGGGAGGTGACATCGGTGGTGGTGGCGTCGAGCACCAGTGAGACCGGGCCCGGGTTCGCCCGCAGGCCCGCGGCGGCCGACTTGCTCACGCTGATCGCCGGAGTCTCGAGGGCGTTCTCCTGGCCGAGGGAGCCCAGCATGTACTCCTCGTCCACGTTGTTGGCGATGATCAGCGCCGCGGCCCCCAGCTTGTCGGCGATCTGGAGTTTCTCCGCGAAGGGGCATCCGCCGCGGTCGACCAGGACCACAGCGCCCTTCACCGGCAGGCCCTCATAGTCGGCCGGTACGCAGCCCGGCGCCTCCTCGGCCGGGGCCGGCAGCAGGGGGCCGCTCACACCGTCCGCGGGGGTCGCGGCGGTGAACCGCAGCGGGCTGGCCTCGATCTGAGCGTCACCGACGGTCAGCACCGGCTTCTCGGACTGGAAGATCCGGACGTCGAACTCCGGGGTGGAGACCTCGAAGCCCTGATCGCGCAGCACCCCGACGACGTAGTCGACGCTGGCGTCGTAGCCGGGCTCGCCGGCCGCGCGGTTGCCGCCGTTGGCCTCGGCGATGTCCTGCAGGGTTGCCAGGTGGCCCATCATGGCCTCGGTGCGCACCGAGTGGCGCAGCCCCTCGGCGAAGCGCAGCGCGGCCGGGTTCGCCCCGCTGACGTCGCTGACCGCGACCGCGAGCGCAGTGTCCGCGGGGTGGCTGCAGCCGGTGATCCCGGCGAGAACGGCAACCGCGGTGGCCGCCGCGATCACCGTGCGGGCCGGTGTCCAGGGTCTGCGCCTGGCTCCGCGCGGGAATGGGTCAGGCATGACATGCAAGATAGCGGGAGGCGACCGTGGCTGCCATTTCCGCGGGTAGCGCGATCAGCTGCCGCCGACGCACCAGGCAAAGATGCAGCCCTCGACGCTCTTGTGCACCACCGTGTGCGGCTGGCTCAGACGACAGTCATGGTGCAGCACCGATCCTGTCACGCTCAACAGGACCCAGCTCTCGGCGAAAGCCGGATGCAGCGGCAGTCTGGTCACTTCGGCCTCCGGCACCCAACGCAGTTCGGTGCTTTCCCGGTTGGCAACGGTGGCCAGCCGCTCGCGGGCATCGGCGATGACGGTGGTGTAGCTCCACGTGACGCCGTCTTCGAGCCCGACGATCCGGGTGGTGACGAGGCTGGTGCGGACCTCGATGTGTTCTTCGGCCAGGCCGGCCTCCTCCCACGCCTCCCGGACCGCGGCCTCTTCGGCCGCCTCGTGGCTGTCCAGCGCACCGCCGGGCAGCCCCCAGGTCCCGCCCTGGTGGCTCCACAGGGCGCGATGCTGAAGCAGCACCGCGGGGCTGCCGTCGTCCAGGGGGGCGCGCAGCAACAGTCCGGCGGCGCCGTGTCGGCCCCAGTGGTGGCCCTCGGCGGAGATCACCCAGCCGTCGCCGTCGCCCCGCACGGTTTTCAGGATAGGCGCGCCGACCGCGGAGGTGCGCCGATGTGCGCGCTAGCTCTTAGACTTTGCTTATACGCGCTTATAGAGTCGAGTCCCGGACGCTACCGGGAGTACGGGGAGAGAGGTCAGCGCACGGTGACCGTTGAACTCGCCCATCCTTCGACCGAGCCGGAAGCCCAGCGCTCGCCGGTCGAGCCCGCGTCCCCGCGGTGGTGGTTCCTCAAGACCACCCCCGGACGGATCCTGATCATCGGAACGATCCTGGCCGCCCTCGGGGTGCTCAGTGCCTTCGCGGTCTCCACGACGATCACCGATCGCCAGCAGCAGCTGACCCGCGTGCTCGACAGCACCGAGCCGCTGGCCTTCGCCTCCGGCCAGCTCTACACCTCGCTATCGGTGGCCGACGCCGCCGCGGCCACCGCCTTCGTGGCCGGAGCCGAGCCCCAGCCAGTGCGCCAGCGCTACGAGCAGGCGATCACCGACGCCGCCGTCGCGGTCACCCAGGCCTCCAGTGGGCTGACCGACGCCGACCTGGTCGAGCTGCTCAGCCGGATCAACGGCCACCTGGCGGTCTACACCGGGCTGATCGAGACCGCGCGGACCAACAACCGAGTGGGCAACCCGATCGGGTCGGCCTACCTGTCGGAGGCCTCCACGGTGATGCAGCAGACGATCCTGCCCGACGCCCAGGCGCTCTACGAGCGGACCTCCGCCCAGGTCGACGCCGAGACCACCGCCTCGGCCACCGTTCCCGCACCGGTGATCATCGTGGTGGCCAGCACAGTGCTGTTCGGCCTGTTCGCCCACCGGTGGCTGGCCCGACGCACCAAGCGGCGGGTGAACCCGGGGCTGATCGCCGGCGGGCTGGCGATCACCGTGCTGATCGTCTGGGTCGGCACGGCGCTGGCCATCTCCACGGCCGGCAGCCGCGCGGCCAAGAACACCGCCGCGGAGTCGCTGCGCACCGTCACCGGCCTGGTGATCACCGCTCAGCAGGCCCGCGCCGACGAGACGCTGTCGCTGGTGCGCCGAGGGGACGAGGGCGAGCGCAAACAGTCCTACTACCAGCGTGTCGAGGCCATGCACGACGTCCTGGAGGACTATCTGGCCCAGGGCAGCCCGGTCGCCCGCGATCAACTGGCCACCGCCGACCAGCTACTGGCCAAATGGCGGCAGGCCGACGAGCGAATCTCCGATTTCATCAAGGTCGGCGACTATCCGGCGGCCACCCGGGTGGCACTGGGCACCGCCGAGGACGACTCCACCCCGGCGTTCGACAAGCTCAACGACTCGCTCTCGGAAGCGATCACCGAGAGCCGCCGGCAGCTTCGCAACGACATCCGCTCGGCGCGCCGGGTGCTCTCCGGCGCGACCCCCGGTGGTGCCGCGCTGTCCATCGGGGCGGCGGTGGCGGTGGCCCTGGGCCTGTGGCCGCGGATGAGTGAGTACCGATGAGCGGCCGGCGATCCGGTGTCCGCGGCGGGCTGGCCGCGGCGATGGCCGCCGTGCTGACCGTGACCATGCTGGCCGGCTGCGCCCGCAGCGAGGACCCGCCGTTGCCGTCGCCGCTGACGCTGGCACCGCCCACTCCGGCCGGGATGGAGCAGTTGCCCCTGGCGCCCGCCGAGCGGGCCGACCCGGCCGAGGACGACTGCGACCGCACCGCGAGCCTGCGGCCCTTCCCGACCAAAGCCGAGGCCGACGCCGCGGTGGCCGACATCCGAAAGCGCGGACGGCTGCTGGTGGGCCTGGACATCGGCAGCAACCTGTTCTCCTTCCGGGACCCCGTCACCGGCAAGATCGTCGGCTTCGACGTCGACATCGCCGGTGAGGTCGCCCGCGACATCTTCGGCACCCCGACGGCGGTCGAGTACCGGATCCTGGCGTCGGCCGACCGAATCCCCGCACTGCAGAAGAAAGTCGTCGACATCGTGGTGAAAACCATGACGATCACCTGTGAGCGGCGGAAGCTGGTGAACTTCTCGACGGTGTATTTCACCGCCTACCAACAGATTCTGGCGCCGCGGGAGTCGCCGATCGCGGGGCCTTCGGACCTGTCCGGCAAGCGCGTGTGCGTGGCGCGGGGCACCACCTCGCTCGAGCAGGTGCAGCGGATCGACCCGCCGCCGACGATCGTCACCACAGTGACCTGGGCGGACTGCCTGGTGGCGCTGCAGCAGCAGGAGGTCGACGCGGTCAGCACCGACAACGCGATCCTGGCTGGCCTGGTGGCCCAGGACCCGTATCTGCACATCGTCGGTCCGAGCATGGCCGAACAGCCCTACGGCATCGGGGTGAACCTGGCCAACACCGGCCTGGTCCGGTTCGTCAACGGCACGCTGGCGCGCATCCGCGCCGACGGGACCTGGGACACCCTGTACCGGAGGTGGCTGGCGATCCTCGGCCCGGCGCCGGCTCCACCGGTGGCGAGGTACTCGGACTGATGAGCACCCAGGAGGAACCCAACGTCGGCACCCAGCCGGCCAGCCTGGCCGACCTGGGACTGGAACCGTCCGTCGAGACCGTGCGCCCACCGTCCACCCAGGCCATCTTCCGGCCACGCTTCGACGACGACGCCGACGAATCGGCACCGCCGGAGCCCGTCGTCGAGCAGCCGACCACCCGTGCGCGGCCGTCGGCCGCCCGGCGGCTGGGCGGCGGACTGGTGGAGATACCGAGGGTGCCGGCCATCGACCCGTTGGCGGCGCTCATGGTCGATCCGGCGGTGGCGGAGTCCAAGCGGTACTGCTGGAACTGCGGCGAGCCGGTCGGCCGCTCGGTCGGGGATCGCGTTGGCGAGCTGGAGGGCATCTGCCCGCGCTGCGGCAGCGCGTTCACCTTCCTCCCCCAGCTGTCGCCCGGGGATATGGTCGCCGACCAGTACGAGATCAAGGGCTGCCTCGCGCATGGCGGGCTGGGCTGGATCTACCTCGCCGTCGACCACAACGTCAACGAACGTCCCGTGGTGCTCAAGGGTTTGGTGCACTCCAGGGATGCCGAATCCCAGGCGATCGCGATGGCCGAGCGGCGGTTCCTGGCCGAGGTGGCACACCCGTCGATCGTGAAGATCTTCAACTTCGTCGAACACGCCGACGCCCGCGGCGAGCCGGTCGGATACATCGTGATGGAGTACGTCGGCGGGAAGTCGCTCAAACAGCCCGCCACGACGAAGCTCCCGGTAGCCGAGGCCATCGCCTACATGCTGGAGATCCTGCCGGCGTTGGGTTATCTGCACTCGATCGGCCTGTGCTACAACGACCTCAAGCCGGAGAACATCATGGTGACCGAGGAGCAGCTCAAGCTGATCGACCTCGGGGCGGTGTCGAAGATCGAGTCCTTCGGCTACCTCTACGGCACACCGGGCTATCAGGCGCCGGAGATCGTGCGTACCGGGCCGACGGTGGCCACCGACATCTACACGGTGGGAAGGACGCTGGCCGCGCTGACCCTGCACCTGCCCACCCGGCGGGGCCGTTATCTGGACGGGCTGCCCGCCGACGACCCGGTGCTCACCGAGTACGACTCCTTCGCCCGATTGCTGCGCCGGGCGATCGACCCCGATCCGCAGCGCCGCTTCACCAGCACCGAGGAGATGTCCGCGCAGTTGCTCGGCGTGCTGCGCGAGGTCGTCGCCGCCGACACCGGGACACCGCGCCCCGGCCTGTCCACGGTGTTCACCCGCACCCGGGCGACCTTCGGAACCGAACTACTCGTCGCCCACACCGATGTCTACCTCGACGGCCTGGTGCATTCCGAGCGGCTCACCGCCGCCGAGATCGTGACCGCGCTGCCGGTCCCGCTGGTCGACCCCAGCGATGTCGCCGCCACCGTGCTCTCCGCCACGGTGTTGTCCCAGCCGGTGCAGACCCTGGACTCGTTGCGCGCGGCCCGGCACGGCGGGCTCGACTCCGAGGGCGTGGACCTGACCGAGTCGGTGGAACTGCCGCTGATGGAGGTGCGCGCGCTGCTGGACCTGGGCGACGTGGCCAAAGCCAACCGCAAGCTCGAAGACCTCGCCGGACGGGTGGGCTGGGGCTGGCGGCTGGTGTGGTTCAAGGCCGTCTCGCAACTGCTCACCGGCGACTACGACTCGGCCAGAAAGCATTTCACCGATGTCCTGGACAGCTTCCCCGGCGAGCTGGCGCCCAAGCTTGCCCTGGCAGCCACCGCCGAACTCGCCGGTACCTCCGACGAGCGGCCGTTCTACGAGACGGTGTGGCACACCGACAACAACATCATCTCCGCGGGTTTCGGGCTGGCCCGCGCGCAGTCGGTCGACGGTGACCGGGCCGGCGCGGTCACCACGCTCGACGAGGTGCCGATCGGCTCACGGCACTACAGCACCGCCCGGCTGACCAGCGTGGTGACCCTGTTGTCGGGCCGGTCGGTCGATGAGCTGACCGAGCAGCAGATCCGCGATGCCGCGCGCAGGGCCGAGGCACTACCGGACTCCGAGCCGCGGGTCCTGCAGATCCGCGCGCTGGTGCTGGGCACCGCGATGGACTGGATCGCCGAGAACCAGCCGGGACCGGGCTACATCCTCGGCTTTCCGTTCACCGAGCACGGGCTGCGGCTGGGCGTTGAGGCCTCGCTGCGCAGCCTGGCCCGGGCCGCCCCCAGCCAGGCCCATCGCTACGCGCTGGTCGACATGGCCAACCAGGTCAGGCCCTCCTCGACGTTCTGACGCGGTTTCGAGTGTGCGCTGGCGGCGGTATCCGAGTCTGGTCCCCACCCTCCACGCACAGTGAATCGCCGGCCCACCCCGGCGGTGTCAGGCTGCGGGCATGCCGAGGGCGCCGCAACCATTTGTCGGCCGACCATTCTCAGGCCAACCATTCTCAGGCCAACCATTCTCAGGCCAACCATTCATAGGCAGCGAGGCCCTGGCCGCCGGCCTCGTCAATCGCCATCAGTTGCGCACCGGCTTCACCCGACTCTTCCCCGGGGTGTATCAGGCGCGGCAGACCACACCGTCGCTGCAGAACCGGATCCGCGCCGCCTGGCTGTGGTCACAGCGGCGCGGCGTCGTCGCCGGGCTCGCCGCGGCGGCGCTGCACGGCACCCGTTGGGTCGACTCCCACTCCGCGGTTGAACTGGTGCACGCCAACGCCCGGGCCCCGGCCGGTGTGGTGGTCCGCCGGGATCTGCTGCTGGCCGGGGAAACCGTGCGAATCGGGGAGATGACGGTGACCACGCCGGCGCGAACCGCCTTCGATCTCGGCCGCGTCGGCCAACTGAACTCCGCGGTGGCGCGGGTGGACGCCCTGATGAATGCGACCGGCCTGTCGGCAACCGCGGTTGCCGAACTGGCCGCCGCGCATCCCCGGGCCCGCGGGCTGCGGCGCCTCGAGGCCACCCTGGCGCTCACCGACGGCGGCGCACAGTCGCCCAGGGAGACCTGGTTGCGGTTGTTACTCGTGCGCGCCGGCTTGCCGGCGCCGCGGACGCAGATCCCGGTGAGCGGCCCGGGCGGGTATCCCTTCGCCTACCTCGATCTGGGCTGGCCTGAGTCGATGGTGGCCGTCGAGTACGACGGCGACCATCACCGCAGCGACCGCCGGCAGTACGTCCGGGACATCCGGCGACGGGAGCGCCTGGAGCGGATGGGCTGGATCGTGGTCACCGTGGTCGCCGAGGACCGCCCGGATCGGATTGTGGAACGGGTGCGTGACGCCCTGGAGCGACGCTCGACTGTGCGTCCAGGGCGGTCGTCGGCGTGATTTCCCGCCCTGGACGCACGCTCGATGCTTACAGCGCGGTCAGACAGGCCTGCGCGATGGCCAACTCCTCGTTAGTGGGAATCACCAGCACCGCGATCCCCGAGCCGTCCGCGGAGATCCGCCGCGGGCCCCGCTGCGGGCTGTCGTTGAGCGCGTCGTCGACCTCGATGCCGAGATGGCCCAGGCCGGCCAGGGCGTCGCGGCGGACTTTCGCGTCGTTCTCCCCCACCCCGGCGGTGAACGAGATCGCGTCGGCGCGGCCGAGCACCGCCAGGTAGCCGCCGATGTAGG
Organism: uncultured Mycobacterium sp.; assembly: GCA_964447215.1. GTDB lineage: Bacteria > Actinomycetota > Actinomycetes > Mycobacteriales > Mycobacteriaceae > Mycobacterium. Next base: position 141,330 of record CAYURT010000001.1, read on the forward strand.
TGCGCAACCGGTGGATGTAGACGTCATAGGCCAGTGCCGCGTCCCGGTCCCCGTCGGCGATGCGCCGCTGAACCACGCGGAAGTCGACGTCGCCGGAGAGACCCAGCATCCCGGAGCGGCGGTTGAGCATCGTCTCGATCTCGTCGATCCCCATCCCCGCGGTACGCCACAGGTAGCCGATGATCCCCGGGTCGATGTCGCCGCTGCGGGTGCCCATCACCAGACCCTCCAGCGGGGTCATCCCCATCGAGGTGTCGACCGGGCGGCCGCCGGCGATCGCCGACGCTGAAGCGCCGTTGCCCAGGTGCAGCACGATCTGGTTGAGGGTGTCCACCGGCCGGCCGAGGAACTCCGCGGCGCGACGGCTGACGAACTCGTGGGAGGTGCCGTGGAAGCCGTAGCGGCGGATCCGCCAGCGTTGGGCGACGTCGCGGTCGATGGCGTAGGTGGCCGCCTCGGCCGGCAGGTCGTGGAAGAACGCGGTGTCGAAAACCGCGATGTGCGGCAGTTCGGGAAGCACCCGTCGGGCCACCTCGATACCGAGCACCGCCGGCGGGTTGTGCAGTGGGGCCAGCGGAGCCAGTTCGCGCAACTGGTCTACCAGCACATCGTCGACGACGGTCGGCCGGTACAGGTGCGGGCCGCCGTGCACCACCCGGTGGCCGACGGCAACCAGACCGAGCTGCTCGAGGTCGTCACCTGCTTCGGCGACCAGGTCGAAGGCCAGCCGGAGCGCGGCCTCGTGGTCGCCGACCCGGCCGTCGCGGGTGATCTTCTCCCCGCGCAGTTTCAGGGTGGCCTTCGAGTCGTCCTCCCCGATCCGCTCGACGATGCCGTCGAAGACCTCCTCAGAGGTGTCGGGTTGCACCAGTTGGTATTTCAGCGAGGAAGAGCCGGAGTTGAGCACCAGGACCGTGCGCCGCATCACGCCCCCTGCGCCTGGATCGCGGTGATCGCGACGGTGTTGACGATGTCCTCCACCAGCGCACCCCGGGACAAATCGTTGACCGGCTTGTTCAGGCCCTGCAGCACCGGGCCGATCGCGATCGCCCCGGCGCTGCGCTGCACGGCCTTATAGGTGTTGTTGCCGGTGTTGAGGTCCGGGAAGATCAGGACGGTGGCCTTGCCGGCCACCGGCGAGCCGGGCATTTTGGACGCCGCCACCGTCGGGTCCACGGCGGCGTCGTACTGGATCGGCCCCTCGACCAGCAGCGCGGGCTCGCGGGCGCGTACGAGTTCGGTTGCCGCTCGGACCTTGTCGACCCCGGCGCCGCTGCCGGACTCGCCGGTCGAGTAGGACAGCATGGCAACCCGGGGGTCGATGCCGAACTGCGAGGCGGTGCGCGCCGAGCTGATCGCGATGTCGGCGAGTTGCTCGGCGGTGGGGTCCGGCACGATCGCGCAGTCGCCGTAGGCCAGCACCCGGTCGGACAGGCACATCAGGAAGATGCTCGACACCGTGGAGACCCCGGGCCGGGTCTTGATGATCTCGAAGGCCGGCCGCACGGTGTGGGCGGTGGTGTGCGCGGCACCCGAAACCATCCCGTCGACGATGCCGTTGTGCACCAGCATGGTCCCGAAGTAGGACACGT
>CAYURT010000002.1:0-134626 GCA_964447215.1 uncultured Mycobacterium sp.
TAGAGCCCTAGTCTTCCAAACTAGCTACGCGGGTTCGATTCCCGTCGCCCGCTCCACGGCCGGTCGGCCACAGGTGTTCGGCTCATCGGCTAGCCGGTCACCTGCCTGCGATAGGTCAGCGTGTCGAACTCGCGGCCGTACTCGTCGACCGCGGTCACGTCCATCTCGCTGACCAGGGTTCCGGGGCGGACGTCGACTCGGATGAACGCATAGTTGCGGAACCGCACCCGCGACCAGCCCACCGCCTCGTTCTGCTTCTCACCGTCGGCGGTCCACACGTAGCTGTTGGGCACGTAGGTGTCGGCGACCTCGTGGCCGCGGTAGCTCTCCGGTTCCCCGGCCTGGAAGGCGTACCGGGGCCGCCCCGCCGAGCCGACCGTGTAGTACACAGTGCCGTCGGTCTGCGGATAGACGATCGCGTTGTCCCCGGCGACCCTGGTCGGCACCCCGCCGCGGATCGGATCGGACCGTTCGAAGGCGTGGTTGTGCGCCTGTAGGACCAGATCGACCTGGTGGCGATCGAACAGATCGGCCCAGGCCGCCCGCACGCCGCCGTCGCTGGCGTGCGCCTCGACCGTGGAGTAGGCGCAATGGTGGAAGAAACACACGATGAAGTCGATCGCCGGGTCCCCGCGGTGGGCGGCCAGGGTGGCCTCCACCCAGGTGTTCTGCGTGCCGCCGGAGTAGCCGGAGTTGGAGGTGATCTCGTAGCTGACGTCATTGGCGTCCAGGGACAGCACGGCCACGTTGCCGTAGGTGAACGAGTAGACCGAGGGACACGTGTCGGGCCCGTTGCCCGGGAAGTCCAGCCGCGCCAGATGGCCGGCATAGCCGTGTAAGGGATAGGCCGCCTCCATGTCGTGGTTGCCGGTGGCGAACATCCACGGGGTCGTCGCCGTACTGCTCTCGATCGAGGCCAGATACACGTCCCAGACGTACGGGTTGAACTTGTCGAAGCCGGCCGGAGGCTCACCGGAGCGCACAAACCTGGCCGGTTGACCCATGCCGGTCGGATCGGCGTAGGCGATGTCGCCGGCCAGGACATGGAAGTCCGGACGGGACAGGTTGATCTGGTTGAGCACATTGCCGGCGTGATCGACCGCCGGTTCGTTGTCGGGCTTGTAGTAGCGGTTGTCGTACCCGCCGGGGGCGAGGCCGGGTGGGAGCAGGGGTGTTTCGTCGGTGCCCTGATCGCCCATCATGGTGAACCGGAACCAGCCCATGCTGCCGCGGGAACTGGGCATGGCAGTCCACGCCGGGGCGACGTCGCCGGCGAAACCGTCCTCGGTTCGCCAACGGTAGAAGTGCGGAGCGCGGCCGGGCAGCCCGTCCAGCGGGGCGTGGACGTAGAACTGCTCGGCGGCCAGCACCCCGCCGTCGCCGTCGGGGATCTGCGTCACCAAGTTGCGGACCTCGGCCTCGACGGTCGCGCCGAGAGCCGGGGTCGGGCCGTGGTCGAGGAAGATCCGGGTGGCCCGCGGGTCGGCGGACAGCTGCGCTGCCAGGCGCAACTGACTGGACGCGTCGGCGCCGTAGCCGACGCGCCGGTTGGCGACCGAGAGCGGGGCGTTCTGGGCGTAGGCGCGGCCGCCGAACGGGGAGACTCCGATCGCGGCAACCGCCGTGGCGGCTGCCGACCCCCGCAGGAAGTTCCGCCGGGAGACAGGGCGGCGGCGTAGGTAGGTCCGGTGCCAGTCGTATTGTTCGGCCATTGTCAGCCGTCCGGCCAACTCGGCGGGTAGGCCGGTGTCGGGGATCTCCCCTGCCGCGGTGCGGCGCCTCGATGCCATGTCCGCAGCATGCCGCCCCGGCCTCTGCCGAAACCACCGGGCCGCCGAACCGGCGGAGAACTCCCGGTGAACATCCCGGAGGTCTCCCGCGCCGGCACGGGTAACGACACAGTCGCGGATCGGCACCGATCCCGCCCGCGCCTTCTCTCGGTACGTCGGCGTCCGTAGATTCGGGTTCCGGTCCGACGCCCAACCCGGGCGGGCGGTGTCGACCCAGGAGGCTCGGTGAGCGGCTCGCTGAACGACCCCGCGATCGGCGGGACCTGCGCCCCGGGATTCGAACGGGTGCACGAAGCCTTCGTCGGCAACTTCGCCGCCGGTGGTGAGGTCGGCGCCGCGGTGGCGGTCTGGGTCCAGGGCGACCTGGTGGTCAACCTGTGGGGCGGCTATTCGGACTCCGGAGCCGATGCCGGGTCCGGGACACGGCAACCCTGGCGGGAGAACACCCTGGCCAGCGTCTTCTCCGGAACCAAAGGCCTGACCAGCACCTGCGTGCATCTCCTCGCCGACCGCGGGGAGATCGACCTGGACGCCCCGGTGGCGCGCTACTGGCCCGAGTTCGCCCAGTCCGGCAAGGAGGCGGTGACCGTCGCCTCGGTGCTGGGCCACCGCTCCGGGGTGATCGCCCCGCGGCAACGGCTGCACTGGGACGAGGTCTCGGACTGGGACCTGGTCTGCACGCGACTGGCCGCCGCCGAGCCGTGGTGGGAACCGGGGTCCGCGCAGGGCTACCACATGGTCGCGTTCGGGTTCATCCTCGGCGAGGTGGTCCGCCGGGTCACCGGCCGCAGCCTCGGGCAATACCTGCGCACCGAGATCGCCGAGCCGATGGGCATCGACGTCCACGTCGGCCTGCCCGACTTCGAGCATCAACGGTGCGCGGAGATGGTCAACAAGCCCCACATTCGCGGTGTGCTGTCCAACGGTGGAGCGCCATCGGACCCCTGCTCGCTGGCCGAGCATCCGATGGCCGGGCTCTCGGTGGCCATGGGGTTCGTGCCCGACGACGAACTCGGCTCCAACGACCTGCCGCGCTGGCGGCGCAGCGAGTTCCCCGGCACCAACGGGCACGTCTCTGCGCTGGGCCTGGCGACGTTCTACAACGGCCTGGCCCAGGAGAAGATCCTCTCCCGCGGCCAGCTGGAGGTCGCGCGGGTCTCCCAGGGCGGTTTCGATCCCGACGTCGTGCTGGGCCCGCGGGTGGCCGACCACGGCTGGGGTCTGGGTTTCATGCTCAACCAGCGCAGGGTCGCCGGGCCCAACCCGCGCAGCTTCGGCCACGGCGGCTCGGGAGGCTCCTACGGGTTCGTCGACCTCGAGCACCGGATCGGCTACGCCTACGTGATGAACTACTTCGACGCCACCAAATGCAACGCCGACCCACGCAGCACCGCGCTCTCCGACGAGGTCTACCGCACGCTCGGCGTTCTCTAGGACATCCAGCGCAGATCGGTACTGTGGACGCCATGAACGGTGTCCTGCTCGTACTCATCCTGGCAGTGGTGGCGGCCCTGGCTCTGGCCGTGTGGAGTTCCTCGCGCGCCACCGGAGAGCGCAATGCCGCCGGCCTGGCCGACGCCAAGGCCGACGCCCGCCGGGTGATCGAACGGCTCGGCGGGCAGGTGCTCAACCTCACCGGCACCGACACCGCCTCCCAGCAGGCACTGGCCGATGCGTCGGAACGGTTCACCGCGGCGTCCTCGCAAATCGACCAGGCCGCCACGGCCAAGCAGGCGATGCTGGCCAAGGAGAGCGCCCTGGAGGGCCTGTACTACGTGCGGGCCGCCCGGGTGGCGATGGGCATGGACCCCGGACCGGAACTGGAGAGCATCGCCGGCCAGAAGTCCGCCGGGATGGTCACCGAGGACCGCCGCGTCCAGTTCGAAGGGCGCGAGATCGAGGCATCCCCGGTCCCGACCTCACGGACCCCGAACTATTACCCCGGCGGCCGGGTCGCCGGCCGTCCGGTGCCGGCCGGTTGGTACTCCGAGCCGTGGTGGAAACCCGCACTCGTCGCCGGCGCCTGGGGCATGGGGTCGGTGCTGCTGTTCAACGCGATGTTCTCCGGGATGAGCGGCGTGGGTTACGGCGCGGCGGGGTTCGAGAGCGGCTACGGGTCCGGGTTCGACCAGGGCTTCGATTCCGGTTATGACGCCGGGTACGGCGCGGGCATGGAACAGGGCGGGGACGCGGGCGGCTGGGACGGCGGCGGGGACTTCGGCGGGGGCGACTTCGGCGGGGACTTCGGCGGGGGCTTCGGGGACTTCACCTTCTAGGTCTGGCAGTTCGGGCACCAGAACAGGTTGCGCCCCTCCATCACCGCGGTCCGGACCGGGGTTTCGCACAGCCGACAGGGCTGTCCGGCCCGGCGGTAGACATAAGTCCGCGGCCCACGAGAGCGGTACGACGGCGCCCCGTGGTCGTGCTCGGGACGCACCACGATGATCCGTCCGCGGCGCACACCGACCTTCATCAGAGCCACCAGATCGTCCCAGGCCGCGGCGAACTCGAGAGTGCCCACCTCCCGTCCCGGCCGGTACGGGTCGATGCCGTGCCGGAACAGCAGTTCGCTGCGGTAGACGTTGCCGACTCCGGCCATCACCGACTGATCCATCAGCAGCGCGCCGATCGCCTTGCGGGACTTGCTGATCCGCCCCCAGGCCCGGTCGGGTTCGGCGTCGGCGCGCAGCGGGTCCGGTCCGAGCCGGCCCAGAATCGCCTCCTGCTGCGCCTCGTCGATCAGCTCGCAGGCGGTGGGGCCACGCAGGTCGGTGCCGTACTCGGCACCGACCATGCGCATCCTGACCTGCCCGACAGGTTCGGGCATCGGCGTGCGCAGCTCCCGGAAGGTGCCGTAAAGGCCGAGGTGGACGTGCACGATCGGGCCGCCCTCGTAGCGGTGGAACAGGTGTTTGCCCCAGGCGTCAGCGCGCAGCAGAACCCTGCCGTCGAGAGCGGCGGCGTCGGCGAACCGGCCCTGCGGGCTGGACACCCGCACCGGCGCACCCGCGTAACGGCGCTGGTGCAGCCGGGCCAGCCGGTGCAGGGTGTGCCCCTCCGGCACCGCTCAGGACCCTCCGGCACCGGTCAGACCGGCGCCCCCGGAACCGGTGGGGGGACGTGGGTGCGCTCATAGTCGGCCAGGATGTCGATGCGCCGCTGGTGCCGGGGAGCCTGCGACCACGCGGTTCCCACGAAGGCGTCGACGATGGCCAGCGCCTCGTCGAGGCTGTGCATGCGGCCGCCGATACCGATCACCTGGGCGTTGTTGTGCTCGCGGGCCAGTGTGGCGGTCTCGGTGCTCCACCCCAGCGCGCACCGAACCCCGGGAACCTTGTTGGCCGCGATCTGCTCTCCGTTGCCCGAGCCGCCCAGCACGATGCCCAGGCTGCCGGGGTCGTTGACCGTCCGGGTCGCCGCTGCGATACAGAAGGCCGGGTAGTCGTCATCGGCGTCGTACTCGAAGGCCCCACAGTCGATCGGCTCGTGGCCGCCCTTCTCGAGGTGCTCGATGATGGCCTGCTTGAGTTCGTAGCCCGCGTGGTCGGCCCCGAGGTAGACGCGCATGGCGGTCACCCTACTCAACAGCTCAGTCGTACTGAGGCGGTTCAGTGCGGGTGCGCTTCAACTCCCAGAAGTGCGGATAGGACGCCAGAATCAGAGTGGCGTCCCACAGCCGGCCGGCCTCCTCCCCGCGCGGGATCCGGGACAGCACCGGGCCGAAGAATGCCGCCCCGTCGAAGTGGATCGCCGGGGTGCCGACGTCCTTGCCGATCGGGTCCATCCCGGCGTGATGGCTCTCCCGCAGCGCCTCGTCGAAGCCGGACTCGGTGGCCGCGGCCGCCAGGCCGGCCGGCAGATCCGCCCGCGCCAGCGACTCGCCGACCACCTCGTCGAGATCCTTGTTGCCCTCGGCGTGGATGACGGTGCCCATCGCGGTGTAGAGCCGGCCCAGCGCCTCGGAGCCGTGCGCCTGTTCGGCGGCGATCGCCACCCGCACCGGCCCCCACGCCCGCGTCATCAGCTCCCGGTACTGCTCGGGCAGGTCGGCGTTGTCCTCGTTGAGCACCGCCAGGCTCATCACGTGGAACACGACTTCGATGTCGCGGACCTTTTCGACCTCCAGGATCCAGCGCGAGGTGATCCACGCCCACGGACACAGCGGGTCGAACCAGAAATCGGCGCGAGGCGCTCGCGCCGCCGAGTCGGTCACAGGGCTCTCGGTCATGGGGCTAAGGATAGGTTGGAAACCGTGCTACCGAATCTGACCCACAACGAGGCCGTCGAACGGGCCGCCCTGATCACCGTCGAGCGCTACCGGATCGAGTTGGACCTGACCACCGGGGACAAGGAATTCCGGTCGGTGACCACCGTTGAATTCGAGGCGCTGCCGGGCGCGGACACCTACATCGATCTGGCCGCCGACCGCGTGCACCGGGCGGTGCTCAACGGCCATGACATCGACGTTTCCGGCTACGACGAGTCGACCGGAATCCCGCTGATCGGCCTGGCCCATGACAACGTCCTGGTCGTCGAGGCCGACTGCCGCTACTCCCACACCGGCGAGGGCCTGCACCGCTTCGTCGACCCGGTCGACGGCGAGGTCTACCTGTACTCGCAGTTCGAGACCGCCGACGCCAAGCGGATGTTCGCCTGCTTCGACCAGCCCGACCTCAAGGCAACCTTCGAGATGACCGTCACCGCGCCCGCGCACTGGCAGGTGGTTTCCAACGGCGCGACGGTGTCGGCCGAACCCCACGGCGACTCCGTCGTGCACACCTTCGCGACCACCCCGCGGATGAGCACCTATCTGGTCGCGCTGGTGGCCGGTCCCTACGCGGTGTGGCGAGACGTCTACACCGACCCGCACGGCGACATCCCGCTGGGGATTTTCTGCCGCCGGTCACTGGCGGACTTCATGGACGCCGACCGGCTGTTCACCGAGACCAAGCAGGGATTCGCGTTCTACCACAGCAACTTCGGGGTGCCCTACCCGTTCGGGAAGTACGACCAGCTGTTCGTTCCCGAGTTCAACGCCGGGGCGATGGAGAACGCCGGGGCGGTGACCTTCCTGGAGGACTACGTCTTCCGCAGCAAGGTCACCCGGGCGTCCTACGAGCGTCGCGCCGAGACCGTGCTGCACGAGATGGCCCACATGTGGTTCGGCGACCTGGTCACCATGCGCTGGTGGGACGACCTGTGGCTCAACGAGTCGTTCGCGACCTTCGCCTCGGTGCTGTGCCAGGCCGAGGCCACCGAATACACCCAGGCCTGGACCACCTTCGCCAACGTCGAGAAGTCCTGGGCCTACCGCCAGGACCAACTGCCCTCCACCCACCCGGTGGCCGCCAGCATCCCGGACCTGCACGCCGTCGAGGTCAATTTCGACGGCATCACCTACGCCAAGGGCGCCAGCGTGCTCAAACAGCTGGTGGCCTACGTCGGGCTGGACCATTTCCTGGCCGGGCTGCGCGACTACTTCCACGCCCACGCCTTCGACAACGCGACGTTCGACGACCTGCTCGGCGCGCTGGAGAAGGCTTCAGGACGGGACCTGTCCGACTGGGGCCGGCAGTGGCTGAAGACCACCGGCCTCAACCCGCTTCGCCCGGAGTTCGACATCGACGGCGACGGCCGGTTCACCAGCTTCGCCGTCGCCCAGGGCGGGGCCGCGCCGGGCGCCGGGGAGACCCGGGTGCACCGGCTGGCGGTCGGCATCTACGACGACGACGGATCCGGGAAGCTGGTGCGGGCACACCGCGAGGAACTTGACGTCACCGGTGAGCTGACCGAGGTGCCGGCACTGCGGGGGGTCCGGCGCGGGAAGCTGATCCTGGTCAACGACGACGACCTGACCTACTGCTCGATGCGCCTGGATGAGGAGTCCCTGGGCGTCGCCATGGACCGCATCGCCGACATCGCCGACCCGCTTCCCCGCACCCTGGTCTGGTCGGCGGCCTGGGAGATGACCCGCGACGCCGAGCTGAGAGCCCGCGACTTCGTGGCCCTGGTGATGCGCGGTGTGCACGCCGAAACCGAGGTGGGCGTCGCCCAGCGGCTGCTGCTGCAGGCCCAGACGGCGCTCAACGCCTACGCGGAGCCCGCTTGGGCGGCGGCGCGGGGCTGGCCGGAGTTCACCGACCGGCTGCTGGAACTGGCCCGCTCCGCGGACCCGGGCTCAGACCATCAGCTGGCCTACGTCAACGCGCTGTGCGCATCGGTGCTCTCCGGGGAGCACTCGACCCACCACCTTGTGCTGCTGGCCGACCTCCTCGACGGCGACCCGGCCGCGTTCGGCCTGGCCGGACTCGAGGTCGACACCGACCTGAGGTGGCGGATCGTGACCGCGCTGGCCGCCGGCGGGCGGATCGACGCCGACGGGGCGGCCACACCGTTCATCGACGCCGAAGCGCGCCGTGACCCGACCGCCGCCGGCCGTCGGCACGCCGCCGCGGCGGCGGCGGCACGCCCCCAGGCCGACGTCAAGGCCCGGGCCTGGCGGCAGGTGACCGAGGACGACAGCCTGCCCAACATCACCGCCCGGGCCATCATCGCGGGCTGGAACCAGCCCGGACAGCGTGACCTGCTGGCGTCCTACACCCGGCGCTATTTCGAGTCCGTCGGCCAGATCTGGGAACGCCGGTCCAGTGAGGTCGCCCAGACCGTGGTGGTGGGGCTCTACCCGACGTGGGATGTCAGCACCGCCGGGCTGGAGGCCGCCGACTGGTTCCTGGGCGGCCTGCATGTCCCGCCGGCGTTGCGACGGCTGGTCCTGGAGGGCCGCGCCACCGTCGAGAGGGCGCTGCGCGCCAGGAAGTTCGACTCGGCCGGTTAGGGCCGGGAGATCCCTGCCGACATCACCCGGATGGCGCTGACCAGACCGTCGATCAGGTTGCCCTCCTTGAACGCCGCCGCCGCCGCGGAAACCCCGAGCGGGGCGACCGACTCGGCTCCCCGGCCGCGCAGGTCCGCACCGTAGACGACCTCGATGGCGCGTTCGTTGGGTGAGACGGCCAGCAGGATGGCGTTGTTCGGGGTGGGCACGTCGGTCAGGAGTTCCCGGGCGCGAGCCGTGGTGTCCGAACCCAGGTCCCCGATGTAGGTCGCGAACCGCGCCCTGCACTGCCGCGTGGCCTGGGTCAGGGCGTTGTCGACCTTGATCAGGTCCATGATCGGGAAGGGGTACTGCACCGACAGCTCGCCGGGCTGGGTCACCTTGGAGACCCGGCCGCTGGCGGTCACCGCCCAGCCGAGTGGGAGGTTGTCGGAGTCGATGCGCGCTACGGCGTGCTCACCACCGGCCACTGGCGCCACCCCCCACGCTCAGCGCCGAGTCCCCGTGACCGTGGCCGCCGCCGGGAACGACCTCATCGGTGGCCGCCCACAGGATCGGCTCGTGGGTCCACCGCTCGGACATCTCGTAGGTGGCCGGATGACTGCCCTTGCGGGCGTGGGTCAGAACCCAGAGTATGAGGAAGGTCCCCAACGGGAAGCCCACGTACATGGCATGCAGTACGGCAGAGTTCACGCAATTACCGTAGCGCACACGATCCGATCAGGCGGCCCCCTCGCCCAAGTACCGCATCCACATCGGGTCCAGTTCCTTGATCGTGCACAGCAGCCGCCAGTGCTGCCCCTTGGGCACCGACGGCGAGAGCCGCAGCGACCAGCCCAGTTCGGTCAGCAGCTTGTCGGCTTTGCGGTGGTTGCACGACGAGCAGGCGGCCACGCAGTTCTCCCAGGTGTGCTCACCGCCCCGGCTGCGGGGCACGACGTGGTCCACCGTGTCGGCCTTGCTTCCGCAATACGCGCACCGGAACCGGTCGCGGTGCATCAGCGCGGCGCGGGTCATCGGGATACGGGCCCGGTAGGGCACCCGCACGTAGGTGCGCAGCCTGATCACCGACGGCACCGCGACGACCCTGCTCGCCGAGTGGATCACCGGTCCGCCGGGATCCTCGTGCACCACGTCGGCCTTCCCGCACAGCACCATGACCACCGCCCGGCGGATTGGCAGGGCGGTCAACGGCTCGTAGGTCGAGTTCAGCAGCAGTACCCGCCGGCGTCCCCACAGTCCCTCGGAGCGTCCCCGGGTCTCGACACCGCGCAGGGTTCCGGCAGCCACCGGCACGACGGTTCCCGCCGCGGCGCGGTGAGCCCTGTTTGCCGCGTTCCGTTTGCGCTGCGCCATGCGTCCTCCGCGCTCTAGTGCACCACGGATCGGCACCGACCGCACGCGTATTCATGCCGTGTTCGGGGCGTATTTGTGCGGCGTTGGACCACCGACCACAATGGTCTCGTGGCCGAATCCCCAACCACCTCCGGCTCGCCGCGGACCTTTTACGACGAGGTGGGCGGCGCCGAGACCTTCCGCGCCATCGTCTCCCGCTTCTACCAGGAGGTCCGCCAGGACGAGGTGCTGCGCCCGCTGTACCCCGATAACGACCTGGACGGCGCCGAGGACCGGTTGCGGATGTTCCTCGAGCAGTACTGGGGCGGGCCCCGGACCTATTCCGAGCAGCGCGGCCACCCGCGGCTGCGCATGCGCCACGCGCCGTTCCGGATCAGCCCGATCGAACGCGACGCCTGGCTGCGCTGCATGCACACCGCGGTCGCCACAATCGACTCGACGACCCTGGACGACGAGCATCGCCGGGAGCTGCTCGGCTACCTGGAGATGGCGGCCCACTCCATGGTGAACTCGCCGTTCTGAGCCGCTAACCCAGCTTTCCGTCCAGCTGCATCTGGCGCAGGGCCTTGCGGTCGGGCTTGCCGACGTTGGTGACCGGCAGTTCATCGAGGAAAGCGACCTCGGTGGGAACCTTGTATCCGGACAGGTTCTCCTTGCAGAACGCCCGGACCTCCTCGACGGTCATCTCCGCGCCGGGCTTGAGCACCAGTGTGAGCTTCAGGCTCTCGCCACGCTTGGAGTCGGGTATGCCGAACGAGCACGCCTGCAGAACCTTCGGATGGGTGTACATCAACTCGTCGATCTCGCGCGGGTACACGTTGAACCCGCTGGAGAGGATCATGTCCTTCTTGCGGTCGACGATGAAGATGTGACCGTCCTCGTCGAGGTAGGCGATGTCGCCGGTGGACAGCCATCCGTCGCGCAGCGTCTTCGCCGTCTCCTCCGGGTTGTTCCAGTACTCCTTCATGACCGAGGGCCCCTTGCAGAGCAGTTCGCCGGGCTCGCCGATCGGCATCTCCTTGCTGTAGTCCTCGAGATCGACGATGCGAACATCGTTGTCGGGGAATGGTATTCCCACCCCGCCTGGTTTGCGCAGGGTGTGCAGCGGGTTCGCGGTGACGATGTTGGAGGTCTCCGACATCCCGTAGCCCTCGGTGATCACCGCCCCGGACAGCTCCTCGAAGGTGCGCATGGCCTCCACCGGCAGCGGCGCCGAGCCGGAGACGACCGCCCTCACCGCGCCGATCTTCGATGTCGTGATGTCCGGATGCTGGTTGAGCCCGATGATCATGGTCGGCACCGCCGGGAAAAGGTTCGGCTCGTGCTGGTTGATCGCGGCCAGCACGTTGTCGGTGCTCGGCTGGGGCACCAGGATGATCGTGCCGCCGAACACGTGGTTGACGTTGACGTTCATGTTGAACCCGTAGATGTGGTACATCGGCACCGCTGCCAGGCAACGCAAATGGTCGGTCTTCTCGAACACCGGCGCCATCCAGTAGCTCTCCTGGTAGGCGATCGAGACCAGGTTCTCGTTGGTCAGCACGCAACCCTTGGACAGCCCGGTGGTGCCGCCGGTGTACTGCAGCATCAGAGTGTCGGAGGAACGGACGTCCACCGCCGGTTCGGAGTCCTCGCCGGCGCCGACGATCTCGTTGAAGTCCAGCACACCCGGCACGGACTCCACCTCGACGGCGCCGGAGGGGACCTGGAATGCGATGACATGTCTCAGCGGGGTGTCCCCGGCCTTGAGCACCTCGATCGGCGCCTTGGCGAAGGCCGCCATGACGATGAGGGTCTCAGCGCCGCTGTCCTTGACGTAGTGGTGCACCTCCGGCAGCGCGGCCAGCGGGTTCACCTGCACGACGATCGCACCGATCTTGGCGCAGGCCTGATAGGCGATGACGTACTGCGGCAGGTTGGGCGACATCAGGGCGACCCGGTCGCCCTTCTTCACCCCCAGGCCGATCAGTGCGCCGGCCGCCTTGCGCGCCATCATGTTGACCAGCCCGTAGGGCAGCTTGGTGTCGTTGACGACCAGGTAGTCCCGTTCGGGGAACTTCTCGGCGCAGTCGTTGAACATCTGCTTGACCGACAGCGGCGGGTAGATGCAGGAGTAAGGAACCCCCTTGTCGTAGAGGGCGAACCAGGGCTTGCTCTTGTCAACCATGGCGCGAGGATGTCACCCCGGCGGTCGCCGCGAGGGCAATCCGCCGATTCTCAGCGCAGCCAGCGCTGCAGGTAGTCCCGGTGCACCGGCGACAGCCGCACCAGTCGCTGCTCCTCGATGTGCACCGCGGCCAGTTGGGTCTCGGCGATCACCGAAGGCCGGGAGTCGGGTGGAGCGCCCACCGGCCGGACCTCGTAGCCCAGCGTGAAGTCGACCGCGCGGAGCCGCTTGGTCCAGATGGTCACCTGCAGCGGGGAATCAGCAAGGCGCAGTTGACCTTTGTAGAGAACCCGAACCTCGTGGATCAGCAGCCCGATGGTGGTGACGTCCTCGGTGAACGGCTCGCGAAGGAAGTCGACGCGGGCCTCCTCCAGGATGGTAACCATGGTGGCGTGGTTGATGTGCTGGTACATGTCGATGTCCGACCAGCGCACCCGCACCCCGGTGGTGTAGCGGTTCTCAGCCACGACCACTGGGTCCCGTCGTCGCGGTCATGCTGCGAATCTGGCGGGCCGCCACCGACAGGGTGGCCAGATCGCGTGCATCGCCGCGGTAGATCTCGGCCAGGGTCCGCCGGGCCCGGTCCACCCGGGATCCGTTGCTCTGCTCCCACTCGGCGATCTTCTGTTCGCCGGTCTCGTCGGGCTCTCCGACCGCCAGCAGGTCAAGACACAGCGCGCGCAGTGATCCGTAGATGTCGTCGCGGACCGCCAGCCTGGCCAGCGCATGCCAGCGGTCGTCGCGCGGCAGTCCGGACACCGCGCTCAGCAGGCTGTCGGTGCCCAGGTAGTCCATCAGCGCGAAGTAGGTGTCGGCGACCTCGGCGGGTTCACGGTCGGCGATGTCGGCGATGTCGATGACGTCGAGCAGGCTGTAGGTGTAGAGGCCGGCCGCGACGGCTTCGGCCAGATCGCCGGGAACGCCGCGGGCGATGAACTCCCCGGCCTCCTTGGCCACGATCGCGCGGTCATCGCCCCTCAGCCAGTCGGAGATCCTCGGCGCGAGATCGGCCACGTCGGCGCCGAACCGGCTGATCTCGGCGCCGACGGCCAGCGGTTGCGGGCGGTAGTTCAGCAGCCACCGCGCGGCGCGGTCCAGCAGCCGGCGCAGATCCAACGTCATCCGGTCCGAGACGGTCACCGCGCCGGTCTGCTCGGTGGCCTCCCTGATCCGCCGCCAGGTCCGCTCGATCCCGAAGATCGCGTCGGCGGCGACGTAGGCGCGCACCGCGTCGGCGTATCCGACGCCGACGTCCTCGGTCACCCGGTAGGCGAAGGTGATACCGCCGACATCCACCACGCTGTTGACCAGCATGGTCGCCACGATCTCCCGGCGCAGCTGGTGATCCATGATCTCCGGCTCGCCGCGCAGCGGAGCCGGGAAGTACTCGGGCAGCCGGGCGGCGAACACGCCCTGGTCGGCCAGGTCGCTGGCCAGGACGTCGTCCTTGAGCGCGAGCTTGACGTGCGCCATCAGGGTGGCCAGCTCCGGGGAGGTCAGCCCGATGCCGACCTCCTGGCGCCGGTCGATCTCCTTGTCGGAGGGCAGCGCCTCAAGTTCCCGGTTGAGCCCCCGCCGCTGTTCGAGTTCCCGGATCTGGCGGGCGTGCACGTTGAGCAGTCCCGGTGCGTTCGCCCTACTGGTGCCCATGAGGTCGTTCTGGTCGCCGTTGTCGGTCAGCACCAGCCGGGAGACCTCGTCGGTCATCGACGCCAGCAGCTCTGCCCGCGCCTCGGGCGCCACCCGGCCGGCGGTCACCAGCGAATCGACCAGGATCTTGATGTTCACCTCGTGGTCGGAGCAGTCCACGCCCGCTGAGTTGTCCAGCGCGTCGGTGTTGATCCGGCCGCCGCACAGGTCGAACTCCACCCGCCCCAGCGCCGTCACGCCGAGGTTGCCGCCCTCCCCGACCACCTTGACCCGCAACTGGTTGGCGTTGACGCGGACCGCGTCGTTCGCGCGGTCCCCAACCTGGGCGTCGGACTCGGACTCGGCCTTGACGTAGGTCCCGATCCCGCCGTTGAACAACAGGTCCACCGGGGCGAGCAGGATCGCCCGGATCAGCGCCGGCGGCGTCATCTCGGTCACCTCGTCGTCGATGCCCAGCGCGCGGCGCATCTGCGGGCTCACCGGGATCGACTTGTGCTGGCGGCTGAAAACGCCTCCGCCGGGACTGATCAGACTCAGGTCGTAGTCCTCCCAACTCGAACGCGGCATCGCGAACAGCCGCTGCCGCTCGGCGAAGGACCGGGCCGCGTCCGGATCGGGATCGACGAAGATGTGCCGGTGGTCGAAGGCCGCCACGAGCCGGATGTGCCCGGAGAGCAGCATGCCGTTGCCGAACACGTCACCGCTCATGTCCCCGACTCCGACGACGGTGAAATCCTCGCTCTGGGTGTCGATGCCCATCTCCCGGAAGTGCCGCTTGACCGACTCCCAGGCGCCTTTGGCGGTGATGCCCATGGCCTTGTGGTCGTAGCCCACCGACCCGCCCGAGGCGAAGGCGTCGCCGAGCCAGAATCCGTAGGACTGCGCCACCTCGTTGGCGATGTCGGAGAACGCCGCGGTTCCCTTGTCCGCCGCAACGACGAGGTAGGCGTCGTCACCGTCGCGGCGGACCACGCCGGGCGGCGGCAGCACCGCCCCCGTCGCGGTCTCGACGTTGTCGGTGATGTCGAGCAGACCGGCGATGAACAACCGGTAGCAGGCCACCCCTTCCTCCCGGAAGGCTTCCCGGTCGGCCGGCGGCCGCTTGACCACGAAGCCGCCCTTGGCCCCGACCGGCACGATGACGGCGTTCTTCACCGCCTGCGCTTTGACCAGACCCAGGATCTCGGTGCGGAAATCCTCCCGCCGGTCCGACCAGCGCAGCCCGCCGCGGGCGACGTGACCGAAGCGCAGGTGCACCCCTTCGACCCGCGGCGAGTGGACGAAGATCTCGAACTTGGGCCGCGGCAGCGGAAGCTCGGTGATCAGTTCGGGATTGAACTTGAACGAGAGCACGCCGCGGGCTCGGGCCGACCGTTCCTCAGTCACGTAGTAGTTGGTGCGCAGCGTCGCTTCAAGCATCGAGGCGAACGCCCGCAGCACCCGGTCGGTGTCCAGGCTCGTCAGGGCGTCGATGTCGGCGGCGACGGCGGTGGCCGCCGCCCTGGCGTCGAGTCCGCGTTCGGCCGAGTCCGGAGCGTGCATCGCCTCGAACAGCGCGATCAGCGAACGCGCCGTCGCGGGGTTCTCCCCCAGGATCGACTCGATATGCGCCTGGCTGTAAGGAAATCCGGCTTGGCGCAGGTACTTGGCGTAGGCGCGCAGCACCGAGACCTGCTGCCAGCTCAGGCGGGCCCGGAGTACCAGTTCGTTGAACCGGTCCACCTCGACGGTGCCCAGCCAGATGTTGGTGACGGCGTCGGTGAAGCGCTGGGCGACGACCTCCCAGTCCTCCTCGCCGGCGAACTCGGGCAGTGCGGCGTCGGGGCGGATCAGGAACTGGTAGATCCAGACTTCCAGTCCGTCGGGCCGGCGCACGGTGAAGGGCCGCTCCTCGAGGACCTCGACGCCCATGCTCTGCAACATCGGCAGCAGCGTGCTCAACGACGCCGAACATCCGCCCAGATACCAGGTCAGGTAGGCCTCACGCCCGGCATTGCCGGGTTCGAACTGCAGCCGCACCGAGTCGGCGAGCAGCCCCTCGATGAACCCGATGTCGGTGATGGCCTCCTCCGGGGTGACCGCCTGCTTGAACTCCTCGGGCAGCGCCTGCGCGTAGTGCTCCGCGACGCCGCCGTCGAGGACGCCGACCCGCGGCGATCCCAGCAGCCGGTCCGCCCAGGTCCGGGTGGACTCGGTGAGGAGGTCCTGGATCCGGACCCGGTTCGTTTCGGAGGTGTCGACTGTGCGACGGGCGGTTTCCTCGTGCAGTCGGACGGTGAAATGGACCACCGCCCAGGGGGATTCACTGACCCGAGCGGCATAGTCGATGCTCTCGCCGTCGAACTCGCGCAGCAGGATGTCCTGCATCGCCAACCGGACCGACGTGGTGTAGCGGTCACGGGGCAGATAGACCAGGCAGGAGACGAAGTGACCCAGCCGGTCGGTTCGCAAAAACAGCAGACAGCGCCGTCGGGATCCGAGATTGATCACCGCGCCGGCGGTGTCCAGCAGTTGCTCGGCGCTCATCGTGAAAAGTTCCGATCGCGGGATCGTCTGGATGATGTCGAGCATGAGCTGGCCGGGGTGACGGGGGTCCTCGGAAGACAGTGCGAGCGCGGCCTGCACCCGCCGGGAGATCAGCGGTATGTCCAGCACGTTTGCGTTCATCGCCGCGACGGTGAACAAGCCGACGAAGCGGTGCTCGATATCCGGCTGCTCGCGGACCGCCACCACGTAGGGGTAGGCGCCGTAGCGCAGGAAGGTGGGGGTCGTGGCCAGCGCGAGTTCCACCAGGTCCCCGCTGCCGGTCAGCTCAGGAAGTGCTTCACCCCGTAACCGGGTCACCCCGAGGCGGCTGGACTCGTCCACGGTGGCGCGTCCGTCGGCGACGGTGCAGCGCATCGCGCCCAGGAGCACGAAATGGCCGTCACCGAGCCAGCGCAGCAGGAACGACACGTCCATGCGGTTGGGACCGAGGAACCGGGTGCCGTCATCGGCGGCGATCTCGTGGGCCAGCCCCTGCAGGGTTGCGGCCAGCGTCGCGGAGTCCTCGGCCACCAGCCTGGCGTCGTCGACCACCATCGGCAGCAACCGCGCCGCCTCGCCGACGGCCCGGTAGTCGACCGGTTCGGCCAGCTGGATATGGATCCAGGACTCCGGGACCGCGGAGCCGTCGATCGGTTCGGCGACAGCGTCCACCAGAGTCCCGTCGGCATCGCGAAGCGCCCCCACCACAGGGTGCATAACCCCCACGTAGCCGACGCCCAGGCGGTGCAGCAGCACGGTGATCGAGTCCATCAGCATGTCGGCCCGGTCGGTGACGACCTGCAGCGCCGGCCCGAAGCCGCCCGCTTCCCCGGGACGGTAGACCTCGACAAGAGTCTGGCCCGGATGGCGCCGCCGGGCCAGGCGCTCCTGGGCCAGGATCAGGGTTTCCGGCACGTTCAGGTTCGCGGACTCGCCGTCTGCGGCGTGCGGTCCGCGATAGCTGGCCGCGTAGGCCTTCGCCAGATCCGACGTGTTACGGGCAGCCGTCACAGCCGAGACACTAGTCGCGGGTCAGTCTCCGGTGGGTCACTCTGTGCGGACGGGCCGCGTCGGCCCCGAGCCGTTCGACCTTGTTCTCCTCGTAGGCGCCGAAGTTGCCCTCGAACCAGAACCACGTCGCCTCGTTGGAGGCATCACCCTCCCAGGCCAGGATGTGGGTGCAGGTCCGGTCCAGGAACCAGCGGTCGTGGGAGATCACCACGGCGCAGCCGGGGAACTTCTCCAGCGCGTTCTCCAGCGAGCCCAGCGTCTCCACATCGAGGTCGTTGGTGGGCTCGTCGAGCAGCAGCAGGTTGCCGCCCTGTTTGAGGGTCAGGGCCAGGTTGAGCCGGTTGCGCTCGCCGCCGGAGAGAACTCCGGCCGGTTTCTGCTGGTCGGGACCCTTGAAGCCGAACGCCGAGACGTAGGCGCGGGAAGGGATCTCGTTCTGGCCCACCTCTATGTAGTCCAGGCCGTCGGAGACCACCTCCCAGACCGTCTTCTTGGGGTCGATGCCGGTGCGGCCCTGGTCGACGTAGCTGAGCTTGACGGTCTCGCCGACGCGGACCGTTCCGCTGTCCGGCTTCTCCAGCCCGACGATGGTCTTGAACAGCGTTGTCTTGCCGACGCCGTTGGGTCCGATGACGCCGACGATTCCGTTGCGCGGCAGCGTGAAGGACAGATCCTTGATGAGGATGCGCCCGTCGTAGCCCTTGTCCAGGTGCTCCACCTCGACGACTACGTTGCCCAGCCGAGGGCCGGTCGGGATCTGGATCTCCTCGAAGTCGAGCTTGCGGGTCTTCTCCGCCTCGGCGGCCATCTCCTCGTAGCGCTGCAGGCGTGCCTTGTTCTTGGCCTGGCGCGCCTTGGCCCCGGAGCGGACCCAGGCCAGCTCTTCCTTGAGGCGCTTCTGCAGCTTCTGGTCCTTCTTGCCGGCGACCTCCAGGCGTTCGGCCTTCTTCTCCAGATACGTCGAGTAGTTGCCCTCGTAGGGGTAGGCCCGGCCGCGGTCGAGTTCGAGGATCCACTCGGCCACGTTGTCCAGGAAGTAGCGGTCGTGGGTGACGGCGAGGATCGCACCCTTGTACTCGGCGAGATGCTGCTCGAGCCACTGCACGCTCTCGGCGTCGAGGTGGTTGGTCGGCTCGTCGAGCAGCAACAGGTCGGGCTTGCTCAGCAGCAGCTTGCACAGCGCCACCCGGCGGCGCTCCCCACCGGAGAGGTGGGTGACCGGCTCGTCGGGCGGCGGGCAGCGCAGCGCGTCCATGGCCTGTTCGAGCTGGGAGTCCAAGTCCCAGGCATCGGCGTGGTCGAGTTCCTCCTGCAGCTGGCCCATCTCCTCCATCAGGTCGTCGGAGTAGTCGGTTGCCATCAGCTCGGCGACCTCGTTGAACCGGTCCAGTTTGACCTTGATCTCGCCGAGGCCCTCCTCGACGTTCTCCCGAACGGTCTTGTCCTCACTGAGCGGCGGCTCCTGCTGCAGGATCCCTACGGTGGCGCCCGGAGCGAGCAGGGCGTCGCCGTTGTTGGGCTGGTCGAGGCCGGCCATGATGCGCAGCACGCTGGACTTGCCCGCCCCGTTGGGCCCCACGACGCCGATCTTGGCTCCGGGCAGGAACGCCAACGTGACATCGTCGAGGATGACCTTGTCGCCGTGGGCCTTGCGGACCTTACGCATGGTGTAGATGAATTCCGCCACGCGCCCATCCTAAGCGGGCTGCAGCGGCGCCCCGCGCTCACGCCGGGACCGCCAGTTCCTCGGCGGCCTCTCCGCCGGGGGCGACGTCATCATCGGCCTCGGGGTCGCCACCGGCTCCGGTCTCGGCCCGGCCGGGTTCTCCGTCAGTCCTCGGCGGCTGTTCGATGCGGGCGATCACCCGCGCCAGGTCCGGCCCAACCGCGTTGGCCCGCATCTCCAGCGAGGAGCGCGGCACCCCGTCCTTGTCCTCGTACTCACTGGTGTGCACGGTGCCCACCGCGATCACCGCCGCACCTTTGTACAGCCCGGCGCCGACCCCGGTGACCAGGCGGCCCCAGCAGTTGACGGTGATGTAGAGCGAGTGACCCGGCTCCCAGGTTCCCTCCGCGGTGCGGCGGCGGGAGTTGCTGGCCACCCGGAAGCTGATCACCTCCTGGCCGGCGACCACCCGGCGGCGCGGGTCGGTGATGATGCGGCCGACGACGGTCATCGGTGTCTCGAACATCGGGCGGTCCTCTCCTCGGTGCGGTTTCGCGCCTTCAGTAGGCACGACCGCACCGACCGGGACCGCCCGGGCAGACCTGCCGGCCGCTCCCTCTGTGGATAGCGACGCGGCTGTGGAATGTGGGGGCGGGGCCCTAGCTCGAAGGGGCCCTAGGAGGCCGGAACATAGTCAATGGCGACGTCACCCTCGGCGTCGGTCACCGTCACCACGTAGCCCTGCTGCTGGTCCCCGGTCACGGCCACGCACTCGACGTTGCCGTCCTGCTTGGTGGAGGCGTCCCCGACGCACTCGACGGTCTCGACGGGCTGGCCGTCGGCTCCCAGCCGCTGCATCAGCAGCTCCTCGACCTGCTGCTGGGGCACGATCGCGTACAGCGAGATCTCCATTCCCAGCGTGGCGGCGTCGACGTCGGCGACCTCGGCCACCTGGGTGACGGTGGTGCCGCCGGAGGTCAGCTGGCACTCGGTGCTGGCCCCGAGCATGCCGTCGAGGCCGTCAGCGCAGCTGGCCGACTGCGCCGAGGAGATCTCGGTGACCGCCTTCTCTAGCTGGGCCTTGGTCATGGCGGGGGTCAGGTCGTAGCCGCCCTCGGAATCGGTCGCGGTGACGATGGCCTCGATGTCGCTGGTCTCGGTGAACTTCACATCGCATCGGGTGGTCGCGCCGATCTCGGCCGGCAGGTCGCCCTCGCAGGTGATCGAGTCCACCGGCAACCCGTCCCCGCCGAGCCGGTCGGTCAGCTGCTCCTGGAGGTCGGCGGCGCTGACAGCCGATTTGGCGGCCCCGGTGGATTCGGCGGCCTTCGTCCCGGTCTCGTCCTTCGCCGATCCCGAACAGCCGGAGAGTGCCGCGCCGAGCAGGGCGGCTACCGCCACACCGGCCACACCGGCCACGGCGTTCGTCGTCCTTCTCATGGTGATCCTCCTTGTGCAGCCCTGCCAGCCAACGGTCGCGAAAACCCTAGCAGTGTCAACGAAGCGAGCCCCCCGGCTCGGACACACCGGCACGGACCGGGCCTACAGCGGTCCCGCTGCGAGGTCCCCGGCGCGCAACGACGCCTCGCGGGCGTAGAACTGCTCGGTGGCCAGCTCGTGCACGCGGTTCATGTCCGCGAGGATGCCACGCAACTCCTGCAGGTATGCCCGGCGCCGCTCGCGCAGGTGGACGCCCGGCTCGAGCAGCTTCTGGTCGGCCGCGACCTGCCTGGCGGTGGCGAAGAGCAGCGCCGACACCGATTCGGCACTGCGGACCAGACCCTGTGCGGCGTACTGGTTTCCGACTCCCAGCGCCCGCTTGGTGAGCTCCTTGTCACCGATGTCGGCCGGCGCTTCGCACAGCACGTCGGCGACGATCTCGTAGGCCTCGAAGAACGGCCGCAGCATGGCGCTGGCCATCAGCGGACGCTTGGCTCGCAACAGCGCGTCGACCGCCTCAGCCCCGGCGTCGAGTTGGGCCTGCCAGTCATCGTTCCACTCCAACTCCTCGGCGAGGTTCTTGCGGAAGGTGGCGGAGTCGGCGAAGTAGAACTCGAACTTCAGCAGCGCACGTAACCGCATGGCCTGGGCCCAGAAAGCGTCGACACGCTCACCCTCAGCCGCCCGCGCGGCGTGCACCAGAGCCAATTCCACGATCGAGGTCTCCAGGAACGCGTGGATCAGGGAGTTCCGGTAGAACGCCGCTTCCAGTTCCTGCTCCGGTGCGATCCGCCAGACCGGTTCGTGACCGCCCTCGACCATGGTGACCGGATGGGCGTTGGACAGCCCGTCCAGAGCCGCCCGCACTCCCTCCGAGGAATGAAGCCGCAAGGCGCTGTTGGTCATTGGCGTCTTCTTGCGCTCCAGGTAGTCCAGCGAGTCCTGGAGGGTGTGGTGGAGTTGGCCCAGCGTCAACGCCCGCCCGCGGGTGGCCAGCAGGACCGCGGAGACCAGTGCGGTGGCGTTGATGGGAGTGGCCCGCAGGATGCGCCAGGCGACCTCGAAGGCCATCTTCTGCATCGCCAGCCGCTTGGCCGCCTCATCCTGGGCGATCGGCCCGCCCGGCTCGCCGAGGTACTCGCGCATCGAAACCGCCTGCGGGAAGCGGACATAGATCTTGCCGTAGTTCCGCTCGCCCTGAGCCTTGATGAAGTTGAACAGCCACTCGGCACCCTCAGGGATCTTCTCCCCTCCCCTGGCGTACGCGGCGTACTCGGCGGTCTCGTGAAGCTGGTCGAAACTCACCGATGTCGGCTGCAGCAGGATGTCCTCGCTACGGCCGTCGAGATAGGCGTCGGCGACGTAGGACAGCAGTCCGAGCTTGGGAGGCAACATTTTCCCGGTGCGCGACCGGGTTCCTTCGATGGACCAGCTCAGGTTGAACCGCTTCTGCACGATGTACCCGACGAATTGACGCAACACGTACTTGTACAGCGGGTCGTCGAGTTTACGCCGCAGGAAGATCACACCGGAGCGGCGCATCAACGGACCCATGAAGCCGAAGGAGAGGTTGATTCCAGCGAAGGTGCAGGCCGGTGGCAACTTGTTCTCCTGCAGCGCGACAGGCACGACGACACCGTCGAGATAGGAGCGGTGCGACCACAGGAACACCGCCGGGTGATCCTCCAGGGACCGCCGCATCGACTCGATCTGCGCCGCGTCGTAGTCGATGCGGGAGTCGAACCCCCTGCTGAAGATGGTGCGGCCCAGGTTCGGGATCAGGTCGACCGAGAACCGACTCCACCCGGTGGCGAGCTCGTCGAGCATCTCCTCGGCCTTCTCGGGAGTGGCCCCGGGAATGGTCTCCAGCCCCTCCATGAAGCGGGAGGAGGCCATCAACTCATCGGTGATCAGCCGCGGCGACTTGTACTCGGGACCCAGCAGGCGCAACTCCATGCGCTCGACGGCCAGGGCCGCCCGGCGCAGAACGAACCGGGCGAAGTCCTGGGGGGTGTCCCCGACGGTGTGCTCCCGCCACTGCTGGCGCAGTTCGGAGACCTTGGCCGGCTCCCCCGCGACGACGCGTGCGCGGGAAGGGTTCTTGCGCAGGATCGCCCGCTGCAGCATCTCCGGAGGCCGGTAGGTCTCGCGTCCGGAGATCAGACCGGCGAGTTTGACCCGGGTGGGCAACCCCCCGGGCACCCAGAACACCCGCACCGGCACGACGGTCCGGTCTTCGCCGGCCTGAAGTTCGGCCGCAAGCTGATCGACCAGCGCCGGCGGCGGATCCTCGTGAGGCAGCCGCAGGACCTCCAGCCGGGTGTCGGGGTGTGCGCGACGCTGCGCCGCGGTCCAGCCGTTGAGCAGGTCTGACTCGGCCTTGGAGGACACCGAGGCCAGCACCAGCGCGTCGTCGGTGGTGCTGAAATCGGTGAGGAAGTCGGCGGCTGTCATCGGCGGCCTTTCGGTTTGGGCTCGGTTGGGGCACCCGCGGCGCCGGAGAGCTTTTCTGCGGGCGCCGTCTTGGCGGTCACCTTCTTGGCGGATGTCTTAGCGGGAGCCTTCCTGGGGGATTTCTTCCCCGGGGATTTCTTCCCCGGGGATTTCTTCGCCGGGGCCTTCTTGGCCGGGGCCTTCTTGGCGGGACCGAACAGATCGACCTCGGGAACCTCATCGGCCGGCCAGTCCTCCAGGGTGTCGATGTAGAGCTCACGGATCGCCGCGATCCGCTCCGGCAGGTCATCGAGGGTCCAGTCGGTGACCGGCACCGGCGGGTAGACGACGACGTCCACGGTGCCGGGATGCAGCGTGGAGGAGTTGCGGGCGGAGATCAGCTCGGCGTTGCGGATCACGACGGGCACGATCGGGACGCCGGCGCCCATGGCCAGCCGGAACGGGCCCTTCTTGAACGGCCCCACCGATGTGGTGTCGGTCCGGGTGCCCTCGGGGGCGATCACCACCGACAGGCCCTTGCGGGTGAGTTCCTCCGCCTGCTGCAGGGATTTGACCGCCGCCTTTGGGTCCTCCCGGTCGATGAACACGGTGTCGACCAGCTTTCCCAGGGTGCCGACGACCGGATCGCTCTCCAACTCCTTTTTGCCCACGCCGGTCCAGTTGTCCTTCACCAGGGACGCCACCACGACCGGGTCGAAATTGTTGCGATGGTTGAAGATGAAGACCGCCGGCCGTTTTCTGTTGAGGTTCTCCCTGCCCAGCACGTTGAGGTTCACGCCGTTGATGGCCAGCATCAGCTGCGGGAAGGTGGCGGTGAAGAAGTTCACCCCGCGTCGCCGGCTGCCGGTCAGCAACCCCCACACGACCGCACCGTAGGCCGCCGGCACGACCGCACCGGCCCCGAGCAGGTTGCGCAGCTGGCCGATCAGCCCGCCACGGCCGCGGCTGTTGAACTCCAGGATCGGCCATCCACGCTTGCGCGCGACATCTCGCATCTTCTCGCCGGGATTGGTCGGCCTGGGATTGCCGACCAGGTGCATCAGAGCGATGTCCTCGTCACCATCGGAGTAGAAGTAGCTGTCCTTCAGCGAGATTCCGGTCTCGGCAGCGTAATCCTGGACCGCCCTGGCCTTCCCGGCCCCCCAGAGGATGGGCTGAACAACTTTGCCGGTGAGCACCCCGTCACCGTCGACCTCGAAGCGATTCGTCAGCTCGTTCGGTATGCCCAGGAACCGCGCGACCGGGTCGGCCTGGATCGTCAGCGCAGAGGAACTGAGCACCACGGTGTGCCCGCGGGCGAGGTGGGCTCGCACCAGTTCCCGCATCTCGGGGTAGATCCGCTTCTCGATCTTCTCGGCGAACAGCCTCTCGCCGATCTGGCGGAGGTCACTGTAGGACCGCCCGCGCAGCGCCTCGGCGGCGCGGCCGATCAGGTCCTCGAACTCCATCCGCCCCAGCTGGTGGTTCAGGCCGGCCGCGATCATGCCGATCAGTTCGCCCACACCCATATCGCCCTTGCGGAACCGGTCCCTGGTGAGGATCACCGCGGTGAACCCGGCGACCAAGGTGCCGTCTAGGTCGAAGAACGCACCCACCTGCGGCCCGGGCGGGCTGGCCGCCACCTCCGCGACCGAGCCCGGCAGGCGCAGTTGCCGGGCGGCTTTTCCGTTCTGGTTGCTCATGAGTAGGCCACCGATCCGTTCTCGGGCTGATCGACAGGGGAATGGGAGACCGCGACGACGCGCGGGGGAGGGTCACCGGCCAGGGCGAGCACCTCGTCGAAACCGTCGCGCAGACACTGCGCGAACAGGTCCTGATGGGCGATCGCCGCGCGGTCGTAACGGGCCGTGACGGTCGCGAAACCGCCCCGGGAAACCAGCACCACCATCATGGCCACCCCTGGAAGCGGGCCGAGCCCGAACTGGCGCAACACTTTCGCACCCGCGATAAAAGTGTCCCCCGGATATATCGGCACGTTGCTGGCCTGGACGTCAGAGCCGATCACCGACTCGCCCATGGCCTCCAGCGCCACATCGGGCAGCAGGCTCAGCAGCGGCGCGACCGCACCGATGACGTTGATCGCCGGTTCCTCACGCCGCTGGACCATCTGACGATGGATCCTCTGAATCCGGACGGCGGGATCGGCCACCCCGATCGGCGCCGCGAGATTGACCCCGGCGAACCGGTTCCCGCCCGCCGGGTCCGCGTCGGAGCGCAGGTTGACCGGCACCGCCATCGGCAGCGAGGGAACCGGAACGCCGAGGGCCTCGTGGTACCGGCGCAGCGCACCGCACAAGCCGGCCAGATAGGCGTCGTTGATCGAGCCCTCGGCGGCGTGGGCGGCCCGGTGCAGGTCCCCCAGCCGCATCTCGATGGCCTCGCTGCGGGTGGACAGGCTCCGACGGCGCAGCAGTGGTGAGGGTTCGGCCGCCCGGCGCACCATGCGCCGCCCGGACCGCGCGTAGTCGATGGCGCCGAACAGCGCCGAGGCCGGACTCCGCGCGATCCGGCCCAGCGCCGCCGCACCCCCGGACAGAGCGCCGAGCATCCCCCCGACGATGGCGGCGGGAAGATGCTCGAGACCTTCACGCATCAACTCGGCTCCGGTCACGTCCTGCGGGACGGGCAGCGGAGGGGTCGGCCGCGGTGGCGGGTCGGGTTGGAGGTCGTAGATCTCGGCGAACATCGCGGTGGCCCCGACCCCGTCGGTGACGGCATGGCTGAGATGGAGCATCGTCGCGGCCCGCCCGCCCTCGAGTCCTTCCACCAGGGTCACCGTCCACAGCGGGCGCGAGATGTCCAACGGCGACTGCAGGCTGACCTCGGCCAGGTCGAGGACCTGGCGCAGGGTGCCCGGCGCCGGTACCCGGACCAAACGGACGTGGAAGTCGAGGTTGAAATCGGGGTCGACCACCCAGCGGGCCGGCGCGGTCGGCAGGGTCGGCATGACGACCTTCTGGCGTAACCGGAGAACCTTGCGGGAGGCGTTGTCGAAACGTGTCCGGAACTCGTACCAGTCCGGGGTGCTGTCGAGAATCTCCAGGGCCATGATCCCCGAGCGGGTCCGCGGATTGGCCTCTCCTCGGTGCATCAGCAGATCGAAGGCACTGAGCTGCGATGACAATCCCGACTCGTCCACGGGGCCGCTCATGCCCTCCCACGCTAGTCGGGCCACACCGGCTGCGGAATCGAATACCCGCTCAGCACGCGGGGCTGGCAGCTGCCCGCCCGCGCCGCGCCGCGGCCGCGCGGTGGCGACCGTAGGTGATGCCGAGGAAGGTCGCCACCGCCTCGGCCGAAAGCTGGCAGCGCAGCGTGGCGATGGCGTCGAAGGCGTGATGGGCGTTGGGAATCTCGGCGTAGGCCACGGTCCGGGCGCCGACCCGGCGGAGCGCGGCACTGAACTCGCGGGCTTGGGAATGCGGGACGATGGCGTCATCCCGGCCGTGCAGGATGAAAAACGGTGGGGCGCCTCGATGGGCCCGGAAAATCGGAGAGGCCTCCTCGAACAGCGCGCGATCATCGCCGATGCGGGCCCGGAAGACCAGGTGCTCCAGCAGCGGCATCATCAGCGGATGCATGTGGTTGGTCAGGTCATAGACCCCGTAGTGCGGGACGGCGGCCTGCAGGCTGGTGTCGGCGTCCTCGAAGCCAGGCTGCAGGCGGGCATCGCCGGGCGTCAGCGCCGCCAGTGAGCTCAGGTGACCACCGGCCGAGCCGCCGGTGATGGCGATGAAATCCGGATCCCCCCCGTAGTCGGCGATATTGGACCGGACCCAGGCGATGGCGCGTTTGACGTCGACGATATGGGCGGGCCAGGCGTTGGCGGGGCTGCGGCTGTAGTTGATCGAGACGCAGATCCAGCCCAGTTCGGCCATCCGGCTCATCAGTGGGTAGGCCTGTCCGCGTTTGTCGTTGACCGACCAGCCTCCTCCGGGCACCTGGATCAATACCGGTGCGCGGTGATCCGCCGGCAGGTCCGGCCGGCGCCAGATGTCCAGCAGGTGGTTGCGTCCACCCGGGCCGTAGGAGATGTCGGTGGTCGAGCGCGAGTAGCGGCGCCGGTGCCGCATCGCCCCGATGACGTGGCCGACCCGCGGCGGGCGGCTCGCGTCGGGCTGCAACGGGTGACGGACGAGGCGCTGGTAGTCGGCGCCGAAGGCCTGCTGAAGCGACTCCTCGAGCACCTCGTCGGCGCGCTGGAACGCCAGCCCGGATGCCAGCCGCTCCAGCGGCGAGGGCAGCATCGACAGCGCGTGCCCGGTCAGGACGTGCGGGGCGAACTCGGTGCCCAGCCAGCCCAGCACCCAGCCGGCGGCGGCCGGTGTGCCGCGCAGCAGCAGGGCACCGGTCCGGTAGGTCCGGGTACACAATGCGCTGAGCTGGTCGATCGCACTGATCATCGGTATCGGCTCCCTCGGCAGGCTTTTCCGACATCGGGCGAGCGTCACAGTAACGAATCGGTCTCGGCGCGACCGTGATTTCCCTCGGCGGTTCCACCTAGACTGGCGCTCGGTCGCGCTGCCCCCGTAGCTCAGCTGGATAGAGCAAGGGCCTTCTAATCCCTAGGTCGCACGTTCGAGTCGTGCCGGGGGCGCAGTTCAGAGCGGTCCGGGCTCTGGGGCCACAGAAGGCCACAGAACAGGGAGTTTTTCCCAGCTCCCGCACCGGCACCGGGCGTGGCGGACCGGCCAACCGGCCCCCGAACGGCGACAATGAGGCTCGCCGCACGCCTACCCGGGAGAGTCGCTGAACGTGTCACCGTCCGGCACCGCGCCGCGACGACGTCGCGGTCCGCACCGCCCGAAACCGGATTTCCGGCCGGACATCGAGGGGCTGCGGGCCGTGGCGGTCATCGCGGTCGTGGCCTTCCACGCCGGGGCTGTCCGCGGCGGGTTCGTCGGCGTCGACGTGTTCTTCGTCATCTCCGGGTTCCTGATCACCCGCCTGCTGTGGGCTGAACTCGCCGCCACCGGCCGCATCGGGCTGCCGAGGTTCTTCGCCGCCCGCGCGCGGCGGCTTCTCCCGGCGGCGGGAGTCGTTCTGGTGGTCACCGCGGCGGCGTCGGCGGTGCTGCTCCCCCCGTTGCAGGCACATTCGGTCCTCAACGACGGACTGGCCAGCGCGCTCTACGTCGGCAACTACCGGCTGGCGATCACCGGCACCGACTACCTCGGGCACACCGCCCCGTCACCGTTCCAGCACTACTGGTCACTGGGCGTCGAGGAGCAGTTCTACCTCCTGTGGCCGCTGTTGATGGTCGGCGTGGCGGCGCTGGCGGGACACCGCCGGCGCGACGTTCGGCGCGGCCCGCTGCCGTATTTCGGCGTCCTGGCGATCGCGGCGGCCGGGTCCTTCCTGCTCTCGTGGGCCTGGACCCGAACCGCCCCGCCGTGGGCGTTCTTCTCGCTGCCCACCCGGGCCTGGGAGCTGGCGGCCGGCGGGCTGCTGGCGCTGTCCGCTCCGTGGTGGCGCCGGATGCCGGCCCTCGTGGCCGGGCTGGTCGGGGTGTGCGGGCTGGTTCTGATCGGCTGGGCGGTGCTGCGGCTCGACCAGAACACGGCCTACCCGGGAATGGCGGCGCTGCTGCCGGTCTCGGGTACGGCGCTGGTGATCGCCGCCGGTTGCGCGATACCCGTCCGCGGCGCGGGGCGGTTGCTGTCGTCGTCGTGGATGCGGGCGGTGGGGCGGCTGTCCTACTCGTGGTACCTGTGGCACTGGCCGGTCCTGCTGTTCATCCCGGTCCTGCTCGGTCACCCGCTGGGCTGGACCGGCCGGGCCGTGTCGGTCGCCGCGTCGTTCGCTCTGGCCGTGCTGACCCTGCGCTATGTCGAGCAGCCGGTCCGCTCCGCGGTCAGGCTGCGACGGTCGGCGGGCCGGAGCCTGGCGTTGGGCAGCGCGATCACCGCCGCGGCGGTCTGCGCGGCGCTGGCACTGCCCATGGTGGTGCCCGCGTCCCTGGGCCGGGGCGTTCCCGCGAGCACTGCCGTGGTGTATACGGCCACCGACCGACTCGGCGACGCAGTGGCCTCGGTGCAGACCGCGGTGGCCGCATCGGCGACCCAGGAGGAGGTCCCGGCGGCGCTCACCCCACCCCTGGCCCGGGCGGCCGCCGACAAGCCTGCGGCCTTCGTGGACGGCTGCGTGCGTTCCTGGCAGGAGACGGGAGTTCCGCTGTGCGAGTCCGGGGACACCGCAGGATCGACGACGGTCGCCCTGGTAGGCGACTCCCACGCGGCGATGTGGCAGCCCGCACTGGAACCGATTGCGGCACAGAGCGGTTGGCGCCTGCTGACGATGACGAAGACGACCTGCCCCCTGCAGGATGTCGGCATTTTCAGCCCGTACCTGGGGCGTGACTACACCGAGTGCGCGCAGTGGCGCGGCGAAGTGCTCGATCGGCTGGAGGCCGAGCAACCCCGGCTGATTGTGGTGAGCATGTCACGGCGCTACGGCGCCGACTTCGGCTTCACCAGCTATGACCCCGCCTGGATCGAAAGCCTCGCCGCTCTGGTCGCCGAGCTACGGTCCCGGACGGGGGCCCGGGTGCTCGTGCTGGGTCCGGCTCCCGACCCACACAGCGACGTACCGGTGTGCCTTTCGGCGCACCTGGACGACGCGGTGGCCTGCGCGCCGGTCCGCTCGGAGGCGCTGTTCGCCCCGGGGGTCGCCCGCGAGTCCGCGGCGACCATCCGCGCCGGCGGCCAGTACGCCGATCTGGCACCACTGTTCTGCACTACCCAGCGGTGCCCGGTCATCGTGGGCGCCAACCTCGTCTACCGCGACGACAACCACATCACGGTCGTCTACGCCCGGGCAGTGGCACCGGTCCTGGGGCTGATCGCCCGGGACGCCCTCGCCCCGCCCAGCTGAGACCGGCATCGGTAGCCTCTGGAGTCGTGGCCGACCTGGTTATCTACGACGTCCTCGATCGCGTCGCGCTCATCACGGTTAACGACCCCGATCGGCGCAACGCGGTCACCGACGCCATGTCCGAACAGATCTGCGCCGCGGTGGACCGCGCCGAATCCGATCCCGATGTGCACGCGGTCGTAATCACCGGCGCCGGCAAGGCCTTCTGCGCCGGGGCCGACCTCTCCGCACTGGGCGCCGCCGCGCGTGAGGGCCTCGAACGGCTCTACGCCGGCTTCCTCGCCGTGGGCCGATGCAGCCTGCCCACCATCGCCGCGGTCAACGGCGCGGCGGTGGGCGCCGGCCTGAACCTGGCATTGGCCGCCGACGTCCGGATCGCCGGGCCCCGCGCGCTTTTCGACCCCCGCTTTCAGAAACTCGGAATCCACCCCGGCGGTGGCGCGACCTGGATGTTGCAACGGGCCGTCGGACCGCAGGTGGCGCGGGCGGCGCTGCTGTTCGGGATGTCCTTCGACGCCCAGGCTGCCGTGCACTACGGCTTGGCCCTGCACGAGGCCGACGATCCGGTGGCCGCGGCACTGGAGTTGGCCGCCGGACCGGCGTCGGCGCCCCGCGAGGTCGTTGTGGCCACCAAGGCCTCGATGCGCGCCACCGCGATGCCCGGCTTCGTCGACACCGACCTGCATGCGGCGGCCAAGGACATCGAACTCGGGCCTCAGGCGGCCTCGGTGGAGTCCCCCGAGTTCAAAGCACGTTTGGCCGCCGCCCGCCGCCGCTGAGCTTGCGGGGCCCCGGGGGCGGGAGGCGCTGTCGAGCGGTACCTGGCACCGGTTGGTGTGGTGAACTCGGCGGTATGGACGCCGTTTTCGCCGATATCGGTGTCCACGGTCCACCCCGCCGCCTCTTTGGCGTAATTACACGCCTCGCACAGGCCCAGCCCATTACGCGAACTGGTCGGCCCACCCCGCCGATGCGGCGTCGCATGGTCGGAATGTCGGATCGGAGCGTCGCAGAACGGCGTTCGGCACCGCTGATCGCGGAGCGCGATGAACTCCGCCAGCCCCTTGGGGAAGATCCGGGAGCGCGAGTCCATCGCCACCAGCGCACCAGAACCCGGTTCGGCATACAGCCGTCGCAGCCGGGTCACGGCCTCGGGATCGTCGAGTGCCGCGCCGATCATCTGCCGCGCGATCTCCGCCGGAACCGACCCGTAGCCGGCCACGACCGCGGCGACGCTCTCCACACCGAGCAGCGCCTGATCGGAGATCACCAGGTTCACCGCCACCGGCACCGCCTGATCGGCGGCGCGGCCGGTTACGCGCTGGACCAGGGCGTCGGCCATCGCCTGCCCACGAGACCGGCCGTCACAGCGGGTATCGGCCTCCCGCTTCAATGCGGCGTAGACCGAGACGCCCTGGGCCACCGGCAGCAGCGCGGTCACGTAGGTCATGGTGTCGGGGGCCGGCCGGATCGTGACGGTCCGGTCGCCGGCGGCACGGGCAGCCCGGTCCACGACCGCATGCGGGTCAAGCCGATAGGCGACGTCCCTGGCCGCCGCGGCAAGCGCCGCGTCACCCATCCCGTCCAATCGGCCGGCGTCCGAGCATAATTCTGAGTCCAACCGCCGCCTGTCCTCGACATCGAGGCAGGCCGATTCCCGGACCAGGATGGTGGCGCGCCATTCCGAGAGCAATCCGGCCTCCAGCGCGGCCAGGGTGTGCGGCATCTCGGCGACCAGCGCCCTGGCCAGCCCGAGGTGGCGGCCGCCGCGGAACGGAGAGTCCCGCCGGGCCAGGGCAACCTCGGCGGCGACCCCACGGCCGCGCCGGGCGGCGGGAACGCCGGCAGCCGCCTCGGCGGCCCGCCGTGCGGTGTCGAAGGCGACGGCCAACCGGGCCTGTCGCGCCGCGGCGGACGCTTTCAGCCTCTCCAGGGCGGCGATGGCCTCAACCAGGCCGGCCTCGCCGACCGGGAGCGCTTCACCAAACAATTCATCGAACATACATTCGATCGTAGGTGGGCCCACCGACAATCCGCCCCGGGCATCGGTCGGTCACTCTTGCGGGTAGGGCGCCCAGCGCTTGTCGAATCCGGCCTTGCGGGCCTCGAGTTGGGCCGCCCGCTCCGCCGGCGTCACGTACACAGTGCCGGGCGGCAGCCGGTCACCGAGATCGGCGAGCTTGACCACAGCCGAGTCGACGCTGGGAGCCAGCACCGCATCGGGGTCCAGATCCTGGAACCGCATGGAGATGATGCCCTGGCTCAGAC
This sequence comes from uncultured Mycobacterium sp., assembly GCA_964447215.1. Taxonomy (GTDB): domain Bacteria; phylum Actinomycetota; class Actinomycetes; order Mycobacteriales; family Mycobacteriaceae; genus Mycobacterium. The sequence goes on from CAYURT010000002.1 coordinate 32,037, forward strand.
CGCCGGTCGAGACCCAGTTCGCGACGGCGGGATCGGCCGGCGACACCACCATCGTGTACGTGCCGTCCGGGTTGGCGACGGCCTGATAGTTGTTCAGGCTGGTCTGCTCGTTCCAATAGTCGCCGGTGATCGTCCAGTCGTTGTAGACCGGAACGGTGAAGAATCCGGCACCGCCCGGATCGACGGTCAGGACCAGGGCCTCGTCGTCGGCGAGCTGGAAGTAGCCGTTGCTCTGCAACTGGTTGGACAGGAATTCCGCGTTGCTGGCCGGCTGGGTGAGCACGTTGGGCGGCCGCAGTGCCCCGGTGTCGGGGTCGGTGGTCGCCAGGGCCATGTAGCGGGCCTGCTGATTGGCCCCCCGAACCCCCAGCAGCAGCGCGGTGAGCGCCCCCCGGACGAACGGCGCCTCGGCGATCGGCAGCGGGGGGATCACCGACAGCACGCGGGCCAGGGTGGGGCGGTCGTTGACCAGCGCACCGAACAGGACGAAGCCGCCGAGTTGGGCGAACAGGCTGTTGGGCGGCCCGCCGACCCGGTGCACCTCGAGTTCCATCGGCTCCTCGACATCCCAGTCGCCCAGCGTGTTGCGAGCGGCGATCAGGGTCGACGTGGAGGTCAACTGCAGGTGGTTGGCCTGCCCAGGGGCGGCGGCTTCTCCGCTGACGGTGATCACGAACGATCCGTCATCGGCGATCTCCAGATCCCCCAGGGTCAGGATCGTCGACGTCGTTCCGGCGGTCCCCTCCAGCACGCTGAAGGTGGTGTCGGCGGGGATGCCCTCGTAGAGCCGTCCGGTGAGGACGTATTCCGACGTCTTGTTCACCGGGATGAAGCGGTAAATGGTGTCGGGATTGTCGTAGAGCTGACGGGAGCCGCCGACGTCGAGTCCGTACCAACTGTGCGGGGGCGCGACCTGGGTGACGACCGCCGGGTCCATCGGGTTGAGAATCTGCTGGGAGAACGCGGCGGCGAGGGCGAACTCCTCGACAGCGTTGTCGAGGGCGGCCAGATTGTCCTCGTCAGGACCGCCGACAAGAGCGAACTGCTCCCTGCCCGCAGCCAGGAAGCCCTGTCGCAGAACGAGTTTCATGAGATTGACCGGCAGCGACTCCGCGGTGCTCGTGGCGACCCGCTCGCGGGCGATCTGCACCGGAGTGCCCAGCGGGCTGACCTGATTGCCGAGCTCGCCGGCCGCCACCGGGCGCACCACCGTGGCGGCCCGGGCCGGGCGGCCGGGCGATACGGGCGGGGCCGCCGAGGCGCGCGCGGCCGCACCGCCGACGTCCAGGCCGCCCCGCTTCGTTCCCTGCTGAACTCTCGGCTGCGTTCTCTGCTGCGCTCTCTGTGACGAGACCCGCCGCGGACCCGCCGCCGGCGACTCCGGCGAGCGCACCGACTGCCCGGCCGAACTCGGCGACGGATCCCGGGCGCCCGCACCGCGGTCCTCGGCGGCCGCGGCTGGCATCCCCACCCACACGCCGACGCCGAGGAAGACCGCCAGCGCGCCGACCCGTCCGATGCACTTGGCGTATCCGGAGACCTCGGAGCGCACCGGACCTCCTGGGATCGGCCGTTGACCGACACCACAACCAACTGTGGCGCCGGTCACACCCTATCGCAGGCCGAGTTCGCGGGCTATGAGCATCAGCTGCACCTCGCTGGTGCCCTCGCCGATTTCCAGGATCTTGCTGTCGCGGTAGTGCCGGGCCACCGTGTACTCGTTCATGAAGCCGTAGCCGCCGTGGATCTGGGTGGCATCCCGGGCGTTGTCCATCGCGGCCTCGCTGGCCACCAGCTTGGCTATCGCCGCCTGTTTCTTGAACGGCTTTCCGGCCAGCATCAGCGCGGCGGCGTCGTAGTAGGCCGCCCGCGCGGCGTGCGCCCGGGTCTCCATCCGGGCGATCTTGAATTCGATCGCCTGGTACCGCCCGATCGGCTGGCCGAACGCGGCCCGTTCGCCGGCATAGCGCACCGACTCGTCGACACATCCCTGCGCGGCGCCGGTCGCCACCGCCGCGATGGCGATGCGGCCCTCATCGAGGATCTGCAGGAAGTTGGCGTATCCGCGGCCGCGTTCCCCGAGCAGGTTTTCCTCGGGCACCCGGACGTCGTCGAAGGTCAGCGGGTGGGTGTCCGAGGCGTTCCACCCGACCTTGTTGTAGGCCGGTTCGGCGGTGAAGCCCGGCGTCGGGACCGGCACCAGGATGGCGGAGATCTCCCGGTTCTCGCCGGTGACGGCGGTGACGGTGACCAGCCGGGTGATGTCGGTCCCGGAGTTGGTGATGAACTGCTTGGAGCCGTTGATGACCCAGTGTCCGTCGTCGAGGCGTGCGGTGGTCCGGGTCGCCCCGGCGTCGGTGCCCCCGCCGGCCTCGGTGAGGCCGAAGGCGCCCAGCGCCTGACCTCCGGCCAGCGTGGGAAGCCATTCCTGTTTCTGGTCCTCGGTGCCGAAGCGATAGACCGGCATCGCACCCAGCGACACCCCGGCCTCCAGCGTGATGGCCACGCTCTGGTCCACCTTGCCCAGTTCCTCCAGCGCCAGGCACAACGCGAAGTAGTCGCCACCCATCCCGCCGTACTCCTCCGGGAACGGCAGACCGAAAAGACCCATCTCTGCCATCCCGGCAACCACCTCGTAGGGGAACGAGTGGTCGGCGTCGTGTTGGGCCGCGACCGGGGCGACGACCTGGGAGGCGAAGTCCGCCACGGTCTTGGCCAGCTGCTGGTAGTGGTCCGGAAGTGTTCCGGTGGAGAGGAATTCACTCATGATTGACCGCCTTCTTCCATGGTTATCCGGGCCAGCGACTGGCCCACCTTGACCTGGTCTCCGAGCGCGACCAGAAGTTCGACGACGCCTCCGGCCGGGGCTCGCAGCGCGTGTTCCATCTTCATTGCCTCGACCGCCACCACCACGGCACCGGCCTCCACAGATTCTCCGTCGAGGACCCCGAGCGCGACCACCGAACCCGGCATCGGGCTGGTGATCTCGGCGTCGCCACCCTGCTCGTCGTCCGGCCGCACCGAGGCTTCGCGAACCTCCTCGAGCATCGCCGTGCCGCCGTCGCCGGCCAGCCAGATCCGGTGCCCGTCGGCGGCCACGAGGTAGTGGCCGTGGACGCCGTCGACGGTGATGCTGAGGTCTGCGCCGTCCAGGCGTGCGGTCAGGGAGAGACTTTGGCCGTCGGAGATTCGTACCTGCGCCCGCTGCGGGTCGCCGGTGATGTGGACATGGTCGAGACGCCGGCCGCCGCTGAGCCGGATGCTGGTGGCCGCCGGCTCTCCCAGCCGCCAGCCCGAGGGGGTCTCCCAGAGGTCGGCCGGCCCGGCCGGCCAGCGCTGCAGCCAGCGGAACGCCGCGGCGGCGATGAGCACTCCGTCGGTGACCGGGGCGGGCCGGTAGTCCAGCCGTTCGAGCAGGCCGGTGTCCAGGCGTCCCGCCGCCACGTCGGGGTCGGCCAGGACCGAGCGCAGGAAATCGACGTTGGTGCCCACGCCGAGCACCGCAGTCCGGCCCAGGGCGGCGTCCAGGCGGCGCAACGCCTCGTCGCGGTCACGGCCGTGGGCGATGACCTTGGCCAGCATCGGGTCGTAGTCGCTGCCGACCGTCGTCCCCGCGGACAGCCCGGAATCGACGCGGATGCCGGGTCCGTCCGGCTCGGCCGCCGCAAGCACCGGGCCTCCGGTGGGCAGGAAGCCCCCGGCCGGGTCCTCGGCGTAGATCCGGGCCTCGACGGCGTGTCCGCGCAGGGCGATGGCCTCCTGGCCGACGCCCAGCGGCTCCCCGGCGGCGATCCGGACCTGCCACTCGACCAGATCCCAGCCGGTGACCATCTCGGTCACCGGGTGCTCGACCTGCAGCCGGGTGTTCATCTCCATGAAGAAGAACTCGTCGGGGCGGTCACCGGAGACGATGAACTCGACGGTGCCCGCGCCCGCGTAGTCCACGCTGCGGGCGGTGTCACAGGCCGCGGCGCCGATCCGGGCCCTGGTCTGATCGTCCAGCAGCGCCGAGGGCGCCTCCTCGATCACCTTCTGATGGCGTCGCTGCAGACTGCACTCGCGCTCGCCGAGGTGCAGCACCCCGCCCTGGCCGTCGGCGAGAACCTGGACCTCGATATGCCTGGGCCGCAGCACGAAACGCTCGAGGAACAAGGTGCCATCACCGAAGGCGGCAGCCGCCTCCCGGCGCGCCGAGGCCAGTGCCGCGGGCAGGTCGGCCGGGTCGTCGACACGCCGCATGCCCTTGCCGCCGCCGCCCGCGGAGGGTTTGACCAGCACCGGGTATCCGATGTCGGCCGCTGCGGCGGTCAGGTCGGCGTCGGACAGACCGCGCTCGGCGAGCCCGGGCACCACCGGAACCCCGAACGCGGCCACCGCGGTCTTGGCGGCGATCTTGTCGCCCATCGTCGCGATGGCGGCGATGGGCGGCCCGATGAAGACCAGACCGTTGCGCTGCAGCGCCGCGGCGAAATCAGCGTTCTCCGAGAGGAACCCGTAGCCGGGATGCACGGCCTGCGCGCCCGTGCCCAGCGCGGCAGCGATGACGGCGTCGATGTCAAGGTAGCTCAGCCGGGCCGGCGGCGGCCCTATCCGGACCGCGACGTCGGCTTCTGCCACGTGCCGGGCACCGGCGTCGGCGTCGCTGTAGACCGCCACCGAGCGGATGCCCATGGCTTTGAGGGTGCGGATGACCCGGACCGCAATCTCTCCGCGGTTGGCCACCAGGACCGTCGAGAAACAGGCCATCGTGGTCACATCCTGAACACGCCGTAGGAGACCGGTTCAAGCGGCGCATTGGCGGCCGCCGAAAGCGCCAGCCCGAGAACGGTTCTGGTGTCGGCCGGGTCGATAACCCCGTCGTCCCACAGCCGCGCCGTGGAGTAGTAGGGATTGCCCTGCTGCTCGTACTGCTCCCGGATGGGGGCTTTGAAGGCCTCTTCCTCCGCGGGGGTCATCTCGCCGCGGACGGTGGCCAGCACCGAGGCGGCCTGCTCGCCGCCCATCACCGAGATCCGGGCATTGGGCCACATCCACAGGAAACGCGGCGAGTAGGCCCGACCGCACATCGAGTAGTTGCCCGCCCCGTGCGAACCGCCGATCACGACGGTGAACTTCGGCACGCGGGCGCAGGCGACCGCGGTCACCATCTTGGCCCCGTGCTTGGCGATGCCGTCGGCTTCGTAGTCCCGGCCGACCATGAACCCGGAGATGTTCTGCAGGAACACCAGTGGGATGACACGTTTGTCGCACAACTCGATGAAATGCGCCGCCTTGAGAGCGGATTCGCTGAACAGCACCCCGTTGTTGGCGATGATCCCGACGGGATGGCCGTGCAGATGGGCGAAGCCGGTGACCAGCGTGGGGCCGTACTCGACCTTGAATTCGGCGAACTCGCCACCGTCGACGATGCGGGTGATGACCTCGTGAACGTCGTAGGGCACCCGGGCGTCGACCGGCACCACGTCGTACAACTCGCGCTGGTCGGCAATCGGGTCGACGACCGGCCGGACCGGCCACGGTGGACTCGACGGCGGCCCGAGGGTACTCACGATCCGCCGAACGATGTCCAGAGCCTCGCGGTCGTCGCGGGCCAGATGGTCGGCGACGCCGGACCGTTTGGCGTGCAGATCCCCGCCGCCGAGTTCCTCGGCGGTGACCACCTCGCCGGTGGCGGCCTTCACCAGCGGCGGGCCGCCCAGGAAAATGGTGCCCTGGTTACGCACGATCACCGCTTCGTCGCTCATCGCCGGCACGTAGGCGCCGCCGGCGGTGCAGGAACCCAGAACCGCGGCGATCTGCGGGATACCGGCCGCGCTCATAGTGGCCTGGTTGTAGAAGATCCGACCGAAATGGTCGCGGTCGGGGAACACCTCGTCCTGGCGCGGCAGGAACGCCCCGCCGGAGTCGACCAGGTAGAGGCACGGCAGCCGGTTCGCGGCGGCGATCTCCTGGGCTCGCAGGTGCTTCTTGACCGTGACCGGGTAGTACGTGCCGCCCTTGACCGTCGCGTCATTGGCCACGACCATGCACTCCCGGCCCGACACCCGGCCGACGCCGGTGATGATCCCGGCCGCAGGGCAGTCGCCGTCATACATTCCCTCGGCGGCCAGTGGGGCGACCTCCAGGAAGGGGCTGCCCGGGTCGAGCAGGCCGTCGACCCGGTCGCGGGGAAGCAGTTTTCCGCGTTCGACGTGGCGGTCCCGGGACCGCTGCGGACCGCCGAGAGCGGCCGCGGCCAGTTTCGCCCGCAGCTGCGCGACCAGCGCGAGGTGCGCCTCGCGGTTGGCGGCCGGTGATGCCATCTGTGCAGTCCTGGGGTTTCCGGGGAGTTAATGACGGTTAACCGATGCTAGGTTAGCGGAGATTAACCCAAATCGGGTAACCGGGTATCGGGAGGACGCCATGACCGCCGTCACCGAGCGCAGCAGGCTCAAGTCCGACCGCCGCTGGAAGCTGCTGGCGGCGGCCAAGCGGCTGATGGCCGAACGCGGCTATCTCGCTGTCCGGCTCGAGGACATCGGCGCGGCCGCGGGGGTGAGCGGACCGGCGATCTACCGGCACTTCCCCAACAAGGAGGCCATGCTGGTCGAATTGCTGGTCGACGTCAGCACCGGCCTGCTGGCCGGCGCGCAGGCGGTGCTGGCCGATACGCCGGAACCGGCCGACGCGGTGGCCGCGCTGGTCGACTTCCATCTGGACTTCGCGATCGCCGAGCCGGATCTGATCCGCATCCAGGACCGTGACCTGGCCAACCTGCCGGCCTCCGCCCAGCGCCAGGTCCGCCAGGCCCAGCGACGCTATGTCGAACTCTGGGCCGGCACCCTGCGCGGACGTGATGAGCGGCTCGGCGACGACGACGCCAGGGTGCTCGCCCACGCCGCGTTCGGACTGCTCAACTCGACCGCGCACAGCCTCAAGCCGGCCGCGGACCGGGGCCGTTCCCGGCTCGTGCTGCGCGCCATGACGCTGGCGGCGCTGACCGGCCTCCAGCCGGGCGGCGGCGGGCGCGGGTAACCTGCTCGGGTGGGCACGAGCAACCCCTGGTCGGATTCGAACCCGGAAACGCAGGACTACCCGTCCGACGCCGACCCGGCCTACTCCGGCCAGTACTGGGGCCCCACCTACCAGGGCCAGTACCCGACGCAGACCCAGCCGCAGTACACCCCGTACTGGCAGCCCGAGACCGGCTACCAGCCCGCGCCGCCGCCACCGCCGCCGCAGCCGCCGAGATCCCCGCGCTGGCTGTGGGTGGCAGCCGCGGCCGTGGTGCTGCTGGTCGCCGCGCTGATCATCGCGCTGGTGATCGTGAGCAACTCCTCCCGGGAATCGACGGTGGTGGCCCCCATGCCGCAGACCGGGGCCGAGCCGACCATGCCGACGACTCCACCGTTTCCGACCACGAAGCGGCCGGCACCGACGACGATCACCGTCTTTCCGGAGCCGACCCGCGCACCGTCACCGGGGCCGACCGCGACCGGCGAACCCGGCCCGCCCGGAATACCGGCCCCGGCCCCCGGCCCGGGCGGAACCGAGACCGTGGTCTACTCCGTCAGCGGCGAGGGCAGGGCGATCAACATCACCTATGTCGACTCCGGCGGGGTGATGCAGACCGAGTTCAACGTGGCTCTGCCGTGGAGCAAGGAAGTCACCCTCGCCGCGCCGGCCAAGAGTTCGGCCAGCGTCGCGGTGGTCAACATCGGCCGCGACGTCACGTGCAGTGTCAGCGTCGACGGCGCACAGGTGCGGCAGCGGACCGGCCGCGGCCTGACCATCTGCACCGGGATCGGCTAAGCCCACACCGTCCGGCGCGGGACGCGGACGGCGAGCATCCCGGCCAGGCCGACGGCCAGCACCAGGCAGATGCCGGCCAGACCCGCGCGGTCGGCGCCGAAGGCGTCGACGAAGACGAAGAACAGCCACGGAGCCAGGAAGGCCACTGCTCGACCGGTGGTGGTGTAGAGCCCGAAGACCGTGCCCTCCTTGCCTTTCGCCGTCATCCGCAGCAGCAGTGTGCGGGCCGCGGACTGCGTCGGGCCGACGAACAGGCACAGCAACAGCCCGCACACCCAGAACGCCAGCGGGCCCGACAGCGCCATCAGGGTCAGGCCGACCACGATCAACGCGATCAGCGAGACGACGATCACCGGCTTGGCCCCGACCCGGTCATCGAGGCGGCCCCCCGCGAGTGCGCCCGCCGCGGCCACCGTCGAGGCGACGACGCCGAAGATCAGCACGTCGGCCTGGGAGATGCCGTACACCCCGACGCCCAGCACCGCGCCGAAGGCGAAGATGGCCGCCACGCCGTCCCGGAAGACCGCGCTGACCACCAGGAAGTAGACCAGGTTGCGATCCCGTCGCCACTCTGACCGCAGATCGGCCCACATCTGGCGGTACCCGGCCAGCGGTCCGGCGATGCGGACGGGGGCGTCGGTCCCTCCGGTGAGTCGACCGGCGGTGCTCAGCAGCGGCAGGGCGAACACGAGCAGCCAACCGGCCGCCATGATCATGGCCGCACGGACGTTCCCGCCGTCGGCCACCGGTAACTGCAGCACTCCGCGCAGCGGACCGTCGCCGCGGACGAAGCCCAGGTAGACGACGATCAGCAGGGCCACGCTGCCGGTGTAGCCGGCCGCCCAGCCCAGCCCCGAGACCCGTCCGGCGTTCTGCGGGGTGGTCAGCTCCCGCAGCATCGAGTTGTAGGGCACGGTGGCCAGGTCGCAGAACGCCGCCGTCACCGCCAGCAGTACCAGACCGGGCAGCAGGTAGCGGGGGTCGTCGCGGATGAGGCTCATCGCGGCGGTGGATGCCACCGCCAGCAGGGTCAGCGTCGTCAGCGCGGGACGACGGCGCTGGGGGGCCTGCACCAGCGCCCCGATCAGCGGGGCGAGCAGGGCCACCGCGACGCCCGAGACGGTCAACGCCCGGCCCAGCATGCTTGCCGCCGACGGTCCCTCGGGCAGGTCCGCGCCCACCGTTCCGGTGAGGTAGACCGAGAACACGAAGGTCATCACGATGGCGTTGAGCCCGGTGACCCCGCAATCCCAGAGCGCCCAGGCCAGCACCGTGGGCCTGCTCATGCGGGCCACCTTAGCCAGCCGCCTACGATTGCCGGATGCCAGTCCCCCAGCCATCCCCCCACAGCCGCGCGGTCGTCACCGGAGCCTCCCAGGGCATCGGCGAGGCGTTGGCCACCGAACTGGCCGCCCGCGGCCACAACCTGATCGTCACCGCCCGTCGGGCGGAGGTCCTGGCAGACCTCGCCGCCCGCCTCACCGAGCGGTACCGGGTGACGGTGGAGGTGCGCGCGGTCGATCTGGCCGACGCGGGCCAGCGGGCCGGACTGGCCGCCGAACTGGCTGAGCGCGACATCTCGATCCTGTGCGCCAACGCCGGTACGGCGACATTCGGTCCGGTCGCCCGGCAGGATCCGGCGGCGGAGCGCGATCAGGTCGCCCTCAATGTGCTCGGCGTGCACGACCTGGTGCTGGCGGTGCTGCCCGGCATGCTGGCCCGGCGGGCCGGGGGGATCCTGATCTCCGGCTCGGCCGCCGGGAACTCACCCATCCCCAACAACGCGACCTACGCCGCCACCAAGGCCTTCGTCAACACCTTCAGCGAGTCGCTGCGCGGGGAACTGCGCGACAGCGGGGTGCATGTCACGCTGCTGGCGCCCGGCCCGGTGCGCGCCGAGATGCCCGATCCGTCCGAGGCGTCCCTGGTGGACCGGCTGATCCCGGACTTCCTGTGGATCTCGGTGGAGCACACCGCGCAACTGTCTCTGGATGGCCTGGAGCGCAACAAGATGCGGGTGGTTCCGGGGCTGACGTCCAAGGCCATGTCAGTGGCCAGCGGGTATGCGCCGCGGGCGATCGTCACCCCGATCGTCGGGGCGGTCTACAAGAAGCTGGGCGGGGACTAAACCCGGGAGAACAGGTTCCTGGCGGTCGGCGAGGTCGGGACGGTCTGCGGGTCCGGATAGGTTCCCAGCGCCCGGTCGGCCAGCCCGGGGGTGGTCACGGCGTACCAGTAGTGCTCGTTCTTGAAGTGGTGCTGCCGGTGGTTGCGGTAGATCGCGCGGTAGAAGGCGGTCTTTGCCTTGTAGTCGGTGTGCACCAGGTAGTGGGTCCACTCGTAGACCATGCCGATCGCGGCCACGGTCACCAGGAAGGTGACACCCAGGGCGGTGCGCGGAATGAGCACCAGCCCGACGATCAGAGCGGCGGCGAACGCGCCGGCCAGCGACTGCAGCGGAATGAAGATGAGCTTGACGACCCGCGGATCGGAGTGGTGCTCACGGTGTTTGCGAGCCAGCACCGGGTCGATCATCACCCCGGCGATGCGGCGGGGACGCCAGTGCAGGACGACGACGTGAATCACCCACTCCACGAAGGGAAACACCGCCAGCACCACCACCGGCAGCACCGCGTCGCTCCATCTCCAGTCACCGAGCGCGATCCGCGCGACGACGGCGGCGGCCAGCGCCCCCGCCAACAGCCACGGCGTCGGGTGACGCCAGAATTCACGGGCGGCGTCGGTCAGTGTCATGCCCCGCCGGCCGGTTCGGGTCGGTGTCATCGTGCTTCCTCCATCTCGCCCAGGGCGGTGAGCAGGGTGCGGGTGGCAGGTTCGAGCAGCGCGCGCGCTGCGGCCTCGGCGGGGCCGGGCTCACCGGCTCCGATCTCATCGGCGAGCCGCCGATAGGCCGCGACGTTGCCGACTTCGGCGGCCATCATCATGGCCAGAGCCGGCAGCGCCGGTTCGTAGGCGGCCCGCAGGGTGTTGAACATCAGCCGGAAAACGATGGAGTCGGCACCATCGACGACGTGATCCCAGAACGCCAGGGCGTGCCGCTGCTGCCCGACCGGGTCCGGGTCGTTGTGCAGGTCCCCGATCGAGGCCTCGAGACGCTCGGGGAGGTCCGCCGGGCGTCGCCGGGCCGCCAGTTCGGCGACCTTGGGCCCGTTGTGCAGGCGGGCTTCGAGGATGCTGCGGATCACTGCGGTGTCCAATTCGCCGTCGCGCAGCAGCAGTCGCGGCAGCAGGTCCAATCCGGCGTGCCGGCGGAAATCGCGCACCGTGGTGGCGTCGCCCTGTCTGACCTCCACCAAGCCGGCGGCGGCGACCCGCTTGAGCGCCTCGCGCACCGCCGGACGCGACACCCCCAGCACCTCGGCCAGCCGACGCTCACTGGGCAGCGGCTCTCCGGGTTTCATCTCGCCGCTGAGGACTTCGGTGAGGATCTGCTCGAAGACGTCCTCGGGAACGGAGCGCCGGTTGACCGGCTGCAGGGCCATGCCACCAGCCTGACAACTCACCGGACAAAGGTCAAGTGGTCAGACCAGTGCCTCAGCGGCGGCGACGTCCTGTGCCGAAGATGCTGCGGGTGATCTCCCGTCCGATCACGGTGCCCGCCGAGCGCATCGCACTCTTGAAGGCCGGGTTGTCCATCATCTTCTCCAGCATTCCCGGTTCGGCCCTCTCCACCGGGGCCGGCATCGGCGGGACCTCGAAACCGGTCGGGACGATCGGCGGAAGGTCGATCGGTTCATCGGCCTGGTGCTCTGACGGTGGCGGCTCCATCTGCGCGGCCAGCATCTCGTAGGCCGACTCGCGGTCCACGGTCTGGCCGTACTTGAGGAACAACGGGCCGGACTGCGCGACGGCCTTGATGTAGTCCGGGCCGATGGTGTCCATCAGCGATCGCGGAGGCCGCAGCAGGGTCCACGCCACCGGGGTGGGGGCGCCCCGCTCGGAGAGCACCGTGACGATCGCCTCACCGATGCCCAGCGCGGTCAAATCGGTTTCCAGATCGTAGGTTTTGGTCTTCGGATAGGTCCGAACCGTCTTCTTCAGGGCGGTCTGGTCGTCGGGGGTGAAAGCACGCAGCGCGTGCTGGACGCGGGCGCCGAGCTGCGAGAGCACCGCGTTGGGCACGTCGGTGGGCAGCTGGGTGCAGAAGAACACCCCGACGCCCTTGGAACGGATCAGCTTCACGGTCTGCTCGACCTGAGCCAGGAAGGCCTTGGAGGCGTCCTTGAACAACAGGTGCGCCTCGTCGAAGAAGAACACCAGCTTGGGCTTCTCGACGTCGCCGACCTCGGGCAGGAAGTTGAACAGGTCGGCCAGCACCCACATCAGGAAGGTGGAGAACATCACCGGACGGGCGGCCTGGTCGCCGAGTTCGAACAGGGTGATCGTTCCGCGGCCCTGCTCATCGACGTCCAACAGATCCCCGGCTTCGAGTTCGGGCTCCCCGAAGAAGGTGTCGCCGCCATCGGCCTCGAGGTTGACCAGCGCGCGCAGGATCACCCCGGCGGTCTGGCTGGACACCGCACCGAGCGTCTTGAGCTGAGCCTTGCCCTCGTCGGTGGTGGTCAGGAAGGTGATCACCGAGCGCAGATCCTTGAGGTCCAGCAAGGGAAGGCCCTGTTGGTCGGCGTAGTGGAAGATCAGCCCGAGTGTGGACTCCTGGTTCTGGTTGAGCCCGAGCACCTTGGACAGCAGGATCGGGCCGAAGGCGGAGATCGTCGCGCGCACCGGCACACCGATACCGCCGGTGCCCAGCGACAGGAACTGCACCGGGTAGGGCGTGGCGACCCAGTCGTCGCCGGTCTGCGCGGCGCGTTGGTCGAGTTTCTCGCCGCCCTCCCCTGGCCGGGACAGCCCGGACAGGTCCCCCTTGAAGTCGGCCATCACCACCGGCACCCCGGCGGCGGACAGTTGTTCGGCGATGACCTGCAGGGTCTTGGTCTTGCCGGTGCCGGTGGCGCCGGCCACCAGCCCGTGCCGGTTCATCATCGACAGCGGAATACGGACCTGGGCACCCGGATCGGCCTCACCGCCCACCATCACCGAGCCGAGCTCCAGCGCCGCCCCGGTGGTGGCATACCCGGCGGCGATCTGCTGGGCAGGCGTCGCCGTCGCTTCCGTCATGAACCCTCTCCCGTCGGTGTGAGCCAGTCTCCGGCCGCTACGACACTACTTGCCGGGCCCGCCTAGTGTTGATCGCTGTGGTGGATGAATTGGTATGGATCGACTGCGAGATGACGGGGCTGGACCTGCGCTCCGACCGGCTGATCGAGATCGCCGCCCTGGTGACCGACGCCGAACTCAATGTGCTCGGCGAGGGGGTCGACGTGGTGATCCACGCCGATGACGCGGCGCTGGACGGGATGGTCGAGGTCGTCGCCAGGATGCATGCCCGCTCCGGCCTCACCGAGGAGGTGCGGGCCTCGACCGTCGACGTCGCCGCTGCCGAGGACATGGTGATGGACTACATCCGCACCCACATCAAGTCGGCGGGGACGGTGCCGCTGGCCGGGAATTCCATCGCCACCGACCGGGGTTTCATTGCCAGGGACATGCCCACCCTGGATGCCTACCTGCACTACCGGATGATCGACGTGAGCTCCATCAAGGAGCTGTGCCGGCGCTGGTATCCGAGGATCTACTACGGACAGCCCGACAAGGGACTCGCGCACCGCGCCCTGGCCGACATCGAGGAGTCGATCCGCGAGCTGCGGTACTACCGGCGCACGGCGTTCGTACCGGCTCCGGGGCCGTCTACCAGCGAGATCGCCGATGCGGTGGCCGAGTTGGGGGGGCCGTCCGAGGCGAGTGCCGAAACCGATTCCGCTGCCGAAGCCGAAAGCGGCTAGGATCGGAAGGCTGCCCGAGGCAGCGATGGTGGCTGTAGTTCAGTTGGTAGAGCACCAGGTTGTGATCCTGGGTGTCGCGGGTTCGAGTCCCGTCAGCCACCCCGTTGCGGGAAGCCGCCCCTGAGGGATTCAGGGGCGGTTTTCTGTTGTGCTGGAGCGCCGGCCCCCGGCACTGTCAGCCGCCAACCGCGCACAGGCAGCCGAGCCGGCCGCCGAACACGTCACGCCGAGCGCCGATTTCGCTCTTGTTAACCTCTTCTGGTGCCGGGAAAACTCAGTGCCGAGCAAATCGAGGAGTACCTTGACAGCCGCCCGTGCTGGGCGATTCTGAGCACCATCGACAAGGACGGGTTCCCGCACTCGGTGCCTCTCGGCTATTTCCGCCTCGGACGCGACATCGTCATGGGTGTGCGCGACGGAACACGCAAGGTCGCCAACATCGAACGCAACCCGAACGTGAGCGTTGTTCTCGAAGACGGCTCCAGCATGGCCGACATCCGGGGAGTCATGTTCCAAGGTCACGCCCGCATCGTCCGCGAACGGAGCGAGGCCCTCGAGCTCGCGAGGGCAGGCGCCCGGGCGCGGGGCGTGCCGGAGTCCGAATGGCCCACCGAACCCCGAGCGGGCGCCGCCTACATCCGAATGACCCCGGTGAGGACCCTGTCCTGGGATTACTCCAGTCCGGCTTCGTAGTCAGCCCGGGTGTTCTCCGGGGAGTCGACGAACAACTCGCCATAGGACCGCATGTAGGCGGTGTAGTCCTCGTCGCTGATTCTCAGCAGCCCCCGCAGGGCGCCGAGGCGGAGGCCCGCGCGCTCGCCGACGAGGCGACGCGGCTGAATCTGGCCGGGGTGTCGGCGCGGGCGGCGGCGCTGACCCTGGCGATCGCAGCGATGACATCGCCGGACACCGACGCCGATGAGCTCCACCGGGCCGCGCTGACCCACCCCGGTATCGCGGAGTTCCCCTTCGATCACGCCAGAATCGCTCTGGCCCAGGGGATGTGGCTGCGGCGGGTGCGCCGCCACACCGAGGCGCGGGCCGCGCTCGAACTGACGGTCGACGGCTTCGATCGTCTTGGCGCCCAACCCTGGGCCGAACGGGCCCGCGCCGAATTGCGGGCGGCCGGCGCGTCGGTGAAACGATCCCTGGGCCAACCGGACCCGCTCAGCGCCCAGCAGCGCCGGGTTGCCGAACTCGCCGCCGCAGGGCAGACCACCAAACAGATCGCCGCCGAACTCAGCCTCTCACCACGCACCGTCGACTCCCACCTGTACCGGTTGTTCCGCACGCTGGGCATCGCCCGCCGCGCCGGGCTCAGTGAGGCGCTTCGTCGCTACGACTCCGAACTCGATTCAGCGCGGGAGTCCTGAGGCAATTCCGCGGCAGTGCCGCCTGCACTGTCGACGGATCCCGCGATGCGGGTGTCAGCCCGGTTAGCCGTTGGCGCCGGTGACGCCCACGCCGCGTGCCCAGTTCAGCCTCGAGGCAGATTGCAGATTTCACGGATCCTTGTGCCGGTACCAGCCAGTCGAACTTAAAGCCACGAAGGTGGACATGCACCGCCGCCCGAAGCCGGGCTGCCCATCCAAACGTTGCGCCGGTCCGGTCTCAGCCGTCGCGGCCGTCGCGGCCGGGCTGGCCCGTGCCGGTTGCTGGGCGTGCCCCGCCCGCCCCGCCGGTCGCACCGCCTGAGTTTGGACATTACTGGTCGGTAACTTTCGGCAAATCGTTTCTGCCTGCCGGTTTCGGTGCCGCGGTGGTCGTTGCGGGGTTCGTCGAGTCCGGCGGCGACACCGGGTACAACGACGGCTATGTCACCGCCATCAACAAGCGCCGACGGGCCGGCGACGGCCGGGCCAATCTGATCGTCAAGCACACCATCGAGATCGACGGCGTCGACCAGCCCGCGGCGGGCGCGGAGATGATCGCCCAGGCGGTGTTCTAGACCGTGCGATTCGGCATCGTCACGGTGATATCTGAGATATCCATCAGCCCGAACGAGGTGAAGTTTTCGAAGGCCGTCGCTGAACTGGTGATCTGCACGGTCAGCGTGCGGGAGTCCGCGCTTGCGTTGGTGTAGACGATGTCCGACAGGTCCATGGTCAGCGTGTGTTGCCTGCCGTCCAGCGTCACCGGCACCGGAGTAACGACGTTACCGAGAACCCGGCCGGTGCTGTCATCGACGACTTGCGCGAAGACCGCCCGGGTGGTGCCCAGACCCTCGTAGGTGATGCTCACCGCGGGCGCACCGACAACCTGTGTGCCTGGCCCGACTGCGACCGGCACATTGATCGCGTTGCGCGCCAAGGATCCGCCGCCGAGCGAGTAGGGCAGTGCGAAGAAACTGTTCGAGCCGCCGAGGAGCGGAACGACCGGGAGCAGGCCTCCGGTTGAGGTGGCGGTGATGTCCGGGCGATCATTGAACCCGGACTGATACGGCAGCAGGCCCGACGAGTAGTAGTCGCCGAGCTGGTCGAACCATTGGAAGTTCGGGATGGCGTCTGCGGGCGTGCCGGTGCGCTTGACGTACTGGGTAAGCCAGTTGAGGGTGTCGCTCAGCAGGATCGCCTCCTGGTCGGGGTTTTGGGGGTCCTGACACAGTCCGTGGCCGCCGCAGTACCAGGCCACCTTGACCGGGGTGCCGGAGCCGTTGCCGAGGATGGTTTCCGCGTTGTCCAGCGACTGCCGGAGCGGGAACAGGGCCTCTTGGATTCCCTGGGTCAGCAGCGTGGGGACCCTTAACGTGTTCAGCAGCGCGGTCGGACCACTGCTGGCCAACGCCGCCTGCGCGGTCTCGGACATCCAGCCGAAAAGGTTCCCGGTGAGCACTGCGCGGGGGACCAGGCTGTTGACCCGGGCTCCGGTGACAACCAAGGCCAGGTACAGCACCGACCCGTAGGACGTCTTCCAGGTGTTGTCGGGGTAGAGCGAAGCGTTCAGTGAGTTCCAGGTGTTCTCTGGCGTGATGGCGTCGATACGCGGATCGGTGCCGGCGGCCACCAACTGGATGCCGCCGCCGTAGGAGGCGCCCACCATGCCGACCGCCGGGTCGTTGGGGCTGTCGAGGGTCGCGGGAGTTTGCGCGGCGATGAAGTCGATGACCGCGGACATGTCGCGGCCTTCGAAGAACGGGTTGTCCAGTTGCATGATGCCCCCGGAGTTCCGCACGCCGCGTGGGGTCGCGCTCACCACGTTGTAGCCGTCGTTGCGAAGCACCCCGACGGATGGAAGATCGTATTCCTGTCCTTCGATGTCGAAGACGCGGTCGGTATACGGATCGGAATATGCTCCCCCACCGAGGCCCGACATGGTGATGACCGTTGGTGCGGTGCTCCCGGCACTCAGGCCCGCCGCCGGGAAGAAGTTGGTGCTGATCCCGATGCCGTCGAAAGAAGTGACCATGTAGGTCAACGCCACCGGGGTGTCCGAGGGTGCCAGGGACGCGACATCGACGGTGATCCGGGCCACCACTGACGCGCCGATAAGGGGTGCGAGGAGGTCGCCGATCAGGGGCAGCGTCTGAAGCAGGTCGATGACGGGTGCGGCCACCAACCCGACAAGCGGAATGCCGGTCAAAAACGTAGTGAGGGCGGTGACTTCACTGACTCGCACACTGAAGGTCTGGGTGCCCTTGGCGCCCCCGTCCAGCCAGTTGGCGTAGGGCAGGATCGTGAAACTCTGCGGGTCAGTTGTCGGTGGGACCGTCGGCGGGCTGACCGGCACCGTGCCCAGGCTGATCTTGCCGCCGCTTTCGCCCAACGTGCAGTCGAATCCGCAGGCCTCACCGAGGGCGGTGTAGGTCATCGTCAAACCGCGCGAACTGACGGCCTGCAGGTAGCCCCGGATGATGCCGTCGACAATGGTCACAGTCGGGTTGACGGTGAGGCTGCCACCGGGCACCGTCGCCGCGGAGGTCACCTGCGTGGCCGGGGCACTGCGGACGGCCCTGCTCAGCGGTTCGCGGCGGGCGGCGGCCAGCAGCGCCCAGGCCGCCGGGGAATCGGCTGGCGCCAGCGGATCGGTGTCGGCGCCACCATCACAGGCCGCCGACCCGGTGCAACTGGACGCATCAAAGCTGTACCCGTTGCCGATCAGCAGACCCGCATCCGGACGCGCCGCGGTGCCATCGGAGAACAAGATCGAAATCAGCTGCCCCGGCCGCCAGCCCGATGAGCCAACCGCAGCACCCGACACCGCACCAGAAGGAACCACCGCAGCCCCCAACAGAGCGTTCGGAGTCGGGACCGCCGCAGCCACACCCGCAGCCGACGCCGCGGGGGCCACGCGCACCGTGCTCGGCCCACCCGCCACGGACTGCACCATGCCGCCGGCTGGGGCCAGTGCCACCGACACCCCCACCGCGGCCGCCCCCTCCCCGGCGCTCCAACTGCCCCCCGGAGGATCTGCGTCTCCGCTCTGCTGTTCCATCGCGACAGACGGGATGGAACGCGCCGCGAGGTCCTCGGGATCGTTGCGGACTCGGGCACTGCCCGCCGGCCGCGTCGGACCCGGCGTCGGCGCCGACACCGCACCGGAAACCCGGCCCGCCGAACCCGGCTTCGAGGAACGCGACGGCGACGAACCCGGCGCCGGCGAATCCGACGCCCCAGAACCCGGTGCCGAGGAATCCGCCCGACCGACATCGGCAGAAGCAACCCCCGCACCTGCGGTCAGGACCACCCCGACGCCCAGAGCCACACCCACCGCGCCCGCCCAGGAATACAGCCGACGCCGACCCCCGCCGGCCCGCCCGCGCCCGCCGCGGTCTGGCATGTCCTGATGTTCACCACGACCCTGTATCACTGACCGAACCCCATCCCACCTCGACACCCACACCAACTCGACACGACGCTAAGCCACCCCCACCCCCGCAGGGATCGGTGAAACCACTGCACTGTTGGCTCTGCGCGAGGGTGACGTCGGCGGCGCCCGATGAGGGCGCAGGTCAGTTCAGGACCCCACCCGAGAGGCCGTCCGCTTGCCTACCGCCGCATGGGCGCCGGTCTCGGTGAACACCACCTGCAGGGTGTCCTTGTCGGTGAACCACCCCTGCAAGAACTGCTCGTCGGTGATTTTCACCATCCGGATCGATCCGTCCGGACTGATCACCCCGAGCAAGTCCTGCTGCCTGGTCGTCGCGGGAGGCGCCCCCTCCTCGAGTTCGGACGGTTTCTCCAGATTCAGCGTCTCGCGGACTGTGAAGACCCCGTCGATCGGCGCAGTGATCTCATAGCGGCCGAAGGAGCGCATCGCACCCGAGTCGACGGTGAGGATCGACGCCTCGCCCTCCCACGTGCCGGCGATATCGATCGCACCGGCATCGACGTACGTCAGTGGAGAAGAACCGGCGGCATCGGATTTGGGAGCCGACTCCCCTGCGCACCCTGCGATCGCGATCGCGGAACACAAGGCCGTTGCCGCACCGGCCATCACGCGTAACCGAATCATCTCTGCACCAAATCCCATCCCACGTCGTCCCATCCCGCGTCGACACCACAGCACGCAAACCGCCGACGCTAGACGAGCCCTACCACCGCAGGGATCGGTGAAACTACTGCAATGCCCTCACTGCATCGCGCAGTCCGTGGCCCGGCAACTGCAGTCGATGAACTGCGCGAACGATTCGACCCGACCCGGTCGATACGGCGCTTAGGGTCGGGTGCGGGAATGCGGACGAGGAGCAGAGACGATGCCGATTCAGATCGACCGGGCCATGGGCCGGGATCTCGCTCCGCAGTTGGACGACGCCCTGCAGATCGTGTCCAACGAGTTCGACGGGCTCGATGCCTACCGGGGCTACCACAACGCGTTCGCCCGGGTACTCAAACCCGATCCGCTCGGGCGCGTCCTGATGCTGGGCACCGACCAGCGGAACCTGTTCGTTCCGCTGCTGCGGCGGACCGTGGCCGAGCAGGTGCCCGCCGACGGCCGGATCTTCGATATCGGCGCCGGGGACGGCCAGACCTTCGGCTATATCGCCGATGCGGTGCCGGCCGGGGCAACGGTGTCGATCGCCGAACCCAATCCCGTGTACCTGGCCGCCTATCAAGGCTTTCTGAAGCGCCACCCGCATCTGCGCGGCGGCATCGCCGCCCCAGCCGGACTCGACGACGGAACAGGCTTAACGTCCTCAGCGGGTTGAGCGCCGTGCCCAGCGGTTGTGCGCCACCCACGGCGACGCGGCTGCGGCAACCGACCACGCCAGCTCCTCGGGTACGTCGACGACCCGATACTGCTTGACGCCCGCTGCGGTTGCCGCGATCAGCGTCGCCACCCCGGCACGCCGCTGCGGCCAGCTCTGCCGTACCGTCCAGCCGACGATTCCGGCTCCGGCGATGCAGTCGCGGCGGCGCTCGAGGCTGCCCGACCGGGTGATCAGCCAGCCGGCCGATACCCGGTGCCCCAGTGAGCGTGAGCGGTCGGCGGCCAGCAACCCGCAACACAGCGTCAGCCCGGACCACACCGCCCACAACCACACCGGCGGCTCCACGATGACGCCCACCAGAGCCAGCACCGCCGGGACCGCCAAGGCCCGCGTCCAGCGCCGCCGCGCCGCCGCCGGCCCGTGCCCTCGCAGCGGCCCGGTCGCCGCGTCGGATTTGGCGGTCAGGTCGGCCAGCACCGCGTGAGCGGTGCCCGCCGGGCACGGCGGCAACAACAGGGACGACTCGCCGATTCCGGTCACGCCGGTCATCACTGCGTCCAACCGGGCCCCGCCCAGCGCCCGCACCACGAGCGGCTCGCGCAGCGTTCCGCCGCGCAGCCGGCGCATGTCGAAGGTGTTCTCGCGCAGCCGCAACAGACCGTGCTCAAGGTGCAGCAACTCGGCATCGCGGCGCAGCAGCAGGTTCCCGTAGGTCACCAAGGATCGAAGCACCGACAACACCACTGAGGCCGCCAGCACCACGGCCCCGGCAGCGGCGGCCGTCGCGGCAGCACCGAAGCGTTGCGCGATGTCGACGCCCGATTGCGCCAGCGGTGAATTACGCAGCGCCGCAGTCGCTCCCGCCTGATAAGCGATACCCGCCGCTGCCCCTATCATTGCCAGACCGGTCACACTGAGGGGGCTGTAGCGCAACCAGCCCGGATGCCAGCGGGCCAGCACCCGACCGGGTGGTCCGGGCCGCTCGGGTGCGCCCAGTGAGTCGGCCAGCAATACGGCCCGCAGTCGCGGCACCTGGTCGGCGGCAACCGCATCAAGGGTGAACTCGCTGTCACCCCTGGCCTCCTGACCGGTGCTCACCCTCAGCACGGCCAGGCCCAGCATTCGGTGCAGCAGCCGAGCGTCGGTGGACACCGAGCGGATCCGGTTGCGCGCCAGCGATAGAACCTTCCGCTGCAGCACCCCGGTGCGCAACTGGACCTCATCCGAGGCGATGCGGTAGGAGGTGACGAACCACCGCAGCACGCCGACCGCGATCGTCAGCGCCAGCGCCAGCGCCACCAGCCACGGATTCCCGGTCGCCGATCCGAGAAACAGCGAGCCGATCACCAGTGGGAGTTGCCGCAGCACCTCATGCACGGGATGGACCAGCAGCATCCGTGGGCTCAGGCGCTGCCAGGGCGCCGGGTGACTCCCCCCGCCGGGCAGGCTCATGTGGCGTCCTCGGCGCCGATCGCGGCGATGTCGGTCAACTGGGCCACCACCCGGTCGGCGACCTCGGAGTCCAGCGCCACGATGCGCACCGCGCCCGCCGAGGACGCCGTCGTGACCGTCACGTCGGCCAGCCCGAACAACCGGTCCAGCGGGCCCCGGTAGGTATCGACGGTCTGCACCCGTGAGATGGGCGCGATGCGGCGTTCCTGGGTGATCCAGCCGCTGCGGACGTACACCGCCGGCGCCCCAGGTGCCAGCGAGATCTCCCACCGATGAACTCGATAGCGCCACAGCGGTGCGACCACGACGAAAGCGACGATGCCCAACAGCGTCAGCACAGCGGCTGAGGCGTGCAACCACCCCGCCTGGCGATCTAGCGAGATCCACGCCAACTGCGCGGGCACCAGCATCAGAAAGGGGATAGCCGCGCCGATGGCCCACACCAGCGGCGCCTTGCGACTCGGCGGATATGCGGGATCCACCAGCGTGATGTCCGCGGCGGGCGATTCGTCCATGGGTCGAGCATCGCGCAGATCGGCCGGTGAACGCTCCCGGTTGGCCTGACGGGTCTGTTCGAACATCCGGCAGCCCCGGCGGAGATGATGTGCAAATCTGGGGACGACAAACGGCCAGGGGGGGAGGGACATGCGGCGGTTGATGGTGTCTCTGATCGTGGCGGTGGTGTTCGCGGTCGCCGCGGCCGGCACTGCCGGGGCGATACCGGACCAGGGCACACCGGAGTTTGACGCCTACCTGGAGGGGTTGCAGCGCAACGGGTTCAACCTCAATCCCGACACCGCGTGGCGCGTTGCCCATCAGGCCTGCGAGGGCGGCGTGCCCGGCTTCATCGGGTGGGAGATGATCGCCCAGGGCGTCGTGGGCCCCGGGGCCCAGATGCGGCTGCTGGACGTGGCCAGACAGTACGCCTGCCCCGTCCAGTGATCCGCGCGGCGCTGCGGCGTGTGCGGTTCAGCAATCCACCCCGTCACGTCAGACAGCCGTCCCGTCTCACAGTAATAACCTCAAGCCCCTTTACCATGACTTAATGTAATGATATTGTGTCGGAATGTCGGATGGCGTGCAGGACCAACTCGCAGCGATGGGCACCCAGCTACGGGTAGCCCGCATGAAGGCTTACCTGACCCAAAGTGATGTGGGACAGCGCGCCGGGGTCTCACGGCAGCTGGTCAGTCGCATCGAGCAGGG
Organism: uncultured Mycobacterium sp.; assembly: GCA_964447215.1. Lineage (GTDB taxonomy): Bacteria > Actinomycetota > Actinomycetes > Mycobacteriales > Mycobacteriaceae > Mycobacterium. The sequence goes on from CAYURT010000002.1 coordinate 54,501, forward strand.
CTGCAACGGAGAGATCAGTGCCTACGTTTCGGTAGCCGCCGCGCTGAACCACCGCTTCGTCCTGGAGGAGCAAGCGGCCGCGAACGACACCGGCATGGCCGCGCTGGATTTCACATCAGACAGTGAGGAGTCCGACGCCCGGCAAGGGCTGTCCGCCCGGCAGCGGAAACAGCGGGGGCCCCGTGTCGCGAAACGGAACCCCGGCGATGTCCGGTAACGGTGATTCCCGGAACCTCACGTGTCGACGGACGTGGTCCCGGTGACCGCGGTGGGCGGGCACACCCGCGGGAATCCTGCCGCCGAGTCCGACCTCACCCGCCCCTGGCCGTGGCCGAGGGAGTTGTTCGTCGCGGTCGAGAACTACCTGGTCCGCCCCCTCGGTCCGACACCTCGGCGCGTCCTGCCGCCGGACCCCAACTCGGCACCGATCGCGCAGGTCGTCTCGACCCGGGGTGAGCTCGACCGCCTGGTGGCCCGACGGCCGCCGCTGTGGGCTTGGGCCGCGTTCGTGTCATCTCTTCTGCAGCAACACAACCGCGTCATATCCCGGCTGCGCGACTGCGCCTCGGGCTACCAGCCCCGGCCGGGTGCGCCGTTGAGCGCGACGGCCTACGCCGGACTGGCATCGGAGGCGACACATCGGATCGCCGAGCACCGCGTGCACCTCCAGGGCTTGCTGCGCGGACCGGTGTTCGCCGCATTCGTCAATGACGCGACGAACGGGCGCCCCATCGATCCGAGCCGGATATGGCACATCGCCGACCAGCTGATGGGCTACCACAGCAGCTTGCTGAGCACCGCCGAAATGTGCATCCACACACCCGTCGCCCGAGGGGCCGCTGTCCTGGCCCAGGACACCTCGACGCTGGTGGTGTGCCCCCTGGTCAGCTTTTCCGAGTTCATCGTGACGCTGAGCCACCAGGTGGCCGAGACCCGCGAACTGATCGCCTACAGCCAGGGCAGGCCCATTGCCGTCGACTGCCCGGATCTGGTCATCGGTTTCCCGAGAGGGCTGAATGAGCGGATCATCGCGCAGATCAAGCGATTCGCGCGGTAGCCGCAGGGACAGTCGTACCGTGCCGGCCCGCCCGCTATAGTCGCATGCGGTGGGTGCCGATTCCGATGTCAAACGCTCTTGGGGAGCGCAGATCGGTCTGTGGCTCATCATCCACGTTCCCTCCTGGCTGCTCCTGACTTCCATCGTCATCCTGGTCGCCGGAGGGGCCACCGTAATCGGCCTTCTGGTTCGCCGGCGGTTTCCGATGCTGAAGACCGACCAGCACAACGACGCCCTGAAATTCGCCTACGGTGTGATCGGCTTCGTCTACGCGTTCTTCGTCGGCTTCATCGTCTCCGGGCTGTGGTCCCAGGTCGCGATCGCGGATGGCCTGGTGAGGTCGGAGGTCGCGGCGGGCGTCCAGATCGCGCGGGACCGTTTCGCTTTCGACCCGGCCGACCAGGAACGGATCCGTAAGGACCTCAGGGCATACGAGCAGGCCGCCCGCGCCGAATGGCCCCTGGCCGCCCGCGGCGAATTCTCCGCGGATGCCGATAAGGCACTCAAGCAGTTGTACAAGACAATTCGGGAAATCCAGCCCGAGACCGACGTGCAGAAGACTTTTCTGAGCACCACGGTCTCCAACCTCGAGGCGATGAGCAAGGGCCGAACCGAGCGACTGAGCCAGGCCAAAACCCACCAGGGAGTCAAATGGCCACTGTGGTTGGTCGTGGGCCTGACCAGTGGCCTGGTCGTCGCTGCCGCCGTCACCTATGGCGTGGAGAGTGCGCGGCTGCATCACACGGTGGTGCTCACCGTCAGCGGCCTGGTGGCGGTCATTCTCTTCCTCGTACTGGATCTGTCCTTTCCCTACCTTGGGGACATCGCGACGCCGCCGGTTCCCGAACATACCGGCCTGCACCACCCGACCCATCCCTGACGGACACGCGGGAAGCCGCGCTCAGACAGCTTGCTTGTCGAGGAAGTCGTCGATCATCACCCAGGTTGTCGTCGGGGCCGACCGTCCGGTCAGCACCCCGAGGTGCCCGCCGGGGGCGGTCTCCAGCCGCACCTGCGGCGCGTTGGGCAGTAGGTCCCCGACATGATGGGCGACCGGGACAGGGACCAGGACATCGCTCGTTCCGGCGATGTTGATAACCGGCACCCGAACATCGGCGAGATCGACCAGCTTGGTGGGGCCTTGAATCTTGCCGTCCGCCAACTCGTTTCGCTGGACCAGCCGCTGATAGACCTGCAGGGTCGCGCGTCCGGGATAGGCGAGCATGCTGTTCATCAAACCGTCCACCGCCTCGACCTGGGCCAGGAACTCCCGGTCGTCGCGATGTTTGATCAGCGTGATCGGCTTCTTGAGGTAGGTCGTCAGCGACGTCGCCTTGAACGCCGGTCCGACGATCTGGGACGGCAGCCCGCCCAGCATCTTCAAAAAGCCCCCGATGACCCGGCCACCGGTGTAGCGGCCCGCGGTGCGCAGTGGCGCGATCATGCGGTGCTTGCTCAGGTCGAAAGGGCTGGCGACCATCACCACCGACTTGACCGGCAGTTCCGGATAGGCGGCGGCGGTGAGAAGGGCGATCAGCCCACCCAGACACCACCCGATCAGGTGGACCGGTTTGCCCCCGGAATCCTCCGACACCTTCTTGATAGCGGTGGGCACCACGTCGGAGACCCAGAACTCGATGCCGAGATCTCGGTCCGACAGCCCCATTTCGCCGTAGTCCACCAGATAGGTGGGACGGCCGCCGGCCAGCAGGTGCTCGGTCAGCGAACACCCTCGGCGCAGATCGAAGCACGCCGACTGCGACCCCAACGGGGGGACCAGTAGAACCGGATCGCCGTCGAGTGGAACACCTACGGGCAGATAGCGGTGCAGGGTGGACTTGTACCCCTCGGCGATCACCTCAGAAGGCATCCTGGTGGTGTCGGCGATACCGCCCTTGGTCAGGAAGTCGAACAGGTTGGACACCGCCTGGCGGCGCTGCTCCAGTGTCCGGTTCTTGCCCGGGGTCGCACCCATGGGCCGAGGATACGGCCAGCACGGGCGCGCAGGGCCGCCTCTGCGATATGTCGGCCTTCACCACCGGCATCACCGCAAGCGTCGCTAGGCTCGACAACCGTGTCCAGACTCCGAGTCGCAGCCTGGTGCGCGGCGGCCGTCGCCGCGGGCGCTGTGTTTGCCGTTCCGATGGCAGCCGCGCCACCTGCGTCGGCCTGCCCGAGCGGCTTCGTGTCCGACCCCTACACCGGCCAGTGCTACACGCCCAACTCGATGCCGACCGTCGCCGGGATCCCCTGCATTCCGGGCAGGTCGCTGGGCACCTGCCTGGGCATCCTGCAGAACCAGTCACCGCCGGGGGGCGGTCCCCCGCCCGGCGGACCCTGGCCCTGATCACCGGGCCCTGATCACCGGGCCCTGATCACCGGGGCCACGATCACCGGGGCCCTGATCGGGGACGGTCAATCGCGCCTGCCGCGGCCCCGCTGACGACAACCCTCCGAGCAGTACCGGACGTTGTCCCAGTCGCGCGCCCACTTCTTGCGCCACTCGAACGGCCGACCGCAGGCGAGACAGACCTTCGGGGGGTGGTCGTTCTTGACCCGTGCCCGCGGAGGCACCGGCCCGCGGCCGACTACTCCGAGGCGGCGGCGGCCTTGGCGCCCCGGTGCGCGCCGGCCCGCGACGCCGTCCCGGACACCGACCCCCGCGACGCCCGGGATTCAGCGGCTGCGGTTTCCGGAGCCGCCGGCGCCACAGCGCTCGTCTCCGCGGCGGCGGGCTGCACAGCCTGCGGTGCGACGGCCGCCCGGCGTGCCCGCACGGGGGCTGCGGCGGCCGCGTCGCCGTCGGCGGCCGCCACGACGGCGGTCTCAGCCCGCGCTTCCGGAGTCACATCCACAGCCACGGCCGTCGTATCGGCCGGCGCCGCGGAATCGGCGGCCGGAGCGGCCGGGACCGACTCGGGAGCGGCGGTGGCGGCCGCGGCGGCCACCGCGGCCGGACGGGCCGAGGCTGCCGCAGAAACCGGGGTGGCGGCAGCGCCGCCGATGCCCAGCAGGCCTGTCAGGACGTCGCGTACCTGATCGAACAGCGCGCCGAGATCGCCGCCGATGACGTTCTGGACCGCGGTCAGCAGGACCGCCGGGAGCGCGGAGACGAGGTCGTTGACCGTGGTGCTCACGAAGTCGCCGAGAGAGGTCGCGGCGTCGATGAGAGCCTCGCCGATCCCGGTCACCGGGGCGGCGAGACCAGCGACGAGGGTCTGCAGCGTGCCGGCGATGTCCCCGCCGCTCAGGGCCTGCGCAGCGGATCCGATCACCGCCGGGATGTTGAGGATCGCGACGCCGAAGCGGGCCGGAATGGAGTCTGGCCCGATGAGAAGACCGCCGATCGTGGTGCCCACGAAGCCCAGCACATCACCGGCTGCCCCGAAGGCCAGCGATGCGGCCTGACCGGCGAAGTCGGTGATGATCGACGTGACGAAGTTGGGCGGCAGCAATCCGAGGATGTCGGTCGGGATGCCCGCGCCGACGCCGAGGTTCTGCAGGAAGCCGATGATGTCGCCGAGGGGCAGATCGAAGCCGGTCAGCGCGACCGCTGCGGTGGTGGACACCGGCAGGTCGATCACGGGCGCCGACGTGCCCGGCAGCGCGGGGGCGACGGCGAGGGCGCCGGTCGCGACGACGGCCGCGGTGCCCGCGGTCAGGTACGAACGAACGGAAACCTGCATGATGACATCTCCTTCTCCAGCGTGACGCCGGCTAGCAAAGCTGAGAATAACCTAAGCGTACGGTGAATGCACACCGCGGGGGACGGCCGCCGTCAGCGGTTGGCGAAGGCGTTGCCCGCCTTCCACTGCGACCACGGAATGTTCCAGTCGCCCAAGCCCTCCGTTCCGGAGAGCACCGAACCGACCGTGCCGCGCACCTCGACGATGTCGCCGCGCTTGGTGTTGTTGAAGAACCACTGCGCGTTGCCGGGGCTGACGTTGAGGCAGCCGTGGCTGACGTTGTCGTATCCCTGCGAGCCCACCGACCACGGCGCCGAGTGGACGTAGACACCGCTGTAGGACATCTGGGTGGCCCAGTCCACTTCGAGCCGGTAACCCTCGGGAGAGTTGGTCGGCACGCCGTAGGTGGAGGAGTCCATGATCAGGCGCGAGTAGCGGTCGCCGATGATGTAGACGCCGTTGGGCGTCGGCGTGCTGTTCTTGCCCATCGAGATCGGCATGGAGTTGACGACCTCGCCGTTACGCCGGACCGTCAGCGTCTTGGTGGAGTCGTCGGCGGTGGCGATCACCCGGTCGCCGATGGTGAACTCACTGGACCGGTTCTGCTGACCGTAGAGCCCGTCACCGAGGTCGACGCCGAAAACGTCGACGGTCACGCTCACCTTGGTGCCCGCCGGCCAGAACTCCTTGGGGCGCCAGCGCACCTCGCGATTGCTGACCCAGTAGAACGCCCCCTCGACCTCGGGCGTGGTGGTCACCGTGATCGCCTCCTGGGCGGCCAGCCGGTCGGGGATGTTCTCGTCGAAGCGCACGTTGATCGTCTGCCCCACGCCGACGACGTCGCCGTCGTTGGGCATCACGTAGGGCATCGTCAGGTTGGCCGGCGAGTGCGCGGTGAACGCCAGTCGCTCGGTCGCCGCACCGCCGAGACCGAGTGCCTGGGCCTGAACGGTGTAGCTCTCGCTGTAGGCCAGCGGCTCGGTGGTCGTCCAGCTGACACCGTCGGGACTCAGCTCGCCGGGCACCTCTTCCTCGTCCGCGTCGAGCATGACGACCGAGCCGAGCACGCCGCCCTCGGCGGTGAGGGTGACCGGCTGGTCGACGGGGACCCCGACGGCACCGTTGCGCACACTGGCGGTGACGTTGGGCACCAGCAGGTCGACGAACGGTGTGCCCTTGTCGGCCAGCACCTTGGCCTGATCCGGGCCCGGGCTGCAGGCGCTGACGCCGCCCAGCGCCACGGGGATCAGGGCGAGGGCCGCCACGGCGGAGGTGATCCGCCGCGATGAGGTCGACCGAGCCTGACGCATGGCGCCGAGTCTAAGGCCAGTTCTTAACCGCAGTACATTCCGCGGGTATCGACCCTGGTCAGGGCGGGGGAATTTCCGCGACCGGTGACGGTGCTGTTATTGTCGGCCGCACGCGCCGTTAGCTCAGTTGGTAGAGCAGCTGACTCTTAATCAGCGGGTCCGGGGTTCGAAACCCTGACGGCGCACCAGAAAAAACCGGAGAGCCGTGCCCCGCGGCGTCAGGCCGCCGGAAGTCCCGCGGCGACGGTGAACTCGGAGCCGACCGCGTTCGGCACGAACGCATCACCCAGCGCCGCGGCGATCCGGTGCTGGGCGACCCAGCCCGTACAGTGCGCCGGCACCACCAGATCCGGGTTCATCGTCCGCAGGGCGTCGACGGTCGGGTCGATCACCGGCTCGAACGCCGGGCCGCCGAGGTGCAGCCCTCCCATCAGGGAGGCCAGCCGGGGCACGCCGGTCAGTCGCAGGGCGTAGCGGCAGATGTTCACCGCGCCGGCGTGGCCGCACCCGGTGATGACCACCAGGCCGCGATCCCTCACATGAATGACGAGGGCCTGATCGTCGAGGATCAGCGGATCCGGTTCCCAGCCCTGCGGTCCGCGCATCTCGTGGAAGGGCATCCCGTGCTCGAAATCGGTGGTCCGGTCCACCTCGCCGGTGATCAGCACGCTCCCGCCGAGCAGCAATGAGGGCTGGCGGCGTTCGATGACGGTGAATCCCTCGTTCTCCAGAGACCGTCGGCTCAGAACCGGGAACTCCCACCCCGGCTGTCCGGGCAGGGCGATGCGCCGGGGCGTCCACACCAGTGGATGCACGGTGATCGGCAGGCCGTGGCGGCGCCGTAGCCGCGCCAGGCCGGCAAACCCGCCGGCATGATCGAAGTGGTTGTGGCTGAGCACGACGGCCTCGATCTCGCTGGTGTCCAGGCCGATTCGCTCGGCGTTGAGCGCAAGCCCGTCCGGCGAGATCCCGGTATCGAACAGCAGGGTGTGCTTCTCGTCCCCGCGCCGGGTGGTCACCAGCGCCGCAAAGCCGTGTTCGGCGACAAGTCCGGGAACGGTGTCACCCCCGGCGAACTGCCCGGCGCTGAGGCGCGGGGTGCGTGCGATCCCGAACCTCTTCACCCACCGGCCGTCGGGCAGCAAGCCGTCATAGGAGTTGTCGACCAGGCTGGTAACCGTCACCTCGTCGACCGGTTCCAGGACAACCGGATCCACAGCCGGGCCCTCGATGAGCCGCGGCACGGCCGCCCGCACCTCGGCGCCGGAGACAGGGTGGCGTCCACCGTCACCGCACATCCGGCGATCATCGCACGGGCGAAGTCGACCACCACGGGAGGATTCCGGAGTACGGTCAGCCCCATGTCGCGACACACGGCGCGGACCTCGCGGCCGGGATCACTGGCCGCGGCCGCCGCGCTTGCCCCTGCGGCCGTGCTGATCGCCGCGGCCGCCAGCGCCGGCCCCGGCCTCGGCGAGCAGGCCCGGTGGCAGCCCCAGTTCGTGACCGCCGTACATACCGGCCCGGGCTATCAGCCGCCGTCGGCCCGCTATGTCATCACCCCGAACCCGGCCGATGCCGCGGCGGCCGTCAGCCGGCTCGTGGCCGAGCGCGGGACCCTGCCGCGGGCGCTGCCGCCGGGGGTGGGATCCGAGCGCGGACTGCAGGTCAAGACCATCTACGCCAAGCGGGCGATCAGCGCGGCCTTCCCCGAGATTCAGGCGATCGGGGGCGTTCGCCAGGATCCCCTGAAATGGCATCCCAACGGTCTGGCGATCGACGTGATGATCCCCAACTACGCCTCGGCCGAGGGCCAGGAACTGGGTAATCGGATTCTGGCGTTCACCTTCGCCAACGCCGACCTTTTCGGCCTTGACCACGTGATCTGGCAGCAGACCTACTATCCGGTCGGTGGAGCCCCGCAGTTCATGGGGTTCCTCGGCTCCGACAACGACGACCACTACAACCATCTGCACATCGCCACCGTCGGCGGCGGCTACCCGACGGGCAACGAAAGCTACTTCGGCTGAGAGCCCGCCAGCACTGATTAGCTGCGCGCGAGCCTTTTAGGTATTTGACTTGGGGCTGGAGCGAGGATATCGTTCACGTAATGTTTGCTGAAGAGCCCGACGGTCGCGGTCCCGGCGATCCTGCGCCCCGGGTGCACAGTTGTAGTCGTATCGGGATGCAGGCCCAGCCGCCCCGCCTGTTGCGGTTCCGCAGGTCAGCGACGGATGCGTCGCACCACGATCACCACGGTGATCGCACCCACCCCCGCCAGTGAGGCGGCGACGGCAGGCTTGCGGACGAACCGCAGCACGGCGGCCTTGAGATCCTCGGCGAGTCGTTGCGGGTTGGTCCGTTCGGCCAGCGAGTCGACCGTCAGCGCAAGCCGGTCGCGCGCTTCGGCGATGTCCTGCTTGATGACCTCAGGATCCCGGTCCACCACTACCGTCCTCGCTTCCGCCCTCGTGCCGATGTGCCGCGCTGCGGCATTACCCTAGTTCAGCGGCACGCATCGGCACCGACAAAGGGAGGCATCGTGACCGACTCAGCACGTCTGGAGGTTGGCGAAAAGGCGCCGGCGTTCAGCCTGCCCGACGCAGACGGCAACACCGTGAAGCTCTCGGACTTCAAGGGCCGCAAGGTGATCGTCTACTTCTATCCCGCGGCGTCCACCCCCGGGTGCACCAAGCAGGCCTGCGATTTCCGGGACAGCCTGGCCGAGCTCAACGGCGCGGGCATCGCGGTGGTCGGCATCTCGCCGGACAAACCGGAGAAGCTGGCCAAGTTCCGCGACGCGGAGAGACTCACCTTTCCGCTGCTGTCCGATCCCGACAAGAAGGTGCTGTCCGCCTGGGGCGCCTTCGGCGAGAAGAAGATGTACGGCAAGACCGTCCAGGGCGTGATCCGCTCGACGTTCCTCGTCGACGAGAAGGGCAAGATCGAGGTGGCCCAGTACAACGTCAAGGCCACCGGACACGTCGCCAAGCTGCGCAACGATCTCTCGGTCTGACCGGCGCCGGTAACGCCGGCGCCGGCGCCGGCGACATCACGGTCAGATAACAGCGCGGGGCACCCGCGCCGGTGACTGATCGGAGGGCCGATGCCCCGCTTCCGCGACGCGGCGACCTGGATCGCACCCCTGCTGACGATCGCGGCGGCCCTCGCCGTCCCGGTCAACCAGCCGCCGGCGCCGGACTGGGAACCTCAGATCGTGATGGCCCGGCACGTGGCGGGCACAGCCGGCCCGGGCGGCGCGGACCCGTCGGTCTGGCGGGCCCTGCCCCCCGGGATCGGCTCCGAACGCGGGCTGCAGATCAAGACGATCCTGGCCAAGCGGGCTGTCTGCGCGAAGTTCCCGCAGATCACCGAGATCAGCGGGTTCCGGCCCGACCCGATGAAGTGGCACCCCAACGGCCTGGCCGTCGACTTCGCAATCCCCGACTACGACACCCCCGCCGGGAAGGCCCTCGGGGACCGGATCACCGAGTTCGTCATGGCCAACGCCGAACGTTTCAGCCTGGAGTACGTCATCTGGCGGCGGATGTACATCCCTGCCAAGGGCAAGCCGAAGCTGATGGCCGATCTGGGCAACGACGACGCCAACCATTACACCCATGTGCACGTCTCGACCTACGGCGGCGGGTACCCGCGCGGCGGGGAGATCTACCTGGGGTAGCCGCCGCCGAGCTTCTGCAGCAGCAGCGCCTCGGTGGCCGCCGCACGCTCAAGCACACCGAGATCCAGGCTCTCGTTGATGCTGTGGGCCTGCGTGCCGGGGTCCTCGACCCCGGTGACCAGGATGGTGGCCTGCGGGAAGGTGTCGGCGAACTCGGCGATGAAGGGGATGGAACCGCCCATCCCCATGTCGATCGCGTCGGCGCCCCACGCTTCCCGGAACGCCTCGCGGGCGGCGTCATAGACCGGGCCGCTGACGTCGATGGCGTAGGGCTGACCGATGTCGCCGGGGCTCACCGTCACCCGGGCCCCCCAGGGGGCGTGGGTTTCCAGGTGGCGGCGCAGCGCCTCGAGATGGGCCCGGGCGTCGCCGCCCGGCGCGATACGCATGCTGACCTTGGCGCGCGCCCGCGCGATGAGGGTGTTCGACGCCGCCGCGATCGGCGTGGTGTCGATGCCGATGACGGTGATGGCCGGTTTGGCCCACAGCCGCTGCGCCACCGTGCCCGACCCGATCTCGGCGACCCCGTCGAGCAACCCGGATTCCGCACGCACCCAGTCGAAGTCGCGATCCACGTCGGCGGCGCGAGCTTCATGCAGCCCGGCGACCGCGACGTTTCCGTCGTCGTCGTGCAGGGTGGCCAGCAGGCGGACCAGCGCGCTGAGCGCGTCGGGCACCACCCCGCCCCACAGTCCGGAGTGCAGACCATGGTCGAGGGTGGCCACCTCGACCACGCAGTCGGCCAGGCCGCGCAGCGACACGGTCAGCGCCGGCACCTCGGCGGTCCAGTTGTCGGAGTCGGCGATGACGATGACGTCGGCGGCGAGTTTTTCCCGGTGCGCGGCCAGTAGCCGGCTCAACGACGGCGAACCGCTCTCCTCCTCCCCCTCGACGAACACGGTCACCCCGACCGGGGGCCGGCCGTCGTGCGCCCGGAACGCTGCCAGATGGGTGGCTATGCCGGCCTTGTCGTCGGCGGTCCCCCGCCCGTAGAGCCGCCCGCGGCGTTCAGTGGGTTCGAAGGGCGGCGACTGCCATTGCGCGACATCGCCTTCGGGCTGGACATCGTGATGGGCGTAGAGCAGCACGGTCGGAGCGCCGTCGGGGGCGGGATGACGGGCGATCACCGCCGGCGCCCCGCCCTCGCTGACGATCTCGACGGTAGCGAAGCCCGCCTCGCCCAGCAGTGCGGCCACCTTCTCGGCGCTGCGCTGCACCTCGCCGCGACGGGCCGGGTCGGCCCACACCGACTCGATGCGCACCAGATCCTCGAGGTCGCGGCGGACCCCGGGCAGCACCTTCTGGACCCTTGCGATCAGATCGGTCATCGCCACTCCCCGCGAAAAGACACACCAGCACCCGACACGCCGAGGCTACGGGACCTCGTCTATCCGTTCGCACTCTGGACTTCCCCACCACTGCTCAACGAATTGCCCGACACGAAGCCGGCAACCGGGTAACGGATCGGTCCGGGACGTGTGATGCTCGGTAGGGGCGACGAGTCGTGACATCCGGGTCGCGACATCGCTCAGTGGAAGGGTGGGTCGATGTCCTCTGCCGCGCACTTTCTGGAATCCGGTGCGGAGTCCGGCGGCCGGCACGTCGGTGAGCTGACCGCCGACGATCTGGAACTGCAGCGCTATCTGCTTGACCTGTCGCTCCAGCCCATCGACCGCTTCGACGGCTTCTCCCATATCGAGCAGTATCTGCTCTCGGCGTTGCGCTATCAGCTCAACTACACCTGCTACGCGCTGGCATCGGCCCAGTACAACTACGCCCCGGCGTTCACCGGCTATCTCACCGAGGCGCAGGCCAACACCATCGAAAAGATGCGCGACAAGCGAGTGTGGGGGTACTGGGCCCACGAGTGCCTGGTGGGCTACCAGCGCTGGAACCCTGATCCGATCGTGTTCGCCAACGTCATGTACACCGGGTTTCTGGGCGTGATGCTGGGGGTGTTCGAGACTCTCAACGACGCGCGTTTCTCCGAACCGGGCGCCTTGACGCTGCGGTGGAATGACGACACCGAATACCCCTACGAGTTCGGCTCACTCTGCGAAGCCATCGTGCACAACATGGACATCAGCAGCCACGGGCCGCTGTATCCGTGCGAACCGCGGCTGATCTACCCGATGTGTAACGCGTTTTCGTTGTCGACGCTGCTGATCCACGACCGTATCCACGGGACCGACTTCGGCGCGGGCCGCGTCGAACAGATGGCGGACGCCTTCCGAAAGCACCGTTACCTGCGCAAGGACAACCGCTTCATCGCCGCCCGCGGACCGTTGAAGTTCTCGATGGGGCCCTCGGTCGGCAACGACGGAGTGATGTCCTACTGGCTGCACTTCACCATGCCGGAACAAGCGGGGAAGACCTGGGACAACCTGAGGCGCAACCTGATCCACATCACCGACGACGACGTCAAGATCGACGCCACCGCATGGGAGATGCTGGACCCGGGCAACTACTCGACGGGAACCGGGGTCAGCCGGGTCTCGGTGATGGCCGCGGCCAAGGAACACGGCGACGACGAGATGGCCGATGCGCTGGAGAAGTCCCTGGACAAGCGCTACAAAGTGGCACGGCAGAACGGCGCCCGCGCCTACACCGGTATCTCCTCCTGGGGTAACGCCGGACACGTCCTGGCCCGGTTCACCACCGAGGGGTCGATGGCAGACCTGCTCGCCGGGCAGGTTCCACAGCCGTGGCGGTCCGGGCCGGTGCTCGCACAGGCGGCTTACCCAGATGTGCTGGTGTCGAGGGCGGTGACCGACGGCCGCGCGCTGGATATGGTGCTGCGCCCCGGAAACGGCGGCGGTCGAACCGTTCTGGGAATCGACCGGCTAGCTCCCGGCCACGACTACGTTCTGGCCGGTGCGGTCGAGGAGACGGTGACCGCCGACTCGGCGGGCCGCTCGTTGGTGGCCGTCGACCTCGACGACCGCACCGAGGTCGTGCTGCGCCCGGCGGACCCGTAAGCCAGTGCCACCGCCCCCGCGATCGCCAGAGCCGGCCCGATGTTGTGAAACACCATGAGCCCGATGAAGTCTGAGCTGTCGATCGCGTACAGCCTGAAAATGTGCATGTCGAGCATGCTCAGCTCGAAGATGACCGCGCCGAGGACGATCAGCAGCGACCCAGCCCCGCGTGGGGCCGGCCACAGGCCGGGCGAGCGACTGAGCCTGATCGCGACCCCGATCACGGCGAGATAGCAGACGCAGCGCAGCAGCCACACTGCGCCCGAACCGGTGTGAGCCACCGCACCGCTCCACACCAGCATCGGGGCGCCCGCCAGGCAGACCGCGATCCCGAGGGCGCAATATCGCGGAACCGGGGAGGTGCCGTTCGCACGGGGCAGGGCCGGTGCACGAACCGCGGCTGCCCTCTCCGGTTGTCCGGGGGCCGGCCGCCACGCGACGGGGGCGAAAACTGCCGGGGCCGGGTCGGCGCGTCCGATCAACCGGCGGAACAGCGCCCGGACCCGCCCGAACGCACCCAGGATCAGCAGGCCCACGATGCAACAGGTCATTGGCACTCCGGGGTAATACGGACCCTGCCATCATGACCCATTTCACTTCGGAGGTAGCCGAGATTCCCCGAGCGAGGCCCACACCGCGAGCGAGGTGGGGTCAGGGCGACTCCAGTACTGCAACCGCGGCGGCGGTGTCGCCGTCGTGGGTGAGCGACACGTGGATGACCAGGCCGGCCAGATGCTCGGCGACCGCACCGGTCAGCCGAACCTTGGGGCGGCCCCACATGTCGGTGATCACCTCGATGTCGCGGTGGATGTCCTCGGGCAGCACCGGGCGCAGCGCGAACCGCGATCCCGACCAGGCCTTGATGACGGCCTCCTTGGCCGCCCACCGGGCCGCGAGGTGACGGGCGGCCACCGAACTCTTGTCCGCGGCGTCCCGTCGCTCCCCGGGGGTGAAGGTCTCGGCAAAGACCGTGCCGGGCTGGTCGACCTGCTCGGCGAATTCCGGTATCGACACCAGGTCGATACCCACTCCCACGATCGCCACGCCGCGAACCCTAGCCGACGTAGATCCCGTCCTCGCCCAGCCGGGCATCACGGTCGAGCAGGACCCCGGCCTCCTGCTGTTTCTCCGGGGTGTCGGGGTCGAACCGCCGGCCCGCCGGCCGCTCGTACATCGCCGGTCCGCCGGCGATGGCCGACGCCAGCCGGCGCTGACCCGCCAGCACCCGCCCCTGCGCGCGCCCGAGATAGGCCGACCGCTCCTCGGGACTCAGCGCGGCCAGGAATGCCTGCGGGTGCACCAGGGCCAGCAGCCCGGACACGTGGCCGAAGCCCAGGCTGGTGACCAGACCCGCCCGCAGCGGGAACCGGTCCCCCAGCCGCAGGGTCTGCCGGGGCCAGACGAAGTGGCCCGAGACCGCCAGTTCGTCATCGACGCAGTCCAGGCTGCGGTTGGGCGGGATGACGCCGTCGCGCAGGACCTGGCACAGCCCGATGGTCTGGAACACCGCGGCGCCGCCCTTGGCGTGGCCGGTCAGGCTCTTCTGGGAGATCACGAACAGCGGCGCTCCGGTCGAGCGGCCCAGCGCGGCGGCCAGCCGCTCGTGCAGTTCGGTCTCGTTGGGGTCATTGGCCAGGGTGGAGGTGTCGTGCTTGGAGATCACCGCGATGTCATCGGCGCCGACACCCAGGCGGGCCAGGGAGCGGGCCAGCACCGAGTCACGCCCGCCGCGTCCGGCCGCCAGCGCACCGAGGCCGGGTGCGGGGATCGAGGTGTGCACGCCGTCGGCGAAGCTCTGGGCGTAGGCCACCACAGCAAGCACCGGCAGACCCATCTTCAGCGCGAGATCGCCGCGGGCCAGCAGGATGGTGCCACCGCCCTCGGCCTCCAGGAAGCCCAGCCGCCGGCGATCGTTGGCGCGGGAGATCCGCGCGTCGCTGATACCGCGGGCGCGCATCATCTCGGTGTCGGCGGTGGCGGCCATGTCGCCGAAGCCGGTGATCGCGTCGGAGGTCATGTCGTCGAACCCGCCGGCCACCACCAGTTCGGCCTTGCCGAGCCGGATCTTGTCGACGCCCTCCTCAACCGACACCGCCGCGGTCGCGCAGGCGCCGACCGGGTGCACCATGGCGCCGTAACCGCCGACGTAGGACTGCATCACATGGGCGGCAACGACATTCGGCAGCACTTCCTGCAGGATGTCGTTGGGCTTCGGGGTTCCCAGCAGGTTGCCGTGGAACATGGTCTGCATGCTGGTCAGCCCGCCGATACCGGTGCCCTGGGTGCTGGCCACCAGGCTCGGATGCACCCAGCGCAGGAGTTCGGCCGGGGTGAACCCCGAGGACAGGAAGGCATCGACGGTGGCGACCATGTTCCACACCGCGACCCGGTCGACGGCGCTCTCCATATCGGCGCTGATTCCCCAGACCTTCGGGTCGAACCCGGTCGGGATCTGCCCCCCGACGGTGCGCGACAGCGTGGCCTTGCGCGGCACCCGGATCTCGGTGCCCGCCTTGCGGATCACCTCCCAGTCACCCGAACCGGCTACCGGGCGCACCACCGTGCGCTCCGGGTCGGCCTGTTCGAAGGCCCGCGCCTCGGCCTCGGTGGAGACCACGAAGCTGAAGTCTCGGTCGAGAAAGACACTGACCAGCAACTCGGTCGAGTGATCGGCGTCCAGGGAACCGTCGGCGACGAACTCCCGGATACCGCAGCGCTCCACCACCGCGTCGTGGTAGCGCTCGACGATCTCCTCCTCGGGCACCAGGTCGCCCCCGGCGGTGTCGTACCAGCCGGGTTTGGGGTCGTTCTCCCATCTGAGAAGCCCTGTGGTCCAGGCCAGTTCGAGCACCCCGGCGGCGGAGAGTTCGTTGCCGACCTCCATCTCGAAACGGGTCCGGGAGGATCCGTAGGGACCCAGCTCGGCCGCCCCGACGATGACCACCAGATCCGCGGGGTCGACGTCGAGGTCGGTCCAGGCCGGAGGCGGGGCGCCCAACTGTCCGCGCGGCGGGGAGGGCAGCGCCGCGATCGCGCCGGGCATCCCGGTGTCGGGATCCGCTGCCGGCGAGGCCATCTCCTCGCGCGCCTTGGCCGCCAGCGCGGACATGTCGAGGTCGACGTCGCCCAATCCGCCGGTCAGGTCGACCTTGAGCGGGGCAGCAGCGGCGGCCGCCCTGGCCCCCGGCGTGCACAGTTCCAACAGCATCGCGGCCATCTCCGAGGTGCTGAAGGTGCGGACACCGGCCTCCTCGACGGCATCGACGATGGCGTCGTTGTGCCCCATCAGGCCGGTGCCCTTGGTCCAGCCGATCAGGGCGTGGGCGATGGTGACCCGCTGCGCCCATGACGATTCCGCCCCCCAGCGGGCGACGACGGCGTCCAGTGCGGACTTCGCCTCGCCGTAGGCCCCGTCACCGCCGAACATCCCGCGGTTGGGCGATCCCGGCAGGACCACGTGCAGGCGGGCGTCGATATCGCGGTCGGCGCCGATCCCGGACAGTCCGCCGATCAGCCGCTCGACGGCCCACAGCAGGACCTTCATCTCCATCTCGGCGCGCGAGCCGGCCTCGGACAGGTCGCCGCTGACCCTCGGCGCGGCGAACGGGAACAGCAGCGTGGGGGTCAGCGCGTCCTTGATGTGAACGGCCTTGGGGCCGAGGTTCTCGGTCTGGGCCTCACCGACCCAGCTCACCAGCGCGTCGATATCGGTGTAGGAAGCCATATTGGCCGGAACCACCCAGAGCGCGGCGCCGAAGCGGGCATGCTCGCGGTAGAGCGTCGTGTAGAAGTCAAGCCGCTGGTCGTCGAGCCGCGAGGTGGTGGCCACGACGGTGGCGCCGCCGGCGAGCAGCCCGGCCAGGACCGAGGCGGCGATGGATCCGGCCGACGCCCCGGTGACGACGGCGACCTCGTCGGCGTAGCGCCCCCGGTCGGGGTTCTCCGCCCCGGCGGCGATGCGGGCATACAGCCCGGCGTGCACCAAACGGCCCTCGGCCAGTGCGCGTCCCCGCCACCAGTCGGCCTGGGCGGCCACCGCGTGCCCGGCGCCCTCGAATCGCTCGGCGAGGCGCTCCCAGTCGGCGTCCACGTCGTCGGGTTCGGCCAGCCACAGGGTGACCAGGTCCTCACGGGCACTGGCCCAGCGGTCGTCGAGCAGCACCGCCTTGCGGGCGTCGAACGCCGGGGCGACCAGACGCGGCCAGTCCGCGCCGAGTTCGGCGCCGATCAGGTCGATCAGCTCGGCGTCGGAGGCCGGGCCCGCGGCGCTGACCGGCCGGTCCAGACCGAGCCGGTCCAGCACCAGCCGCGCCGCCGAGGCCAGCACCCCGTCGGCGCCGGTGACCGTCGCGGCGAATTCGTCGAGCACGGCGGAATCGACCACGGCGCCGGGTCCGGCGTCGGCCGCCGGGATCGACACCGCGATCCCCTGCCGGGCGGCCACCGCAGCCACCGCGGCGTCGATCGCGCTGTCGACCGCCGTCGCGTCGGACAGCGCGCCGTCATGCAGCCCACCCAATGGACCGCCGCGCACGCTGCTGCCCTCCCGGGTGCCCAGCGCGAGTTCGACGACCACGTGGCGGGCCCAGCCCTCGCCCAGTTCCCAGGTCTTGGTGACCCGGTCGGTGACCGCGGCGGGTCGCCGCCCGGACGGCCCGAGCGCGGAGCGCAGCTGGTCGTTGACGGCGTCGGTGAGCACCGGGCCGAAGGGCTTGTAGGTCCGGGCCAGCCTGCTGACCTGCCCGCGCAGCGCGGTCAGGTCGGCCTCGGCGGCGCCGTCGATGGCGCCCAGGTTCAGCTCCGAGCCCAGGTCGACGAGCAACTGGTTGCGCCGGGAGGAGGCCCCGTCGGTGATCGACTCGATGGAGTCCAGCGGTTCGATCTGGTCGATGCGCATCTTGGCCGACAGCGCGATCAGCGCCAGGGTCGCGTCGGCCGCGTCGAAGACGAGGTCGGCCGGCCGCTGACCACCGGCGGCCACCGGGGCGACAGGGGTGATAGGGGCCTCAGGGGTGACAGGGGGCACGGGGACCCCAGCGGCCTCAGGGGTGGCCGGCGCCGGTTCGTCCAACTGGCCGTCGGGCGCGTCCTCCGGTTCCGGGGCGTCCTCGTCGGTGGCGAAGATGGCCGCCGCGTCGCGTTCGATGTTGAGCACTTCCACCGTGCTGTAGGCGTATTCGGGTAGCCGCAGGGTGTTGGTGGCCAGGCCCGCGACGGTAGGTGCCGACTTGACGCCGATCTCGACGAAACGCTCCACACCGAGTCCACCGGCCGCCTGTTCGGTGAACAGCAGGTCCTGGGTCTCGATCCAGCGCACCGGGCTGGCGAACTGCCATGCCAGCAACTCGATGACCACGCGCCGGTTCAGCTCGGTGCGGCGCTCGGCGATCCAGGTGTCATAGTCGGCCAGAACCTCATCGAGTGGCTCGGCGGGGACCAGGTCGCGGATCTCGGCGATGAAGTCACGGTCCAGGGAGTAGAGCCGGGGCACCAAGTTGGGGATGTAGCGGCCGATCAGCAGCGCCGGGTCGCTGTCGCGGGGCAGGATCCGGTCCAGCGAGCGGCGGAACTCGTCGACCCCACTGCGCAGCACCCGGGAGTGGAACGGCACGTCGATTCCGGGGACCTGGATGTAGGCGCGCTTGCCGCCGGTGACGGCCCGCCGACGCTCGATCTCCTCCTCCAGCGCTTGCAGTCCGCGCACCGTCCCGGCTACCGCGTACTGCGAGCCGCGCAGGTTGTAGTTGACGATCTGCAGGAATTCGCCGCTGCGTTCGGCGACTCCGGCGACGAAGTCGTTGACGTCGGCGTCATCGAGGTCGATCTGGGAGGGACGGATCGCGGCCAGGCCGTAGTCGGAGCGCCCCTCAGCGTCCCGCGGCACCAGTTCGTGCATCTTGCTGCCCCGGTGGAACACCACCTCCAGCAGACCCTCCAGTTCGAAAACCCCTGTGACACAGGCCAGTGCGGTGTACTCGCCGACCGAGTGACCGCAGGCGATGGCGCCGTCGACGAGTGCGCCCTGCTCGCGCATCTCGGCGATTTGGGCGGCGGCCACGGTGGCCATCGCGACTTGGGTGAACTGGGTGAGGTTGAGCACGCCTTCGGGATGCTGGTAGTGCACTCCGGCGGCGATCAGGGTGGTGGGGTTGTCGCGCACCACGTGCAGCACCGAGAAACCCAGGGCCTCGCGGGTGAAGGCGTCGGCCCGGTCCCAGACCGCGCGGGCGGCCTTCGATCGGGCCCGGACCTCCATCCCCATGCCCTTGTGCTGAATGCCCTGACCGGGGAAGGCGTAGGCCGTCTTCGGGGCGGCAAGCCGCGCGGTGGCCGACATCACCATCTGCCCGCCGGACCGCGTCCGGGCGCTGACCTCGAGGACTTCGGCGCCGAGGTCGATGCCGACCCGGTCGATCCGGATGTCGACGTCCTCCCCGGGCGTGACCATGCCCAGGAAACGAGCGGTCCAGCCGACGAGTCGGCGCGGGAAGCCCGGAGTCCCGTCGGTGGCGGTCAGCGCGTGCTGGGCGGCCGCCGAGAGCCACATGCCGTGCACGATGGGGCCGTCGAGTCCGGCCAGCAGGGCGGCGGTCCGGTCGGTGTGGATCGGGTTGTGGTCACCGGAGACCACCGCGAAGGGCCGCATGTCCACCGGGGCGGTGACGGTGACGTCGCGGCGGCGTCGCCGCGGGGTGTCGGCGGCGTTCTGCGACACCGCGCCGCCGGCGCGCACCGGGTCGGTGAGTTCGGCCGGGCCGACGCGGCCCCGGATCGCGAAGCGTTCCTCGAGGACCGCGAGCACCGTGCCCGCGGGGTCGCTGATGTTGACGGTGACCGGGACGACCCGGCCGACCTCGGTGTCGCGCGCCGCCGCCGCGGTCGCGGTGACCACCAGGTCGGTCGCCTGCCGGGGAAGGGGTTTGAGCAGTCGGGCGGCGTGGTCGAGGTGGACCAGGCTGAGCAGGCCTTCCACCACCGGGAAACCGTTGTCGGTCATCGCCTCGCCGATCGCGGCGAAAACCGCCGGCCAGCACCGGCCGACCAGCGCGTCGGGCACCGTGGAGAGGGTGTGCGCCAGCGGGGGCCCGAAGGTCGCGGTCACCCCGGTGTGGTCGGCGACCCGCTCGGGATCCCACGTCGTGCGCACGACCGCCGATCCGGCGGTGACCGCCGGAAGTTCGTCGGGTCCGTCCACGCCGGCGGCGATGGCCAGCACCGCGCGCATCGCCGCGGCCGCGTCGGAGGTGATCACCATCGGAGCGCCACCGTCGACGACGGTGGGCGGCAGCGTGAACGCGATGTCGATCCAGGTCCCCGACAGTGGAACCCGCAGCACCACCCGGTCGCTGCCGACGGCCTCCAGACGGGCGCCGGTGGCCGGGTTCGTCGCCGAGCGCGAATCGTGCACCTGCCAGTCCGACGGCGGGGCGAGCCGGTGCACCGGGTTGGTGGCCGTGCGTCCGGCCCACAGCACGTCGGGTGAGTCCAGCACCACTCCCAGTGGGCCGTCGGCGCGCACCTGCAGCCGGGATGCCGCCGGCACGGGCAGCGCACCGCTTCCCAGCAGCTCCTCGACGGCCGCGTACTCGAAGCGGTCCAGCAGGTCGCCGACCGGCTCGTCGATGCGGGTGATGCCGGCGACGGCGGCGGTGCCCGGGATGATGCACACCTCGTCGGCGCTGTAGCGGGCGTCGTGGGCCTGCCACAGCGAATCACTGCGCCACCAGCGCCGCACGTCGGCGTCGATCACCGGCACGAAGTTCACCGGCTTGCCCGGTGTCTTGCACAGTTCGACGAAGAACGGCGGGTCGGCCGGATGCAGCAGCACCGTCGCTGCGTCCGGGTAGCGCCCCAGCAGTACGCCGAGAGCCCGGTCGGGGTCCTCCAGCAGCGCGGAGTCGGCGAAGAGGGATTCGATCGGGCCGGATTCACACTCGTTGAGCCGCGCCTCGGCCCGCTGGAGCATGGCCGCGAAGCGATCCCGCCAGGTGGAGTCCAGCCACGGCGAGTCCGGTCGCTTGGTGTCAGCGGTGCTGTCGCCCTTGCCGATGCTCAGTTCCAGGTAGCGCCGTAGCCACTGCAGATAGGTCATCCCCGCGACGTCCCCGAAGTAGGGTTTGGCCGTGGTCGACAACGCCGCCACGATCTCCTCGCGACGCTGCGCCACCGCCTCGGCGTCACCGGCGACCTCGTCGAGCAGGCGGCCGCAGCGCGATGCCGAGTTGTCGATCTCGTGGATGTCGGCGCCGAGCTGGCTTCGCCCGGATGCCATGCCGCTCAGGGCTTTTCCGGCACCCACCCACTGATCGGTGCCGGCGGTCTCGACCAGCAGCCGCTTGACCGCCGGGGAGGTGGTGGCCTCCAGGCAGGCCATCGCGGCGGTTCCCACCAGGATGCCGTCGACCGGCATCAGCGGATAGCCGTGCGGCGCGGACCAGCGCCCGGTCAGGTACTCCGCGGCTCGCTCCGGGGTGCCGATGCCGCCCCCCACGCAGATGGTGACGTTGGGCCGGGCCCGCAGTTCGGAGTAGGTGGCCAGCAGCAGGTCGTCGAGGTCCTCCCAGGAGTGGTGCCCGCCGGCCCTACCGCCCTCGATGTGCACGATGACGGCTTTGGTGGGAACCTCGGCCGCGATCCGGATCACCGACCGGATCTGCTCGACGGTGCCCGGCTTGAACACCACATGGGCGATGCCCGCGTCGTGGAGTTCGCCGATCAGCGCGACGGCGTCCTCCAGGTCGGGGATGCCCGCGCTGACCACCAGTCCGTCGATCGGAGCGCCGGCCTGGCGAGCCTTCTGCACCAGACGTTTTCCGCCGACCTGAAGTTTCCACAGGTAGGGGTCCAGGAACAGCGCGTTGAACTGCACCGCCCGGCCGGGCTCCAGGAGTTCGGTGACCTCGGCGATGCGCCGGGTGAAGAT
This sequence comes from uncultured Mycobacterium sp., assembly GCA_964447215.1. Classification (GTDB taxonomy): domain Bacteria; phylum Actinomycetota; class Actinomycetes; order Mycobacteriales; family Mycobacteriaceae; genus Mycobacterium. Next base: position 76,137 of record CAYURT010000002.1, read on the forward strand.
CTCCTCGGTGACCTGTCCCCCGCCGGCCAGCTCAGCCCAGTGCCCGGCGTTGGTCGCCGCGGCGACGATGCGCGCGTCCACCGTGGTGGGGGTCATCCCGGCCAGCAGGATCGGGGAACGGCCGGTGAGCCGGGTGAACTTGGTGGACAGCTTCACCGACCCGTCGGGCAGGCTGATGACCTCAGGCGAGTAGCTCGACCACGGCGGGGCCACCTCGGGTGCCGCGCCGACGGTGAACAGGTTGCGCTGTCCGCCGCGGGTGGACGCCGGCAGGATTCCGATGCCCAGTCCGCGGATCACCGGCGCGGTCAACCGGGTCAGGATGTCCCCGGGACCCAGGTCCAGGATCCATTTCGCACCCGCCCCTGCCAGGCCGGTGACCTCCTGGACCCAGTCGACCGGCTCGACGAGGATGCGCCGGGCCATCGCCCGGGCCAGGTCGGCGTCCACGCCGGCGGCCTGTGCCCAGCGACCGACGATGTCGATGCCGTCGGACAGCCTCGGTGTGTGGAAGCCCACCTCCACGGCCACCGGGTCGAACATCGGGGCGAACACCGCGCCGCCGCGCTGCTTGTTCTTGCGCTCGGCGGCCTCCCGGTCGGCGACCTGATCGCAGAAGATCTGGAACCGAGACAGCTGCTCGGGGGTGCCGGTGATCACCGCCGAGCGCCGGCCGTTGCGGATCGACAGCACCGGCGGGTCGACCGTGCGCACATCGGCGCCGAACTCCTCGAGCAGTGCGGCTATCCGCGCCGGGTCGGCGTTGGTGACCGACATCATCGGCGGCCGGTCACCGGCGGCGGCGATGCCCCGGCGGCGGGCCACCAGGGTGCCGGCCGCCCCGATCAGCTGGGCCAGCGCCAGCAGTTCCACGTCGCGCGCTCCGCGGGCCTCCAGCGCCGCGACGGCGAGCACCCCCTGGGAGTGCCCGGCCACGGCCACCGGCGCCGCGCCGGTCAGATCGAGCCCCTGGCGGGTCAACGCGCGGATGCCGGCCAGCTGGGTCAGCAGCACACCGGGAACCGACACGGCGGCCGAGGTCAGCTGGGCCGGTGTAGGCCCCTCCTCACCGGCCGCCACCTCGCGCACCCACCGCAACGGTTCGAAGCCGATCGGGCGGACCACAACGAGCTCGTCGGCCACCGGGGCGAGCAGTAGTTCGGCCTCCCCGACGATCCGGGACAACTCGGACTCGATCCCGGCGGAGGTGACCAGTTCCTCGAGCCCGGCAAGCCAGGCGGTGTCGCCCTGCCCTCCGAACGCCACCGCGTAGGGCTCCCCGGCGTTGAGGCGGTCCACGAGCGCCTGCGCGCCGGCCTGGCCGCCGGCGGCGCGCTGTTCGGACTCATCACCCAAGCGGGCGGGCTCGTGGATGGTCACGGGTCTCCTGTTCGTCGGGCTCTAAGAGTCCCATAAGAACGGCGGCCGGTTTTCGTGCCCTATCCCCCAATGCCGAGTTCTGTGCCGGGGTGGGTGCACACGGGATAACGACAGCGGATTCCCGTGTCACCGCAACGCCAGGCAAACGTCCTGCATGCGGGCGGTTACGCGCGAGTAGCTACAACACCGCTGATCAGCGCATGATTGTTACCGAATCGTGATCTCCGTTAGCGGTAGCGTCACCGCCAACCGACGCAAATAGCCGGAAAAAGCGGATTAGCCAATTCACCCGCGGGGTATTGATCGGTTTAACTTACTTTCCGGTAGGTTAATACCTTACTTTTCAGTAGGTTTACTCGGGAACGAAAAGGGGTGGCCGTGGGACACCGAATCGCGACTCGGTGGATGACCGCGGCACCCGCGGCGCTGGGACTGATCGTCGCCACCGGCGTAGCCACGGCGCCCGGCGCATCCGCCGAACCCGACACCTGCGATCCGCAGACCGGCGTTGAGAACTCCTGCGCCGGCCAGCCCCCGGAGACCTGGCCGATCGCGCAGGGGAACTTCACCAGTCCCGACGATCCCGGCTGGGTCTTCTTCAAGCCCTTCTTCTTTCCTGACAGAGCCACCGGACCCAAGGCCGATTCCTCACGTGCTCAGCAGTACGGCTGCGGCATCGGGCCGGACGGCACCGTAGGTTGCGACCGGGGGGATGGGCCGGCACCGCCGCCCGGCACCAACCAGACCGTGGCGGGCCCACAGCAGCCGGCCGAATACTTCTACTCCGAGGTGTCGACTTTCACCCGCGACGGCGTCGGCGACCTGCCTGAGGGGCACCGCCTGGTGAACGGCGATGCCTGGTGCTACATCGGTTATCAGGGCTCGGTGAGCTGCGTCAGCGGGGACAACGGGTTCACGCTGTCGTCATGGGGAGGAGTACTCACACCGTAGCCGGGCGAAAACCCGGTCAGCGCCACTGCCCGTACTCGGCCTTGAGGATGTTGTTCAGGTCGACTCCGACACCGGCGACCTTGCGCGCGTCGATCTCGAACTGGTGCAGGTGCGCGGCCGGGTGCACGAAACCCTTGGGCGTTCCCCAGTTGTGCTGCCAGAACCACGATCCCAGCCCGTCCTGCACAGCCCAGTCGATGGTCTTCGAATTGGCGTAGACGCCGACCAGATCGTGGCCGACCACCGACTCCCAGCCGCGCAGGTAGGGGGCGACCTGGCTCTTGTACTGCTCGTAGCTGGGGTTGTCGTCGATGGAGGCATAGATGGGGGCGTCCTCCGGGCCGCCGGCGGCGGTGTGAATCACCCATCCCCGCTTGGCGTGCCTGACCCCGGCGTACTGCCCGCCCAGCCAGTCGGCGGTGTCCTGCTTGCCGAACTGGTAGTTGGAGACGATCTTCAACCCGGCCCGGTCCAGGTCGCGGGCCTCGGAGGACTGCATGGGCTTGCCCAGCATCCAGTCCGCGCCGGGCCGGCGGTCGGAGACGTAGCGGATGGACCCCAGCGCGCCCGCGGCCTTGATGTCGGCGGCCTTGAGCACGCCCGCCGAGTAGTCGAGCAGGATGCCCAGCGAGTCCGCCGACGCCGGGGCCGCGGCGACCGCGGCCGACAGCGCGCCGAGGCCGATGGCCGCGGCGGGTGTGGCGGCGGCCAGCCTGAGCAGTTCACGACGCGACAGCGAATTACCAGAACCCATACCCGAACTCTATGACGGCAGACGCGCACCGACCCGGATTGCCCGGGGCCCGTGTCAACGCCCGTCGGTCCCCAGCGCGGACTCCAGCAGCACCCGGCGCTCCGCGGCCGCGACGATACGGCGGGCCTTGTCGGCCGCATCGGGGGTGACCGATATCGAGGTGATCCCCATCCGGACCAGATGCTCGGCGAACTCCGGCCGGGTGGACGGGGCCTGGCCGCACAGCGAGGCGGTGACGCCCAGACGCCGGGCGGTGCTGACGATCCGGCCGATCGCGTCGAGCACCGCCTCGTCGGCCTCGTCGTAGAGTTCGGCGCACTGATCGGAGTCGCGGTCGACACCCAGCATCAGCTGGGTCAGGTCGTTGGTGCCGATCGACACCCCGTCGATTCCCATCCCGACATAGTCGGGCAGCCAGTAGACCACCGACGGGACCTCGGCCATCACCCAGCGGTGCATCCCGCGCTGCCGGCCCAGCGGGCTGGCGTCGACGAGCTCCAGGCAGGCCTCCAGCTCCCAGCGGGTGCGCACGAACGGGATCATCAGGTGCAGGTTGGGGTACTGCTCGCGAACCCGGGCCAGCGCGCTCAGCTCGAGCGCGAACACGTCGGGCTCGTTGATGTAGCGGTAGCAGCCGCGGTAGCCGATCATCGGGTTGTGCTCTTCGGGCTCGTAGGACTCCCCGCCCTCGAGTCCACGGAACTCGTTGGTCCGGAAGTCGGTGGCGCGGTAGACCACCGGCCGCGGATGGAACGCGGCAGCGATCGTGCCGACTGCCGTGGCCAGCGAGTCCACCAGGTCGTTCTGCTCGCCGCGGGCGATCAGGTCGCGGGGGTGGCGGTTGTGCAGCGCGTCGGTGAGGATCAGCTCGGCCCGCAGCAGCCCGACGCCGTCGACGTTCATCGCCGCGACCCGCTCGGCCGAGTCGGGCATCGCGAGGTTGACGTAGACCTTCGTGGCGGTGACCTCGGCAGCAGGCGAAACCATCTGCGGCGCAACCGGTTGGGCGGTGGCGGACGCAGCAGGGGTCGCGGCTTCGGTGCGGCCGGCCAAGACCCGGCCGTGGGTGCCGTCGACGGTGACGACCATCCCGTCGGTCAGATCCTTGGTGGCGGTCCGGGCGCCAACGATGCAGGGCACGCCCAGTTCCCTGGCGACGATGGCGGCGTGGCAGGTCATCCCGCCGGTGTCGGTGACCAGTGCGACGGCCCTGCGCATGGTCGGCAGCCAGTCCGGGTTGGTCATCTGGGCCACCAGCACCTCGCCGTCTTTCAGGCGTGCGCCGTCTTTGACGTCGCCGAGGACCCGTACCGTGCCCGAGGCCGCACCGGGCACGGCGGGCAGACCCTGCACCAGGACCTCATGCTGCTCGGCGGCCGGCCCCCCGGCACGGCTCAGGGTGGTGATCGGGCGGGTCTGCACGATCCAGGTCTTTCCATCGGCGATCGCCCACTCGGTGTCTTGTGGGGATCCGGCGTGCCGCTCGCTGCGGATCGCGATGTCGGCGATCTCGCGCACCTCGTCGTCGTTGAGCACCTGGGCCTCGGCCTCGGCGTCGTCGAGGTCGACGGTCTGGTCCTTGCCGTCCGGGCCCCGCACGATCTTGAAGGACTTCAGGCCGATCCGGCGGGAAAGGATCTGACCGCCCTCCTTGGCCACCACGTAGGTATCGGGCTCGACCGAACCGGACACCACCACCTCGCCCTGTCCGAAAGCGGCCTCCACCACAACCCGGTCGGTGGCGTCGGTGGTCGGGTCGGCGGTGAAGGCCACCCCGGACCGCTCCGAGGCGATCATCAACTGCACCACCACCGCCATCGCCGGGTCGGCGGAGAAGCCCCTGCTGGCCCGGTAGGCGACCACCCGCGGCCCGAACAGCGAGGCCCAGCACCGCTGCACCGCGTCGATGAGTTCCGATTCGCCGCTGATGTTGGTGAAGGTGGCGTTCATACCGGCGAAGGAGGCGTCGGCGCCGTCCTCGCCGGTGGCCGAGGAGCGCACCGCCACGACCGCGTCCGAGCCCATCCGGCGGTAGGCCTCCAGGATCGTCGACCGCACCTCCCCTGCCATACCCGCCTGCAGCACCTGGGTTTTCATCGCCTCGCACATGTCGTCGAAGCCGTTCGGGTCACCGGCCCGCAGCATCGCCTCGCGGTGCGCGGCATTGAGGTCGCCGGCCACCCCCGCGGCCTTCATCGACTCCAGGTAGCTGTCGCGCAGCACCACGAATCCCGGTGGGACCGGAAGTTCGGCGGCGACCATCTCACCCATGTTGGCGCCCTTGCCTCCGGCCTCCTCGGCGTCGGTGATCCGCAGCTCTGAGATCTCTTTGACGAATGTCGACATGGCGCTCTCCTGGTTTCAGTACGGGTCAGGTTGTGGCAAAACAGATTTCGGCGGCAGCGGCGACGGACTCAGCTGGTTCCCGGGTGGTATCGATACGGTGGGCTTCGGGCCAGTGGGCCGGGTCGCGGTCAGCCATCGCGACGGCGATATCCGGGGTCACCTCAGAGCTTCCGGCTGTCCGGGTTCGGATCCGCTCGACGCTGGCCGACAGCGGCGCGACACAGACCAGTTGGGTCAGCGCCGAGGCGGTTTCGGTGGCGAGGTCACGTGCCGAGTGACGCTGCTCCGCGGCGTGCCAGGTTCCGTCGAGGATGACACTGCGCCCTCCCCTCAGCGTTTCCCTCGCACGGCTCAGGACCTCGGCGTAGACCGCGTCGGTGTTGGCCCTGCTGTAGCGGCCCGCACCGAAGGTTCCCGCCTCGCCGGTGATCTCGCCGCGCTCCGCCAGGTCGGCACGGATGTCGTCGGTGGACAGGACCTGCGCGTCACAGCGGCCGGCGAGTGAGCGGGCCAGGGTGGTCTTGCCGGTGCCCGGCGCGCCGCCGACGAGAATCAGGCGCACCGCACCGCGGCGCAGATGCCCGACCGCGATCTGCAGGTGCCTCCCCGCATCCGCGGCCGCCTCGGGATGGCCCTGGGTGACCCGCACGCACTCCACCTTGGCACGGACCACCGCCCGGTAGGCGATGTATGAGTGCACCAGCGCGGGCGGGGCGTCATCGCCGGTGCACCCCCGGTACCGGTCCAGAAACGCCCCGGCAAGGTCCGCGCGGCCGAGGAACTCCAGATCCATCGCCAGGAATGCGGCGTCGTCGATGACGTCGACGTAACGCAGCCTGTCGTCGAACTCCAGGCAGTCCAGCAGGGCCGGCCCGTCGGCCAGACAGAAGATGTCGTCGGCCAGTAGGTCGGCGTGGCCGTCCACGATCCGCTGGTCGGCGATTCGCCGGTCGAACATCGCAGCGCGGCCGGCCAGCAGGTTCTCGACCAGGCGCCGGATCTCCGCCACCCGGCCGGGGTCCAGGCCCGGTACCGGCCCGGCGGCGTAGCGGTCAAGTTCGTCGAGGTTCTCCCGCCAGCGCCCGGCGACCGCATCCCCTCGCGCCTGCCGGTCGATCTGCGGACCGCGGTCGGCGGTGGCGTGGAAGCGCGCCAGCACGTCGGCCACCGCGGCCAACTGGTCGGGCACGTCGTCGTCGCCGCGGCGGACCATCGTGGCCAGTCGCCGCTCGTCGGGATGGCGGCGCATCACGATCACCGGTTCGGCCTCGCCGCCCTGCGGCGCCGTGAAATGACCGACGCCCAGATAACTCGCCGGCGCCAGCCGCCGGTTGAGTTCGACCTCCCGGTCGCAGGCCGCCGCCCTGCGAGCCGGGGTGGCGAAGTCGAGGAAATCGGTGACCACGGCCTTCTTCGACTTGTACGCCAATTCGCCGACCATCACCACCAGCCCGGTGTGGGTCTCCACCAGCACTGGCCGAAGCATGTCTCGCGGCTCTGCGGCGGTCTCGCCCATCGGCTCCCCTTCCGGTTCGCCTCCCGATCCTGCCCCGTCGCGGCCCGCTCGGCGGAGGGTACAAATACCCAAGCTCGCGTGCCCATGCTCGCACCGGCGGGTGCCACCGGGCTTTTCGCCGGCGCGCGGCCGGTGCTCAGCTTCCGGGACTGACCGGGCCCCCGGCCCGTTCGGCGCGGCGCTTGATGCCCAGCAGCATTCCGCGAGTCATCAGCGCCATCACCGGCCCCGCCGCCTCAGCCCCGAGCACCTGTCCGGGTGCGCGCATCCGTGAGCGGGTCCGCACCAGCAGTCGGCAGCGGTCCTCCCAGCGCGGCATCACGTGGAACGACCACACCGCGTCCCACGGCACCGCCGGAGGCTGCAGGCGCAGCACGATCGACTGGCCGGGCACGATCTGCACCACCGGCAGCGCCAGACCGTCCCGCAGGCCCATCCAGCCGCGCGGCACCAGCCTGACCGTGTCCCCCACACTCAGCCGCTGCCACTCCGGGTGAATCCGGTCGGCGTCGCGGTAGGACAGCCCGACCATGTTCTCCACCCCCTCGTAGCTGTAGAGCCCGCCGCGGTCCTGGCCCATCTGGATCAGCCACGGCCAGACCGCGTCGGCGGGGGCGTCGATCCAGACACCCTCGGTGGTCTGCACCGCGGGCTGGCCTATCAGTTCGTCACCGGGCAGCGGGGTCTGGCACTCCTCCTTGGTGGTCCCCCAGTTCCGGTAGAAGCGCCGCGCCGCGTACAGCGCGGCGCCGGCGAGGGCCGTCCCGGCAACGCGTTTCCACATACCGCAAGTCTGGCAGCACGGGCGGCCGTGGCCCGGCGCAGCCCCGCCGGACCAGTAACGGGGACTTACGTCCCTAGCCGCCTTCGGTGGCCGATGCTGGGATGAAGGGGTCGTCCGCATCGTTTCCGGACATGCCGGGCCGGGTATCCGGCACTGGGCACTGGGCTTCGCGGGTGCCGGGGAGGAAATGCCATGACTCGAACCACCGGGATGCGCCACCACCAGCCACGGCGGGTGTTCCGCGACCGCGAGGAGGCCGGGCGGGTGCTGGCCGGGATGCTGGGGGCCTACCGCGGCCGGCCCGACGTCGTGGTTCTGGGGTTGGCACGCGGCGGGATACCGGTGGCCTACGAGGTCGCGCGCTCGCTTGGCGCGCCCTTGGACGCGTTCATCGTCCGCAAGCTCGGCGCGCCCGGCCACGAGGAGTTCGCGATCGGCGCGCTGGCCAGCGGGGGCCGGGTCGTGGTCAATGACGACGTGCTTCGCGGGCTGCGCATCACCCCGCACCAGCTGCGGGAGATCGCCGAACGGGAAGCGCGCGAACTGGTCCGCCGCGAAGGGGCCTACCGAGGCGGGCGTCCGCCTCTGGCGGTGACCGGCAAGACGGTGATCCTGGTCGACGACGGGTTGGCCACCGGGTCCTCGATGCTGGCGGCCGTGCAGGCGCTGCGGGAGTCGCATCCCGCCGGGATCGTGATCGCGGTGCCGGCGGCACCGGAGTCGACCTGCCGGGAGTTCGCCGGGATCGTCGACGACGTGGTCTGCGCGTCGATGCCGACCCCGTTTCTCGCGGTCGGTGAATCGTTCTGGGATTTCACCCAGGTCACCGACCAGGAGGTGCGCGAACTGCTCAGCCGGCCCACCACCGGGCTCGACGAGTCCGCGGCGGCGGCGACCGGTCCGGCCCAAGCGGTGGCGGCGGCGAGCATCGACGCGCCCGGAGGTGTGCCGCCCCGCGAGGTTCTCGACGACCTGATCGGTGACGCACGTGTGGTGCTGATCGGGGAGAGCTCACACGGCACCCACGAGTTCTACGAGGCCCGCGCCGAGATCACCAAGTGGCTGATCGAGGAGAAGGGCTTCACCGCCGTCGCCGCCGAAGCCGACTGGCCCGACGCCTACCGCGTCAACCGCTACGTTCGCGGCGGCGATCAGGACAGCACCCCGGAGGAGGCGCTGCGCGGCTTCGAACGATTCCCGGCCTGGATGTGGCGCAACACCGTGGTGCGCGACTTCGTCGGCTGGCTGCGCTGGCACAACGGCCGCTGCGCCGCCGAGGGCCGGCGTCAGACCGGCTTCTACGGGGTTGACCTGTACAGCCTGCACCGCTCCATGCAGGAGGTGATCGGCTACCTCGACAACGTCGACCCGCGCGCCGCGGCCCGGGCCCGGGACCGCTATGCCTGCTTCGACCACTCCACCGGCGACGACGGGCAGGCCTACGGCTATGCCGCCGCCTTCGGCGCCGGACCCAACTGCGAGCGTGAGGCCGTCGAGCAACTCGTGGAACTGCAGCGCAACGCACTGGACTACTTGCGCCACGACGGCGAACCCGCCGAGGACGAATTGTTCTACGCCCAGCAGAACGCCCAGACGGTCCGCAACGCCGAGGCCTACTACCGGGGGATGTTCGCCGGCCGGGTGACCTCGTGGAACATGCGCGACAAGCACATGGCCCAGACCCTCAATGCGCTGCTGTCACACCTGGGCCGGCACAGCGGCCCCGAGCCGGCCAAAGTGGTGGTGTGGGCGCACAACTCCCACGTCGGCGACGCCCGGGCCACCGAGGTCTCCGCCGACGGCCAGCTCACCATCGGCCAACTGGCCCGCGAGCACTACGGCCCGCAGTGCCGGCTCATCGGTTTCTCCACCTACCAGGGCACCGTCACCGCCGCCAGTGACTGGGGCGGGGCGGCAGAGCGCAAGACCGTCCGCCCGGCACTCCCGGGCAGTATCGAGGAACTGCTGCACGAAACCGGCAACCCGGCCTTCTACCTGCCCATGCACGAGGGCTCCCCGGCCTCGCGCGCCCTCGAGGTGGTGCGTCTGGGGCGGGCGATCGGGGTCATCTATCTGCCCGAGACCGAGCGGCAGAGCCACTATTTCCACGTCCGGCCCGCCGACCAGTTCGACGCGATGATCCATATCGACACGACCCGCGCCCTGGAACCGCTGGAAACCACTAGCGTGTGGATCGCCGGGCAGAACCCGGAAACCTATCCGACCGGTCTCTAGGGGTTGTCAAACGCGTGGATGCGCACCGATGAGCTCCGGGAAGCGGATCGTCACGCTGTGCATGAATCCCGCCCTGGACATCGCCACCAGCACCGAGGTGGTCCGCCCGACCGACAAGCTGCGCTGCGCGGCCGCCCGCTATGACCCCGGCGGGGGCGGGATCAACGTCGCGCACGTCGCCGAGGTGCTCGGCGCCCCGGCCACCGCGGTGTTCCCGGCCGGGGGCCCGGCCGGTCAGGTCGTGCACGACCTCCTCGTCGCCGAGGGGCTCACGGTGCGCCGGATCGCGATCGGCGGCTCGACCCGGGAGAGTTTCACCGTCAACGAGACCAGCACCGCCCGCCAATACCGGTTCGTGCTGCCCGGCCCGGAACTGACGGTCGCCGAGCAGACCGAATGCCTGCTGCAACTGCGGCGAGCGGTCGACGCTGCGGCCATCGTGGTGGCCAGCGGGAGCCTGCCGCCCGGCGTTCCGGAGGACTTTTACCAACAGGTGGCCACCCTGTGCGCCGAACGCGAGGTGCCCTTCCTGCTGGACACCTCCGGAGGAGGGCTGCGCCAGGTCGACTCCGGGGTGTTCCTGCTCAAGCCCAGCCTGCGGGAATTGCGCGAGTGCGTCGGCCGGGAACTGGCCGACGAGGCCGAACAACTGGCCGCCGCCCGCGAGGTGATCAACCGCGGGGTGGCCCGCCACGTCCTGGTGTCGCTGGGCTCCCGGGGGGCGCTGCTGGCCGGCGCCGGCGGCGGTCAGCGCTTCGCCCCGGTGCCGGTGCCGCCGGGCAGTGGCGTCGGCGCCGGCGACGCGATGGTGGCCGGCGTGGCGGTCGGGCTGCTGCGGGGCTGGACGCTGACCGAGGCCGTGCGCCTCGGGGTGGCCGCCGGTGCGGCGATGCTGCTCACCCCCGGCACCGCCCCGTGCACCCGCGAGGACACCGAGCGGCTGTTCGGGCAGACTGACCAGCCAGTGGACATCGAACCGGATCCGGAGAGCGCGTGACGGGCGGGCGGCTCACGCCGCCTGCGGTCGTGGTCGGCATCGACCGGTCCCGGGCCGCCACGGCCGCGGTGGTCTGGGCGATCGACGAGGCGGCCTCCCGCGATGTGCCACTGCGGCTCATCGCGGTCGCCGAACCCGACGCGGCCGAGGAGACCGGGGACCGGCTGGCCGAGGCCGAACTGGCCCTGCGCGAGGCGGTGGCCGCCGCGGAAGTGGCCACCACCGGTCGGGACGGTTCGCCGGTGCGGATCGAGACCGAGGTGGTGACCGGCTCGCCGACCGAGACCCTTATGGAAGCCTCCAGGACCGCCTCGATGGTGTGCGTGGGCGCGGTCGGGGTGCGCTACTCCGAGCATCACCGCGTCGGCTCGACGGCCAGCGCGCTGGTCGCCTCCGCGCGCTGCCCGGTGGCGGTGATCCGGCGTCGCCAACTGCCCCCACCGGAGGAACCCGGGTGGGTGGTCGTCGAACTCGACGAGACCCCCGACAGCGCGGCGGTCCTGCAGTTCGGGGTGGCCGAGGCCCGGCTGCGTTCGGCACCGCTGCGGGTGCTGGGGGCGTGGCGGTCCCGCTACACCGATGTGCACGACTCCCACGCGGTCTCCGACGGGAACCGGATGGTGCGCGCCCAGCTCGACCGGCGGCTCTCGGAGTGGAAGCGGCGTTACCCCGATCTCGACGTGCGGCCGGTGGCGGTGCACGGCAGCGTGCTGAACTTCCTGGCCCGCAACGCCGCCGACATCCAACTGGTGGTGGTGGGGGCGCGCAACACCTCGGCGGTGGCCGAACTGCTGGGGCCCAGCGGCCTGGCCGCACTGCGCAACACCGAATGCTCGGTGCTGGTGGTCGACCCGCAGCGGCTGTTGTGAGCGCCGCACCGAGGGGTTTCACCAGGGCCGGCCCGGTCCCTGCCGGATAGTCTTGACATCCATGGGTACGACGAAGGTCCGGGTCTTCCTCGTCGATGACCACGAAGTGGTCCGCAGGGGGCTGATCGACCTGCTTGGCGCCGACCCCGAGCTCGAGGTGATCGGCGAGGCCGGGTCGGTGGCTCAGGCGATGGCACAGATCCCCGCACTGCGCCCCGACGTCGCGGTTCTCGATGTCCGGCTGCCCGACGGCAACGGCATCGAACTGTGCCGGGACCTCTTGTCGAAGATGCCCGACCTGCGCTGCCTGATGCTGACGTCCTTCACCTCCGACGAGGCCATGCTCGACGCGATCCTGGCCGGCGCCAGCGGCTATGTGGTCAAAGACATCAAAGGCATGGAACTGGCCAAGGCGATCAAGGACGTGGGAGCGGGACGATCGCTGCTGGACAACCGGGCGGCGGCGGCGCTGATGGCCAAGCTTCGAGGGGCTGCCGAGCGCTCCGACCCGCTGTCCGGGCTGACCGAGCAGGAGCGGGTGCTGCTGAACCTGCTCGGCGAAGGGCTGACCAACAAGCAGATCGCGGCCCGGATGTTCCTGGCCGAGAAGACGGTGAAGAACTACGTCTCACGGCTGCTGGCGAAGCTGGGGATGGAACGGCGCACCCAGGCCGCGGTGTTCGTGTCCAAACTCGGCCAGCAGCAGCGACGGCAGGGCTGACCGCGGTGGCTGAAACCCCCGAGCCCGGGCCGGACCGGGGCCACCCGCCGCCGGTCCGCGACACCCTTTCCCAGTTGCGGCTGCGTGAGTTGCTGGGCGAGGTTCAGGACCGGGTGGAGCAGATCGTCCGTGGGCGCGACCGGATCGACGGCTTGGTCGAGGCCATGCTGGCGGTCACGGCGGGACTGGAACTCGACGTCACTCTGCAAACCATCGTTCACACCGCCGCGCGGCTGGTCGACGCCCGCTACGGGGCGTTGGGGGTGCGTGGACCCGGCGCGGCGTTGGTGGAGTTCGTGACTGAGGGGATCGACGAGGAGACCCGCGGGCTGATCGGCCCGCCCCCGGAGGGCCGCGGCGTGCTGGGGCTGCTGATGGACGATCCCAAGCCGATCCGGCTCGATGACATCCGACGCCACCCCGCCTCGGTGGGCTTCCCGGCCAACCACCCCCCGATGCGCACCTTCCTCGGCGTTCCGGTGCGGATCCGCGACGAGGTTTACGGCAACCTGTACTTGACCGAGAAAGCCGACGGCCAGCCGTTCGGCGAGGACGACGAGGTTCTGGTCGAGGCGCTGGCCGCGGCCGCCGGCATCGCCATCGACAACGCCCGGCTCTACGAGCGCTCCCAGGCGCGCGAATCCTGGATCGCGGCCACCCGCGACATCGCCACCGAGTTGCTCGGCGGCGACGAGCCGGCCCGGGTATTCGGGTTGATCGCCGACCGTGCGCTGCGACTGACCGGCGCCGACGCGGTGGTGGTGGCCGTCCCCGCCGACCCCGGGGCACCGGCCGCAGATGTCGGAGAGTTGCTGATCGTCCAGACCGCCGGAGCGGCGCCCGACCCCGACGCCGTCGCGCCGATCAGCCTGCCCGACGGGGTGATCGGGGGCGCCTTCACCGACCGACGGCCGCGGCGACTGGCAACCGCCGACGTGGGGGCGCTGACCGATCCGGGGCCGGCAATGGTGCTGCCGCTGCGCACCACCGACACCGTGGCCGGTGTCGTGGTCGTCACGCGCCGCGCCGGCGCCCGGGAATTCACCGAAGACCAGTTGGACATGATGGCCGCATTCGCCGACCAGGCGACGCTGGCCTGGCAGCTGGCCAACAGCCAGCGCCAGATGCGTGAGCTCGACGTCCTCGCCGACCGCGACCGGATCGCCCGCGACCTGCACGACCACGTCATCCAGCGGCTGTTCGCCGTCGGTCTGTCACTGCAGGGCGCGGTCGCGCGGGCCCGCTCCACCGACGTCGGACAGCGGATCGCCGACGCGGTCGACGAATTGCAGAACGTCATCGGCGAGATTCGCACCACGATCTTCGACCTGCACGGCGGGGCGGCGGGGACAACCCGGCTGCGCCAGCGCATCGGCGATGCCGTCGCGGCGTTCTCCGACTCCGGCCTGCGCAGCACCGTTCAATTCGTCGGCCCGCTGTCGGTCGTCGATGCCGTCTTGGCCGACCACGCCGAGGCCGTCGTTCGGGAGACTGTCAGCAATGCGGTCCGGCATGCCGGGGCCGGCTCACTGACCGTGGTGGTGCGCGTCGACGACAACTTCAGCGTTGAGGTCTCCGACGACGGGCGGGGGATGCCCGCCGACGTCACCGCCAGCGGCCTGGCCAACCTGCGCGCCCGAGCCGAGCAGGTGGGCGGCGAATGCGTGATCAGCGAAACCCCCGGGGGCGGCACGACGGTCCGCTGGACCGCGCCGCTGCAGTGAGTGTCACCGCGCCGATCCCGATTGCGCGGCTCCTCCGCCGGCTCACGCCGACATCGTCACCGCGCGACGATCACCGGCATGCGGGCGGCGTTGATCACCGAGCTGCTCACCGAGCCCAGCAGCATCCCGGTGAAGCCGCCGCGACCGTGGCTGCCCACCACCAGCAGCTGCGCCGACTCGGACTGCTCGATGAGCTGGCGGGCCGGGCGGTCGGCGACGACGATCCGGCGCACCAGCACGTCGGGATAGCGTTCCTGCCAACCGGCCAGCCGCTCGCTGAGCGTCTCCTCCCCCATCGCCTGCAGCGTCGACCAGTCCGAGCCGGGGAACTCGAAGACCGAACTGTCGCTCCAGGCGTGCACCGCGACCAGATCCACTCCGCGCAGCGATGCCTCCTCGAAGGCGATGGCGACCGCCTTCTCCGATGCGGGGGAGCCATCCACGCCGACTACCACGGGCGCCTTGGCCGGTCGCGGCATCAGCGGGTCGGCGTCGTGGATCACCGCGACGGGACAGTGCGCGTGGCGGACCAGCGCGGTGCTGTTCGACCCGAGCAGGCCCCTGGCCAGCGCACCGCGGCCCCGTGAGCCCACCACGATCAGGCGGGCGTCCTTGGAGGCCTCGACCAGCGTCGGGACCGAGGGCCCACCGACCATCTCGCTGGTCACCTCGATATCGGCGCCGGACTCGGAGAGTGCTTCGGTCGCGGTCTCGATGGCCGCGTCGAGGACCTTCCGCCCCTCGTCCTCCTGCCATTGCAGGTAGCCCGGGGGCATCGGGACCTCCGGGAAGGCCATCACCACCGGCGGGTTGAGCACGTTGAGCAACTTCAGCGGCACCTTGTGCAGCGCCGCGTCCCGCGCCGCCCAGTCCACCGCTACCTTCGACTGCTCCGAGCCGTCCACACCGACGACGATCGGCTGAGTGCCTACCGCACCAGACATGTCAACTCCCCTATCCGTCCTGTGCCAAGGCTAGTCCCAGCCGTTGGCCTCGTCAGTGGGCCGAAAGGCCTCTATCCGGTTCCGACGCTGTCCGACCGCATCGCGGTGTCCTAGGGTCGAAAGCCATGGGCAAGCCTACGGCCGGGGCCGCGCCCCGCGGCACACCAGTGGCCGTCGAACCGCGTTACCACGACGCGGTCCTGTTCGATCTCGACGGCGTCATCACCGACACCGCGTCGCTGCACGCCGAGGCCTGGCGGGAGTTGTTCGACGGCTACCTCGGCCGGCGCGCCCCCGCGCCGGCGGAGAACCACGAACCCTTCACCGCCGAGGACTACCTGCGTCACATCGACGGCAAGCCGCGCTACGACGGAGTACGGGATTTCCTGGCCACGCGCGGGATCGAGCTGCCGTGGGGCGACCCGTCGGACTCCGCCGACGACGAGACGGTGTGCGGGCTGGGCAACCGCAAACAGCAGCTTTTCTCCGCCAGGATCGCCGACGGTGTGCCGGTGTTCGGATCCACCGTCGCGCTGGTGCGCCGGCTGTCCGAGGCGGGTGTGCGGGTAGCGGTGTACTCGGCCAGCCGCAACTGCCAGAGGGTGCTGGAATCGGCCGGCATCGACGGGCTCTTCGAGGTCCGGGTCGATGGCGTCGTCGCCGCCGAACTCGGTCTGCCCGGCAAGCCGGATCCGGCGATGCTGCTCGAAACCGCCCGCCGGCTAGGCGTCCGGCCGGGCCGCGCGGTGATCGTCGAGGACGCCGAGGCCGGGGTGAGCGCCGGGCGCGCCGGCGGTTTCGGACTGGTCATCGGTGTCGACCGCTCCGGCGCGGGCGGACCGCGGCTGCTGGGGCACGGCGCCGACACGGTGGTGGCCGACCTCTCGCAGGTGGCGGTGCGGGCGGTCGACCGGCGGATGTCGAGCCTGCCCGACGCGCTGCTGTCCTTCGACCAGGTGGCCGGGGTGGCGATGGCCCGCCGGCCGGCGTTCTTCTTCGACTTCGACGGCACCCTCTCCACGATCGTCGACGACCCCGCCGCCGCCACCCTGGTCCCCGGTGCGGACAAGGCGCTTCAGGCGCTGGCCGCGCTCTACCCGGTGGCGGTGCTCTCCGGCCGCGACCTGGCCGATATCCGCGACCGCGTCGGGATCCCCGGCCTGTGGTACGCCGGCAGCCACGGTTTCGAGATGGTCAGCCCCGACGGCAAGCACCACCACAACGAGACGGCGGCGGCGGCGGTGCCGGTTCTGGAGAGCGCCGCGGCCGAGCTGGGCAGCCGCCTCGCCGAGATCCCCGGCGTGGCGGTGGAGCACAAGCGCTATGCGGTGGCGGTGCACTACCGCAATGCCGGCCCGGAAGCAGCCGGGGCCGTCACCGCGGCGGTGCACGAAACCGGGCAGCGGCACGGCCTGAGGGTGACCTCCGGACGCAAGGTGGTCGAGCTGCGGCCGAACCTGGACTGGGACAAGGGAAAGACTCTGGAGTGGATCACCGACCGTATCGCCGGTCGCGAGACGCTGCTGCCGATCTTCGTCGGTGACGACCTCACCGACGAGGATGCCTTCGACGCCGTGCTGCACGACGGTATCGGCATCGTTGTCCGGCATACCGAGGACGGCGATCGGGCCACGGCCGCCCGGTTCTGCCTGGACGACCCCGAACAGGTCCGCGACTTCATCGAACGGTTCGTGGAGCGCTGCGATGTTGATCGGCAGATCCTCTCCAGCCCTTGGTCTTTCACCTACGGGGGTTATATCCCCGATCAGGAGCGGCTGCGCGAGGCGCTGTGCACGATCGGTGACGGCTACCGGGCCACCCGGGGATGCGCGCCGGAGGCCGACGCCGGTCCGCACCACTACCCGGGTACCTACGCCGCCGGCGTCTACAACCGCCTCAGCGACGAGGTCGCGGGCGTTACGGTGGAAAACGAGAGCCTGGTCAACCTGCCGAACTGGCTGTCGTGCAAGTTCCGCATCGACGGCGGGGACTGGTTCGACATCGACTCCGCCGAGGTGCTGACCTACCGGCAGTGCATGGATCTGCGGCAGGCCGAACTGACCCGCGAATTCCGCTTCCGCGACCCGGCCGGGCGCACCTGCAAGGTGTTGCAGCGGCGCATCGCGGCGCTGCACCTCCCGCACGCATGCGCCCTCGAGACCACCATCTGGGCCGAAGACTGGTCGGGCACCATCGAATTCGCGTCGATCATAGACGGCGACGTCCGCAACGACGGGGTCGAGCGCTACCGCGCACTGTCCAGTGACCACCTGGTGGTCACCACCGCCACCGAACTGGCCCCGGATTCGGCGCTGCTGGTCTGCGAGACGGTGCAGTCGCGGATCCCGGTCGCGGCAGCGGCCCGCACCAGGCTGTGGCGCGGCCAGACACCGTTGGAGGCCCAGAGCCGTTTCATCGACGAACACCGCCGGGTGGGCCACGGCTTCGTCGTCGAGGTCCAACCCGGCGAATCGGTGACGGTCGAGAAGATCGCCACCATCTTCACCGGCCGCGACCACGCCATCTCCGATCCCGGTGACGCCGCAGCACGGCTCCTCGGCCAACTCGGCCGGTACAGCGAGCTGCGGGAAGGTCACGTCCGGGAGTGGGCGCACCTGTGGGAGCGCTTCGACATCGCCTTCGACGACAGCCCCGACGCGATCCGGGTGGTGCGGCTGCACCTGCTGCACCTGCTGCAGATCGTGCCCAACCGGGCCGAGGACCTCGACGCCGGCGTTCCCGCCCGCGGGTTGCACGGCGAGGCCTACCGCGGTCACATCTTCTGGGACGAGCTCTTCGTCTTCCCGGTGCTCAACCTGCGTTCCCCGGCCATCACCCGGGCCCTGCTGCGCTACCGCTACCGAAGGCTGCCCGAGGCGCGCCGGGCCGCCCGGGAAGCCGGCTACGCCGGGGCGATGTTCCCCTGGCAGTCCGGCAGCGACGGCCGGGAGGAGAGCCAGAAGCTGCACCTCAACCCGAACTCTGGCCGGTGGAACCCCGATGCCAGCGCTCGCGCCCACCACATCGGGATCGCGGTGGCCTACAACGTCTGGCAGTACTACCAGGTGACCGGCGACCAGGAATACCTGATCGAGAACGGCGCGGAGATGCTGGCCGAGATCGCCCGGTTCTGGGCCAGCCGCGCGGAGTTCGACGACGACCTCGGGCGCTACGTCATCCGTGGGGTGATCGGGCCCGACGAGTTCCACTCCGGCTATCCCGACCGGCCCTACGACGGCATCGACAACAACGCCTACACCAATGTGATGGCGGTGTGGACGATCCTGCGGGCCCTGGACGCCATCGACGCCCTGCCACTGCGGGACCGTTTGGACCTGCTGGAGCGCCTCGGCGTCCACGGCCGCGAACTCGACCGATGGGACGATGTGACCCGCCGGATGTACGTGCCCTTCCACGACGGTGTGATCAGCCAGTTCCAGGGCTATGAAGACCTGGCGGAACTCGACTGGCACGGCTATCGCGAGCGGTACGGCAACATCCAGCGCCTCGACCGGATTCTGGAGGCCGAGAACGACAGCGTCAACCGGTACAAGGCGTCCAAGCAGGCCGACGTGCTGATGCTGTTCTATCTGCTCTCCGCCGACGAGTTGCGGGAGTTGTTCGCCCGCATGGGTTATGAGTTCACCCCCGAGCAGATCCCCCGGACCGTCGACTACTACCTACACCGCACCTCGCACGGTTCCACCCTCAGCGGTGTCGTGCACGCGTGGGTGCTGGCCCGCGGCAACCGCGACCGGGCCATGCGCCACTTCCAGAACGTGCTCATGTCCGATGTGGCCGACATCCAGGGCGGCACCACCGCCGAAGGCATCCACGTCGCGGCGATGGCGGGCAGTGTCGACCTGCTGCAGCGCTGTTTCACCGGCCTGGAGATCCGCGCCGACCGGCTGATCCTCAACCCGATGTGGCCGGAGAGCCTCGGCGCGCTGCGGATGCCGATCTACTACCGGGGTTACCGGCTGCATCTGACGATCATCGGAACCAGTGCCGAGATCAGCGTGGACCCCGCCGAGAACCCCGAGATCGAGATCGAGTGCCGTGGCCGGGTGGCCACGCTGACTCCCGGATCCGCGCTGCGCTTTCCCTAACCAGAGTCCGCGGCGCGGCTCAGACCGCGATCGCGGCGGCCGGCACGGGCGCCACCGGCTGGGTTCCGGGCACCGGGTTGTAGGGCCACCACTGCGGCGGGAGGATCTCGTTACCGCTGACCCCGGTCAGCCTCACCAGAAGCTGCACCGGAATGTTGACCAGGTTGTAGATGACCGCGCCGATCGCCAGGATCGGCAGCTGCAGGAACTCGGGCACGGCGGCGCTCAGATCGGTGAACACCGTGTAGATGAAGTACGGCACCGTGGCGACGATGGTCCGGAGCGTCAATGTGATGTCGGTCAGGATGTCGGGATAGCCGTACATGTCGATGGCGTCGCTGAGCGCGTTCTGCAGCGCGCCCTGGCCCGGGAGGGCCGGGAAGTAGTCGCTGTCAGACCGGTCCATCAGCGGAACGCCGGCGAAGTAGGGCTCGGGCGCCACCCCGAACAGGCTCAGGACCGTGGGCGTGACATCGACCTGCGAGTAGGTGTTGTTGATCGCCCCGTCGAGGAAGTCCGGGCCGTCGGCGATGACGAACACCGTCGTCTCCGGGGGCGATTGGAAGCCGTGCGCCAGCAGGCCCAGACCCAGCGGCGCCTCCGGCACCTGGCCGTGGTCGGTGACCACGATGACGGTCCACTCCTCGCCGGGATTCGCCGTCTCCCAGGCGTCAACGGCGGACATCATGTCGGCGATGTTGTCGTTGACGTTACGCAGCGCCTCGGCGTATTCCGGGGTGCCCGAACCGCCGGTGTCGTGGCCGGTGTCGTCGACGCCGACGAAGTAGGTCATCTGGAAGCTGGGGACCCCGGCCACGGTGTTCTGGATAGCTTCGACGGACCGGGCGCCCACAGCGTCGTCGGTCTCCAGCCAGCTGTCGTTGATCTTGGGATAGAAGACGATGGTGTCGGCGGGCGCCGAACCCGCACCGGCGATCTGGGCGATGACCTCCCAGTTGCCGATCGAGGTGGTCGCGATGTCCGGATCGGCCGCCTCGAGCTGGTTGAATACCGTCGGCCAGGTGTCGTAGGTCCACGGCGTGAAGACGTTGTTGGACACCCCGGCCGTCTCGCTCCAGACCCCGGTCAGAATGCCCGTCCACCCCGGGTCGGAGATCGTGGTGTGGCCGACCATGGTGGCCGCCGCCGTGGTCCCGGAGTTCATCAGGTCGAAGAAGGCCTGGTTGTAGGGGTCGGCGAGGATGGCGCTGAGGTTGGTCCCGTCCACACCGATGAGCAGCACATGCTGGTTGGGGTCCACAAGGGTGACCGCGGCGGGTTGCGCCGCGGCCGCGCCGGCCGCGCGGGGCGCGGTGCGGCGCGCCAGCAGCAAAGCGCCGGAGACGAAGTCGGCGGCCGGGCTGGCCGGCAGCCCGCCGGCGAGCCAGTCGGTGCTGACCCCGCCCAGCGACTGGGCCGGCAGCGCCGCGGCGGCGATCGGGGTTGCCGGCGACACGAGAGCGGCGGTGACTGTGGGCGGCAGCGCCGGCGGGCCGGCCGGGACGGTCGGCGCCGCGGCGGCGGGCCGCGCCGCGGGTTCCGCGACGGCGGAGTCGACGACCCGGTCCGCGCCCTCGACAGCCGGTGCAGACACGGCAGCGGAGCTGCGCTGCGACACGGACCGATCGGTGCCGGTTGCGGCGCCCGGTCTGGCGGAGCCGCGCTCCGGGCCGGCCTGCCCGGAAGCCGCGGACCTCGGTCTGACCGTGGTGGCAGCCGGCCGGGAAGCGGGTAGCACCGATTGGGCCGGGGCAGGCGGTGAAGCGGCCACGGACCGCGGCCGGTTCGGCCTGGCGTACCCGGCCGCCGCCCGGGGGTCACCGGCCGCCGAGGCCTCCCGCGCCGGCCGGGTGGCAGCCGAGTTCGACGACCCCGCCGAGTCCGCGTCTCCGGGGTCCGCACCGGCAGCCCCAAGACCCGGGCCCACCAGCGACAGCCCCACAGCGAAGGCCGCCGCACCGGCCCGGGTACCCCACTTCGCATCCACAGCGGCACCGTAACGCCCGGACCGTTCAGCCGCGCGGGTTTGCCGAACCGGCCGCGTCGCACCAATCGGCCACGTCGGACAGCGGGCGCCGCGGAGCCTCCGGGAGGGGTTCGGCGCCGACCGCCGCCCAGCCCACCCTGACCAGCATCTGCGGATGGCCGGAGCCGCCGAACACGTCAAGACGCAGCGCCTCGCGCGCGCCGGCCACATCGAGGGGCTCACTGGCCGCGCAGCTGGCCAGGCCCATCGCGGTCGCCGACAGCAGCACCAGACTGGTCGCCTCGCCGGCCCGCAGCCGGGCCGAGTCGTCGTCCTCCTCGGTCCCCAGCGCGATCGCCACCCCACGGTCGGGGCCGACGATCCACCCGTCGAGTCCGTCGGCCGCATGGTCGATCTGGCGCAGCATCACTCCCGCGCGAGCGGCCCGCGATCCCATCAGCGCCACGTCGCCCCAGGGCACCGGCCAGGAGCCGTACCCGCGGCGGTCGGTGCGCCGGCGGGCGATGGCGGCCGCCAGCGCCACATCGAGGTCGTCAGCCGCCCGCGGGGTGAGCGTGATGGCGGCGAGGTGACCGGGTTCGGCCGGGCTGGGCAACCGGTCGACCCTGGCGTGCCAGCCCATCGCCGCCAGCGCGACGATGCTGTGGTGCAGCGCGGCGCCGCAGCTGAGCAACAGGGCACGGCGGTCGGGGTCGGTGCGGGCCGGGCGGGCGGGGTCGGCGAAGAGTTGCAGTCCGTCGGTGTCGACCCGCCACTGCCAGGGTTGGCTGTCGCCCACCGACGGGGCCCGGGTCGCCAGTGCCAGCACCGAGTGCAGCGTCTCCCGGTCCGGGAAATTCGCGCCCATCTCTTCTCGCCCTCCAAAGCCGACGACAGTCACTGTCGCGCCGCCGGTCTGCCCCACGACAGGGCCGGAAGTCCTTCAGAAGTCCTGAGAAGTCCCCAAGCCGCCGGGAACCGGTGCCGGTCGGCGCGATCAGATCGGGCTGAAGTCGGAGATCAGCCAACGCCCGCCGTCGCGAACCAGGGTCACGATCACACTGCTGGTGGCCAGCGCGGGCGTGGGCCGCTCAGCACTGGTGGTCACCTGGTTGACGAACACCAGCACCCGCGCCTCCTCGGGGCGCATCGAGGCGACGGCGGCCCGGGCCACGTTCGCCTCGGTCGTGATCCCGCGATCCTGGGCAGCCGGGGTCACGACCGTGTCGGCGAACTCGCCGTAGCGGGTCAGGAAGTCGCCGGTGAGCCGGGCTTTGGCCGCCGCGACGTCGTCCTGGACGGTATCCGGGGAATAGGACAGCAGCGCCTCGGTGCCCTCGCTGGCCGCTTGCAGCACCACCTGGCGCGCGGACTCGTCGGTCAGCTGGTCGGGCCGGTAGAGAAACAGATAGACCGAACCGGCGGCGGCCACCGAGATCAGCAACAGCCCGACGATCAGCGACTCCAGCCGGTGTTGCCGACTCCGGGCCCGCTCGGTGTCGGGCCCGGACCGACCGGCGATCTCCCCGCCGGGCTCCCCGGCGGTCGCCCCCTCGCCGAGGCCGTCGATCTCGGTGCCGGTGGTCTGGTCCAGTTCGATCCCGGCGAGCCCGCCGGCGTCGTCCGGTTCCGGCCGCGTCGAGCTCACGGCACGAACTCCAGACCCGACATCTTGAACCGGTCGCCGTCCCGGGTCATCGTCACACTCATCCGGAACGGCCGGGAGTCGTCGCGCGCACCACTGGAGTTTGTCACCTCGGAGTTCACCGCCATCAGCACCACCCCGCCGTCGGCCCGGGCGGACTCCAGCGCGGCAGCCTTGATCCGGCCCTTGGTCAACGCCTTGTACTCCTCGGCGGCCCTGACGAAGTCATCGGCGGAACCGGCGAAGTCATCGCGAAAGGCCCCGGTGCTCAGTTCCAGCACACGTTGGACATCAGCTTTGGCCCGGCTGTAGTCGATGGACAGCAGCGCGGTGACACTGGCCCGGGCGGCCTCGACGATCTCAGTGTCCTGAACGTGCCGGGCGGCCACCTGACGGTGCGCGACCAGCATGGCCACGATCGCCGCAACGCTCAGCCCGATCAGCAGGCCCGCCACCGCGACAACGACCCGCGGCCGCCACATCGCCCACCGCGAGGGGCGCAAGCCCGGAACCGGTGCGCCGGAGTCCGGTCCGCCGGGCTCAGCGGCCTCGCGGTCGGGCTCAGCGGTCATGCCGTCCTCTCCCGGCGCCGCCGCGTCCGCGGGCGGGCCGCGCAGCGATCGTAGACCGGCCAAACCCGGCCCCCGCCCGGAGGTGGCGTGCCACACTGCGGGGATGCGGCGGGTTCTGCGGCGCCACCGGGCCATCACGGCGATCAGCCTGACGGTGGCCGCCACCGCCGCGGTTTTCCCGGCAACGGCGGCCGCCGAAGAACCGGCGCTGCACGATGTCACCTACACCGTCTACACCGAACGACCATTCTTCGCCGACATCTACTACCGCGACACCGACCCGCCCAACTTCGGCGACTACAGCCACAACCCCTACCTGTTCAGCCCGAAGGCCGAGGCCGAGCTCGGGCCCGATCAGCCCTGGGTGCTCAACGTCAAACTGGCCAACCCACGGCACTGGGCGATGGTCCTCGGCACCAGCGGCCGGTCCACCGAACCGCCCAACTTCCATTGCACGCTGGCCATCGACGGTGAGGTGGTGGTGACCAACTCCGGCCTTAAGGGAGCGTTGTGCTCACTGCGCCTGTGGTGACCGGGGTGGTCCGCCCGTAGCCGGGCAGCCACAGCGCCTGCTGGTTCTCGAACGCACAGGTCAGGAACAGCCCGTCTGGGGCCTGGGCGACGGAGTTCTCGCTCCCGGAGCAACTGCTGTTGAGGTCTTTGACGCCCATCATCGGCGGCGAGCGGAAGTACCGCGGGGCGTAGCGGCGCGGCGACCCGCAGAACACCACCCGGCCCCACGAGGTGGTTCCGAACACGTAGTAGGCGGTGTCCTGACACGGCGCGCCGAGCACGACGCCGCCGGCGATGCCGGGGGTGCAGAACGGGTCGTTGCACTCCGAGGCCCGTGCGGCCGGCGCGGGCCCGGACACCAGCGGGCCGGCCAGTGCGGCCAACGCCACCACGGCCGTCGCGCCCGCCGCGGCGGCGAAGGCGGTCGATCCCACCGGCCCACTGTCGCACACCGGCCCGGCTCGTTCGCAGCTCTCAGGCAAGATGACCCGGATGAGCACCGCCGACCAAGTCCCGGACGCCGCGGGCGACCGCCGACCGCGGACCACCTCCCGCCAGGCGATCACCATCGGGGCCGCGGCCGCACTGACCGCCGTCATGCTCGCGGTCACCGCCGCCATGATCTGGCAGCACAGCCGTTCGGTGCGGCAGGACCGGCTGAGCGCGGAGTTCGCCGCGGCCGCCCGCCAAGGCGTCGTGAACCTGATGTCGATCGACTACCAGACCGCTCAGGAGACCGTCCAGCGTGTGCTCGACGGGTCGACCGGGCAGTTCCGGGAGAACTTCGCCGGCACCGCCGAGGACTTCGTCGCCGCACTGCAGCAGGAGAAGGTCACCACCAGGGCTACCGTCAACGATGCCGCGGTGGAGTCGATCGCCGGCGACTCCGCTGTGGTGCTGGTCTCGGCGACGTCGCTGCGCGAGGGGCCGCAGGCACCCCAGGAGCAGCGCCAGCCGAGGGTCTGGCGGGTCGTGGTCAACCTGCAGCGCGAGGGTGAGGCGATCAAGATCTCCGGCGTGGAGTTCGTCTGAACGTGAACAGCATCCACCGCAGCATCGACCAACAGCCCGCCTGGCGGAGATTCGCCACAGCCGCGGCGGCCGGCCACGGCGGGCCGGCGCTTCCCGACTATCCCGAGCTGTGGCGGTGGTCGGTCGCCGAGCCCGCCCGCTTCTGGCGCGCGGTGTGGGAGTTCTTCGACGTCCCCGCCGCGACCGGACCCGGGCAGGGTGACACCGCGGTGCTGGCCGATCCGGCGATGCCCGGGGCGCGCTGGTTTCCCGGCGTCCGGCTGAACTACGTCGAACAGGCGCTGAGGCACGCCGGCCGCCCCGGCCCCGCGATCATCGGCATCGCCGAGGACGGCGCCCGGACTTGCATCGAGTGGGCGGAGCTGCCGGGACGGGTGGGCGCGGTGGCCGCCGAACTGCGCCGGCTCGGGGTCGGCCCGGGCGACCGGGTCGCCGGCTACCTGCCGGACGTCCCCGACGCCGTGGTGGCCTTCCTGGCCACCGCCGCGGTCGGCGGGGTGTGGTCGGCGTGCGGCCAGGACTACGCACCGGAGGGAGCGGCCGCGCGGCTGGGCCAGCTGGAGCCGACCGTGCTGTTCAGTTGCGAGGGATACCGGCTTGGCGGCCGGTGGCTGGACAAGCGTGCCGACACCGCCGAGCTGCTCGATCAGCTGCCGGACCGGCCACAGCTGATCCTGCTGGACGGCGAGGAATACCGCGACCTGGCCTCCCGCCCGGTCGAACCGGAGATCACCCCGGTGCCCTTCGACCACCCGCTGTGGGTGCTGTTCACCTCCGGCACCACCGGCAGGCCGAAGGGGATCATGCACGGCCACGGCGGCGTGCTGCTGGAGCACCTCAAAGCCGTTGTCCTGCATGCCGATATCGGCCCGGGTGACGTCTTCTTCTGGCAGACCGCCCTGAGCTGGATGATGTGGAACTTCCGCACCGCCGGCCTGCTGGCCGGAGCCACCGTGATCGGCTACAGCGGCCATCCGATGTATCCGGACCCGGATCGGCTGTGGGCACTTATCGAGGCGGAGCGGGTCGACTACTTCGGAACCAGCCCGGGCCACCTGCTGGCCTCGCGCAAGGCCGGCCTAAGGCCGGGAACCGGCCACGACCTGAGCCGGCTGCGCACCCTGGGCAGCACGGGCTCTCCGTTGTCGGCCGACCTGTTCGGCTGGGCCAAGGCTGAAGTCGGCCGGAACGTCGAGGTCTCCTCGGTCAGCGGGGGTACCGACGTGGTCACCGCGTTCGCCGGGGGAACCGCCGGGGTCACGGCCCCGCCGGGCGAGCTGGCAACCCGCTACCTAGGGGTGGACCTGCAGAGCTGGTCGCCCCGGCGTGAACCTCTTGTCGGCCAGGTCGGCGAGATGGTCATCACCGCCCCGATGCCGTCGATGCCGACCGGCTTTTGGAACGATCCCGACGGCGTTCGTTACCGCGCAGCCTATTTCGACCATGTCTGGGCCGACGGTCGCACCGCGGACGTGTGGCGGCACGGCGACTGGGTCACCCTCACCGAACGCGGTTCGCTGATCATTCACGGCCGCAGCGACGCCACGCTGAACCGGCACGGCATCAGAATGGGTTCAGCAGACATCTACGAGGTGGTCGAGTCCCTGCCGGCGATCAGCGAGGCCTTCGTGGTCGGCGTCGACGGGCCCGCCGGGGGCTACTGGATGCCGCTGTTCGTCACCCTCGCCGAGGGCGCGGCCCTCGACCAGGACCTGATCGACGCCATCGGCCGGCAGATCCGCTCGCGCCTGTCCCCGCGCCATGTGCCCGACGAGGTGATCGCCGCACCCGGGATTCCGCACACCCGGACCGGGAAGAAACTCGAGGTGCCCGTCACCGCGATCATGGCGGGCCACACCGAGGTGTCGCTGGATCCGCGGGCGATCGACCACCCGGAACTCATCGACTGGTACCGCCGGCAGGGCCGGGCGCACCGCTGGTGAACCCGGGTTAGGTTGGGGAGATGGAGTCGCCGACGGTGTTCATCTCCGGGGCCGCCGCCGGAATCGGGCGAGCGACCGCTCTGCTCTTCGCGCGCAGCGGCTACCGCGTCGGCGCCTACGATGTGGACCTTGCCGGGCTGGCGGCGGTGCGCGAGGAGATCTCCGCCCGCGGCGGAGAGGTGGCGATCGGAGAACTCGACGTCACCGACGCCGAGGACTGGGAACAGCAACTGCGCACTTTCACCGGCCCGTCCCGACGGCTGGACATCCTGGTCAACAACGCCGGGGTGCTCAGCGCGGGCCCGTTCGAGGAGATCGGCCTGGACGATCAGCGCCGCATCGTCGACGTCAACGTGTACGGGGTGATGGCCGGCCTGCACACCGCGTTTGACTACCTGCGCGACACCCCCGGGGCGCAGGTGGTCAACCTGTGCTCGGCCTCGGCGATCTACGGCCAACCGGAACTGGCCACCTACTCGGCCACCAAGTTCGCGATCCGCGGCCTCACCGAGGCGCTGGAACTGGAATGGCGCCGCCACGGGATCAGGGTGATCGACATGTGGCCGTTGTTCGTCGCGACGGCGATGGTCGACGGGGTGACGACCGGAAGCACGAAGTCGCTGGGCGTCCATCTGACCGCCACCGACGTCGCCGACGCCATCTACGCCGCCACCCGCCCGACCCGGACCTCCCGGGTGCACTACCCGGTCGGCCGCCAGACCAAGGTCCTGGCCGGCGTGGCGCAGGTCTCGCCCAACTGGCTTCAGCGGCTGATGAACAAGACCGTCACCCGATCCTGATCCTCGGCGGACGATCAGCCGACCGAGGATCTGGGCGTCCGGGGCGGCTGCTGGTTCTGCACGAAGGACGAACACAGCCCGAGGTTGCTGGGAACGCAGGGCACCCCGTTGATCGTGGGTGTGCTGACCGGCGCCAGACACTGCGAGTTGTAGGGGTTCTCGATGAAGCCCGGCGGGCACTCGCGCGCGTGCGAGACAGGGGCGAAGATGACGGCGGTCGACGTGGCGACGGCGGCCGCCCCGGTCAACAACGCCGGAACTGCCCACCTGCCGGTCATCCTCGCCTCCACTTTGCTGTCGGAGCCAACGATACGCGCGGTACGCGTAGTATCGGCGCGGTGTCCGAACTGAGCCCCTACCCGACCGTCACCCCGGCCCCGGCGCGCGGAAGCGGGCCGCGCTGGATCGCGCCGACCGCGCTGATCTTGTCGCTGATCGCGGTGGCCGGCGCGGGCTGGGCGCTGTTCAAGCCCGAACCCGTCGAGGTCGATCCGCTCAGCAGCGCGGATCCGAAGGGCCAGGTGTGCAGCGCCTACACGCTGGTGAGCGAGGCGGTCTCCATCCAGACCAAGCGCAGCCCGGGCCCCAACCTCGGGCCGATGACGGCGGTCGCCACCGAGGCCATCGCCGCCAACGCACGGCTGGCCATGGCCGGTGGCGCCTCCTACCTGCTCGACCAGTTGCCGCCCAACGCCCCGGCCGAACTCGCGAGCGAAGTGCGGGCCTTCGCCGGCGATCTCAACAGCATCGCGATGAACGCGCTGGCGGGCATCCCGAACGACCGGGAACCTCAGGCCGGTTTGCTGAGCTCCGCCGAGCAGTCCAACAAGAGACTCGCCGAACTCTGCAAATAGGCGGTCAGAGTGCGCAGTTGACCCCACTCCGGCCGGCACCGCCGCATATCCGGGCAAGCCCACGTCAATGCCGCTACGGTTGCATCCGTTCGCCATCGAACCGACGCGCCACCTGAGTGACGGGGGAACTCATGCCCAAACACCGCCGGCCACCGTCCTTGGGCACCCGCCCACTGCTCACCACCGGATTGGCCGGGGCGATGTTGTTCAGCCCGGGAACGGCGACGAACTCCGCCGCTGAGACCGGCGCCGCCGAGCAGCCGGTGCGCCTGGCCAGCGTCGATTGTGTGGTGGGACAGGCCCTGTGCGTCGGCGCGGAACGGTCCCCCGCCGCCGCGATCGGCGCCGGTTTCGGCGCCGAGAATCCGATCAACGACCTCATGCGCTTCTTCATCGGCAACGGCACACCCGACCGACCCGACGGCGGCCTCCTGATCGGCGACGGGTACAGCTTCGGCGACAACGATGTCGACGTCACGCCCTTCTGCGTCTCGGGCAAACCCTGCAACGGCGGCAACGCCGGTCTGCTCGTGGGCAAGGGCGGCAACGGCTACAACGGCGGTACCGGCGGAAACGCCTATCTCTTCGGCCGGGGCGGGAACGGCGGCAACGCCCTGGACAGCGTGCAGCCCGGCGAGCCCTTCGCCGGCGGCAAAGGCGGCCACGGCGGCATCCTCGGCGGGTTCGACGCCGAGGGCTTCCTCTTCCGAGGCGGTGGCGGAAACGGCGGAAACGGCATCAATGGCGGAAGGGGCGGCGACGGCGGCGACGCCGGCTGGGGGCTCGACTTGATTCCCGCCGTGATCAGCCGAGTCTCCGGAATCGACCTCGGTATCGACGTCAGTTCGGTCCCCGGACTGGGCTTCAACTTCCTGTCCTTCTCCGGCACCGGCGGCAGGGCGGGCAATGGCGGGGACGGCAACGCCAAATACCCGAACGGCGGTGACGGCGGCAACGCCGGGGACTCCGCCCAGCTACCACTGCTCGAACCCGGACAATCCACCCACACGGGCGGTAACGGCGGCAAGGGGTACAGCAACCCGAACGGGGCCGGCGGAAACGGCGGAAACGGCGGCAACGGCGGCACGGGAGGCCTGTGGGGTGCCGAACCGGGCGGAAACGGCGGAAGAGGCGGAGACGGGGGGACAGGAACCACCTCCGGCGGGAACGGCGGAAACGGCGGAAACGCGGGCTTCGGCAGCCTGGTGGCCGGAAAAGGCGGAGACGGCGGAGACGGCGGAAAAGGCGGAGTGGCCAGCAGCGGCTCGGGCGGCGCGGGAGGTAACGCCGGTAACGGCGGCCTCGGCGGCCTGCTGAGCGGCGCCGGGGGCCGGGGCGGGAGAGGCGGCGACGGTGGCGCCTCGACCAACGGTGCCGGTGGTCCCGGTGGCCGAGGCGGAAACGGCGGACCTTCGGCCCAATTCGGCGGCCGCGGCGGCGTCGGAGGCAACGGCGGCGGCGGCACCACCACCGCCGCCGTCGGAGGCCGGGGGGGTGACGGCGGCGTCTCCGGTTTCGAGGGCGGTTTCGGCGGCGAGGGCGGCATCGGAGGGCCCGGCGACGTCGGCGTCGCCGGCGGACGTGGCGGTACCGGCGGCAACGGCGGCGGCGCGTTGCTGATCGCGGGCAATGGCGCGGACGGCGGCGACGGCGGCAGCGGCAACAACGGCGCCAACCCGGGCCAGCTGGGGCGCAACGGCAGTTCCGGCAACGGTCCGGGAGCCGGCGGAAGGGGCGCCGAGGGGGGCGCCGGTGGGGCCGCCCGATAAGCGCCCTCAGGATGCCTTGTTGGCAGCGCAGGCCATGAGTGCCTGCTCGGCATCGGCGTTCAGATCGGTCGCGGTGTCATTCAATGAGTCGCCTCCACGGCGCAGGCCCATGATCGTCATCAGTTTGGCGGCGCGCAGCGACCAGGACCGCATCGGGTCGGACACCTCCGGCGGAAGGCCGGGCGTCCGGGAGGCGCTCAACGCCGCGGTTGCCGACTGCCGCAACGCGGTGCGGCCCACGACATTGGTGTACGCCACGTCCGGGTCCCGGTAATCGACGTAGTTCCCGTTGCCGGCGGAGGCGTAAGCGAACTCCTCGTAGTTAGCGGCGGCGACGTTGAGGGCCGCGGCGAACAACGCGCACGCCTCGTCCACGGGGCCGCCGATCGGGGCTGCGGCGGGGACCCTCCCCGGCGCCGGGGCGCCCCCAGCCGCAATGGTTTCGGGATCGGGGAGCGGATCCTCCGGCTCGGCGGAGCCGACCGGCGCGCAGAGGACGGCGCAGGCCAGAACCGGGGCGGCCATCGCCGGCAGGACACGACCTCGCGGGGTGCGGACCATGGCCAGGGCTCCTCGATCGGCTGCACGAATGGCGGCGAGGCTACACCGGTCCATCTGCGCCGGGCGAGGTGTTCGGCCAACCAACTCGTGCGGACACCAATCGGGCAACACACGGTTCGGCGACGTTCACCCTCCGAAAATTTTTCCGTTGAACCATCAGCGGCCGTCGTAATCAGTACGGTCTCGGAGGAGCGGCCTTCCGGCCGTAGAGGGGGCAGATACCGATCTTCGCTCGAACTTCCGCGCTGCTCGGCGTCTGCCTGCTCTCGTCCGTGGCACCCAGTCCCTGGGCCGCCGCGGATCCGGCGCCGGATCCGCCCGTCGAACCCGCCGCCGCGACTGCGCCGGGTTCGTCCCCCGCACCCGCCCCCGTCGAGGCGCCGATCGTGTCCGCACCTCCCAGTACCCTCACCACCCCCGACGGTTGGGTCCTCTCGGTAGCGGCGACCGACGAATCACTCAAGCCGGTGGCCTCCCTGACCAACTCGCCCTGGTCGCGCGAGTACCTGGTCGACGGCAAGTTCAAGGGCTCGGTGACCGGGGCCGGGACCACCAACCTGGCCGGCGGCACCTTGGAGGTCGGCTACCAGATCGGTTGCGGGATCGGCCAGGACACCCTGGACTCGAACTCGGTGGCGACGGGGATCGCCGGCATCGGGCTTCCGTTCGCCACCGGAACGATCTTCCCGCTGATCCTCGGCGCCCAAGCCGGCAACGGTCTGACGATCAACCTCAAGCCGGGCACGGTCAACGTCGTCCAAATCGGCAAGAAGTCCTTCAAGGGCACCACCTCACACGTCAATGTGAACCACCTGCGGATCAAGATCGACGGCTGCGCCGGACAGTCCTTCATCCGGTCCTATGCGACGTTCACCAGTTCCACCGACAACACCGACGACGTCGTCAACTACGTCGGCGTCACCCGGGCCGTCTGATGAGAAGAAAGCCACACCGACCGATGCCCCGCCTGATATCTCTCGCCGCCGTCCTCCTGCTCGCTGTCGGCCTCGCGCCCGTGGCCCACGCAGACCCGCCACCTCCGCCGCCGGCGGACCCCGCGGATGTGATTCCGGTCGCCAACAACACTGCGCCGCCGATGGATACCGGTGCCGTCGCATCCGAGGTTCCGGGTATCGCCACAACCATCGACGGGCGAACCATCACGGTGGCGGCCAAGGACGAATACCAGTATCCGGTTCCTCCCCTGACCACCTCCCTGTCGTCGCGTGACTGGATTGCCGGCGGCACCTTCACCGGCTCCACCACCGGGAACGTGGCGGGCGGCACCCTCGAGGTCGGCTACCAGATCGGCTGCAGCGTGGAAATGGACAAAGTCAAACTGGGCGGGGCGCTGACCGGGGTCCTGGGCAACACCAACTTCGGCGACTCCGGTGCCATCCTGCCGCCCTCGCTCGCGCTGCAGGGAACCGGCCAGTTCGGGGTCAGCCCGAAGCCCGGAACCGTCACCAATGTGATGGTCAACAAGAAGACCTTCAAAGGAACCGAAGTCCGTGTGACGCTTCGCGACATCCATATCAGAGTCGACAGCTGTGTCGGCGCGTCGTCGCTGCGGTCGTATGCCATTCTGACCAGTTCCTCGACCGATGACGACGACATCGTCGGTTACTACGGCGTCACGAAGGTGTTCTGAGCATCGTGACCCCTCGACCGCACGTTGCCGGCCGAACCGTGGTGCGCCTCGCGGCCGCCGCGGCCGCAGTCGGACTGGCCGCGTCGGCCGGCGGTTGGGCGCCGGCCACCGCGGAGCCGGCCGGCCCTAACGATCCGGGCGTTCCCGGCCCCACCCTCCCCGCGGAGGCCTTACCCCCCGAACCGGCGCCCGGCACGATGCTCGGCCAGTTCTCCGAGGTGGCCCAGTCGGATCCGTTCGGTGTGATGACCGACCTGCTGGCGAACTCACCGCAGCCGGCGGTGTTCGGTCTGTCGCCGGTGCCGCCGGAAACAGCGACCAGTGGTCCCGGCGCGGACCCGTTGACCCTGGCGCAGTTGCTCATGCCGCAGAACTACCGAGCCCCTGGTCCCGACCAGGACTCGCCGTACCCGCTGGCGCCCAACGTCGCCCCCAGCCCGTTCGCCCGCATCGACGCCTGGAAAGGCATGTACGCGCTGACCCACGGCGGCCTGGGCCGTATGCCCGGCGACCAACTGGGCCAGCCGTTGCCCGGCATCAGCCCGCCGGCCGGCAGCAACCCGCCCCCGGGTCTTGAGCAGTTCTACCCGGGGCCCGGGGTGCCTCCCGATGCAGTGTCACCAAGCGAGCCGCCAGTCGGGCCGCCGCCCGCCCTTGCGCAACCGGCCCCGCCACCGGGCTGACTGGCACTTTCCCCACCGGGGGCCGTCTCGCAGCCGGACCATCCGGTAATTTCTCCCCGAAGGCAGACCGGAGAGGCCCGCTGATGACATTCCGCCCGGCAGCACTCGCGGCCGCGTCGGTGACGTGCGCACTGGCCCTGGCTCCGCCGGTGCCGGCCGAACCGGCCCCGGCGCCACCTGACCCAGGCCCTGCCCTTCCGGTACCGGCCGAACTCATCCCGGCGATCGGTGGAGTGCTCGCCCAGAAGGGCAGCCAACCGGTCGGACCGTTCGGACTGCCCGATGTGTCCGGCTACGCCACCACTCTGTTTCTCGGCCAGAACGCCCTGCCCGCACCACCCGGCGTTCCGGCGGCAGCGGTTCCGGATCTGAACGCTTTCAATCCCGAGTATCTGCTCCCGCTGAACACCTCGCCCGCCGCGCCCGGCGAGGGTGTTCCCGCGGTCGGCATCGGACCTGATGAGGAGAACACCGGCACCGGACGGCTGGCCTTCCTGCGCCGGCTGTACGCCATGTACCAGGGTGGTGACCTCACCGGCGCGCTGCTGGGCCAGGCCGAACCGGGCGAACTCGGGGACCGTCTCCCCGGCGCGGAACCGGCGAAATAGACCCACAGAGACCCACGCAGCCTCACCGGCGACCCACGGCATGTCGGATAGGTTCAGGCGGTGCGGGTCGACGGTCGTGACATCACGGTCACGGGCAGCCTGCTGCAACCTCTGACCCGGCGTACCACCGACATCGTGCGCCTGGTGCTGGCTGCGCTGTTCCTTGCGGTGGTGATCACCAGTTCGCTGATCACCCGCAGCGACTGGGTCGGCCTGGAACGCTCGGTGTCGCAGATCGTCGGCGTGCTCACCCCCACCCAGTCCAACCTGGTCTACCTCGCCTACGGCATCGCGATCGTGGCGCTGCCGTTCGTGATCCTGATCGGGCTCATCGTGGGCCGGCAGTGGAAGCTGCTCGGCGCCTACGCCGCCGCGGGCCTGATCGCCCTACTGGCACTGTCCATCAGCGGTAACGGCGTCGCGGCGCCGCGTTGGCATTTCGACCTGTCCGACCGCTTGTCCACGATGCTCTCCCAGTTCCTCGACGACCCGCGCTGGATCGCGATGCTGGCGGCCGTGCTGACGGTGTCGGGGCCGTGGCTGCCGGCCCGCTGGCGACGCTGGTGGTGGGCTCTGCTGCTGGCATTCGTCCCGATCCACCTCGTCGTCAGCGCGGTGGTGCCGGCCCGGACGCTGCTGGGCCTGGCCGTCGGCTGGTTCGTGGGGGCGCTGGTCGTGCTGGTGGTGGGCACGCCGGCTCTGGAGGTTCCGCTCGAGGGGGCGGTACGGGCGTTGACCCGGCAGGGGCTGCGCGTCGACGCGCTGACCGTGCTCCGGCCGGCCGGGCGAGGGCCGCTGGAACTGGCCGCCGCCGATTCGGTGGGCGGGAAAGCGGTGGTCGAACTGTACGGCCCGAACCAGCGCAGCGGCGGTGCGCTGCGACAGTTCTGGCGCTGGCTGGTGCTGCGCGACAGCGAGACGGGCCCGCTGCAGACCTCCCTGCACCGCGCCGTCGAGCACCGCGCCCTGATGACGATCGCAGTCGGCGACATCGACCTGGCCAACACCTCGACGCTGACGGTGGCCGGGCTGGACCGGGGCTGGACGATGTATGCCCGCACCCCCACCCGCGGCCTCCCGCTGGACCGGGCCGGGTCCGGCGCTCCGCTGCACCGGGTCTGGCAGTCGTTGGCGATGCTGCACCGCTCGCAGATCGCCCACGGTGATCTGCGCGCCAAGGAGATCACCATCGACGACTCCGGGACCCCGCTGTTCGGCGGTTTCGGCTACGCCGAGTACGGCGCCTCCGAGGAACAGATGCAGTCCGACATCGCCCAACTGCTGGTCACCACCGCCGCCCAGTTCGGGGCCGAGCCGGCGGTGGCCTCGGCGATCGAGACCTTCGGCGCCGACCCGGTGCTGCGGGCCTCGCGCCGGCTGAGCCGTTCAGCCCTGCCTCCCCGGTTGCGCCGGTCGGTCAGCGACCTCAAGGCGGTGACCGCGGCGACCCGCGAGCAGGTCAAACACCAGACCGGGGCCGACCAGATCCGGACCGAGACCATCACCCGCTTCACCCGCAAGCAGGTGATCCAACTCGTCCTGCTGGTGGCTTTGGTCTACGTCGCCTACCCGTTCATCTCGACGGTGCCGACCTTCTTCAGCGAGCTGCGTAACGCCAATTGGTGGTGGGCACTGCTGGGACTCGCGGTTTCGGCATTGACCTACGTCGGCGCCGCGGCCGGCCTGTGGGCGTGCGCCTCGGGACTGGTGTCCTTCCGGAATCTGGTGATCATGCAGTTCGCCAACACTTTTGCCGCCACCACCACCC
Source organism: uncultured Mycobacterium sp. (assembly GCA_964447215.1). Taxonomy (GTDB): domain Bacteria; phylum Actinomycetota; class Actinomycetes; order Mycobacteriales; family Mycobacteriaceae; genus Mycobacterium. The sequence goes on from CAYURT010000002.1 coordinate 111,832, forward strand.
CGGCCGGGGTCGGCGGGCTGGCGCTGAGCACCCGGTTCCTGCAGAAAGCCGGCCTCGGAACCGTGCGCGCCACCGCCGCGGTCGCCGTTCAGCAGGCCGTGCAGGTGATCACCCACGTCGCGCTGCTGATCTTCTTCTCGGTGGCCGCCGGCGCCTCGGCGGACCTGTCGAACTTCGTTCCGAAACTGACCCTGGTGTATCTGATCGGCGGAGTGGCCCTCGGCGTGGTCGGCGCTTTCCTGCTGGTGCCCAACCTGCGCCGCTGGCTGGACACCGCGCTCCGGCCCAAGTTGATCGAGGTCGGCGGCGACCTGGTCGAGCTGGTGCGTGAGCCAAAACGTTTCGCGATCATCGTATTAGGCAGCGCGACAACGACTCTGGGTGCCGCCCTGGCCTTGTGGGCCAGTGTCGAGGCGTTCGGCGGCGGCACTACGTTCGTCACCGTGACGGTGGTGACCATGGTCGGCGGGACGCTGGCGTCGGCGGCCCCGACCCCCGGCGGGGTCGGCGCGGTGGAGGCAGCGCTGATCGGCGGCCTGGCCGCCTTCGGCGTCCCGACCGCCATCGCCGTCCCGGCCGTCCTGCTCTACCGGGTGCTCACGGTGTGGTTGCCGGTGTTCGTGGGCTGGCCGATCATGCGCTGGCTGACCAACCGGGACATGATCTGACCGGCGGTAGGGTCGCCGGGTGACCGAATGGCATGACCTCACCGGGCACGTCGCCCTGGTGACCGGAGGCAACAGCGGCATCGGGAAGGGCATGGCCAGGGGACTGCACCGGGCCGGTGCGGCGGTGGCGATCTGGGGCACCAACGTCGATCGCAATAACGCGACGGTCGCCGAACTGGCCGCCGAAGGGTCCGCCCCGGTGGCCGCGTTCGGCGTCGACGTCAGCGACGAGGCGGCGGTGGCCGACGGGATGGCCCGCACGCTGGAACGGTTCGGCCGGATCGACTCCTGCTTCGCCAACGCCGGGGTCGGCGGCCGCCCGGCACCGATCGACGCGATGTCCACCGAGGAGTGGCGCCGGGTGATGGCGGTCAACCTCGACGGGCAGTTCTTCACCGTGCGGGCGGTGGCCGGACAGATGAAGGCGCAAGGCAGCGGCTCCATCGTGTTCACCAGCAGTGTGTCGATGAGCGAGGGGCTGGCTTTCTCGGTGCACTACGCCGCCGCCAAGGCCGCGGTCGCGGCCATGGCCCGCAGCCTGGCGGTGGAACTGGCCCGGAACGGGATACGGGTCAACGCCGTCGTGCCCGGCTGGACCAAGGCGGCGATGACCGAGGAACTGCTGGAATCCGAGGCCGCACTGACCAAGATCCTGCCCCGGGTACCGCTGCGACGCTGGGGCACCCCGGCCGACTTCGAGGCTCTCGCGGTGTGGCTGGCCGGCCCCGGTTCGGGGTATTTCACCGGACAGACACTGGTTCTCGACGGCGGCTACACGGTGTTCTGAAATCCGCGCTTCCGGTGCCTTTAGTCCCTCGCAGGACCGGCCGAACCGGATCTAGGCTGAAAGCCAACACCGCCGGGCACGAGAGCAGATGGCTTGACGAGCCGGCGTACGCCAGGAGGGAACGTGACCAACACAACCATGATGCGCCGCGTCGGAGTGCTGATCGGCGGGATCGCGATCGCGGGAACCGCGACGTGGATGGCGGGCTGCAGCTCCGATCGGGGCAAAGAGGAGCCGACGGAGACGCCCGCGCCCACCCAGCAAAGCCCGGCGCCGAGTAGTCCGGCACCGCCGCCCGGACCGCCGGCCTCCCCCACCGAGAAGGCCCCGACCCTCACCCCGGGTGGTCCGAACTCCTTCACACCCTCGGTCATCGCTCCGCCGGCACCGACCGCACTGCCCGGCAACGTCGTCACCGGGCAGTGACGTTCCCGCCGTCTGGCTCTTAGCCGGTCGGCAAAGTTGACTCCTTGGCGGGTGTCGAACGCTGCGGAGTGCTCGGCCGCCAGCCGTATCTCCAGGCCCTGCAACCAGGTTTGCCGCACACGTCCGCAGTGCGCCGGATGGACTTCGATGGCCCCGGAGTTCTCCGACCTGCAACGGAACCAATCCAAAGGTTGATCCGGTCGATGGGGCGGGCGCGTGTCCGACTCCGTTGTGCGGTGTTCACCAGGATTTCGACGCGGGAATTCGGGGGTTTGCCGGTTCGCGCAGCAAAGCTGGGTTAGGGTTGGCTCCGCTGACTCCCGACGCTCCGTCCGCGACATCGCAGTGTTCGTGATTCGGCGTGCACTGTCGAAGTCGGGGAAGGTCCTTTCACGTGGTCAAGCAGGTTCGTAACGCGCAACGTCGGGCATCACACGGGGGCCGCGTCCGCCCCATCGAGTACGGCCCGCGTTCGCAGGCACCGCAGCTTTCCGGAGGACCCGCGGGATCCGTGGGTCGGGTGGGGGCGCTGGCGGTCGCGCTGGGCGTCGGTGCCGCGGTGATGTGGATGCCGGCGGTGGCGGCGGCGGACACGACCGGGTCGGCGGGGTCCTCGGCGTCGGTGTCGGAGGCGGATTCGGCGGGTTCGACGGTGACGCGGCGCGGCCAGCGGCCGTCCCGGCCGGACGCCGCGTCTGGTCCGGCGTCTGGGCCGGCAAGTTCCGGGGCGGCAGGGGCGGGACGCTCGCGCGCGGCCGCCAACGCCGGCGGGGCTGAGCCGGAGGCGCAAGCCGACTCGGGACGTCCGGCCCGCAGCAGTGTTGCGGTGATCGACGGTGGGCCACGCGATGTGGGGGATGCCGCGGACGGTCCGGGTGCGGTCGAGCCGTCCGTGGTTGTGCCCGGGGTGGTCGATGCCGGGGTGGTCGACGCTGGGGTGGTTGAGGTGTCGCCGTCGGCGGCGACGAGTGTGGTGTCCCCATCGGCACCGGCGGGTGTGGTCTCCCCCGCGGTGGGCATGTCGGTGGGCTCAGTGGCTCCGGTGAGCTCAGCGGGCTCAGCGGCGTCCGTGCCCCAGCTCAGTGCGGCTCCTCCGGAGGAGGCGGCGGGTTCGGGGTCGGTGGCCTCCATCGGTGACCGGGTGTTGTCGTGGCTGGGTTCCGGTGTCGGCGGGGGTCCGGGTTCGGCGGCGTTGATGTGGGCCGGCGCAGCGGTGGCGCGGCGGGAGTCCGAGGGCACCGCGGTGGTGGTGGCCCCGGCGGCGGCGGTCAGTGCCGGTGAGCCTCAGACGCCAAGTGCGGCGGCGTCGCTGGGCAATCCGATCGCCGACCTGATCCGTTTCTTCGTCGGCAACGGCACCGCCGACAACCCCAACGGCGGTCTGCTGATGGGCAACGGGTACTCGTGGACCGCGCAGTCGTGCACCGGCGGACAGGTCTGCACCGGCGGTAACGGCGGGTTGCTGGGGTCCGGCGGCAGCGGTTTCAACGGCGGTGACGGCGGCAACGCGGGGCTGATCGGCAACGGCGGTAACGGCGGGGCGGGTTTGCCCGGTCAGGCCGGCGGCGACGGCGGCAGTGGCGGCCTTTTGTTCGGCTCGGGCGGTAACGGTGGGGCCGGCGGGGCCGCCGTGGCGGGTGCCGGCGGGGCCGGCGGGGCCGGCGGGCAAACCGGACTGTTGTCGGTGCTGGGCCGCGGTGGTCGCGGCGGTGACGGCGGGGCCGGTGCGGGATCAGGCGCCGGCGGGGCCGGCGGGGCCGGCGGCAGCACCGGATTCCTGTCGCTGCTGGGGATCGCGGGGAACGGCGGGGCCGGCGGGGCCAGCGAGGCGGGCAACGCCGGAGCCGGCGGTGACGGTGGCGGCACCGGTGTCTTGTCGCTGCTGGGTATCGCCGGGGCCGGCGGTGACGGCGGGGCCAGTGTGTCCGGGACGGCCGGTTCCGGCGGTAATGGCGGGGATGCCGGGTTCCTGGCGTTGTGGGGCCGCGGCGGCGACGGCGGCGCCGGCGGGGACGGGATCAGCGGCGGCGACGGCGGCAACGGCGGACGCGGCGGGCTGTGGCTGGGCTCCGGCGGGGACGGCGGGACCGGCGGGACGGCCACCGCGATCAGCGGGATCGGCGGAGATGGCGGCAACGGCGGGTCTACCGGCCTGCTGTCGGTGATCGGCCTGGGCGGCCGCGGCGGCGACGGCGGGACCGGAGCGGCGGGCACACCCGGCCAGGACGGCGGGGACGGCGGGGACGGCGGAGCCGGCGGCAACGGCGGGGCCGGTGGCGACGGCTCCTGGATTCTCGGACTCGGCGGAGACGGCGGTGCCGGCGGAGCCGGCGGGAACGGCGGGGTCGGCGGAGCCGGCGTCGACGGCGCCGACGCCACAGTCGCCGGCGGGGACGGTGGCGACGGCACCGACGGCGGCAAGGGCGGCAACGGCGGCGACGGCGGTACGGGCGGCGAGGCCGGCTACGGCCGGTTCCTGATCTTCCTGGGCGGGCGGGCCGCGGCCGGCGACGGCGGTAACGGCGGCGACGGCGGCGACGCCGGTCGCGCCGGTAACGGCGGCGACGGCGCTGACGGCGACGCGCTGGTCCGCGACGGCGGCGACGGCGGCGACGGCGGCAACCCCGGAACCGCAGGCAGCGGCGGCGCCGGTGGGGCGGCCGGCTTCGGCCGCGGCGGCCAGGCCGGGGTCACCGGAGCCGGCGGCAACGGCGGCGCCACCGGCGGGGACGGCGGCAACGGCGGCAACGGATACAACTCCACAGTGGCCGGGGTGGCCGGCGGCAACGGCGGGGCCGGCGGCAACGGCGGCGCCTACGGCAACGGCGGGGCCGGGGGCAACGGCGGCAGCGGCGCCGGCGGGGTCGACGGCGTCGACGGCGTGCTGCCCAGCGAGTCGGGCACCTCCGGCACCTCCGGCGGTAACGCCGGCAACGGTGGGGCAGGCGGAGCCGGCGGCGTGATCTCGGGCAACGGCGGCGCCGGCGGCGCTGGCGGCGCGGGGGGCAACGGCGGGGACGGCGGGGACGGCGCCGACGGCGCCGACGCGGTCCTGCCCGGGGTGCCCGGCGGGCCCGGCGGTGACGGCGGCGACGGCGGATCCGGCGGCAACGGCGGGGCCGGCGGTGCGGGCGGGACAGCGCTGGGATCGGGCAGCACCGGCGCCGACGGCGACGGCGGCGATGCCGGCCTGGCCGGTAACGCCGGCAACGGCGGCAAGGGCGGCGCGGGCTTCAACGGCGTCGACGGTGTGCTTCCCGGCGAGTCCGGCACCAGCGGCACCGCCGGCGGTGACGGCGGTGCCGGCGGCAACGCCGGGTCCGGCGGCGCCGGCGGCGCGGGCGGCGGCACCACCGGCAAGGCCGGTGCGGACACCGCCGGCGGCAACGGCGGCAACGGCGGCAACGCCGGTGACGGCGGCCGCGGTGGCAACGGCGTGGCCGGCGTGGCCGGCACCGACTCGGCCACCCCCGGCACCGACGGCGGTGACGGCGGCAACGCCGGGGCGGCCGGCAACGGCGGGGCCGGCGGAGCGGGCGGGGCCGGTGGCGGCACCGCGGCCGCCGGCACCGACGGCAACGGCGGCAACGCCGGCCTGGCCGGCATCGCCGGTAACGGCGCCGCGGGCGGAGCCGGCTACAACGGGCTTGATGGCGTGCTTCCCGGCGAGTCCGGCGAGAGCGGTAGCACCGGCGGCAGCGGCGGCCGGGGCGGCAACGGCGGGGCCGGCGGGGCCGGCGGCGCGGGCGGCGGCACCACCGGCACGACCGGTGCGGACACCGCCAGCAGCAACGGCGGCAACGGCGGCAACGCCGGGGCGGGCGGGGACGGCGGGGACGGCGCCGACGGTGACGCCCAGACCCCCGTCGGCGGCAACGGCGGCGCCGGCGGCGACGGCGGCTCCCTGGGCTTGGGCGGAGCCGCCGGCGGCGACGACGCCGAGTGGGGCGCCGACGGCCTGGCCGCCGACGCCGGCAAGGGCGGTGACGGCGGGGACGGCTTCGACGCCACCGGTACCGGCACCGGCGGTGACGGCGGTGCCGGCGGGGCCGGCGGCAACGCGTTCACCGGCGGCAACGGCGGATCCGGCGGCAACGGCGGCAACGGCGGCGACTCGGTGGACGGCCAGGCCGGCAACGGCGGCACCGGCGGCAACGCCGGATCCGGCGGCACCGGTGTGTCCGGCGGCAACCCCGGCGCGCCCGGCAGCGGCGGCGGTAACGGCGGCGACGGCGGCGGCGGCGGTAACGGCGGCGAGTCCTCCGGCGGGGGCACCGGCGGGGCCGGCGGCGACGGCGGCAACGCCGGCGCCGGCGCGGACGGCGCCGACGGCGCCGACGGCGACGAGGAGAACCCCAACGGCGGCGACGGCGCCGACGGCGGCAAGGGCGGCGGCGCCGGCACCGGAGGTTCGGGTACGACATCGGGCAACAGCGGCGCCTCCACCGACGGCGGCAAGGGCGGCAAGGGCGGCGACGGCTGGACCTCCACCATCGCCGGCCGGCCCGGCGGTGACGGCGGCAAGGGCGGCAAGGGCGGCGAGACCACCATCGGCCGCGCCGGTGACGGCGGCGACGGCGGCAACGGCGGCGGCGGCTACAACGCCGACCCCGGCTCCGGTGAGGACGGCACCCCCGGCGGCAAGGGCGGCGACGCCGGGGACGGCGGCACGGCCACCTCCGGCACCGCCGGTAACGGCGGCGTCGGCGGCAACGGCGGCGCGGGCGGCAACGGCGGCACCGGCTCCGACGGCACCGACGGCACCGAACAATCCCCCGACGGGACCGCCGGCAGCGCCGGTGGTGACGGCGCCGCGGGCGGCGACGGCGGGGCCGGCGGGGCCGCAGGCACGGCGACCACCGGCACCGACGGCACCGACGGCGACGGCGGCGACGGCGGCGTGGGCGGCAACGGGGGCGACGGCGGGGCCGGCGGGGCCGGCTACGACGGCGCCGACGCCACCGATCCCGGTACGGCCGGCAACGACGGAGGCGACGGCGGGGCCGGCGGCGACGCCGGCAACGGCGCCGACGGCGGGGCCGGAGGCGCCGCCGGCGGGGCCGGCGCCACCGCGGGCACCGACGCCGCCGGCGGCAACGGCGGACGCGGCGGCACCGGCGCCGACGGCGGCGACGGCGGAAACGGCGCGGCCGGCGCCGACGGAACCGCCGAGAGCCCCGACGGCCAGGCCGGCGGCGCCGGCGGCGACGCCGGTGATGCCGGCGACGGAGGCAAGGGCGGCAACGCCGGCAACGGTGGCGGCGCGGCCGGCCCGGGCGTCAACGGCGACGGCGGAGCCGCCGGGACCGCCGGGGACGGCGGTGACGGCGCGGCCGGCGGGGCCGGCTACACGGGGGCCGACGCCGCCAGTGCGGCCGAGCCCGGCCAGCGCGGCGGTGACGGCGGGGCCGGCGGTGACGGCGGGGCCGGCGGCAACGGCGCGGCCGGTGGCGCGGCCGGCACCGGAGGCACCGGTGGCAACGCCGGCAGCGACACCGCCGGCGGTAACGGCGGCAATGCCGGGGACGGTGGCGACGGCGCCGATGGCGGCAACGGCGCCGACGGCGCGGTGTTCGCCGAGGCCGGCTCCGACGGCGGGGGCGGCGGCAACGGCGGCACCGGAGGAGCCGGCGGAACCGCCGGCACCGGCGGCGGCGCCGCCGGAGACGGCACCCAGGGCAACGGCGGCGACGGCGGCGCCGCGGGCAGCGGCGGTGACGGCGGCAACGGCGCCGACGGCCAAAGCGGAACGTTCGTCGCGATCGTCAACCGGCCGGGCGGCGACGGCGGCGACGGCGGCGACGCCGGCATCGAGGGCGCCGGGGGCACCGGCCTGAACCCCGGCACGGCCGGGGCGTTCGGCAACGGCGGCGACGGCGGCAACGGCGGCAACGGCGGCGATCTCAGTGGCGCGCGCAACGACGGCGGCACCGGCGGGGCCGGCGGCAACGGCGGCAACGTCACCGGCGGTGTGGCCGGCGACGGCGGCAACGGCGGCAACGGCGGCAAGAGCGGCCCCGGCGCCGCGGGCACCATCGACCGACCCAACGCCACCGACGGTAAAGCCGGCGCGCTCGGCGGCAGCGGCGGGGACGGCGGCAACGCCACCAGTGGCACCGCCGGCAGCGGCGGCGACGGCGGCGACGGCGGCGACGGCGGCGTCGGCGGTGCGGGCTTCACCCCGACGACCGCCGGCGCCGACGGCGGCAACGGCGGCAACGGCGGGGCCGGAGGCACCGGCGGGGACGGCGGCAACGCCGGGACCGCCACCACCGGCACCGGCGGAACCCGCGGAGACGGCGGCAACGGCGGCAACGCCGGAGCCGGCGGGGACGGCGGCAACGGCGCCGCCGGTGACGCCGCCACCCCCGACGGCGGCAACGGCGGCAACGGCGGCGATCCCGGGACCGCCGGCACCGGCGGGGACGGCGCCACCCCCGGCGCCGATGGCAGCGTGCCCACCACCGGCGGCAACGGCGGCAACGGCGGGGCCGGCTACAGCGCCGTCCTGACCGGCGAGATCGCCGGTGACGGCGGTGACGGCGGGGCCGGCGGCGCGGTCGGCAACGGCGGCGACGGCGGGGTCGGCGGCGACGGCGCGATCGGCGCCGCAGGCACCGAGGGCCCCAATCCCGGCGACGCCGGTGGCCAGGGCCAGACCGGCGGGGCCGGCGGCCAGGGCGGCAACGGCGGCAACGGCGGCGCCATCAGCGGCAACGGCGGGAACGGCGCCGACGGCGGGAACGGCGGCACCGGCGGCACGGGCGGCCAGGGCGCCGACGGCGCCAACGCCACTGACCTTGCCCCAGCCCAGGCCGGCGGCACCGGCGGCACCGGTGGCCAGGGCGGCCTCGCCGGCACCGGCGGCAACGGCGGGGACGCCATCAACGGCACCGCCGGCAACGGAGGCAACGGCGGTAACGGCGGCGACGCGGGCGGCGGCGGCAACGGCGGTAACGGCGGGGACGGCAGCGCCGCCTTCATCGACGGCGCCGACGGCGGAAACGGCGGAGAACCCGGCACCGTCAACACCGGCGGTCAGGGCGGGGTCGCGGGCACCGGCACCACTCCCGGTACCGACGGCACCGTCGGCGCCGACGGCCAAGACGCCACGTCCGGCGGCAATGGCGGTGACGGCGGGGATGGCTTCGATGCGCTCATCGCCGGAGCCGTCGGCGGTAATGGCGGGGCCGGCGGAGCCGGCAGCGTGGTCGGCAATGGTGGCAACGGCGGGGCGGGTGGCGACGGCGCGGCGGGCACCGCGGGCGCCGACGCCATCGCCCCCGGCGACGCGGGCGGCGACGGCCAGTCCGGCGGGGCTGGCGGCAACGGCGGAACCGGAGGGGCCGGCGGATCGGTCGCCGGCAACGGCGGAGTCGGCGGCTCAGGCGGCAACGGCGGAACAGGCGGAGCCGGCGGACTCGGCGCCGATGGCAGCGACGCTACCGACGCCGTGGCCGCCCAAACCGGCGGCAGCGGCGGTAATGGCGGAAAAGGAGGCCTCGCGGGGGTCGGTGGCGTCGGCGGCGACGCCACCAACGGCACCAACGGCAACGGCGGCGCGGGCGGCGACGGCGGCGCGGCCGGCATCGGCGGCAACGGCGGCAACGGCGGGGCCGGCAGTACCGAATTCCCCGACGCCGCGGACGGCGGCGACGGCGGCGAAGGCGGAGATGGCGGGGCAGGCGGCGACGGCGGCGTGGCGGGCACCGGCGGCACCGGCGGTGACGCGGGCGCCGGTGGCAATGCCGGCGCGGCCGGCGACGGCGGCAACGGCGGAGCCGGCGGCGCGGGCGGGACTGCGGTGATCACCGCTGCGGGCTACCCGCCCGACACCGCCAATCAGCCGGTTCGGGGCCAGTCGATCACCGACTTCGCCGACACCGATGTGCTGCTGGTGTCGGTCTCGATCCCCAACGCCCCCTCGGGGACCACCTTCCGGTTCCCCGACACCACCGGTCTGACCCCCAGTTACGGCTTCACGTTCACCGACGCGATGACGACGATCAACTTCACCGGGACGAAGACCGACGTCAACAACGCGCTGGCGGCCATGCAACTGTCCACCGGGTCAGCCGAGGGGGCGTTCGAGTTCGATATCACTTCGTCGGTCAACGCCGCGAACACCTACTACGAACCGGTCAACAACCGGTACTACGAGTATGTGGCGGCCCCGGCCATCTCGTGGACCGACGCCCGCGTCGCGGCCGAGGGTAAGACGCTCAACGGTGCCCCCGGTTACCTCGTCACGATCACCAACGACGATGAGAACAACTTCATCAAGTTCAACGTCAACGCCTCGGACATCTGGATCGGCGCCAGCGACGCGGGAGAAGAAGGAAAGTGGGAGTGGGTGACCGGCCCGGAGGCCGGAACACAGTTCTGGGAGGGCGGGACTCCCGCCCAGGGTGGCTTCGCGACGGCACCGTTCTTCTACGCCGCGTGGGCCGTTAACCAGCCGGACAACGCCGGCGGGCGCGAACACTACGGATCGACGAACTTCCGCGGCACCCTGGGCGCGTGGAACGACCTTCCCGTCACTCTCGCCAGCTTGGTCAAGGGCTACCTCGTCGAATACTCCGAGCCGGTCGACGGCTGGACCGGGGTGTCCCAGCAGACCACCGCGGCCTTCGTCGGCAGCGCCGACGGGGGTAACGGCGGCGCGGGCGGAGCCGGCGGGGCCGGCGGCAACGGTGCCGCCGGCGGGCTCGGTGGCGGTGATGGCAGCCTCGGCGGCAACGGCGGCAACGGCGGAGCCGGCGGGGCCGGCGGGCGCGCGTCGGATGCCACCGCGCTGGCCGCGGCCGGCAACGGAGGCCAGGGCGGCCTCGGGGGCGACGCGGGCGCCGGCGGCGCGGGGGGCGACGGCGGGGACGCCGGTGACCTCGGCATCAACGGCAGTGGCGGCGGCGGCGGCAACGGCGGTGACGCCGGGGCCGGCGGCAACGGCGGCGACGGCGGCGACGGCAGCGAGGCCTTCACCACCGGCGGCAACGGCGGCGACGGCGGCGACCCCGGCGCCCTGGGCACCGGCGGCCTCGGCGGCGCGGCCGGCACCGGCGGCACCGGCGGCAACGGCGGCACCGACGGCGCCGACGGCCAGGCAGCCACCTCCGGCGGCAACGGCGGAAACGGCGGCGACGGTTACAGCAGCCCGCTCGGCAACGGCGGCAACGGCGGCAACGGCGGCAACGGCAGCGCGGTCGGCGACGGCGGCAACGGCGGTAACGGCGGCGACGCCAACGGCGACGGCAGCGCCTTCGGATACAGGGCCGGCAACGGCGGTGCGGGCGGGAACGGCGGCAACGGCGGCAACGGCGGCAACGGCGGTAACGCCACCGATACGGTTGATTCTTGGGCCGTTGCGGGCAAGGGCGGCCGGGGCGGTGACGCCACCAGCGCCAGCGGAACCGGCGGTGACGGCGGCAACGGCGGCAACGCGCTGGCAGTAGACAACGAGGCTGACGGCGGATCCGGCGGCAACGGCGGCAACGGCGGCGCGATCGGCGGCAACGGCGGCAACGGCGGCAGTGGTACGTCTCAGTACGACTCCGACACCATCGGCGGAGCCGGCGGCAACGGCGGCACCGGCACCCTGCAGGGCGGCAACGGCGGCGACGGTGGTTCGGCCACTGCCCCGGACAACGTCTACGCCGGGGACGGCGGCAACGGCGGGACCGGCGGAGCCGGTGGCGACGGCGGTAACGGCGGCGACGCCAACGGCTTCAGCAACGGAGGCGGCGGCGACGCCGGAGACGGCGGCAACGGCGGCACCGCGACCGGTGACGGGGACGGCGGCAACGGCGGCAACGGCGGCAACGGCGGAGCGGGTGCAGACGGGACCGCCCCCGGCGAGTACGGGGGTGACGGCGGCGACGGCGGCAACGGCGGCAGGGGCGGCGACGCCACCGGCACCGGCAACGGCGGCGACGGCGGCAACGCCGGAGCAGGAGGCGACGGCGGCAACGGTGCCGACGGGGTCGACCGGGCCGGCGACGGCGGCGACGGCGGCGACGCCGGCACCGCCGGCATCGGCGGCCTGGGCAGCGATGGGATCACTCGTGCCGCTGACGGCGCCCAAGCCGATGGCGGCAACGGCGGCGACGGCGGCGACGCCACCGAAGGTGAGACCTACCCCAGGGGTGGCGACGGCGGCGACGGCGGGTCGGGGAACTCCGGCGGCAACGGCGGCAACGGCGGTGACGCGTTCGGCACCTACGGCGACGGCGGCGGCGGCGGCGACGGCGGCGATGCCACCGGCAGCGGTGACGGCGGCAACGGCGGCAACGCCGGCAACGGCGGCAACGGCGCCGACGGTGCTGATGCCGCACCTCTGTCCGGCGCGGCCGGCCAGGCCGGTGGAGAGGGCTCGTGGGGCGGTAGCGGCGGCAACGGCGGTAGCGCGATCACCGGTGCAGGCGGCAACGGCGGCAACGGCGGCAACGGCGGTGACGGCGGGTCCGGCGGCAACGGCGGCTCCGGCGACACCGGACAAGCCGGCGGCGACGGCGGAGTGGGCGGCGACGGCGGCCGCGCCGGCTCCGGCGGCGACGGAGGGGACTCGGTATCGGGCCCGGCTGGGACCGGCGGCAATGCCGGCAACGCCGGCAACGGCGGGACCGGCGGCAACGGCGGATCTGGCAGCAGCGGGCAAAACGGCGGCAACGGCGGGACTGGTGGCAGCGGTGGCCGAGAAAGCGACGGCGGCGACGCCGGAGTCTCGACGTCCGGCACGGATGGCAACGGCGGCAACGGCGGCAACGGCGGCAACGCCGGGGCCGGCGGCAACGGCGGTGACGGCGGCGACGGCGACGCCCTCAACCCCAACGGGGGCAACGGTGGCAGCGGCGGCGATCCTGGCACCTTGTCTGCCGGCGGAGCCGGCGGGTCCGGCGGTACGACCGGCACCCCCGGCACTACCGGCGCCGACGGCCAGCCCGCCACCTCCGGCGGCAACGGCGGCAACGGCGGTGACGGCTACAGTCTGACCACCACCGGCGCGAGCGCCCCGACTGTCGGCGGTAACGGCGGTAACGGCGGTGACGGTCGAGGACCCGGCAATGGCGGTGCCGGCGGGAACGGCGGCGATGCGACGAACACCGACCAGACGTCGACCGCTGAAGGCGGTTCAGGCGGTGCCGGTGGCGGGTCGGATGCCGGGAACGCCGGCGCTGGCGGCGCAGGCGGAGCCGCGTCCTCCTACTTCGAGGCCTACGGCGGGGCCGGCGGCGCAGGCGGCGCGTCGGTCTCCGGGGCCGGCGGGGCCGGCGGGACTGGTGGAAGTGCCACCACCGACACCTACAGCGCATACGGCGGAGCGGGCGGCGCTGGAGGCGACTCCACCCTCGGCGATGCCGGCGACGGTGGTTTCGGCGGGGAGGCAATCTCGCTCGACACCCCCGCGTTCAACGGCGGCGACTCTGTGGTCGGCGGTTCCGGCGGTGACGGCGGCAACGGCGGCGCAAACGGCGGTAACGGTGGCGCGGGCGGCGCAGCATCCGGCGATAGGCCCGGCCACTTCGAACTACGTGTCGTCGGTGGCGACGGCGGCGATGGGGGTGCTGGCGGCACCGGGGACGGCGGTGATGGCGGCGACGGCGGAGATGCGAGCTCGCTGGCCGATGCCTACGGCGGACAGGGTGGAGCAGGCGGAAGCTCATCGCAAGCCAACGGCGGCGACGGCGGCGACGGCGGTGGCGCGATCACCACCGGACTCTTCGCGATCGGAGGCGGCGGCGGAGACGGCGGCGACGCCGGCCTCAACGGCAATGGCGGCAACGGAGGCGCGGGGGCCGACAGTTACGGCTATAACACCATCGCCTCAGAGTCGATCACCGCGGGAGCCGGCGGCAACGGCGGCGACGGCGGTTCGCAATCCGGTAACGGCGGCATGGGCGGTGACGGCGGCACCGGTTTCATGGCCGCAAATGGAGGTCAAGGCGGCGACGGCGGCAATGCCGGACTCGCCGGCGACGGAGGCAGCGGCGGCGCCGGCGGCGACGGCGGCGATCAGGAATCCGGCTACCCCGGCGAATCCGGCGGCAATGGAGGCGCCGGTGGCGCCGGCGGGGACGGCGGATCGACATCCGGCAACGGCGGCGCGGGCGGCGACGGCGGTGCGGCCGGCAACGGTGCGGCCGGCGCGGATGGGGGTGTTCAGTGGGCCGTTGAAACCACGGTCGGGGGATTCAACGGACCATGGGGTGTCGCCGTCAACGCCGACGGCACCACCGCGTACATCGGCAGCAACCGAGCCGACGTCACGACGATCTCGGTACTCGATGCCACCACCAACACCGTGATCGACCAGATTGGCGGCTTCACCGGTCCACGATTCATCGCGATCACGCCAGACGGCACGCAGCTCTACGTGGCCAACACGAACGGCACCGTGTCCGTCGTCGATATCGCGACGAAGACCATCACCGACACCATCACGGGATTCGACACCCCAACCTGGGTCGCCTTCACTCCCGACGGCAACACCGCATACGTCGTCGACACGTGGCTGGACACGGTCTACGCGGTGGACACCGCCACGAACACGGTGGCTCAGACCATTTCGGGCGGCTTCTTCTACCCGAACGCCATCGCGGTCTCTCCGGACGGAGGCACTGCGTACCTGACAGCAAACAGGAACAACGGAAACGTCGTTGTCATCGACACCGGGACCAATCAGGTCACTGACACCATCGCTGGCGGTGGATATCCCGGGGTTGTTTACAGTCCCGACGGCTCGACGGTCTACACGAGCGACTACAACGGGTCATCCGCGAACATCATCGACACCACTTCCAACACCGTCACAGGTTCAGTCCAGGAGCTTTATTTGGCCTACGGCATCGCGCTGAGCTCCGACGGGTCGAGGCTGTTCGTGACCAGTGCCACCAACCGCTCCGTGGGCAGGTTGTCGGTGATTGATACCGCGACCGGTGGCGTGGTCTCCACGGTGGGCGGATTGAACGGTCCGTACTTCGTCGCAACGAGTGTCAGCGGGCTGGTTTACGTGGCGAACAACGACGGCGACAATTTGTCGGTCATCGGTGTCGTCAACACCGGCGGTGACGGCACCGACGGTGGCCAGGGCGGCGCCGGGGGTGCCGGTGGAAATGCACCTTCAGCCAGCGGGGTCGGCGGACAGGGCGGCAATGGCGGCAGTGGCGGCGGTGGCGGTGCGGGCGGTGACGGCGCCGCGGGCCAGGACGCGTCCGACGGCTCCCCTGCCGGTGACGGCTTCGATGGCGGGAGCGGCGGCGCCGGCGGCAACGGGGGTGCCGGCGGAGCAGGCGGCGCGGGCGGTGCTGTCAACGGGGACGGCGGCGACGGCGGAGATGCCGGGGATGCCGCGGCCGGCGGCGACGGCGGCGATGGCGGGGCCGGTGATGCACTCGCGCCAGACGGTGGGGCGGGCGGCGACGGCGGCGATCCCGGGACCGCGGGTTCCGGCGGGACCGCAGGTCTGGCGGGCAACGGGCCCGGCGTGGCGGGAATCGACGGGCGAGCTGGGACCGATGGCTCTGCGCCTACCTCCGGCGGCAATGGCGGCAACGGCGGCGCAGGTGTCAGCCGCACCAGCGGCACCGGCGGGAACGGCGGCGTCGGCGGGAACGGCGGCGCGGTCGGTAACGGCGGCGACGGCGGCGACGGCGGCGACGTGATCGCTACCGGCACCTCGGCTGGGACCGGCGGCAAGGGCGGCGCTGGTGGCGTCGGCGGCACGGTCT
Organism: uncultured Mycobacterium sp.; assembly: GCA_964447215.1. Taxonomy (GTDB): domain Bacteria; phylum Actinomycetota; class Actinomycetes; order Mycobacteriales; family Mycobacteriaceae; genus Mycobacterium. The sequence continues at coordinate 127,437 of CAYURT010000002.1, forward strand.
CTGGCGACGGTGGCGACGGCGGCGACGGCGGAACAGCGACCACACAAGACGCCGCGGCCATAGGCGGCGTCGGCGGCAACGGTGGGGCCTCGACCAACGGCACCGCCGGTAACGGAGGAGCGGGCGGTGACGCAACGTCGGCCACCCAGGACCGGGCCGGCGTGGTTGAAGCCACCGGCGGAGCCGGCGGCATCGGAGGCACCTCCACCAATGGCGCTGGCGGCGATGGCGGCGCCGGCGGGGACGCGACCGCACCGGGCAACCGAGGTGTTGGAGATGGCGCGGATGCCGTCGCGGGCACCGGCGGCACCGGCGGGTCGGGAGGTTCGGTCGGCGGTGACGGCGGCAGCGGCGGAGCAGCCTCGGCGTACGACCTCGCCACGGCTGGGGCCGGCGGCGCTGGCGGTTCGTCCACCAATGGCAATGGCGGCAACGGCGGCACCGGCGGCTTCGCCGAGTCCACTGGGGAGGCAGCGAGTGGGTCAGTCTCGGCCACCGCCGGCCGAGGCGGCGCGGGCGGCGACGCCACCGGTGGCGGTGATGGCGGCGCGGGCGGTGACGGCGGCAACGCTGAGGCTCTTACGGGCAATGCCACTGGCGGCGTCGGCGGCAATGGCGGTTCGGGGACTGTGGGCACCGCTTCCGGCGGTGACGGTGGCGACGGCGGCACAGCGTCATCGGCTGCCAATAACAAGACCGTGCGGGGCGGCGCCGGCGGCAGTGGCGGCAACGGCAGCGCCGGCAATGGCGGGGACGGAGGGAACGGTGGGGACGCGGATTCCACCGGTGCCAACACCCCGACAACCGGCGGCAACGGCGGCAACGGCGGTCTGACCGGAAGCCTGGGCGGTGATGGTGGCATCGCCACCGCAACCGGCGTCGGCTCGACGGCCACTGACGGAACCCCCGGCCTGCCCGGATAGCTGCGTCGTCTAGCGCACCAACATCAGCGAATCGGCCCCCTTCCGGTGGAGGGGGCCGATTCGTTCCGCCCTCGGAATAGCGTGTCTGGAGATACCGCCGTCGGGTCAAGGACCACCAACCCCGCAGCGTCAACCCCGCGACGCCGCTCGAGCAACGCCGGGGAGACCGACCCGCCGCGCAGCTTGGGAATCCGTAACTCCAGATCCCCGGCCACCGTGGACAGCGTGCGCGGCCGGAGCCATTGCGCTGATCGGTGCGGGTGTCGGTGCGCTCGTGCAGAGCGGCGCCCATCTTGGCGCTGCGCTCGGCGTCGATCAACGCTTGATAGACGACCTCGCAGGCTTGGGTGATCGCTCACCGGCATCGGCGGTGCGCAGAGCATCGAGCACCTCCACCAGGGCAGACTGATCGATGGCCATCGCGATGTTCCTCTCGGTAGTGATCCTTGGTCGTTTCACCACAGGGACTCACGCGATGGCCGACACGGCGCCCTTCACTACACCACTCCCGGGACGCTCCCTCTGAAGACGCAGGCCGAAGGGCTCCCGGAGGCAGTCGATTCCACAGGTCCGCCGGAGATGATGAAGCAGGTCGACGCCGAGGTTACGGAGTGTTCGGGCAGCATGGACTCAAGAGCCGGGACGATCCCCCAAGACTAGGGCCTGTATCCGTCTAGTTTTGCCGCTGCTCGCGTGCGCCGAGTTTTTGGAGCATGTCCGCGACTTTGTCCCATCCTTTGGCTCGGCTGATGGGGTCGTTCGTGTGGAGTCTTCCAGCGAGGCCGTCGAGAAGAGTGCGAAGTTCTTCGGTGGGGCCGTGACCGGCGAAGAGATCTCGGTAGTTCGGGTCTAATAGGTATGAACTCGATGCCGGCCCTGATGTGGTGGCTTTCCAGGAGATGCGGTCCAGGAATATCTCCAACAGTCGCGCCGCCGACTTGTCGCTCGGGTCGTCGAGCATGGACACAACCTTGAAGTGAGCTTGCTCCAGGACCGCTTGGGGATGCAAGGCCAGCACGGTGGCCACGTCGTGGGACTCCTGGTTGTCGGCCTGCTCGCGCACCGTTTTGACTCTCTCTGCGGCATCGAGAAAGTCGGCGTCGGCCATGCTGAAACCCACGAACATGAGGTGGCTCGTCAGCATTAGCGACTCCACGATGGACTGCAGCGCGCCGAAGTCCCTCCGGAGTCTGTTGTAGTCGTCGCGGGTGATGATGATCGTCTTCGGGCGTTTGACGCAGCCGTGGTACTTCAAGAGCCACGGGTGCGGTTGCAATGCGAGCTGGCCTGTCAGCACGGAGTATTTGCCGTCACCGATGGCCGACGTGAGGGCGTCTTCATAGGCGGTGTCGTAGTTGGTGGTCACGCTCTGGTCGGCGGAAAGAGCTGCCAGCAACATATGCGTCGGCGCGACCCCGGAGACTTTCAGGTTGTCCTCGATTGCGCGGGTCAGAGCCTCTCGGCTGTGCTCCTGCTCGATGCACTGGGCGATGTCCGGTGCCTCCTCGGGATCGAAGTCTTCGATCTCTTCACCGCGGGCGATCTCGAGAAGTATTTTCCAGTCCGGCAACCCCAACGGGACGCTCACCCCAGAGCCGAGGAACAGCGACAGCTCCCGCCGGGCTGCCTTATCCCCGAGGTCATCGGCGATGCGCAGTAGGTCAGCCGAGTCGGGTCGTTCTTCTGCAAGAGCGTCCCAGTCCTCCGCTGATCGGACTGCCTGGACGGCGGCGTGGTCGCGCTCGTCGATCAGGACGAGCGCGATGTCGACGTCGCGGTCACGGGCAGCTTTCTGCAATGCGGGAATCAGGGCGTCAATGAGCACGCCCCGTTTTGCGCCGAAGCCGCCAGCCCCCGTTCCTACCAGTGGCAGCCCGATGAGCGGCTTCACCCGTCCAGTGGGCGTGGGAAGCTCTGCCTTCGGCCAGTCGGTGATCGCCTCGACGACGCCGTCGGCGACCCAGCGCGCCGTCTCCTCGAGATTCGCGTATTTGCCGTCCGCGGTAACGACGAGTCGCACCCACCTGTCGCCGTCGGTGACCGCATCGGTGAAACGTCCCGTGCCGCGCGGGCGGAAGGGGGCCCACCCCGCATAGTTGGGCTTACCGAGACAGCCTTCGGGAAGGATTCCACCCCAATGCCTCTTGACGACGTGCCACTGGCTATCGCACGGAATAAGGATTGCGCTGCAGTGAAGTTTCGTCAGATCGCCCCGTAGAACAAACAGATGCCCACCCATTTGTTCATTGAACAGCGATCCGTCGGCTTGATAGACCGGATCGCGTCGGATCGGCCAGCAAAGGTCAGATTGTCCGAACGAGGCGATCTACACCCCTGAGGTGCGGCTAGCCCGGAAAGTGACGGGTCGTCGTTGACGCCATCCCGGCAGAGCGCTTCCGGTGCGTACCTCTGCGGTTAGCCGGCCCTCGGCCGGGTCCGCCTTTCGGCTGAACAGTCGGGCCGGGCGTCCCCGGGAATCCGGGTCGTATTCCTTGGTCGGTTTCAGGTGTTGCTGCATGTAGCGGCGGAAGGTGTCCAGTTCCTCCGGCGTGATCGGGTCGCCAGCCACCGCTCCGTGGACCAGCGCCAACTGCCGCAGCGTGAAGGTGTCCTCAAGCAGCCGATCGGGGTCCGGGGCGACGTCGTAACGCGCTCGCAGATCCGTCAGGGCCAACTCGAACATCTCGTTGTGGTCGTAAGCCAGCTCTCCTGGCTCTTCGGCCGGTAGCAGTCGGGTGCGTTCCGCGTCGCGGTTGGCAAGCAACTCCACGGGGATGACGCAGACATGGGCCACGGACAGCACCCAGCCGCGGTCGTCGCGGTCAAGTGCGTCGAACACCTTGAGCTGCCAGGGTTGCAGGCCCCCGACGCCGACCTTGCCCCTTAGGGAGCGCTGCACCGCCTCGGCAAGCACCTCCCCTTCGTGGAGGAAAGTTCCAGGAAGAGCCCAGCGGCCGTCTCGGCCTTCAACCACCAGGACCTGCAGGCCGCGGTTTTCGTCGTAGGTCAGCGCTACGGTATCGACAGCGACACTGGGGTGGTCATACTCGGCGAGGGTCTTGCCAGAACTGTCGCGGTACACGGGCTTCTTCACCGCAGCAGCATAGCTCTTGATATTATCTCATAACTGAGTTATATTGTGCGAGAGTGATTACAATCCAAGTCAACCAAGGGGGGTTCAAAATGAGTTCATATCAGGATCGAGTAGAAGGTCTCCTACTGGGCATGGCCGCTGGCGACGCCCTCGGGGCGCCGTACGAGTTCAAGCCGCCGGTGCATCCGAATGAGACCGTGGAGATGAAACGCAGCCCGCTGTGGGCTGCGGGGGAATGGACTGACGACAGCTCGATGGCGATCGCCATCGCCGAGGTGGCCGCGCGGGGGGTGGATCTGCGTGACAAGGCCGCCCAGGACGCGATCGTGCGGCGCTGGCATCACTGGGCCCAGACCTCCCCCGACGTCGGTGTCCAGACCCGCCACGTGCTGTCCCGGGCCGCCCGCGGAGGAACGATTACCGCGGCCCGCGCCCGTGAGGAGTCCGAAGCACTGCACTGCGACACCGGACGCACCGCCGGCAACGGGTCGCTGATGCGCACCGCCCCGGTAGCCCTCGCCTACCTCAACGACGAGGACGCGATGGTCGCCGCCGCACGCGCACTCAGCGAGCTCACCCACTTCGACCCGCAAGCCGGCGAGGCGTGCGTGCTGTGGTGCAGCGCCATCCGGCACGCCGTCCTGACCGGAGAGATCGACGTCCGGGTCGGCCTACGCCACCTGACGCCGGATCGCCGCACGGTATGGGAAAGACACATCACCCGGGCTGAGTCTGCCGAGCCCGCCGACTTCACGAGCAACGGCTTCGTCGTACAGGCGCTGCAAGGGGCATGGTCGGCCATCCACGGCACCCCGGAACCCGCCGACGACTCCGCTGCGGGCACCTTCCGTGCCGACCGATTGCGCCTAGCCTTGGAGGCCGCGGTGCGCGGCGGTCGCGACGCCGACACCGTGGCCGCGATCGCCGGCGGCCTGCTTGGCGCCGCCTACGGCGCCTCCGCCGTCCCACTACAGTGGCGAACCCTGCTCAACGGCTGGCCCAAGGCCACCGCTCGCACCCTGGTGGGGCTGGCCTGCGCCATCGAACGCGGCGGCGCGGCGGACCGCTTCGACTACAACTACCCGGGGTCGTCGGTGGACACGATCGCCCGCCACCCCTACGACCCGCAGGTGGTACTCGGCGGGGTCGGCGTGCTGCGCAACCTGCCAGAGGATGTCGACGCGGTGGTCTCGATGTGCCGGCTGCGCGACGCAGACATCCGCACCGACATGCCCCACATCGAGGTCCGGCTGATCGACCGCACCGAGCACGACGAGAACCCGCACCTGGATTACGTTCTGCTGGAGACGGTCCGGGCTATCGAAGGCCTTCGCTCCCAGGGCCACACGGTCCTGGTGCACTGTGTCGGGGCTTACAGCCGCACCCCCACCATGGGCTCGCTCTACGGGTTGAGGCTGCGCGGCGTCGACGCGGAGCAGGCGCTCAGCGACGTCACCGCGGTGCTGCCCGGTGCGAATCCGAACTCCGCGTTCCGCGCGGCCCTCAAGCGCGCCGAGCAGCAGCGACCGGTAGAGGCGGTGACCCGATGAGCACACGTGACGCCGATGGGAACGAGTTCGTCTGGAACGGTGTGCTCGACCCCGCCCAGTACAACGCCGGAGCACTGGCGGTCCGCCACCAGTTGGCCCACGCCGCCAAGGCCGGCGACTGGCCATTGGTCCTACACCTGCTCGACCAGCGCGGGACGCCGCTGACCGCCAACGACTGGCGGCCCGGCGGGACGGCCTGGTTCACCCCATTGCACCAGGCCGCCTGGCACGGCGCACCCGTCGCCGTAGCCGAAGAACTAATCGCCCGCGGCGCACTGCGATCCCTGACCGACTCTCGAGGGCGCACCGCCCTGGATATCCGAACCCAACGCAACTCTGCTGAGTTCGCGGCGAAAGGTGCCCGCACTGACAGCCACATGTCACTGCGCGCGGTTCTTGCACCGCCCGCCTCGCCGCTCTCCCCCGCCCGCATCCGCGCCCTAGACGCCCATCTCGCCGGGCTGATCGAAAGCCGAGTGGGGGGCGTGCTCTACGAGGGGCGGGATCCGCAGTCCGTCCTGCGCTACCCGCCAGTGGCGATCCTGCACGAGACACCGGCCCGCAGGCTCTGGTTCCCCGTACCCGGCATGCACGGCGGGTTCGAGATCCACCTGCGCGACGGCTACCTCGAAGTCGCCAGCTGGTGCCGAGTAGTCGGCGGATCCGGCCAACGACACGTCATCACCCAAGACGGCACCACCCTCGTCGAGGAGGGATTCGCATGACCGACAAGAGGGAACCGCAGCAGACCCCAGAGCGACATGAGACCGTCAACGCCAACCCCGTTGCCGCGCTTCGCCGCGAGGAACTGACGTACGCCCACCGCAGCCGCCGCGACACCCCGGCGATCAGCGAGAACCACAGGTTGCTCGCTGAACACGTCGCAGCGATCGAAACCGGAACCGCGCCCGAACCGGCCGGTGAACGCCTCGACATCCCGACCGGTACCGCGACAAACAGTCGGATAGCTCGTCACCGTCCACACCTGCCTCTGCCTAAACACTCAACGGAAAATCGAATGCGCGCCCATTTCACGCCCGACAGGGCCTACCGCTGGACGAACCTCCCCTGCAAGGCCTCGCGTAGGTCGCTGCGACGATCCGCCGAGGGCACCCAGGCCAGAATTGGAATTGTCATACGCCCAGGGCAGGACCCCTACCCGCCCCGGGTCCAACCCGTGACGACTCACCTCGCGGAACGGCAGAGCTACCGGCCCGCCGACCGCCAACCCCACGGACCAGTGGTGCGGTGCGTTCCTCCGGGGACCCCACCACCTACCTGCATTCACTGCGAAGGCCCTACCGAACTGCTCGCACACTCGACCCATGCCGTTCACATCGAACGCACAGAACGCAGGTGGATCTGCCGCAAACCCGATTGCCTCGGCCGACACGACGCCGTGATCTACACAACGCCGCTGGGCGAATATGAAAGACGATGCTAGTTCGTCAATTACCGACCTTTCCCTACGACGAAGTACTGATGCGCCCAAAATGGGCGCCCGGTCACGTCGTGGGTCCCACGAAACGACTCAGAGCGAATAGCAGCAGGTATCACTACTCGCGTCCAGTGCGGGCGGAGGGACTCGAACCCACACGCTCTTCCGAGCACCGGCACCTAAAG
>CAYURT010000003.1:0-125912 GCA_964447215.1 uncultured Mycobacterium sp.
CCGCGGTGCCCGCGGTGCCCGCGACACCACCAGCGCCGCCGATACCGCCGTTACCACCGTTACCGCCGTCACTACCGGGAGTCAACAGGGTCGCACCGGCGCCACCGGCACCGCCGGCACCACCATTGCCGCCGTCACCGGCGTTACCGCCGTTACCGCCCTTACCGAAAATGATCGACCCGCGACCACCATTGCCGCCCTGGCCGCCGTCACCACCAGCGGTGCCATCACCACCATCGCCGCCGTCCGGAAACGCCGGGCCGGTGCCATCATTGCCCGCGGTGCCCGCGGTGCCCGTGATACCCGCACCGCCGGTGCCGCCGTTACCGCCGTCACCGATCAGCGACAGGAACCCGGCGTTACCGCCGTTGCCGCCGACACCGCCGACCGCCAGGGGCTCACCGGCGCCACCATTACCGCCGTTACCGATGAACAGACCACCGGTGCCGCCGTTACCGCCGTCATCCACGGTGACCGCAGCACCACCGTTGCCGCCGTTGCCGAACCAGCCCGCGCTACCGCCGTTGCCGCCGTTGTAGCCGTCACCGCCGTTGCCGAAGATGCCGCCGTTACCGCCGTTGCAGGTCGTCGACCCGATCGAGGCGCAGCTGGCCGCGTCATAAGAGAAACCGTTGCCGATGATGATGCCGCCATTGGGGTTATCAGCCGTGCCATCACCGAAGAAGAACCGGATGAAATCAGTGATCGGGTTGCCCACCGTCGCCGAGGCCGTCGAGGCCGCCGCCGGGCCCGCCGCATCACCGATCAACGGCTCGATCGGCTCACCGGCGGTCGTCGCCGCCGCCGGGGCCACCGTCCGCGTCGAAGCACCCAACTCGCGGCGGGACATCGCCGCCGCCGCCCACATCAACGGCGCCAGCGCCGGGGCATCCCCACCGGCACCGCCGCGCAACCACGACAGCAGATTCGAGCCCACCACCGGAGCCGAGGCCGCCGCCTCCTGCGCCGCGGCCAGCACCGGGGCCGAGGCCGCCGGGGCCGCCGCCACCGTCGCCGCCGCCGGGGCCGCAGCAGCCGGGCTGTCGTTCTTAACCTCCACCGCGGGCAGGGCCGCACCCGGCACCCCCGCCGACGGGACAACGGCCGGGGCTTCGGAGCCAGAAGCCGGCGCATCATCCGCAACGTCAACAACCGGGGTGCTCACCGCACCCCGGTTGCTCGAACCCTTGTCGCTCTCGTCGGCAGCAGCCGCCGCCGGAGCCTTCACCGACGCCCGCGTCCGCGACGCCGGAGCGCTCGGAGCCTCAGCCTCGGCCGCCTCCGCGGTATCCGAGTCCGCCGCCGCACCGGTGTCCGCTCCGGCCGACGACACACTCGAAGACTCGCTCGCCGACTTCGCCGGCCCGCGCCGCGACCGAGTGGCCGACGACGACGTCGACGCACCCTCGGACGCCGACGCATCCGTCGACGAACCCGCCGACCCCGTCGAATCAGCGAACGCCACCGGCAGAGCCGACAGACCCGACCCCACGCCCAGGGCAACCGCCAACGCACCCACACGCCCCACATACCGGGCGAAGCTCGGCCTCACCGAGTCCGACGCCGACGAAGACCGCCGGGCGTACTCGATCGAACGGATCAAACTCTTCGACGACCGGCTCTGGTCACCAGCGGGCACAGACGAAGTGGGTGCGGACATCATTGCTCCTTCAAAAGCCAAATACGCACGGAGCCCTACACTCCGCGTCGTGCACGTCACCCCCTTTGGCAACCGTGCAGTGAAGAGTATGCACGGCCGCAAGCCCTTTGTCACCGCCGTTTTGATGTTTTTTCTAGAAATTTCTCAGGGTCCGGCAAAATCACTGCTCAGAGCGGGGGCGGCCCAGAAAACGTGATGGGCAACACATCGCCGGCCGGCGCACCCCCCGTGAACGGCGCGTTTTCCTGTCCGTTACGCTCTGTTTCGACCCGATCCGCGGTTCGCGGCCCGGGTTCCCGAGCTAACGGGCCGCTGAGCAAACGTCACCCGGGGCCAGCTAAGTCAGCGAGCCCCTCACAACCTGAGAAACGAGGGTCCACGATGCGCGTTGTCACATTTGCGCCTTCTCTGACCGCAGAGGAGCAGGAAGGCGGCGGGTTGACCCTCAAGGGATTCCCGATGACCAGCGCTTTCGTCGATGTCTTTCCCGCTGAGGTCACCATTCCGATCGTCCTGGTGGTGGCGGCGCTGTGCGGGGAGGACTACGACCCGGTCAAGTACATCGTGGCCACCTCCCCGCAGGGTGACCGGCTGGCCACCATGGAGTTCAGCTGGCATTGGGACGACGTTCCCGGCGGGATGGTCAAGTTCCGTGTCTTCGCGCAGTACCTGCCGGTCGTGATCAACAGCGACGGCGTCTACACCCTCGCCGTCTGCGACGACCCTGAGTCCGGGGAGGCCGACCAGACCTTCCCGCTGCCGGTGTTCCTGAACCCCTCGATTTCGGCCCCGATGAAGTTCGAGGGACCGCGGCTCTGACGGGACGGCTCGGGCGCCGGCGCCCCTAGCGTCGGTGCACCGTCACCAGTCCGCCGCGTTTGGGCGTGAAGGCGACGCCCCGGTTGTGCCACTTCTCCCCGGGGGCGTCGGTGGTCACGACGGTCATGTGGCGCAGCACGGTGCGCAGCACCACGTCCATCTCCATGTTGGCGAAGGCGGCGCCCACGCAGCGGCGGGTCCCGCCACCGAAGGGCACCCAGGCGAAGGTGCCGGGCTTGCCGCCGAGGAAGCGCTGCGGGTCGAACCGGGCCGGGTCGGGGTAGAGCTGCGGGTTGTAGTGGACCTGAAGCAGGCTGACCATGAGCGAGAATCCCCGCGGGATGCGGTAGTCGCCCAGCTCGTACATCTCGGCGGCGACGTGACGGCCGGCGAAGTCGATGACGGTGCGGTTGCGCTGGATCTCGTAGATGGTGGCCTGCCGGTAGGCGTTATCCTCGCCGTCGACCTCGGCGACGAGGCGTTCGAGCACCTCGGGATGGCGGGAGATCCGCTCGAAGGCCCAGCCCAGCGTCGAGGCGGTGGTCTCGTGGCCGGCGGCCAGCAGGGTCAGCAGCTCGTCGCCGATTTCCGACCGGCTCATCGCCGAGCCGTCGTCGTAGGTGCTGCGCAGGAACAGCGCCAGGATGTCGGTGCGGTCGGCCAGGTTCGGGTCGCGCCGCGCCTGGGCGATCAGGGCGTCGATCAGGCCTTCGTAGGTCCGCCGATAGCCGGCCAGCCGCGCCCACGGGGTCCAGCGGCCGGGTGGGCGGGCGGGGGTGGGCAGCACCGTCAACCGGGAACCCAGCGTCACCCATTTGGGCAGCAGTTGGCGCAACTGGGCCAGCTCGGCTCCGTCGGCGCCGAACACCGCCCGCAGGATCACGTTGAGGGTGATCCGCATCATCGGCTCCAGGGTGGCGAACTCCCGGGCCTCCGGCCAGGAGGCCATCTCGCGCATGGTCTCCTCCTCCACGATGCGCTCGTAGGCCGCGATGCTCCTGCCGTGGAACGGCGGGGTGAGCAGCTTGCGGCGGCGGCGGTGGGCGGCGCCCTCGAGTCCGAAGACCGAGTCGGCCCCCAGCAGCCGGGACAGGTTGGGCTGGATGTTGTGCAGCACCTCGGGACTGGTTGTGAAGACCTGTTTGGCCAGCAACGGATCGGAGATCAGCACCGAATCGCCGAACACCGGGATCCGCATGGTGACCGCGCGGCCGTACTTGCGGGTCACGGCGGCCACGGTGCGCCGGCGGGAGGCGACGAACGCCAGGGCGCCCAGCGGCCGCGGCATCCGCGGCGCCGGCGGGAGAATCGCCGGACCGGCGGCGGGCCGCTCCTCGATGACAGGGGCTTCACTCATCGGCCAACCTCCGCAACGGATTGGTACCGACGGGTACCGGGGGTGTGGGCGCTACGGTACCGTTCGGTACCAGACGTTGACAAGGAGGCCCGGATGCGTGCCGCGGTAGCCGAGCCGGTCGTTCCCGAGCAGGGGTTCCGGCGGCGGCTGCTGGACGGGCTGACCGCCTCGATCGCCGAGCGGGGCTACCGGGAGAGCACGGTGGCCGACATCGTCCGGCACGCCCGCACCTCCAAGCGCACCTTCTATGACCACTTCGCCTCCAAGGAGGAGTGCTTCGTGGAGTTGCTCTCGGCCAACAACGAGGATCTGGTCGAGGCGCTGCGCGCCGCGGTCGACCCGGAGGCGCCGTGGGAGGAGCAGGTCCGTGCCGCGGTCACTACTTATGTGGGCAGCATCGAGGCCGACCCGGCGATCACGCTGAGCTGGATCCGGGAGCTGCCCGCGCTCGGCGAGGGCGCCCGCCCGCTGCTGCGCCGGGGGTTCGGCCGGCTGACCGAGACCATCGTCGCGCTGACCGCCAATCCCGGTTTCCGCCGTGCCGGGCTGCGGCCGCTGTCCCCGGCCGCGGCGGTGATCCTGGTGGGAGGTCTGCGCGAGTTGACCGCGCAACTGGTCGAGGACGGCGCCGACGTCGCCGGGATGATCGACCCGGCGGTGGCGGCGGCGGCGGCGCTACTGGGCGCGCGGGCGTGACGGCCGGGCCGGCAGAACGAACGCGAACGGCCGGGGGAATCCCAGACCGGTGAGCCGCCCGCCGGCGATGTCGTCGATCCCGACGGTGACCAAACTCCCCGAGGACGGCTCGTAACAGCGCACGGCCCGCGGCCCCGCCGGTTCGGTGAGCAGCACCCAGTGCCGCGGGATCGTCGACCCGATCAGCATCGGGACCGGCCATCCGCCGCCGATCGCGGCGATCGCGTCGGCCAGCGCCCCCCGGGCCAGGCGCCACTGGTAGCGGGTGCCGTGCGCGGACAGCGCGCGGGCCATCCCGGCCGGGGTGGTGCCCAGGGCGCGGGGCCAGACCACGTTGACGCTGCGGTGCACCCGGCCCTGCTCGGCGTCGAACCAGCGCTGGGCGTCCTCGCCGTGCAGCGGGGCGCGGTATCCGGCGTCGAGCAGGGCGCCGGCCGTCACCGCGACACTGGGGCCGCAGGTGACGCCGTCGCGCTGACGCAGCCACATGCGGCCAGCGTAATGCGGTTTGATGGACCGGTGGCCCGGATGATGCGCGCGCAGCGGTTCTACGCCGACACCAAATCGGTTGTTCTCGAGGACCTTCCGGTCCCCGAGCCGGGTCCCGGTGAGGTTCTGGTGGAGGTGGCGTTCTGCGGCATCTGCCACTCCGACCTGAGCCTGATCAACGGGACCTTCCCGGCGCAGCGGCCGGTGGTGACCCAGGGCCACGAGGCGTCGGGCACCATCGCCGCGCTCGGGCCGGGGGTGGACGGCTGGTCGGTGGGCGACCGGGTGATCGTCGCCGCCGGGCGGGCCTGCGGGCAGTGCCCCAACTGCCGGCGCGGTGAGGGCGCCGACTGCCTGCGCATGCAGTTGATGGCGTTCGCCTACGACGGGGCGTGGGCGCAGTACACCGTCGCCCAATCCGCCGGGCTGACCCGGGTCCCCGACAACGTGCCGTTGGAGCAGGCGGCAATCCTGGCCGACGCGGTGTCCACGCCCTACGGGGCGGTGGTGCACACCGGCCGGGTCGGCGCCGGGGAGTCGGTGGGGGTGTGGGGTGTGGGCGGTCTCGGAACCCACATCGTGCAACTGGCCCGACTGGTCGGGGCGGCCCCCATCGTCGCCGTCGACATCAACCCGGTGGTTCGCGACCGGGCCTTGGAACTAGGAGCCGACCATGCCTTCGACCCCGGCGACCCCGGGCTTCGGGAGGCGATCGGCGCGGCCACCGGGGGGCGCGGGCTCGACGTCTCCTTCGACGCGGTCGGGCTGAAGGCCACCTTCGAACAGGCCCTGGATTGTGTGACCACGGGCGGGCGACTGGTGGCGGTGGGGATGAGCGACCAGCGCCCGACGGTGGGGCCGACCTCGTTGTTCGGCCTGACCCGCAAGCAGGTGCTCGGACATCTGGGCTACCGCAACGCCGATATCGAGACCCTGGCCCGGCTGGTGTCGCTGGGCCGGCTGGACCTGTCGCGCTCGATCAGCCGGATCGTCGGGCTGGAGGACATCGCCGAGGGGATCGCGATGCTGGAGCGCGGCGAGGGCAACCCCATCCGGATCCTGGTGCAGCCCTGACAGGGTGGGGCCGTTCCGCGTCACCCTCTCCGCCGTGTGTGCGGTTTCGTACGCGAAACGCCGCTGATGGCGTATCGAACCGCACGCTCGTGGGGGCAGGGGCCTGGCGAGCCGCGCGTCGGCGGGGCGGCGGCGGCTCAGCGGGGCCGACGCCACATGCACCACAGCGGCGGGCCCCCGGAAGCCCGGATCTCCCCGGTGACCTCGAAGCCGAACCGCTGGTAGTAGGGCACGTTGTCGGGGTTGCTCGACTCCAGGTACGCCGGGGCGTACTCGGCGTCGCAGCGGTCCAGCCGAGACCGCATCAGCGCACCGCCGAAACCTGCGCCGCGCACCGAGGGGTCGCTGCCGATGATGGCCAGATACCAGTGCGGCTCCTCGGGATGCGTGGCCTTCATCTCCTCCCCCAGCGCCCGCGCCGGACCCAGCCGCCCCCGGAAGGACCGCAGCAGCGCCGGCAGCATCAGCGCCTGCTCGCGGGGCGACTGCCGCCAGCATCCGGGCGCGTCCCACAGCGCGGCCGCGCCGATGCCGTCGGCGCCGACGGCGACGTCGGCGCCCCCGCCGGCCAGGTAGTGGTGCCGGGCCAGCGCGGCGAAGAACCCCGGCAACGCGGCCGCGCGGCGGCGGTCGTCGGGCTGCAGCCAGCGCATCACCGGATCGTCGAAGAAGGCCCGGCCCAGGACCCCGGCCAGGGCGCGGACGTCGGCCCGCCGCGCCGGGCGCACCGCCGCGGTCACCCCAGCACCGCCGTCACCCCGAGGGTGATCACGCACAGCAGCACCATCGCGGTGGTCCCGGCGTAGACCGCGGTGCCCGCCCTGCCGGTGGCGAACTCCCCCATCAGGGTCCGATCCCGCCCCAGGCCGACCATCGCCAGCAGCAGAGGCACCAGCAGCACCGCGTTGAGGACCTGCGTGCCGACCAGGATCGTCACCAGCGGCGCATCGGGGGTCAGCACGATCACCGTCCCCAGCAGCGTGATGATCCCGAAAGTGAGGTAGAACGTCCGCGCCTCCCGGTAGGGGTCGTCGATCGCCGCCTCCACCCCGGCGTACTCGCACACCGAGTAGGCCGTGGACAGCGGCAGGATCGACGCGGCCAAGAACGACGCCCCGATCAGCCCGACCGCGAACAGCGTCGAGGCGGCCTCCCCGGCCAGCGGCCGCAGCGCCACCGCGGCGTCGGCGGCGTCGGTGATGGACTCCCCGTCGCGGTGCAGGGTGGCCGCGCAGGCCACCACGACGAAGAACCCGATCACCCCGGTCAGCACCGCCCCGACGATGACGTCGATCCGTTCCATCTTCAGGTCGGCGGTGCGCAGTTTCTTGTCCACCGCATAGGACTGCATGAACGACAGTCCCCACGGCGCCAGGGTGGTCCCCAGCGTCGCGGTGACGATGGCGACGGCCTCGCCGGTCATCGGCATGGTGGGCACGACGGTGCCGCGCAGCGCCGCGCCCCAGTCCGGACCGGACAGGAAACCCGAGACGATATAAGCCAGGAACACCGTGGACAGCGCCAGCAGGATCCGCTCGACCCGGTGGAAGCTGCCACGCAGCACCAGCAGCGACACGATGACCGCCGCGGCCGGGACGCTGATGTAGCGGCTGATCCCGAAGATCTCGAATCCCGCTGCGATACCGGCGAATTCCGCGCAGGTGGTGCCGACGTTGGCGACCACCAGCGCGACGAGCACCGCCCCGCCGGCCCGCACCCCGTAGCGCTGGCGCACCAGACCGACCAGACCCTGGCCGGTGACCACACCCATCCGGGCAGCCAGGCCGTGGAAGATCACCAGCGCGACGGTGGACAGCAGCAGCACCCACAGCAACTGGTAGCCGTGGTCGGCGCCGAGCACCGAGTAGGTGGTGATGCCGGCCGGGTCGTCGTCGGACAGGCCGGCCAGCAGCCCCGGACCCAGAACGGCCAGCAGCGCGGCGAGCTTGGCCCGGCGGGCCGACAGGGTCACCGGCGCCGTCCGTTCCGGCGGCGCAGGTGCCGCCGCGCCCACACCCGTGAGCGCAGGAAGCGGCGGCCGAAGAAGGCCGGGGTGCGCGACAGCCGCCGCCGCCACCGCCCGGCGTGGTCGGCCGACATCGCGTTGACGATCCGGGCGGCCAGCGCCCGCGGCATCGCCCGCAGCACCCGCTCGCCGACCTCCGGGCCGACGGCCTCGACCGCCTCGGCGGCGACCCTGGGCTCGCGGGCGGCGAGGATCTGGGTGGCCGCGTCGATGTCCACCCGGCTCACCAGCGCCGCAAGCCGGCGCGAGTCGACCCGGTGCACGGCGGCCCGGGGCGCGGACAGTTGCACCAGATGGCCGCGGTCGGAGGTCAGGTGCAGATCCGACCAGGCCACGACGTCGGCGCGGGCGCCCGGCACGAGCCGGCCCAGCCCCAGCCGGCGCAGCACCGCCCCGAAGCCCACCTCGACCCCGATCAGCTCCGGCGGACCGGCCTCCGGCGTGCCCAGCAGGACGTCGGCGACCCGGGCCAGCCGCTGGCCGACCACGTCGACCACCTGGGTGTCCAGCACGTCCTGGCACAGCAGGATCTCGTCGTCGGCCAGCGCCCCGGTCACCGACCCGACCGCGTAGCGGTCGGCCTCGCCCGGCGCCAGCACCAGGTGCCCGCCGTCGAAACCGGCGACGGCCTCCCACGGCACCAGCAGGGCCGGGGCGTTGCGGCGGGCCACCACCGCGCGCCGCACCAGCCGCGGCCCGGACCCGCCGTCGAGGGCCACGGTCAGGTCGGTCAGCCGGCCGGCGGGGGCGCCGTCGTGGTGGAGCACCGCCCGCCCGATGACCCCGCTGAGCAGCAGCACGTGTGACAGCATGGCAGGCGTGCGGGCATTGCGAATGGTGCGGTTCGGATGCGACCCCGAACTGATGGAGGTCCCCGATCCGGTGCCCGGACCCGGCGAGGTGGTGGTGCGGGTCGGCGCCGCCGGGGCCTGCCACTCCGATCTGCACATCCTCTACGAACTCGACGCCTCGGCGGTGTGGCAGTTGCCGATGACGCTGGGGCACGAGACCGCCGGCTGGGTGCACGCGGTGGGCGCCGGTGTCGACGCCGTCGCCGAGGGCGACGCGGTGGCCGTCTACGGCGCGTGGGGGTGCGGGTTCTGCGCACGGTGCATGGTGGGCGTGGAGAACTACTGCGAGCGGCCCTCGCTGGTCGGCGGCGGCGGTCTGGGCGCCGACGGCGGCATGGCCGACTACCTGCTGGTCCCCCACCAGCGCCACCTGGTGCCGCTGCCCGACGGCCTGGACCCGGTGACCGCCGCTCCCCTGACCGACGCCGGGCTGACCCCCTACCACGCGATCCGCCGGTCCTGGCCCAAGCTGACCCCCGACGCCACGATCGTGCTGATCGGGGTCGGCGGGCTCGGGCATGTCGGGGTGCAGATCGCGCGGGCCACCACGGCCGCGCAGGTCGTCGCCGTCGACGTCAAACCCGAGGCGCTGGACCTGGCCGCCAAAGTCGGCGCCCATCACACGGTGACCTCCGACGAGAACGCCGCCACGGCGATCCGGGAGCTGACCGGCGGGCGGGGCGCCGATGTGGTGATCGACTTCGTCGGCGCGACAACGACATTGAATTTGGCCCGCTCGGTGGCGCGTAACCTCGCCGACGTGACGATCGTGGGCATCGGCGGTGGGGAGATCCCGGTGTCGTTCTTCTCCCAGCCCTACGAGGTGAGCATCGCCACCACCTACTGGGGCAGCCGGCCCGAACTGGCCGAACTGCTGGCGCTGGCCGCCGCCGGCTCGGTCAGCGCCGAGAGTGCGATGTACTCCCTGGACGAAGGCGTCACCGCCTACCGCGACCTGCACGAGGGCCGGATCACCGGCCGCGCGGTCGTCGTGCCCTGACAGAGAGGCCGGCCCATGTGGGATTTCGAGACCGACCCGGACTACCAGCGCAAGCTCGACTGGGTCGAGGAGTTCATGCGCGACGAACTCGAGCCGCTCGACCTGGCCCCGCTGGACCCCTACGACAAGAAGAACCCGGAGCTCATGGCGGTGCTGCGCCCGCTGCAGGCCCGGGTCCGCGAACAGGGCCTGTGGGCGGCGCACCTGAGCCCCGACCTCGGCGGGCAGGGCTACGGTCAGGTCAAGCTGGCGCTGCTCAACGAGATCGTGGGCCGGTCCCGTTGGGCGCCTTCGGTGTTCGGATCCCAGGCTCCGGACTCCGGCAACGCCGAGATCATCGCGCTGTTCGGCACGGAGGAACAGAAGGCGCGGTACCTGCAGCCGTTGCTGGACGGTGAGATCTCCTCGTGTTACTCGATGACCGAACCGCAGGGCGGATCCGATCCGGGGCTGTTCACCACCAGTGCGGTGCGCGACGGGGATGACTGGGTGATCAACGGGGAGAAGTGGTTCTCCTCCAACGCCCGCTACGCGTCGTTCTTCATCGTGATGGCGGTGACCAACCCCGAGGCCCGCACACATCAGAAGATGTCGCTGTTCATCGTCCCCGCCGGCACCCCGGGCGTCGAGATCGTCCGCAACGTCGGGGTGGGCGGTGAGTCCTCCGGCCACGCCTCGCACGGCTACGTCCGCTACACCGATGTGCGGGTGCCCGCCGACCACGTGCTCGGCGGGGAGGGCCAGGCGTTCGCGATCGCCCAGACCCGCCTCGGCGGCGGCCGGGTGCACCACGCGATGCGCACGATCGCGCTGGCGCGCAAGGCTTTCGACATGATGTGCGAGCGGGCGGTGTCGCGCCAGACCCGCAAGGGCCCGCTGGGCGACTTCCAGATGACGCAGGAGAAGATCGCCGACAGCTGGATCCAGATCGAGCAGTTCCGGCTGCTGGTGCTGCGCACCGCCTGGAAGATCGACAAGTACCACGACTACCAGAAGGTGCGCCGCGACATCGCCGCGGTGAAGGTGGCTATGCCCACCGTGCTGCACGACGTGGTGATGCGCGCCATGCAGTTGCACGGTTCGCTGGGGGTCTCCGACGAGATGCCGTTCGTCAAGATGCTGGTGGCCGCCCAGTCACTGGCCATCGCCGACGGCCCGACCGAGGTGCACAAGCTGACGGTGGCCCGCCGCACGCTGCGGGAGTACGAACCGGTGGACACCCCGTTCCCGTCGGCGCACCTGCCGACCCGCAGGGCCGCCGCCCGGGCCCGGCTGGCCGAACTGCTCGAACATGAGGTAGCCGAGCACTAACCCGGCGCGCGGGCGACGGCCTGCCCCTCGTGCACCAGCGTCGCCACCCGGACGCCACCGGCGTCGAAGAGCCCGGCGGTCATCACCCCGCGTCCCCCGCCGGCGGCCGGGGAGCGGGACTGCAGCAGGTTCCATCCGTCGGCGTGGATGCGGCCGTGGAACCAGATCGAGGAGTCGGTGGTGGCGGCGTGGTGGCTGCGGTCGGTCATGGAGTGCCCGTGCACCGCCAGCACCGGGTCGACCCCGTAGATGTCGGTGACGTAGACGGCGGCGGCGGCGTGCAGCACCGGGTCGTCGGGCAGTTCGGCGGTGACCCGCCACCACAGGTCGCGGACGAACTCGCCGCCGTCGCGGCGGTCGTGGATCCGGATGTCGACCTCGCCGGGCGGCAGGGCCGGGGCGGGGCCGATGGGGCCGGTGCGCGGCAGGCTGCCGGGGTCGCCGGGATCGGCGAGGCGCTCGGCGTGCCGCGGCCCGTCGGCGGCGGCGGCGAACAGCGCGGTGGCGCTGACCAGCAGCCGCTCGCCCTGGCGGCCCAGCACCCGCCTTGAGGAACTGGTGCGGCCGTCGTGGACCCGTTCGACGTCGTAGCCGACCGGCTCCCCGGCGTCCCCGCCGCGCAGGAACTGCACGTGCAGGGCGGTGGGCCTGCGCTCCGGTGTGACGGTGCGGCAGGCCGCGGTGAAGGCCTGCGCGGCCAGCTGCCCGCCGTAGGCCCGTTTTCCGGCGGGGCCGTTGGCGGCGCCGGTGAAGGAGTCCGGCCCGTCCGGCGCGGGGTCCAGCAGGGCGGCAAGGGCGCTCACCGGTCGAGCCATTCGGCCGGCACCGCCGCGTTGTCCTGACCGAGGTCCGGCGCCGGCGCGGACGCGAGGTGCGTCCCGTCCACCGTCATCGGCAGACCCGGAGCGGGATAGCTGCCGACGCCGGGCTGGTCGATGAGGGTGAACAGCGGATTACCCTGTACCCGAGGGCTTTCCGCGACGTCGGTGAAACTCTCGTAGCGCGACCAGAGCACCGAGGACCGGGCCAGCGCAGCACTGATCTGCTCGGCGGTGTGGCCGGCGAACCACGGCGCGAACAAGCCGGTGAGCAGATCGCGGTGCCGGTAGCGCTGGCCCTCGTCGGTGAAGTCGGCACCGATCGCCTCCGCCGCGGCGTCGACGGCCGCCGTGGTGCCGGTGACCTCGGTGAGGTCGCGGAAGTGGCGGGGCGTCAACGCCACCACCATGAACTCCACGCCGTCGCTGCTGGTGAAGTCCTGGCCGTACTGGCCGTAGATCGCGTTGCCCAGCCGGGGCCGCCGGGCGCCGGTGACCAGCGCCTCGGTGAGGAATCCGAGGTTGGCGGCGGTGGCCAGGGCGACGTCGTCCAGCGGCAGCCGGATAGCCGACCCCTGCCCGGTGGTGTCCCGGCGGCGCAGCGCGGCCAGCACCGCGATCACCGCGTACAGCCCGCAGCTGACGTCCCAGGCGGGCAGGACGTGGTTGACCGGTCCGTCGGCCCCGGCGGGTCCGGTCACCAGCGGGAAGCCGGTGGCGGCGTTGACGGTGTAGTCCACCGCGGTGGTCCCGTCGGCCCGGCCGGTGACCTCGAGGTGGATCAGGTCGGGGCGCTGGGCGGCGAGCTCCGGGTGGGACAGCCACGGCCGTCCCGCGGCGTTGGTGATGAACACCCCGGCGGCGGCGATCAATTGCTGGACCAGACGCTGCCCGGCGTCCTCGCGCAGGTCGACGGTCATCGACCGTTTGCCTTTGTTCAGGCCGGCCCAGTAGATGCTGACCCCGTCGGCGGTCAGGGGCCAGCGGTGGTAGTCGGCGGCCCCGCCCACCGGGTCGATGCGAACCACGTCGGCGCCCAGCCCGGCCAGCGTCATCCCCGCCAGCGGCACGGCGACGAAACTGGAGATCTCCACGATCCGAACGCCGGCCAGCGGCCGGTCGGGTGCGGAACTCACCGGAGCAGTATGGCCCCGGCTCAGGCGAACCCGAACGGAACGCCGAGGAAGAACAGCCCCAGCAGCAGCAGGATCCAGGCCGCCGCCTGCCAGATCGGCCAGACCCCTTCGGCCTTCCACACCCGGAAGGTGCGCACCAGCGCGCCGACACCGCCGATCACCAGCATGCCGGGCACCAGGATCGCGGCGATCAGTGACTTCCAGGCGACGGTCGCGGCGAGCGCGGCCAGCGACAGCGCGAGGAACGTCGCCACATAAAGGACGGCGGATTTGACCGCCGCCGGGTCCCGCCAGCGCTTCTCGACGTCGTTGGTGCTGCCGTCATGCTCCATCTCACAACCCAGCGTAGTCCCGCGCTACGCCCCCGCGCCCGTGCCGTCGCCGCTCAGCCGGCGGCTAAGGCCGGTGGCCCGCACCGCCCGCCGGTCCACCGCGGCGCGCACCTGCGCGGCCGATCCGACCAGGCGCACCTTTCGCCGGGCCCGGGTCACCGCGGTGTAGAGCAGTTCGCGGGTCAGCAGCCGGGACTCCGGCGGGGGCAGCAGCACCGTCACCTCCGCGGCCTGGCTGCCCTGGCTCTTGTGGATGGTCATCGCGTGCATGGTGTCGATGTCGGAGAGCCGGCCGGTGGCGAGTTCGACCTGCCCGGTCGCCGAGGACATCACCGCCCGCAGGGCGCCGTCGCGCAGCACGGCGACCCCGGTGTCGCCGTTGTACAGGCCCAGGCCGTAGTCGTTGGCGGTGACCAGCACCGGACGGCCCGGGTACCACGCGGCCCACGCCGGCATGTCGGTCTGCTCGGCCACCCACCGCTCCACCTGACGGTTCCAGTGGCCCACGCCGTAGCGGCCGCGGCGGTGGGCGCACAGCATCCGGTGTTCCTCCAGCGTCGCCAGCGCCGCCGCGCCGTCGCCGAGCACGGCGGCCTCCCGCAGCGCGAGGGCATGGGGCACAAGGACTGTGCGCAGGATCTCCGAGGGTTCCTCGGTGTCGACCCATTCGACGTGCTCGTCGCCGTCGGCCAGCAGCGCCAGCGCCCGGTCGGCGTCGCCGTCGCGGATCGCCCCGGCCAGCGCCCGGATCGACTCCCCGAACCGGTGGGCGGTGACCAGCCGCGCCACCGGCGAGCCGTCGAGGGCGTCGAGTCCCTCGACGAGATCGGCGAGGACCGCGCCGGCCTCCACCGACGCCAGCTGGTCGGGGTCGCCGACAAGGATCAGCCGGGATTCGGGCCGCACCGCCTCCAGCAGCCGGGCCATCATGGTCAGCGACACCATCGAGGTCTCGTCGACGACGATCACATCGTGCGGCAGCCGGTTGTCCCGGTTGTGCCGGAACCGCGAGGAGGTGTCGGGCCGGCTGCCCAGCAGACGGTGCAGGGTGGTGGCCGTCAGGTCCGGGAGCCGATCCCGGTCGGCGGGGTCGAGCACGGAGATCTCGGCGCGGACCGCCTCCAGCAGCCGGGCGGCGGCCTTGCCCGTCGGCGCGGTCAGCGCGATACGCAGCCCGCGCTGGCCGGCGGGGTGGCCTTCGCGCTCGGCCTGGGCGGCCAGCAGCGCCAGCAGCCGCGCGACGGTGGTGGTCTTGCCGGTGCCGGGACCGCCGGTGAGCACCGTCAACGCCCGCGACAGCGCCACCTCGGCGGCCCCGCGCTGCTCGGCGTAGCGGGCGGGGAACAGCCGGGCGAGGTCGGCCGGTGACGCGCCGGCGCGCTTCGTCCCGGCCAGCGACAGCACGTCGCCGGCCACCCGGCATTCCTCGATCCAGTAGCGGTCCAGGTAGAGCAGGCCCGAATCCAGGTGCAGCACCGGCGGGTCGCCGGACAGAACGCTGCCGGCCACCGCCGCCAGCCAGGTCTCGGGCTCCGGCCACGGCAGGTCGGCGCCGCCCTGTTCGCCGAGCTGCCGGCGCACCGAGGCCAGGTCCACGCACACCGATCCGGCCCGCACCGCCCGCACGGCGAACGCGACGGCCAGGGCGACCCGGTCGTCGGTCTCCCCGGCCAGCGCGGTCAGCCGCTGGGCCACCAGGACGTCGGAGGCCTCCAGCACCCCGGCGTCGTTGAAGTCGCGCAGCACGCCCTCGGCGGCGGCGCTGCGCCGCCAGTCGGCGGTGTCGGGGGTGCGGGCGGCCGGGGCGGTCATGCCGGGACCCGCCGTCCGTCGAGGAGGTCGGACAGCGCGGTGACCACGGCAGCCGGCGGCTTCCAGGAGAACACCCCGGCGGGGTGGCCGCCGATGACGGGGGTGTGCGGCCCGCACATGCCGCGCAGGAACAGATACAGCACGCCGCCGAGGTGGCGGTCCGGGTCGTAGCCGGGCAGCCGCCAGCGCAAGAACCGGTGCAGCACGACGCTGTAGAGCAGGGCTTGCAGCGGGTAGTCGGAATGCATCATCGCCTCGGCCATCAGTACGGGGGTGTAGTCGGCGGCGGTCAGCGGCCGGTCGGTCTGGCCCAGCCAGTTGGTCTTGTAGTCGGCGACCAGGTACCGGTGCTCGCCGGGCAGGTCGGGGCCGGCCGGGATGCGCAGGACGACGTCCAGCGACCCGCTCAGATAGCCGCGCAACGGCTGCTCGCCCAGCGCGGGGTCGATGAGCCGGCCGGTGTAGCGGGCCAACGGGTCACCGGCGGGCAGCAGGCCGGCCAGCAGCGCCCCGACGTCGCGCAGCCGGATCTCGGAGTGCGGCCCGTCCGGTCGGGGCGCCCCAAGGTCGCCGCCGGCCAGGGGGAACTCGAAGTCCAACTCGCACAACCGGTCCGCCATCGGGATCTGGCGCAGGGTCAGCCCGTCGGCCAGCGGGCCCAGTGGGGTGTCGTGCAGGGGCGTCAGTGCGGCCGCCAGGTCGGCCGGGGGGACGTCGACCGGCCACCACACCGAGTGCCGCTCGATCTGGGCCCGCAGTTCGCCGGGCAGGTCGGCGGCCGACGGGTCGGCGCTCTCCAGCACCGCGTGCACCAGGGTGCCGAACCTGGCCCCGGTGGGCAGGTCGGCCATCGGCGAGGGCACCGCGGCGGCTTGATCCCCGGCGTCCCCGGCGTCATCGGCGTCGGCGGCGTCACCGGCGTCGGCGGCGATCGCGATGTCGGTGACCTCGTCGTCGAGTTCGACCACCTCCGGTTCGCTGCTCACCCCGACGCTGTCCTGCGCGGCGCGCACCAGACCCGAATAGGAGGTGCGCCGCCAGACGGTGTCGATACCGCGGTGGAAGTGCCGCACGCCCAGATCGGCGGGGCCCGGCTCGGCGGGGGTCGCGGGCACCTCGGCGATCACCGCCTCCTCGACCACCGGACCGCCGGCGGCCTCCCATTCGGCGAACCGTTCCCGGGCCTCCTGGTCGGTGACCGTCTTGGTGTCGCACCGGTCGGGGATGCGGTTCTGGCCGGGCCGCCGGTCGCGCAGCAGCCGGGACAGCCCGCCGTTGGGCTCGTCGCGGGAGGGCGCCCACCACATGACCACCTGGGCCTGCGCCCGGGTCATCGCCACATACATCAGCCGGCTGTCGTCGCCGGCGGCCTCGCGGCGGCCCAGCGCGGCCACCTCGTCGTAGTCGGGACTGGCCTTGCCCCCGATGTGCAGGCAGCGGGTCTGCCCGTCGTGGAAGAGGATCTCGTCGCGCTGCTGGACGTTTCGGTTGAACGCGAACGGCAGGTAGACGATCGGGAACTGCAGGCCCTTGCTGCCGTGCACGGTCATCACCTGCACGGCCGCGGCGTCGCGGTCCAGCCGCTTGTTGTGCTCGGTGCTGCCGGCCCGCTCCTCGCGCCGGTCGCGCAGCCAGTCCCGCAGCGCGGGCAGGGTCAGATGGTCGCGGTGGGCGACCTCCTGCAGCAGCTGGGACAGGTGCGCCATGTCGGTCATGTAGCGCTCGCCGTCGCGGCAGGCCAGTGTGCGGTCGGCCATCCCGCCCAGCCGCGCCGCCTCGAACACCGCCGCCACCCCGCAGGACCGGGCGTGGTCGGCCCACTCCCGGATGGTGTCGGCGACGGCGTCGGTGAGGCTGTCCCCGTCGGCGGCCAGGTCCGCGGCGCTGTGCCCGAAGAACATGGTGGTGGCGGCCGCCCGGACCACCCCGGAGCGGTGCGGCTGGTCGAAGGCTTCCAGCAGCGCCAGCCAGTCGTCGCTGGCCTCGGAGTCGAACACGTCGGAGTCGCCGGTGTAGACCGCCGGGATGCCGGCCTCGGTCAGCGCGCGGAAACAGGCCCGGGCGTCCTTGCGTTTCTCCACGATGACCGCGACGTCCTGGGCCTGCAGCGGTGCGCCGTCGAAGGTCGCCGCACCGCGGATGAGGCCGGCGATGTCGGCGGCGAGGTCCTTGCCGATGTAGTCCCGCAGGTCGTCGATCCCGATGAGGCTGTCACCGGACTTGCCGAAGGCGGTTCGGGGCACCACCCGCAGCCGCAACGGGTCGTCGCTGGGTGCCCCGGCAAGCCGGGTGCCCGGGTGTCGGGGGTCGACGTCGTGGACGACGATGCGCGGGTCGCCGAGTTCGGTGCCGCGCAGCACCGCCTGCAGGCGGGCGACCAGCGCGCCGTCGGATCGCCAGTTGGTGCCCATCGTCTGCTTCTGCCCGGCGCAGTCGGCGGCGTGCAGATAGGTGTGGATGTCCCCGCCCCGGAACGCGTAGATCGCCTGCTTGGGGTCGCCGATGAGCACCAGGGTGGAGGCTCCCGACGAGGCTTTGGTGAACGCGTGGTCGATCACCCGCCACTGGACCGGGTCGGTGTCCTGGAACTCGTCGACCATCACCACCGGCCAGCGCCGGCTCATCCGGGCCCGCGCCGGGGAGTCCTCGGCCTCCAGGGCGTCGGCCAGACGGCTGAGCAGGTCGTCGTAGCCGAGGATGCCCTGGCGGCGTTTGCGGATCTCGATCTCGGCCCGGACCGCCCCGGCGAACTCCACGCTCGCCGCGGCGTAACTGCCCGGCTCGGGATTCAGCGGACGCAACTCGGTCGACGGGTTCTTGACCACCTCGCGGGCGATCTTGAGCGCCTGGGTGTACTTCAGCGGAGGCTCGTCGCGGTCCCGGCCGAACCTGGCCAGGTAGAGGTCGTCGACGATCTCGACCACCACATCGTCGAGGCTCTCCACCAGTTCCACCCCGGCGTCGGTGTCCCCGGCGACCCCCAGCGAGGTCAGCACCAGGTTGCAGAACTGGTGGATGGTGGCGATGGTGGCGGCGTCGAACCCGGCCAGCGCGTCCCCGAGGCGGGTGCGCCGCTGCTCGATCTCGGCGGGGGTGCCGTCGAGCAGGTGGGCGATCACCTCGTTCGCACCGGCGGTTTCCGGATCGCGCAGCGCGGCGTGAGCCTCCGAGATCTGGCGGCGCACCCGGTCGCGCAGCTCCTGGGTCGCCGAACGACTGAAGGTGATCAGCAGCATCTGGTCAAGGCCGGCAACGCCTTCGGCGATGTAGCGGGTCACCAGTCCGGCCAGCGCGAAGGTCTTTCCGGTGCCCGCGCTGGCCTCCAGCACGGTGGTGGAACCCGGTTGGGGAAGCGGGCCGAGCAGGTTGAAGCGACGGGGTTCGGTGCTCATCGGCCCCCCTGCAGAGACCGCAGCAGCGGCAGCCAGAGCCGGGCCGCGTAGGCGCCCAGCCGGGTGTTCTCCCCGGGGTGCTCCTCGCCGGGCCGCACCGGCTCGAGCAGCCGGGCCAGGGGCGCCCCCGACCCCCACACCCGGGCGTGGGCGGGCTGTTTGTCCTCGCCGGGGAAGTTGTCGTTGGACTTCCACTTCCAGCCGGCCTGCCGTTCCGGCTCGCCGCCGCCCAGCCGGGCCTGCGCCCAGGCGTGGGATGTCTTCAGCGGCAGCGGGATCGGCTCACGCCGTCCGGCGTCGTAGATCGCGACGAGGTCGGCCAGCAGTTCGGCCGCCGGGTCGATCGGGGCCCGCAGCGTCTCCCGGCGGGCGCCCTCCCCTTTGGGCCGCCGGCCGATGCACACCGCCGTCCAGTGCTGTGCGCTGTCGTGGACGGTCAACGCCAGCAGCGGGATCCACGCCGCCAGCAGGTGCCGGCCATCCAGCTTGGAGTAGGTCACCGAGACCAGGCGGTCGCCGAACACCGGCGACACGGTGCCGGTGAGACGCCGCCCCGATCCCAGTTCGATATCGACGTCGACGGCGCGGGCCGGGTCGGTGCGCGCCGCCGCGGCCTCCACGGCCAGCAGCGCCGCCCGGTCCCGGACGGTCCGTGCGGTGCGCCAGCCGATCTGTCCGGGCGGCAGTGTCCCGCGGCACCATTCGGCGTTGAGCGCGCGGTCGGGGCTCAGCCCGCGCAGCATGTCGGTGAGCATCCGGTCGCCGACCGTCCACTCCTCCAGGGCGTTGATGTCGACCGGGATGGCGTCCTCGACGCCCTCGACGTCGGCGGGCAGGGTGTAGTCCAGCGCCCGGAAGAACCCCTTGACCGGATCCTTGAAGAAGGTCACCAGGTCGGCCAGCGACAGGTCGCCGGGTTCGGGCGGCGCCGGCAGGGGCTGCGCCGCGAACCGCGGCCGGTCCCGGCGCTGCCCCTCCGCGGCGCGGGCGGCCCGCAGCACCGTCGAGTCGAAGGTGAACGGCTGGCCGGGTTCGGCCTTGACCACTTCGCCCGGGGTGACGTTGCGAATGTCGAAGGGCTGCAGGGGATGCCGGGTCAGTATCGTCTCACGGGCCCCGCCGGGCACGGTGAGGTCGACCGCGTCGAGCAGTTCGGCCAGCGGCACCGCCGGCGGGCGGGGCTGACCGGTGTACTCGTTGGCGCCGGTGTAGGTGATGACCAGGGTCTCGGTGGCCGCGCAGACGGCGTCGAGCAGCAGTTGGCGGTCCTCGGAGCGCACGTCGCGCTCGCCGGTCATCGGGTCGCGGGCCAGCGCGTCGTCGCCGTCGACCGCGCCGATACGGGGGAAGACGGTGTCGTCCAGGCCGGCCAGGCACACCACCCGGTGCGGGACCGAGCGCATCGGCACCATGGTGCACACCGTCAGGGTGCCGGTGCGGAAGTTGGCGCGGGTGGGCCGGCCGGCGAGGCGCCGGTGCAGCAGCTGCTTGATGTCGGGCAGCAGGAGCGGGGTCGCCGCGCGGGCTCCGGCCCGGGCGGTGACTTCGTTGAGTTCCCGCTCCAACTGCCCCATCTGCCAGGCGTCGGCCTCGTCGACCAGGGTGATCGCGGTGACGCCGGCGACGAGTCCGCTCAGCCAGTCCGCCAGCGGCCGGGACCCGGTCAGCGCGTCCACGGCCCGCTGCAGCCGGTCGACGAACTCGCACAGCCGGCCGGCCAGGTCCACCCGGTTGCTGCCGACGTCGTCGAGGGGCAGCGTCGCCTCGATCCAGGCCAGGGAGTCGTCGGACATCGCCACCCCGGCCAAGATCCGGTCCAGGCCGAAACGCCAGGTGTGGTGCACGAAGTCCACCCCGTAGGGCGACCGGTGCTCCTTGTCCAGACCCCAGCGGATGTTCGACTCGCGGACCCAGTCGGTGATGTCGTCGAGGTCGTCGTCGCTGAACCCGAACCGGTTGCGCACCGGGTCGGACTGCAGCAGGTTGAGCACCTGGCTGGCGGTGACCCGGCTGCCGGCCAGGTCGAGCAGTTGCGCCGCCACCGCCAGCAGCGGGTTGGTCTGGGTCAGTGAGCGGTCGGCGAGTCTGACCCGAAGCCGGTGGGCGGGGTGGGCGTCGGGGACGACCTCACCGAGACCGAAGTCGGCGGCGATCAGGGGCGCGTAGGTCTCGATGTCGGGGCACATGACCAGGATGTCGCGGGGTTCGAGTGTCTCGTCCTCGGCGAGCAGTCCCAGCAGCACCTCCCGCAGCACGTCGACCTGCCGGGCCGGGCTGTGGCAGCTGTGCACCTGGACCGAGCGGTCGCGCGGGTCCAGGACACGCCCCTGCGGCCGCGCGGCGTTGGCGGCGATGTCGGACTGCAGCCACCCCAGCAGGGTGTCGGGCCGGGCGTCGGCGGGCAGGAACTCGTCGGTGCCGGGCGGGGGCAGGCAGCGCTGCAACTCCCGCAGGTCCCGGCCGAGGGTGGCCAGCAGCGGATGCCCGACGCGGCGGTGGGCGGCGTCATCCCGGCGCGGGATCACCCCGCGGAATTCGGACAGCGCCTCCCACAGCGCGGCGCTGGGGTGCGGCAGCCACAGATGGACGTCGTGGCGGGCGGCCAACGCGTCGATCAGTTCGGTGTCGGTGCGAGAGAGCCGGGTGTGGCCGAACAGCGAGACCCGCTGCGGCAGATCACATCCGGAGGCCCGCAGCCGCGCGACGGTGTTGTCGTGACGGAGGTGCGGGGGTTCGACGCCCATCGTGTCGACCAGCGCCCGCCACAGACGCGGCTGCCAGGACAGGTCCTCATCCAGCTCCTCCTCCTGGCCGGCCAGCCAGCCGGCCGGCAGCGCCGGGCGCTGCGCGGCGTAGGAGGCGAAGAGCCCCGCCAGCCGGCGGGCGACCGCATAGCGGCGGCCCTGGCGCAGTTCCCTCTCCTCACCCTCGGAGAAGTGCCCGAGGTGGGTGGCCAGGGTGACGCACCAGGGTTGGTCCAGGTTGGCGTCGATGACCTCCAGCAGCGGCCAGGTCAGGGCGTCCGGCGACCACGGGTCGTCCTCGCCGACCCCGGAGATCTCGGCGATCAGCGAGGCCGGCGACCGGAAGGACACCCCCGCGCACACCCCGTCGCCGCTGCCGGGGCTGCTGCCCAGCACGTGGGACAGCCGCTGGGACAGCCAGCGTTCCACCCCGCGGGCCGGCACCACGACGAGGTCCTCGGCGAACGGGTCGGGCAGCGGCGTGGCCAGCAGTTTCCCCAACCCGTCCGCGAGGACGTCGGTGCGTTCCGCGCGGTGTATGTGCAGGGCCATCGCGATCACCGTAGACCGGCCCTCTGACAACCCGGCCGGACACCGGCGGCCCGTCGGGGCCGGGGCGCTCAGCCCACCAGCCTGGTGACCGCCGCCAGCGGGATGTGCAGCCAGCCGGGGCGGTGGCGCGCCTCGTAGCCGGCTTCGTAGACGGCCTTGTCCAGTTCGTAGGCGGCCAGCACGTCGGCCTCCTCGCGGGGGTCGGCGCCGGACTCCGCGGCGTAGCCGTCGCAGAAGGCCGCGCTGTTGCGCTCCACCCATTCCCGGGCCCGCGCCGCGAACTGCCGGTCGGCGCCGTGATCGGAGCCCGGGTCGGCCAGCGGGTGGTAGGCGGCGTAGCAGAAGGACCGCAGCATGCCGGCGACGTCGCGCAGCGGCGAGTCCGGGCGGCGGCGCTGCTCGAGCGGCTGGCCCGGCTCGCCCTCGAAGTCGATCAACAGCCAGTCCTGCGGGGTCCGCAGCACCTGCCCGAGGTGCAGGTCACCGTGGATGCGCTGGACGGTGACCGACCGGCCGTCCAGCCGCGCGTAACGCCGCTCGATGGCCGCCCGGTGTTCGGCGATCTCGGGGACGGCGGCCGACGCCGCGGCGAGCCGCTCGACCATCATCGCCACCGGAACGGCGCCCGCCGCGGTGCCCAACTCCGCGGCCAGCGCGGCGTGCACCGAGGCGACCGCCGCGCCCAGCCGGTGGGACTCCCCGGCGAAGTCGCCGCCGACCTCGTGGGCGTAGAGGTCGGCCTCGGCGTAGAGGTCGCGGGTGCTGGCGGTGGCCATGTCCCAGCCGCCGGCGGAGTTGGCGGCGTATTCGGTGACCATGCCCAGCGGGCAGGGCCCGCCGTCGAGGTCGGTCTGGAAGGTTCCCAGCAGCCGGGGCACGTGCGCATTCCCCGCCAGTCCCAGCACCCGGGTCAGCTCGATGTCGGGGTTGATTCCCGAGGCCACCCGGCGGAACAGTTTGAGGATGGCCTGCTCGGCGAACACGACGCTGGTGTTGGTCTGCTCGGTCTCGATCACCCGGGGCTCGGCCCCCACCGGTAGCTGCGCGCCGGGTTCCCTTCCGAACCGGATCGTCCCGGCCGAGGCCGAGGAATCGACGAACTCCAGCAGCAGACGTGCCGAATCCGGTTGGTAGAGCGCGTCGTAACCGGTTCTCCCGTCGACGGTCCCGATGGTGGCCAGCGGGACGTATTCCGGCGGCGGCGGCCGATCCCATTGCACCACAACCTGATAGCACTCCGAACCGCCGTCGTCATAGTCGACCTCGACCAGGCTCAGTTCGATTCCCTCCGCCAGCGGGGCGGCGGTGCGCAGCCGGGCCGCCACCAGTTCCCGGGAGCGCCCGGCATACCAGCGCTGCCCCGGCAGCCACCGTGCCCACGGCAGCGCGGCCGCCGGGCTGTCGGCGCTCATGGGCCCTCCTCGTGGTGCAGCCGGAACCAATAGAAGCCGTGTCCGGGCAGGGTCAGCAGATACGGCAGCTGCCCGATCCGCGGGAACGGCACCTGGCCGGTGAGCTCCACCGGCGTGCATCCACTCCACGGCTGCAGGTTCAGCTCGATCGGCTGCGGGAAGCGGGAAAGGTTGTTGACGCACAGCATCACGTCCTCGCCGGCCTCCCGCAGGAAAGCCAGCACCGAGGGGTTGGAGCCCCCGAGTTCCCGGAACGTGCCGACCGCGAAAGCCTCGTGGCGGCGGCGCACCGCCAGCATGGTGCGCGTCCAGCTGAGCAGGGAGGAGAAGCTGTCCCGCTGCGCCTCGACGTTGACCGACGGGTAGCCGTAGATCGGGTCCTGATTCGGCGGCAGGTGCAGCCGGCCCGGGTTGGCCGTCGAGAACCCGGCGTTGCGGTCCGGGGTCCACTGCATCGGGGTGCGCACCCCGTCCCGGTCGCCGAGCCAGATGATGTCGCCCATGCCGATCTCGTCGCCGTAGTAGATCACCGGCGATCCCGGCAGCGACAGCAGCAGCGCGGTGAACAGCTCGATCTGGTTGCGGTCGTTGTCCAGCAGCGGCGCCAGCCGGCGCCGGATCCCGACGTTGGCCTTCATCCGCGGATCCTTGGCGTACTCGGCGTACATGTAGTCGCGCTCGTCGTCGGTGACCATCTCCAGGGTCAGCTCGTCGTGGTTGCGCAGGAAAATCCCCCATTGGGCGGTGTCGGGGATCTGCGGGGTGTTGGCCAGGATCTCCGAGATGGGGAACCGGGATTCCCGGCGCACCGCCATGAAAATCCTTGGCATCAAAGGGAAGTGGAACGCCATATGGCACTCGTCGCCGCCGGTGGCCGGATCGCCGAAATAGGCGACCACGTCGGCGGGCCACTGGTTGGCCTCGGCCAGCAGCACCCGGCCGGGGTACTCGTCGTCGACGACCTTGCGGCAGCGGCGCAGGAACTCGTGGGTCTCGGGCAGGTTCTCGCAGTTGGTGCCCTCCCGTTCGAACAGGTAGGGCACCGCGTCGAGCCGGAAGCCGTCGATGCCCAGGTCCAGCCAGAACCGCAGCACGTCGAGCATCGCCTCCTGAACCGCCGGGTTGTCGTAGTTCAGGTCGGGCTGGTGGGAGAAGAACCGGTGCCAGTAGAACTGGCGTCGCACCGGGTCGAAGGTCCAGTTCGACTCCTCGGTGTCGACGAAGATGATCCGGGCGTCGCGGTAGCGCTCGGAGGTGTCGCTCCAGACGTAGTAGTCGCCATAAGGCCCGTCGGGGTCGCGGCGGGACTCGCAGAACCACGGGTGGGTGTCGGAGGTGTGGTTCATCACCAGGTCGGTGATGACGCGGATGCCGCGCCGGTGGGCGCCGTCGAGCAGGGCGACGAAGTCGTCGACGGTGCCGAACTCCGGCAGCACCCGGTAGAAGTCGCGGATGTCGTACCCGCCGTCGCGGAGCGGCGAGTCGTAGAACGGCGGCAGCCACAGGCAGTCCACGCCCAGCCACTCCAGGTAGTCCAGCCGGTCGATCAGGCCGCGCAGGTCGCCGACGCCGTCGGCGTTGGAGTCGTAGAAGGCCCGCACCAGCACCTCGTAGAACACCGCCCGCTTGAACCAGGTGGGATCCGCCGGCAGGGCCGCGGCGTGGCCGAAGTCCTCGGCGGTCGGGTGCTCGACGGTGCGGCCGTGCGGGCCGATCTCGACGTGCGATCCCTCCGCGGGATCGCTGCTCACATCCATCTGACTTCCCTCACCCGCCGAGCGTGTGGGCTGTGGACAGAAAACGGCCTTCGGGAGTCCACAGGGCCCACGCTCGGCGACGATCAGCGGATCCGCAGCACCACCTTGCCCCTGGCGGTGCGGTCCTCCAGCGAGGCTACCGCGGCGGCGGCGTCCTCGAACGGGTAGACCTCGGGCTGCGGGGGCGCCAGCCGGCCCGACGACAACAGCGCCGACAGCCCCTCCCACTGCTCGGCCAGCGCGCCGGGGTGGGTCAGGATCCAGGCCCCCCAGCCGACGCCGACGACGTCGATGTTGTTGAGCAGCAGGCGATTCACCTTCACCGTGGGGATCTCCCCGCCGGTGAACCCGACAACCAGCAGCCGGCCCGCCGGCGCCAGGGACCGCAGCGAGTCGGTGAACCGGTCACCGCCCACCGGGTCCATCACGACGTCCACCCCGCGGCCGCCGGTGAGCTCGGCTACCGCGTCCTTGAAGCCGTCGGCGAGCACCACATCGGTGGCCCCGGCGGCCTTGGCGACGTCGGCCTTCTCCTCGGTGCTGACCACCGCGATCACCCGCGCGGCGCCCAGCGCCGGCGCCAGCCGCAGCGTGGAGGTGCCGATACCGCCGGCGCCGCCGTGCACCAGCACCGTCTCACCGGCCGCCAGGCGGCCGCGCACGGCCAGCGCGAAGTACACCGTCAGGTCGTTGAACAGCAGCCCGGCCCCGGCCTCGAAGCTGACGTTGCCGGGCAGCGGGAACACCCGTTCGGCGTCGAGCACCGCGGTCTCGGCCATCGCCCCGCCCAGCATGGTCAGGCCCGCGACCCGATCGCCGGGGCCGACGTGCGCGCCGGGCGGCGCCGAGCGCACCACCCCGGCCAGTTCGGCACCGAGGGTGAACGGCGGGTCAGGCCGGTACTGGTAGAGCCCGCGGGTCAGCAGCGCGTCGGGGAAGGCCACCCCGGCGGCGTGCACGTCGATGACGATCCCGTCCCCGGCCGGCTCGTCGACCTCGGCGATCTGCAGGGACTGCGGGCCGTCCAGCGCGGTGACCCTGACCGCCCGCATCAGGGGGTCTTGATGGCCAGCAGGGTGACCTGCTGGTCGCCGCCGGGGGTGCGGTAGGTGATGGTGTCCCCCGCCTTGTGCCCGAACAGCGCCAGGCCCAGCGGGCTGTCGGCGGTCAGGGTGGTGTCCTCGGCGCCCTCGGGGGTCTCCTCGATGAAGTTCACCACCCGCATCCGGGCCTCCTCACCGTCGGCGAAGCGCAGCTTGACCTCGGTGCCGTTGGGCAGCTGACCCTCCACGGTCGCGTTCCCGCCGGCCAGCAGCCAGGTCAGCCGGCCGATCTGCTCATCGAGACCGGCCAGGTCCTCGGCGCGCTGCAGGGCCTCGGCCGCGTCGCCGCGGTCGCCCACGGCGTCGGCGTCCCCCTGGAGCTCGGCATGCAACTGCTCACGGCGGCGGCGCAGCTCGGCCAGCTCGGCCTCCAGCCGGGCGTGCTCCTGCTCGACGAACTTCTTCGAACCCTGACTCATGACCGACAAGCTACCGGCCCGGTCAAGTCCGGACCGCGGGTATCGTGCCGGACGTGGCCTCCCGCGATCACGGCGACCCCGGCGACGCCCCGAGCATCCCCCCGCCGCTGGCCGACGTCGCCGACCCGGCCCGGCCGTCGGCGGCCGAGGAGGCGCGCACCATCGCCGCCGCCGCGAACACCGCCACCCTGGCCAGCCTCACCGCTGACGGCGACCCCTGGGCGTCCTACATCGCCTACGGCCTGCTCGGCGGTGACCCGGTCCTGTGCGTGTCGCATCTGGCCGAGCACGGCCGCAACCTCGCCGCCGACCCCCGCGCCAGCCTGGCCGTCGTCGCCGCGTCCACCGACCCCGACCCGCTGGCCAACAGCCGGATCACCCTCGCGGGGGTGGCCGAGCGTCCGGCCGGAGCCGAACTCGAGGCGGCCCGGGCGGCCCATCTCGCCGCGGTGCCCGCCGCCAAGTACTACATCGACTACAGCGACTTCACGGTCTGGGTGCTGCGGGTGGCCCGGGTGCGTTGGGTGGGCGGCTACGGCCGGATGGACTCCGCGGCCGCCGCCGACTACGCCGCCGCCGAGCCCGACCCGATCCGCCCGCACGCGGCCGGCGCCGTCGAGCACCTCAACGCCGACCACGCCGGCGCGCTGGCCGAGATGGCCCGCGCACTCGGCGGCTACCCCGACGCGACCGCCGCGGTGTGCACCGGCGTGGACCGCTACGGAATGGACCTCAAGGTGCAGACCCCGCGCGGGGCCGCCTACACCCGGGTGGGGTTCGAGACCCGGCTGGGCTCGGTCGAGGACCTCCGGGCGGCCACTGTCGAGGCGGTGCGCCGGGCCCGGCAGGGCTGACCCGGAATCGACTCTGCGCCCAGCGCGGGTTTTCGGGCCTGATCCCCGCTCTCAGTGCAGAGTCGATGGGCCGCCGGACATCCCCAGCGCGCGCCGGAGGAACGCCACCTGGTCGGCCTTGACCTGCGGGTCGTGGTAGATCTCGAAATGGCCGTAGGGGTAGCGGCGCAGCTCCCCGCGGGGCGCGCGGTGCGCCGCGGTGACAGATGAGCCCGGCGGTGTCGTCTCGTCGTCGTCGCATACGCAGAACAGCACCGGCATCGACAGCCTTCCCGCCAGCCGGATCGGGCGGAAGAACGGCACGCTCAGCATCACCCGCGCGGCGACCTCATTACGCCACAACGACCCCGGAGCCACCATCGCGGTGAACCCGGGCAGCGCCTCGGCGGCGGTCAGCGCGGCGAAGGTGCCGGGCGCACCGGCGGCGGGGATGAGCACCGGTGCCCGCCCGACGGCCGCGCCGGTGCGGTCGCGCAGTGCCGCGCCGATCGCCCGCAGCAGGGTGCGCGGCGGCGTCGCCGCGATGACCGGAAGGCTGTCGGTGTAGGGCGCCTGGGCGATGACCGCCGCGATCCGCGGGTCCCCGGCCGCCACCACCAGCACGTGCCCGCCGCTGAACGACGACCCCCAGAGCACGATCCGATCGGGGTCGACGCCCTCGGTGCGGCGGGCCCAGGCGATGACGGCCCGGTAGTCGTCCTGCTGGGCGGAGATGTCGAGCAACTGGCGGGGCTCGCCGGTGGAGGCCCCGAAGTACCGGTAATCGAAGAGCAAGACGGCGAACCCGGCGTCGCGGAACACCTCGGCGTACCTGGCCAGGCCGTCGTCGCGGGTGCCGGAGAAGCCGTGCGCCATCACCACGCACGGCGCCGGGCCGGCGCCCGCGGGCCGGTAGAAGTAGGCCGCCAGGTGCTCACCGTCGGAGGGAATCCGAACCTCGGCGCGCTCGTCGGGCATGGTCGTCAACCTAGTACGCTGCCCGCTATGACGACCGCGACCGACGAACGCAGCGCCATCGCCGATCTCGGTGACGAGCTGGGCTGGCAGCGCAGGGTGAGTAACGGGCGCGCCGACGTCTACACCAAGGGCACCGTGCGGATCCGGGTGGTCTGGGCCGGGGACGAGAAGATCAGCGGTTCATCGCTGTTCCACGACGAGATGTACGAGTCCTACACCCGCGAGCCGTCCACCGTTCGGGCCTGGCTCAAACGCTAGCGGGACCCAGCGCCGCCGCCAGTTCGCGCAGCGCCGGGCGGGGATCCCAGGCCGGGTCGCCGTCGCCGAGCACCTGGACCACCACATGGTCGGCGCCGGCGTCCAGATGCGCGGTGACACTGGCCGCCGCCTGATCGACGCTTCCCATGCCGACGATGCCGCGGGCCAGCCGGTCGGACCCGCCGCGCACGAAGTCGGACTCCTCGAAGCCCTGCCGCAGCCAGGAGTTGCGGTAGTTCGGCAGACCCGAGTAGATCTCCAGGTGCAGGTGCGCCCGGCGTAGCTGCTCGGCGTCGTCCATCCCGTCGCCGACGGCCACCGCCTGTTCGGAGACGATCCACTTGTCCGGGCCGAGGATCTCCCGGGTGAGGGCGGTCTGCTGCGGCTGAACGAGGTAGGGATGCGCCCCGTCGGCGTGGGTGCCGGACAGCTCGATCATCTTCGGGCCCAGCGCCGCCAGCAGCCGGGTCGGCCGCCCGGAGCCGGGTTCGATCGCCTCCGGCAGCGCGGCCATCCGCTCCAGGTAGGCCCGCATGGTGGACAGCGGCTTGGTGTAGGTGCCGCCGAGCAGGTTCTGCACCAGCGGGCCGTGGCTGACACCCAGACCCAGCACGAAGCGCCCGGGGTGCAGCGCGGTCAGGGTGCGCCCGCCGCCCTCCATGGTCCCGGCGATGCGGGCGTGGATGTTGGCGATGCCGGTGCCGATGACCAGCCGGTCGGTGGCGGCCAGCAGGGCCGCCGACTCCACCATGGCGTCCTTGAGGCCGACCTCGGGGATGAACAGCGATCCGTAGCCCAGCGCTTCGATCTCCGCGGCGACCTCACAGGCCGCCCGCATCGGCCAGGTGTCACCGGCCCACCAGACCCCGATCCGGGACGGGAAGTCGATGCGGGCTCGCTGCTGTGCGGGACCAGTCACGGGTCCCGACTCTATCCGGCGGGCACCTAGAGTGATTGTGTGAGCTTCAACCTCTCCACGGTGTTCGCCACCGTCGCCGACACCATTCCCGACCGCGAGGTTCTGATCTGGCGCGACCAGCGGTTCACCTACGCGCAGATGAACTCCCGCATCGACGGGATCGCGCACTACCTGGCCGGGTGCGGCCTGGGCTGCCACACCGAGCGCGACCGGTTGGCCGGCCACCAGTCCGGCCAGGACCACATCGGGCTCTACCTGCGCAACGGCAACGCCTACCCGGAGGCGATGGTGGCCGGCTACCGCGCCCGGCTGGCGCCGTTCAACGTCAACTACCGCTACGTCGAGGAGGAGTTGCTCTACCTGCTCGCCGACGCCGGGGCCAAGGCGCTGGTCTACGCCGCCGAGTTCGCCCCGCACGTGCAGTCCATCCGCGGCCGGCTCCCCGATCTGCAGGTGCTCATCCAGGTGGCCGACGACTCCGGCAACGAGTTGCTGCCCGACGCCGTGGACTACGAGTCGATCGTCGCCACCCCCGCGCCCGCGGCCGGCATGCCCACCCCGTCCGGGGATGACCTCTACATCCTCTACACCGGCGGCACCACCGGGATGCCCAAGGGTGTGCTGTGGCGCCAGCACGACATCTTCATGTCGGCGATGGGCGGCCGGCCGTTCATGGCCGGCGGGCAGCCGCTGAACAGCTACGCCGACCTGGCTGAGCAGGTCCGCGCCCAGGCCGGGTTCCGGTCGCTGCTGCTGCTGCCGCCGCTGATGCACGGCGCCGCCCAGTGGGGGGTGTTCAACACCATCAGCACCGGCGGGTGGATCGCGCTGCCCGACGACGTCCGGCACTTCGACGCCGACGCGATCCTGCGGCTGGCCTCCCGGGAGCGGGTGCTGGGCATCCCGGTGGTCGGTGACGCGATGGCCCGCCCGCTGCTGGACGCGATCGAGACCGGCGACTACGACCTGTCCGGGCTGCTGGCGATGACCAACGGCGGGGCCCCGCTGTCGCCGACGGTGCGGGACCGGCTGCTGGCCGCCCTGCCCAACCTGATGATCATGGACGCCGTCGGCGCCTCGGAGTCCGGCGCGCAGATGACGACCGTGGTCACCAAGGGCGCCGAGGTCGACGCGGCGACGTTCACCCCGCTCGACGACACCGCCGTGGTGGCGGCGGACTTCAGTCGGGTGCTGCAGCCCGGCGAGGGTGAGGGCTGG
Organism: uncultured Mycobacterium sp.; assembly: GCA_964447215.1. Classification (GTDB taxonomy): domain Bacteria; phylum Actinomycetota; class Actinomycetes; order Mycobacteriales; family Mycobacteriaceae; genus Mycobacterium. The sequence continues at coordinate 30,967 of CAYURT010000003.1, forward strand.
CTGGCCCGGCGGGAGTTCGTCCCGCTGGGGTATCTCGGTGACGCGGAGAAGACCGCCCGCACCTTCCCCACCATCGACGGCGTGCGCTGGTCGATCCCCGGGGACCGGGCCCGCTTCCTCGACGACGGCCGCATCGAACTGCTCGGCCGGGACTCGGTGACGATCAACTCCGGCGGGGAGAAGATCTTCGCCGAGGAGGTCGAGCGCGCGGTGGCCAGCCACCCCGCCGTCTACGACGTGGTCGTCGCCGGCCGGCCCTCGGAGCGGTGGGGCAACGAGGTGGTGGCGATCGTGCAGTTCGCCGAGAACCGCAGTGCCACCGACGACGAACTCGTCGCGGCGTGCCGCGTCCACATCGCCGACTACAAGATCCCCAAGGCCTTCGTCCGGACCGAGAAGGTCGTGCGCTCGCCGGCCGGGAAGGCCGACTACCGCTGGGCGAAGGCGATGGCCGCGGGCCGGTGACGGTTTCCCGGCCCGCCTAGGATCGGCCTCATGCGGTCCCCGTGGGGTGAGGAGGTCGTCACCGGCGAGTACGGCGGTCACGCCGGGCTGGTCTACGGTCAGCGGCCGCGCACTTTCGCCGAGCTGCTCTACGGGGTTGACCGCTGGGCGCAGCGGCCCTTCCTGATCCACGGCGAGCGGCGGATCGGTTTCGGCGAGTTCTTCGCCGCCGTGTCCCGAGCCCGGGAACGGCTGGCGCCGTTGGGTATCCGTCCCGGAGACCGGGTGGTGCTGCTGGCCTACAACTCACCGGACTGGGTGCTGGCGTTGTGCGCGATCTGGTCGCTGGGCGGGGTGCCGGTGCTGGGCAACCGGTGGTGGAGCGGGCCCGAGGCCGCCCACTCGATCGCGGCGGTCGCGCCGAGGGCCGTGATCACCGACGCGCCCGGTCTCGCCGGCGGCGGGTTCGACATCGCGCAGTTGCCGGACTGCTTCGCCGGCCCCGGCGTGCCGCCGCGGATTCCCGGCCCCCGGGACGAGGAGGACCCCGCGGTCGTCCTGTTCACCTCGGGCAGCACCGGGATGCCGAAGGCGGTCGAGTTGCCGTTCCGGTCGGTGGTGGCCAACCAGCACAACGTGCTGGCCCGGGCCCGCCAACTGCCGCACATGATCGCCGGCGACGGCCCGCAGGCGGTCACCCTGATCTCCACCCCGCTGTTCCACATCGGCGCGTTCGCCACCCTGATCACCCAGCTCATCACCGGGGGCCGGATCGTGTTCAACACCGGCCGCTTCGACCCCGCCCAGGTGCTGGCGCTGATCGAGGCCGAGCGGGTCCAGCGCTGGGGTGCGGTGCCGACCATGGCCGCGCGGCTGCTGGAGCATCCCGACTTCGACTCCTTCGACCTGTCCAGCCTGCGGTCCTTCCCGCTGGGCGGGGCGCCGGTGCCGCCGGCGCTGCTGGAACGGCTGGCCCGGCGGCTGCCGCAGTTGCGCGGCCGCGGGATGGTCAACACCTGGGGCATGACCGAGGGCGGCGGGTTCTTCACCGTGGCCGCTGGGCCGGACCTGGAGCGGCACCCCGGGACGGTGGGCCGCGCGCTGCCGACGGTGGAGTTGCGGGTCGCCGACCCCGACCCCGACGGCAGGGGCGAGATCCTGGCCCGCAGCCCCACGGTGATGCTGGGCTATGTCGGCATCGACGACGGAACACTGGACGCCGAGGGCTGGCTGCGCAGCGGGGACCTGGGGCATATCGACGGCGACGGCTGGCTGTTCATCGACGGGCGCAGCAAGGACATGGTGATCCGGGGTGGGGAGAACATCGCCTGCCCCCACGTGGAGGCGGCCCTGATGCGCCACCCCGAGGTCGTCGACGCGGCCGCGCTCGGGCTGCCCCACCCCGACCTCGGGGAGGAGCTCGCCGCGGTGGTGGTCCACCGGGCGGGGCGGCCGGCGCCCACCGCCGACGAGCTCGCCCGGCACATGGCCGGCGAGGTCGCCTACTTCGCGGTCCCCACCCGGTGGATCATCCGCGCAGAGCCGCTGCCCACCGTCGGGACCGAGAAGGTCGACAAGCGTTCCCTGGCAAAGGATTTCCGATGAGGGCGATCGTGCTGCTGGCTCACAGCGCACACCTGGACGCCGCCGGAACCGTGCACGCTCTGGGCCTGGGGTGGACCACCACCGCCAGCCCGGCGCCCCAGCACGCGCTGATCGTGTTCGTCGAGGTGCAGTGGGCCGAGATCGGCACGGAGTTCGCGATCCGCGCCGAACTCGTCGACGGCGACGGCAACGGGGTCGCGAAGACCGAGCAGAGCACCATCAACGCCCGCCGGCATCCGGTGCACCCGGAGGGGACCCCGGTGACGATTCCCTTCGTCGCCACCGTTCCGGCGCTGAACCTGGCGGTCGGCCAGCGTTACCAGTGGCGGGTGTCCATCGGCGGGGAGATGCACGAGGACTGGCTGGCCGGGTTCACCGTCACCGAGTGACCGGCCGGCGGGCGAACGCCGGCGCGCGCTCGGGTCGGACACCGACGCCGACCACGTGTGCCGGGATCACGGTGAGCCACGGAAGCCGCCGGATCACCGCGGCCATCGCCGCAGGCGGTCGGGCGACGCCGCCGTTGAAGATCCGCGCCACGATCACCCGGTGCAGCACCCGTTGCAGACCCTGGGTCAGCACGGTGGGGACGATCCGGCGGCGCTGGACCGCGGCCAGGTCGCGGTCGCTGACCCGCCGGCGTCGCAGCGGCTCGGCCAGCACCGTGGCGGCGCCGACGGCGTCCTGGACGGCGAGGTTGATCCCGACCCCACCGACCGGGGACATCGCGTGGGCGGCGTCGCCGATGCACAGCAGACCGTCGGTGCTCCACCGGGTGAGCCGGTTGAGCCGGGCGTCGAGCAGCTTGACCTGGTCCCAGGAGACAAGCCGGCTCACGTCGGCCTCCGGGATGAGTTCGGCGACCTCGTCGCGGAAGACGTCCAGGCCGCGGGCGCGCAACCTCGCGTCGGCGCCCTTGGGGATCAGGAACGCGACCTGGAAATAGCCCTCGCGCGGGATCATGATCACCAGCCGGCCGGCCGCGCTGCGCGGGATCAGGGAGTACTGGCCGTCGCGCTCCTGCGGCAGCCGGAACCACCACACGTCGAAGGGCACCGGCCACTCCCGCACCGTCAGGCCGGATTCCCGGCGCAGCAGCGACCCGCGACCGTCGCAGGCCACGGTCAGGTCGGCGTGAACCTCGCCCTCCCCGTCGGGGCCCCGGTAGCGCACCCCGGTCACCCGGGTGCCGGTGCGCAGCAGGCCGGTCACCTCATGGCTCATCAGCAGCGTGAAGGTCGGCTCGGCGCGGGCCGCCCCGGCCAGCAGGTTGAGCAGGTCCCACTGCGGGACCATCGCGATATAGGGGTGCGGCTCACGCAGCCGGCGGAAGTCGACCAGGGTGACCTCGCCCTCCCCGGCGGGGACGTCGAACTTCTCGACCCTGCTGTGCGGCAGCCCGACGAACTCGTCCCAGAGCCCGAGGTCGTCGAGCAGCCGAAGGGTGCTCGGATGGACGGTGTCACCCCGGAAGTCGCGCAGGAAGTCCGCGTGCTTCTCCAGCAGGGTCACCTGCACACCGGCCCGGGCCAGCAGCAGCCCCAGCACCATGCCCGCCGGCCCGCCGCCGGCGATCACACATGTCGTCGTCCGGGTCGTGCCGGTCGTCCCGTTCGTGTCAGCCACCGCCCAACCCTACGTTTCCGGCTCCCGCAAAGCGGAGCACGGCGACCAGGCAGCGCTTACATTCGGAGTCGACGGGAGGAGAACGGTGCGCGTACTGGCGAGCCTGAGCGGTGTCGCGTGCGGCGTCGCCGCGCTGCTGCTGGCACCACCGGCCAACGCCGGCCTGCAGATCGGCCACTACAACGCGATCATCGAAGGCCGCTACGACTTTCACACCTGGATCTTCTCGTTCTTCTCCTGCAATCCCCCCGAGGGCATCAGCGAGTGCGCCGGCGTCTCGGCCAACCCGATGCCGATCGCCAAGGCCTTCCAGTGGTACGGCCGGGCGTACCAGACCGACGGCACCTACCGGATGACGGTCGACGTGCCCGACGGGCTGCGGTGCGGCAACGTCTACTACGGGCCGGTGATCCCGACCCGCGACGTCTACACCTGGGACGCGGTGACACTGCGCGGGACGCTGGAGTCGTCGTTCGCGGTGGGCTGCGACAACGCCCCGGGCGGGACGTTCGTCTACCCGTTCAGCCTGGTGCGCCTGTAGCGGCCGCTGACGGTTCAGCCGTGCCCGGGGCCGAGCATCATCCCGAACCGGCCGACCAGTTCAGAGGTGCGCCAGGCGATCAGCGCGAGGAACACCGCCAGCAGCCCGACCGAGACCCCGCCCTGCACCAGGTTCCGCTTGGCGGCGGGCGCGTAGATGTAGGCCGCACCCACCCCGGCCCCGGTCAGCAGGCCGCCGATGTGGCCCTGCCAGCTGATGCCGGGGATGCTGAAGGTCAGCACCAGGTTGATGACGATGAGGGTGACCAGCCAGCGCACGTCGAGGCGCAGCCGTCGGGCGGCCACGAAGTAGGCCCCGAAAAGCCCGAAGATCGCGCCCGAGGCGCCGACGGTGGCGGAGTTCAGCGGTGAGAGCAGGTAGACCAGGACCGACCCGCCCAGCGCGCTGAGCCCGTAGAGAGCGGCGAACCGCAGCCGGCCCAGATGCTCCTCCAGGGGTGCGCCGAGCACGTAGAGCGCCCACATGTTGAACGCCAGGTGCACCAGCCCGCCGTGCATGAACGTCGAGGTGATCAGCCGGTAGTACTCGCCGCCGGCGACGGCCGGGGGCCACAGCGTGAACCGGTTGGCCATGTCGCCGAGCGAGACCTGGAGGACGAATACCGCGACGATCGTCGCGATCAGCGTGTAGGTCACCACCGGCCGGCCGGTCCGGACCACCGCGCCGGCCGCCGTCACCGGCGGGCGCACCGACGCCGCGGCGGCCGCCACGCACTCCGGGCACTGGTGCCCGACCGGCGCGGTGCGCATGCACTCCCCGCACAGCGGTCGACCACAGCGGGTGCACCCGACGTAAGCCGCCCGGTCGGGATGGCGGTAGCAGGCGGGCGGTCCCTGCGGGGGCGGGTAGGGCGTGGGCATGTTCATGGTCTGGCCACGACCATACTTGGCGGGATTCAGGACTCCAGACGTGCGCGGATGCCGGCCAGCCGTCGGCGCAGTTCGGCTTGGTCGATCACGCCCCGCTTCAGCAGGGAGTGCGCCAGCGCCACCAACTGGTTCTCCGGATACGGAAGCTCGGCGTACCGGGTCGCGGCCAGGACGTCCTCCTCGTCGCGGCGCTCCTTGAAGCCGAATCGCAGTTCGTCGTCGGAAGCACAGGTCCGGTCCAGAACATCGCAGAGGCCGTCGAGACTGGTCTTCCACGGCGGTAGGGGGTTTTCCACCCCGTACTTGGCCGCCATCACCGGCCAGGTCTGCCCCCGCCCGACGATCTCGTCGAGCACGGTGAACTCCTCGCTCGGGTCCCCGCTCATTCCTCGACCGGCCTGACCGCCGGCCGCACCAGCGGGGTGACGTTGGAGGTGACGCCCGGTTTGGGCAGCGCCACACCGATCAGACAGTCGCGGGTGATGATCTCGGCCAACTGGTCCTCGGTCCAGCCATCGGTGCCGTCCGGACGCATCGGCATCACCATGAAGCGGTGCTTCTGGTTGGAGTCTTCCACCCTGACTTCCACCCCGTCGGGAAGCTCCAGCCCGAACTCGGAGAGGACCTGCCGGGGCCAGCGCACGATGCGCCGCCGATAGTTCGGAGTGCGGTACCACTCCGGGGAGTTGCCCAGGATCGGGCGCGGGTAACAGGAACACAGCGCGCAGACGATGACGTGGTGCAGGGTCGGGGTGTCTTCGAGAATTTTGAATGCGGCGAAGTCGCTGGGGGTGCCGAAGCCGGTCGGATCGAGCCAGTCCACCCCGACCTCCTTGGCGGCGGCGACCGCGTCGGTCAATGCGAGCTGTTTGAACTCCGGCTCCAGCCAGGCCTTGGCGACCAGCCGAGCGGCCGGGGTGGGCCCGATCTGCTCGGCATACTCGGTGAAGACCCGGTGCTCCTGGGCGGTGAACAGGCCCTTCTCGATGCACAACTCGCGCAGCGCGATCTCGAGCACTTCGAAGTCGGTGATTTCGTCGACCATCGGTTTGACGGTGCGACTGTGATCGTGCGGATGGTCATGGGAGTGGTGGTGCTCAGGCATCGGCGGCCTCCAGCCAGCGCTCGGGGATTTCGGTCTGAAGGGTGTCGGTGTCCGGGCCGGTGTAGTTGTCCCACAGCTGAGACTGGTTGAACCGCACGATGTACATCCACTCGGGTTGGGCGTCCTCGACGTCCCAGGTCTCGTCTTCGGGGGCCGGGGTCTCGTAGGAGGCCTCGGCGATGACGCCCTGCGCCCCGCGGCAGTACTCGGGGGTGCGGGTATAGAACATGGCCGGCAACTCCCGCACGCGAACCCGGTCACCGGCGGCGAACCTGGCGGGTCCGGCCTTTCCAGCGAACACCTGCGGGTCCCCGACACCGGCGGCCTCACGATGATGCTTGTTGCGCCTGACCTGGGAGCCATCACCCTCGAAAGCGGGCCGGGCCTCGGGCCGGCGCCCGTCGAGCGGGCCGGCGTAGCGGGCCTGTACGGCCGCGAGCCGGTCGGTCAGCTCAGCCCAGCTGACGTACTTCTTCTCGATGAGCATCCGGCCCACCGACCACAGCCAGCGGCTGTAGTAGGGCAGACCCAGATACAGCGAACGCCCGACGTCGACGTTGCAGATCCGGCGACGCTCCTCGGAGACCCAGATCCCCCGCCAACCCAGCACCTCGCAGAGCACGTAGGTCATCAGCTCCCACTGCTCCTCCTCCTTGTTCTCGTAGGGGTGCGGGTAGTCCAGTTCGCCACCGACGTCGTGCGGGGTCTTCAGGTAGGCCAGCCAGTAGTCGTGGGTGATCTCATCCGGTGCCGGCCATTCCGGGACTTCCGGGTAGATCGTCTTCAGGCGGGAGACCAGTGCCAACTGCGCGGCACGCTCGGCCGGGGTGCTCATGCCCGCCGAAACTAGCACCGTCGCCCGGTTCGTCTGAGGGATAACGCCAGATCGGGGAACGGCCCACCGCACCGCCTGCCGTCCTCGCGCTCGCGCTCGCGGAACCGCCTGCCGCAGTCGCGGCGCAGAACCGTAGCGGCCCCCGCGGATCGGTACTAGGTTGGTGTCAGGGGTTGAGCTGACAGCCATGAAATCCGCATTCCCGCTGGGAGGCATGATGCTCGTGGCGCGACAACGCAAAGCCGCCAGGACCGATGTCGACGCGGGACCCGACCCGCGGGCGCGTGAACTGTGTGCCACGACGGTGCTGATCTCCGCGGCGGGTGAGATCGACGCCTGCAACGCCGACGAGGTCGCCGGACGGATCGAGTCCGGCCTGGCCGGTTATCGTCAGCTGGTGCTGGATCTGACCGCGGTGACCTTCTGCGGCACTGCCGGGTTCGCGGTGCTGAGCCGACTGGACACCCACTGCCGCCACGTCGGCCTCGACTGGGTCCTCGTGCCGGGCAACGAGGTTCAGCGCCTGCTGCGGATCTGCGACCCCGGCGGCCGCATTCCCACCGCCGGGAGCATCGTCGCGGCCGCCGCCCGGCTGACCAGCAAGGAGTTCCGCACGGCATGAACGCACCGAGCCGTGGACTCAACGACGTGGTGACCGGGTTCTGGGGTCTGGTCGCTCCGGTCTACGACCTGCCCTTCCTGCAGCGCTGGGTCTACCAGCCGGTCCAGGACGAGGTGATGGCGGTCCTACGCGCCCGCGGCCCCCGACAGGTCGCGGACATCGCCTGCGGCACCGGGATTCTGGCCACCCGGATTCATGACGAACTGCACCCCGAGGCGGTCTACGGGGTGGACATGTCCGACGGCATGCTCGCCCAGGCCCGGGAGCGGTGCGCCGAGGTGCACTGGCGCAAGGCCCCCGCTGAACAACTGCCCTTCGCCGACGCCGAACTCGACGCGGTGGTCTCGACCACGGCGTTTCACTTCTTCGACCAGCCAGCAGCGATGGCCGAGTTCCGCCGGGTCCTGGCACCCGGCGGCATCGCCGCGGTGGGCACCATCAGCCCGCCCCAGCCGGCGGCGCTGCGGCGGGTCTCGGCCAGCCTGGCCAACCCGGCACACAGCCCGGCTCCCGCCGAGATGCGCGCCTTGTTCACCGAGGCCGGGTTCACCGTGACCGACCAGCACCGGCCCCGGCGACCGCTGTGGACCCGCGGGGTGTTCGACCTGATCACGGTGGGAACGGTGTCCTAGCGGCCGCTATTGTCGGGTGCCATGGCCGTCGAACTGCTCGCCACCAGCATCGAGGTCGGTCTGGTGACCACCAACCTCGCCGCGATGACCGACTTCTACGGCGGCTTCCTGGGCCTGCCGTTGCAGGGTGAGCTGGACTTCCCCGGCGGGTCGATGAAGCGCTACGCGGTCGGCAAGAACGTCCTCAAACTGGTCACCCTCGACCCGCCGCCGGCCGCGCCGGTCGCCCCCGGCGGCGGCCGGGCGCAGGCCGGCATCCGCTACATCTCCCTGGTGGTGGCCAGCCTGTCGACCACCGCCACCCAGATCGCCGAGGCCGGCTACCGGATCGCCGAACCGGTCACCGAGTTCGCGGCGATACCGGGAATGGGCTGGCTGTTCGTCGCCGACCCGGACGGCAACTGGGTTGAACTGGTCGGGCCGCTGTGAGGACTACCCTGACCTGATGGCTGACCTGCATCCGGGCATCGCGGTCCTGGCCCCACTGGTGGGAACCTGGGCCGGCGAGGGATTCGGCGATTACCCCACCATCGAGCCCTTCGACTACATCGAGGAAGTGACCTTCGGGCACCTCGGCAAGCCGTTCCTGAGCTACTCCCAGCGCACCCGGTCCCCCGACGGTCAGCCGATGCACGCCGAGACCGGATACCTGCGGGTGCCCTCCGCGGGGCGCGCCGAACTGGTGCTCGCGCAGCCCAGTGGCATCACCGAGATCGACGAGGGCACCCTCTCCGCGGGTCCGGACGGACTGGTTCTGGAACTGGCGTCCAAGTCTGTCGGGATGACCAGCACCGCCAAAGAGGTTCTCTCCGTTGTCCGGTCGATCCGCGTCGACGGTGACTCGCTGTTCTACAACCTGAAGATGGGCGCGATGGGCCTGGAACTCCAGCATCACCTGACCGCCACCCTGTATCGCATGTCGTGACCCCCGCCGACGGCAGGATCCGGGTCCCCGCCGACCTCGACGCAGTGACGGCAGTCGGCGACGAGCAACGCGGCGATGTGGATTCGGCTGCTGTGGAACGGATCTGGGCGGCGGTGCGGCACTGGTACCAGGCCGGTATGCAACCGGCGATCCAACTGTGCCTGCGGCACAACGGCGCGGTGGTGCTCAACCGGGCCATCGGGCATGCGCGGGGCAACGGGCCGGACGACCCGGCCGGCACCGAACCCGTCCCGGTGCGGACCGACACCCCGTTCTGCGTGTACTCGGCGGCCAAGGCGATCACCACGACGGTGGTGCACATGCTCGTCGAGCAGGGACAGTTCAGCCTCGACGACAAGGTGTGCGACTACCTTCCCGAGTACACCGGCCACGGCAAGGAGCGCACCACGATCCGGCACGTGATGACCCACAGCGCCGGGGTGCCCTTCGCCACCGGGCCGCGGCCCGATCTGAGCCGGATGAACGACAGCGCCTACGCCCGGGAGAAACTCGCCGAACTCAGACCCGTCCACCGGCCCGGACTGGTGCACATCTATCACGGCCTGACCTGGGGCCCGCTGATCCGGGAGATCGTCGCGGCGGCCACCGGGCGCGGCATCGCCGAGATCCTGGCGACGGAGATCCTCACACCACTGGGCTTCCGCTGGACCAACTACGGGGTGGCCGACCGTGACGTCGACCTGGTCGCCCCCAGCTATGTCACCGGCAGACCGCCACCGGCGCCGATCGCCGCCGCGCTGCGCCTGGCGCTGGGCGGGAACATGTCGCAGATCATCAGGTTCTCCAACAGCCCACGGTTCCTCACCAGCGTGGTCCCGTCCTCGAGCACGGTCTCCACCGCGGAGGAGTTGTCCCGGTTCGCCGAGATCTGGCGTCGCGGCGGGGAACTCGACGGAGTCCGGGTGCTGCAGCCGCACACACTGCGGGCCGCCACCGCCGAGGCCCGGCGGCTCCGCCCGGATGTCGCCACCGGCCTGGCACCGATCCGGTGGGGAACCGGATTCATGCTGGGGTCCAAGCATTTCGGCCCGTTCGGGCGCAACGCGCCCGGCGCGTTCGGCCACACCGGGCTGACCAATGTGGTGATCTGGTCAGACCCGCAGCGCGGTCTGGCGGCGGGACTGGTCAGCAGCGGAAAACCCGGGCCGCACCCCGAGTCCGGCCGCTACACCACGCTGCTGAACACCATCACCAGGGAACTGCCTGCCGCGGGACGGTGAATTGTCGGGGCCACCGGCGGGGTCTAGCGTGACCGTCATGAGTTCGCCGCAGGAACAGCTCGACGAGATCCGCGCCCTGCTGACGCGGGCGCGGGAGTTGTTCGGCCCGAACCCGATTCCGCCGCCCGACCTCATCGGGCCTCCGGAGCCGCCCGACCCGCCGGAGTGAGACTGCTCAGAGCCGGTGTTCGCGCAGCGCCGCCTCGGCGCGGGCCAGGTCGCCGGGGCCGGGCAGGTCCGCCGACGGGGTGAAACCCGCCTCGATGATCTCCTCCCGCACCCCCATCACCGCCTTGAGGTGGGAGACCTGCGCCGCGCGCAGCACCGCCTCGGCCAGGGTGTCCGCCCGGGTGCCCATCGCCTCCTCGGAGAGCGCCACGGTGTGCAGATAGCCGCCCCGGCAGGACCGGAACAGCACCTGCCCGCTGGGGTGCACCGCGTCGAAGGACGGGTCGGGCTCACTCACCGACCACCGCCGGCCGGGTCGCTGAGGTCACCGGCGGCGTCGGCGTCCTGCTGCTCCCAGACCCGCGCGGCGTGGCTGAGTCTGTCGGCGAGGTCGGCATGCGCGGCGGCCTGCTGCTCGTAGCACAGCCGGCGCTGGTCGAGCAGTTCCCGGCCGGCCTCGCGGAGTTCGGCGAAGATCGGGCCGAGGGATTCCAGCGCCGCCATCACCTCGGGGTGGGTCGCCGGGACCGCGCCGAGGTGCTCGGCGGTCCGGCGGTGGGCGGCCGCGGCCTGCCGCAGGTCCTCGGGCACCACCTCGAGGCGCTCTGCCATGTTCTCGCTCCTGTGCTCAGCCGACCGCGGCCGGGGGTGGACTTTCGGCGGGCGGGCCCGCCGGTTCGGGGTCCGGCGGACGTAGCCAGCCTAGAAAGCCCGGCCCGCCGACGGTGTCGATGCCGACGATTCCGCCGTCCAGCAGGGCTTGGCCGTCGCCGAGTGCGACCGCGTGGCGGTCGGCGAAGAGCCCGATGTCCCCCACCGACAACCGGCCCGGGTCCAGCGGGGCGGGGACCGGGGAGCCCGGCGGGGGGATCGTGATGCCGTGGGCGGCGAACGCCTCCGGAATCGGGGTGCCCTCCAGCGCCGCGCCGATCGCCGCGGCCAGCGCCGGCGAGGCCGCGGTGACGACCTCACCGGAGGGCAGCAGCACCGCCCTGGGGTCGCCGGCCGGCTCTGCGTCGCGGTCAGGGTCGGCCCCGCCGGGGTCCTCGCCGTCCCGCTCACCGTCGGGCCCGAGCGTCTCCGGTCCGGCCGGTTCCGGAACCGGGCTCGCGGGCGGTCCCAGAGGGAGGTCGGCACCCAGGGGGCCCGGGGAACCCAGGGAGCCCAGGCCCGGCAGCAGTGGGCCGGACTGCGCGGGCGGCCCCGCACCGGCGGGCATGCCCGCGCCCCACGCCGGTCCGGCCGGCGGCGCCAGGGGCGGAGCGGGGGCCGCCGCCGGGGCCGGAGCCTGGGCCGGCCAGGGCTCGGGCTCCGGTAGCGGGTCCGCGGGCCAGTCGTCCAGACCGACGTCGACCGGGGGCAGCCACTCCGCGGCCTCCGGGGCGGCGGGAACCGCGCGGCCGGGGTCGGCGGCGACCGGTCCCGGATCCTCGGGGGCGCCACTGTCGGCGGCGGCCGGTCCGGGCGGATCCTGCGCGGTCGCCGAGGTCGCGTACAGGCTGGACAGTGCGGCGGCCAGCGCAGCCTTGGACGAGTCGTCGAGACCGGCGGTCTCCACCACGGTCCTGATGTCGTGCAACTTGTCGATCAGGTAGTGCTGGAAGGACCGCGCGCCGGCCGGGGTGTCCAGATCGGTCCGGGTGACCACGGCGGACTCGATCTCGCGCTGCAGGCTCCGCAGAGCTGCCACCCCGCCGCCGTGGGTGGTGTGGGCGTTGAGCACCGCGGTGACCACCTGCAGGTCGACCTGCGCGGCCACCGAGTTCTGCCGGGCGAGCGCGGCCTCCGCCGCCCGGATCGCATCCGCCGCGGCGCCTTCCGCGTCGCCGGGCGCGGGATCCGCCGGAGCCGACGGCGGACTGTGCGGGAACACGACGGCGACGGTATCGACGGCCGCGGACGCCGGGCAATTCACCGCTGTGGAGAACCGATCAGGGCGTGATCCGGTAGGCGTCGGTAAGTCGTTGCAGTTCAGTGGTTTTCAGCGCGGCTTCGGCCCGGGCCCGGCCGATGACCTCGATGACCTCCCGATGCTTGGCGGCGGTCAGGCGGGCCATCTCGTTGGCCGCGGCCGGGCTCTCGGCGGGATGGCGGGCCGCGGCGTCGATGTCGGCCTGGATATCGGCGATCCGTTGAATCGAGCCGGTCGCGAGCCGGTGGGCCGAGCGCAGCGCGTCGGCCAGCATCCGATCGGCCTCGGCCAGACTCCCGTCGCGGGCGCCGAGCGCCCGCCCGGCGGAGGACAGCGCCTCCCAGGCCTCCCCCGCACCCCGCGTCATGGGCAGAACCTACCCAGGCCCTTCCCACCGGACAATTCAGCCCGGCCGGCCGCGCCGGTCAGACAGGCCGGCGGATGGACACACTGTGACCCAGCGGGCTGATCCGGACGACGGCACCGGCATGCGGGGCCTCCACCACCAGCCCCCGGCCGATCGCCATCTGCACATGGCCGGTGTGCGGGAATACCAGGTCACCCGGGCGGACCTGGGACCGCGGCACCGGCATGCCGTCGCCGATCTGCTCGTAGGTGGTGCGCCGGATCGGCACCCCGGCCTGGGCGTAGGCCCACTTGACCAGACCCGAGCAGTCGAACCGGTGCGGCCCGGCCGCCCCCCACACGTACGGGGCGCCGAGCCGGGACAGCGCCGCCCGCACCGCGAGGCCGGCGCGAGGGTCACCGCCGGCCCGGAGCGGATCGCCGGGCCGGTGGCGCCGGTAGCGCAGCGCCAGCAGCGCCGCCCGGTTGCGCCGCGCCCGGCGGCGGGCGGTCAGGACGTGGCCCTGCTGCGCGCGCAGCCGACGAATACGCCGGCGCAGCATCTCCCGGGCCGCGATCGGGTTGTCCACCGCGGCGCCGTCGGCGCGGGCCGCCGCCAGCACGGCGGCGGTGTCGATCCGCGCGGCCCGGTGGTCATCGCCGGCCCGGGCCAGGATCCGCACCATCGCACCGTCGACCGCGCGTGCGGCGCCGAGGTCGAGCCTCGCGGTCTCGGCCGCCGACCGGTAGGCCGCCCAGAACGTGCCGCCGGGCCGGCCGGAGACCGGCACCGCAGGTCCGGAGCCGGTGAGGGACCCGACACCTCCCGGGGTCCCGGCGAACAGCGCATGGGCCCGCGCCAGCACGCTGACCTCACCGACCTCGCTCACGACGGCGACGCGGCCGGATCGTCCCCGGCCCACTCGGTGAAGGCCCGCACCCTGGGCAGGGCGCCCGGGGGGATCACCCCGCGGTTGCGGATGTCCCACATCTCCTCCGGGCTCACCCCCACCAGCGCCGCGATCACCGGATCCGGCAGGCCCGCGACGACGCAGGCCCGCTCGAACCGCGCGCCGAGGCTGCCCTGCAGCCGGGCCAGCAGGTCGGCCCGCAGCGCCTCCAGGGCTTTCAGGTGGGCCATCAGCCGGTCGGTCGAGGAGGCCCCGGCGTTGACGGCCACCCGCCAGGAGTTGGCGGCCAGCAGTTCGGCTTTGACGCACTGCGCGATCACGGATCGAATATACGATTCGTAGTCGTTTGACGTCTCCGCCGGCAGCCGGGCTGTCAGCGCCCGCAGCGAGTCGAGGTGGGCCTCGGCGTGCGCCTCGAGCACTTCCGCGTCGTGGCGCCGGCTGACCACCGGGCCGGAGCCGCCCGGGGCGGAGGCCAGCAGCTGCTCCAGTTCGGCGCCGGGATCGTCGGCCAGCACCAGCCGGGCATAGCTGCCCGGTGGCAACCCCAACCCGTTCTCAACCCGCTGAACTGTGGCTTTGTGAGGTTTGCGGGCGCCCCGCTCCAGATAGCTCAGCCCCATCACGCTGACCCCGCTGGCCGCGGCCAGATCGGCCAGCGACCAGTCCCGCGACTCCCGGAGCGCACGGATGGCCGCACCGGCCGCCGCACGGCTCACGCTCGGATCCCGGGCATGGCCGGATCGTACACAGCCGACGGTGGCATATCTGTTTCTGTTTACGTTTCACTTGCGTGTCGCCAGATTCGTATATATGTTTTTGTCTCTCAAAACAGTTCCGCAGACCAGGAGGTTCCCATGGATGTCCGCCCGTGCTCGACCGAACCGGACCTGTGGTTCGGCTACTCCGACGACGACGCCAGCGACGGCGCCGCCAAGGCCCGCGTCTACGAGCAGTCCGCGACCCAGGCGCGCACGATCTGCCTGCGCCGGTGCCCGCTGGCCCAGCAGCGGGACTGTGCGCGCCGGGCGGTGGCCGGCGGCGAGGAGTACGGCGTGTGGGCGGGGGTCAAGCTCCCGGGCGGCCAGTACCGCAAGCGCCATCAGTTGGCCCACGCCCATGAGGTGCTCACGGCGATCGCCGCGGGGACGCTGAATCCGCGGGAGCTGCCGGAGAGCGCCGAACTGCTCTCCCGTCACGAGGCCGCCGGGACCGAGGCCCCGGAACGTCCGGTCGCCACGGTCGTGCACCTGCCGTTCGGCTCCCCCTGCACGGCGGCGTGACCCCCGCGCCGCGCGGGCGGCAATCCGGCCCGTCCGGGCCGGGCTGAGCGACACTGGGCTGATGCGTGTGGTGACGGTGCTGGCCGGGCTGGCGCTGGCCGCGCTCATCATCGCGGTCCGCACCGGCAGCACCTGGGCGGCCGTGTCGGTGGTCGTGCTGGCCGGCGCCGGCATGCTGGCGCTGCTGCGCGACTGGCACGCCGAGCGCGGGGCCGCCGCCCGCCGGCCGGCCGACGAGGAGCCCGGCGCCGAACCGGCCACCGCCGACGAGTTGACGCCGGACATCTCCACCCATCCCGGCGGGCCGTCCTCAGACGCGCGCTCGGACCAGCTCTAGGGTTCCCAGTTCGCGGATCGCCCGGGCGCCGCGCTCCAGCATCGTCAGCGTCATGTCGTCGCCGCGGTCGGTGGCCGCCGAGAAGGCGAAACCCAGGGTGGTGATCAGCGGCACCTGCAGCATGCCGAATCGGTAGTCCTGCCAACAGGTCTGCTCGTCGTAGCCGGTGACGCCGCGTTGCGACAGGGCGCGCGCGTACCGCCCGACCAGTCCGCGTTCGTGGTCGGCGCGGTCCCCGGGCAGCAGGCTGGTCGCCAGGAAGTAGGCCAGGTCCCGGGCGGGCAGGCCGACGGCCAGGGTCTGCCAGTCGACCACCGTCACCCGGGTCCGGGCAGGGTCGAACAACAGGTTGTCGCTGCGGTAGTCCCCGTGCAGCAGGCTGAACCGCTCAGGTGCGGTCAGCAGCCAGTCGCCGATCAGCGCGGCGGAGTCGGTCACCGTGGCGCGGTCCTGCGGGCTCATCCGCGCACCGAGCCGGTCCAGCGTGGTCTCGGCCGCCATCCGGGTGATCTCGCCGAGCCCGCGGGCGGTCGGCTCGTCGGGTTTGGGCATCACCGTGGCCGCCAGGGTCAGCCACGCCGGGTCGCACCACCGCGGCCCGTGCAGGCCGGCCAGCGCGGTGGCCGCCAGTTCGGCCTCGGCCGGCGTGCAGCCGCGAATCTGGTCGCCCTGTTCGGCGGGTGCCATATCGGCCAGCAGCAGCACGAACTGCGCGCCGTCATCGGCGATGGCGCAGTGGTAGCAGTGCGGCAACGGAACGGCCAGGGTGCCGGCCAGTTCGGTGTAGAAGGCGTGCTCGGAGCGGTAGCTCAGGGCCACCCGCTGGCGCACCTCGGGATCCTGGGCGGGCAGTTTGACCACGAAACTGTCCGCCGGCCCCGCCCCGTCGCGGTAGCTGACACCGAGCCGGTAGGTGGCGCCGGTCTGGCCGGTGCCGACCGGGGTGATCTCCACCGAGGCCACCGGCACCCCCAGCACCTGCGACAGCCAGGCCGCGGTGACCTCCTCCGGCACGGACGGGATCAGCATCGCTCCTCCCCCAGCGGGCGGTTGGGCCGGATCCCGCGGTAGATGCCCCGGCGAACGACCAGCGGCATCAGCACCTTCTCGACCGCCGGGGCCGGGATGCGGAACGGCCGGCCGTTGGGTGCGAACACCTGCACCCCGTCGGCCTGGACTCCGATCACCGACCCCCAGCGTCGGCGCGGGGCCCGGAAGGAGCGCAGCGGCCGTTCACCGGATTCGGCCATGATGTTGTGGGCCAGCACGGCGTCGGCGCGGTTGCGGGCCGAGGACCGCAGCGGGTCGGTGGCGGCGACGTCTCCGATGGCATAGACGCCGCGGTGCCCGGGAACCCTCAGTTGGTCTGTGACGGTGACGAATCCGGCCTCGTCGAGCAGTTCCGGGGGCAGCCATTCGGTGTTGGGCCGCACCCTCCCGATCGCCCACAGCACCGCGTCGGCGTCGGCCGGCGGCTGGCCGGTGCTCCACCGCACCGGGCCCGAGGTGATCTCGTCACAGCCGAAGCCCTCGGGCACCTCCGCCCGGTGCCCGGGATGCAGTCCCACACCGAGCCGGGTCAGCCTGCGCCGCAGGTGTTCCCAGGTCCGGGGGTGATGCCCGGTCAGGGGGCGCTCCCCCGGGAAATGGAGGTCCACCCGCTTGGCGGGCCAGCGCGCGGCGATGTTGGCCGCCGCGCTGACCGCCGCGGCCCCCCCTCCGATCACCGCGACCCGGTCCGCCCCGGCCAGACGCTCGTGGTCGGCGAGGATTCCCGCGGTCACCGTGTCGGCGGACTGCAGCGCCGGGCGGCGCCAGAACCCGTTGCGCACCCCGGTCGAGATCACCAGCGCGTCGAAAGATTCGGCGACCGATGATCCGTCGGGCCGCTCGGCGTGCACCACCCGCCCGGCCAGGTCGAGCCCGGTCAGCCGGGCCTGCACGGTGCGCACCGCGTCCAAGCCCCGGTAGCGGTCGAAGGGCACCAGGTAGTCGCGGGCCCAGTAGGCCGGGCGGGTCAGCCGGACGCCGAGTTCCTGGCCGCTGACCAGGCCCGGGCTGGCGGAGATGCCTACGACGTCGGCCGACCGCGCCAACCGGATCGCGGTGAGCAGTCCGCTGTCACCGAGGCCGGCGATGACCACCCGGATGCGGGTCACGGGCGCGGCACCCGCCGGGGCGGCCGGGGCAGCAGCCTGGGCACCCGGTCGATCACGTCCTGGTAGTGCGGACGGCGTTCGAGGCTGCGGGTTTCCATCATCGGGATGCTGGCCCCCAGGAACATCGCCACCATCACCGCCACCCCGATGAACAGCCACCACCAGTCACCGGGCGAGGCGGCCAGACCGAACAGCGCCAGGGCCAGCCAGAACCCGATCTCGCCGAGGTAGTTGGGGTGACGCGACCAGGCCCACAGGCCCTGGTCCATCACCGCGGCCGACGCCCCGGCCGCCTTCGCGCGCGCGACGAAGCGGTGCATCTGGGTGTCGGCGGCCAACTCCAGTGTGACCGCGGCGATCCCGACGGCGAAGGCCAGCCAGGTCAGCCACCCCAACCCCGGCCCCGGGGTGATCATGGCGACGTAGACCGGCACCATGCCGAGGAACACCTGCAGCGTCGGGAACAGGTGGATGGCGACCAGATCGGTGCCGAACTCCCAGCGCCCGGCGCGTTCGCGCAGCAGCGGGTAGCGCCAGTCCTCGTGGTGCAGGCCCGGAAAGCCGTGGACCCAGTTGCCGGTCAGCCGCACCGCCCAGTAGCCGATCACCACCGCCATCAGCCAGGCCCGCAGCGAGTCCGGACCCAACGGGCCCTGCCACCACCAGTAACCGAACAGCAGCGGCGGGACCACGCTCCAGTAGGCGTCGTAGAAGCTGGAGTTGCGGTAGGCCCGGCTGAACACGAACACCACCACGGTGGCCAGCAGGTCGGCGATCAGGGTGTCCAGCCACAGCCGACCGGTGGCCGGCCCGGCGGCCAGCCACACCGCCGCGACGGCGACCGCGACGACGTAGGCGAGCGTGACCAGGGCCAGCGACCGGCCCCTGCCGATCGGCTGCCCGGTGGCCGTCCGGCCGGACCCCGTCACCGGTCCACCGGGCAGGTGTAGACCGGCTCCGGCGGGGCGGTGCCCTCGCGCAGGAACGCCACGAGCGTCTCGTCGGCGCAACTGTTCTGCGCGCTCGCGAGGTGGCCCAGCCCCGACGCGATCACCAGGGCGGACCCGGGGATCTGGCGGTGCAGCGACTGCGCCCACACCAGCGGGGTGGCGGGGTCTCCGGAGGTGTTGAGGATCAGCACCGGGCCGGGCCCCTGGGGGTTGACCGGGCCTGGCTTGCGGACCGGGCCGACCGGCCAGGACTCGCACGGCGCGAGCGACCACGCCCGGTTGCCGCCGCTGACCGGGCTCTCCTCGGCCCATTCCGGCGCCAGCCGGCCCGGGGTCTGCGGGTCGCGTTCGGTGGCGAAGTCGGTGCACATCACCGCCAGGTACTCCGAGTCGGCCGGATCGACCATCAGGTCCGGGGAGTAGGCGGCGTCCACCACCGCCGGCCACCGCCCGGCCAGGGCGTCGGCGAGCGCCGAACGCAGCACCGGCCAGCCCGACCGGGGTGAATACTGCGAGGACTCGACCAGGGCCAGCATCCGCGACCCGGACAGTTCGCGGCCGTCGGGGGCGCGGTAGGGATCGGCGTCCAGACCCTCGATGACGCCGATGATCGCCTGTACGGCGGCCGGGGCGGGACCGGGCAGCGGGCAGTCGTCCCGGGACAGGCAGTCCGCGGCGAAGGCGGTCACGCTGGCCTGCATCCCCTTGGCCTGGGCGTGCCGGATCTCGCGGTAGTCCAGCGAGGGATCCAGCACCGAGTCCAGCGCGACGCGGCCGGTGCGCTCGGGGAAGGTCTGCGCGTAGAGCGCGCCGACGAAGGTGCCGTAGGAGTAGCCCAGGAAGCTGGCCCGCTCGAAGCCCATCGCCGCCCGGATGGCGTCGACGTCGCGGACCACATTCTCGGTGCCGACATAGCCCAGGGCGGCGGCGAACTCCCGTTCGCAGGCCACCCCGATCCCCGCCGCCAGGTCGTTCCTGAGCGTCTCCTGCTCCGGGGACATCGGGACACTGGGCTGGTTGAAGACCGCCGAGCGCTGGTCCCCGTCGAGGCAGGAGACCGCGGGGACCGATCCGCCCACGCCCCGGGGGTCGAAGGAGACCACGGTGTAGACGTCGGTGAACCTCGCGTAGTAGTCCCGGCCGGAGCGCAGGTCCCCCACGCCGCTGATACCGGGCCCCCCGGGGTTCATGATCAGCAGTTGGGGATCCTCGGCGGTCGACGGGATCCGGCTGACCGGCAGGGTGAAACTCTCGCCGCCGGGGTCGGTGTAGTCGAAGGGCACGTCGATCGTCGCGCATTCCAGCCCGTCGGCCGGCGGCCCCTCGGGCGGGCAGGGCCCCCAGCCGGTCAGCTGCGGCGCCGCCTCGACCGTCACGGTGGGCGCGTCGGCCGCCGGCGGGGCCGAACACCCGGCCGCGACCGAGGCGCCTGTCAGCAGGCACCCCAGCGCGCGGACCGGAACTGCGGGCATGCCCCTATCTCTAGCACTGCGGACTCTCCGGCGGGGGCGCAGGGGGCCGCCGAACCGGGGGTTCTATCGTGGCAACATGAGTGGTGCCGTCACCGCCGACGCCGATCGCGTCGCTGAAATCGCCCGCCGGGTGGTCGCCGAGCACGACCCCAAACAGGTGCCGGTCACCGAGTTCCTGGGCGCCTGTTACGACGCCGGGCTGTCCTGGGTGAACTTCCCCGTCGGTCTCGGCGGGCTGGGCCTGTCCCGCGGTCTGCAGGCCGTCGCCGACGCGGTGCTCCAGGGCGCCGGCGGCCCGGTCCCGCTCGGCCTGAACCCGATGGGCTACGGGATGGCCGCCCCGACCATCCGCGAACACGCCCAGAGCGAGGACACCAAGAAGTCCCTCCTGCGCCCGCTGGCGACCACCGAGGACATCTGGTGTCAGCTGTTCTCCGAGCCGGGGGCCGGCTCGGACCTGGCGGGGCTGGCCACCTCGGCGGTGCGCGACGGCGGCGAGTGGGTGGTCAACGGGCAGAAGGTGTGGACCAGCCTGGCCCACAAGGCCCGCTGGGGGCTGCTGCTGGCCCGCACCAACCCCGACGCCCCCAAGCACAAGGGGCTGACCTACTTCGTGCTGGACATGCACGACCCCGGCGTGGAGTGCCGGCCGCTGCGTCAGATGACCGGCCAGGCCGAGTTCAACGAGGTCTACATCACCGACGCCCGCATCCCCGACACCCACCGCCTGGGCGGGGTCGACGACGGCTGGCGGGTGGCGATGACCACCCTGATGAACGAGCGCAGCGCGCTGGGCGCCAGCGGAAGCCGTCGCGGCCAGGGCGCCATCGCCGACGCGGTGCAGCTGTGGGCGGCCCGGCCCGATCTGCACACCCCGGTGCTGCGCGACCGGCTCGCCCAGCTGTGGCTGCGCGCCGAGGCCCAGCGACTGACCTCGGAGCGCTCCCGGGCCTCGGCGACCGCCGGGGACCCGGGCCCGGAGGGCTCGATCGGCAAGATGGTCGGCGCCGAGCTGAACCAGAAGATCTACGAGTTCTGCATGGACCTGCTCGGTCCGGAGGGGATCCTGTACCACTCCTACGCCATGTACGGGCAGAACGCCGGCACCGGGGACTGGCGCGGCCCGGTCCAGCAGCGCTACCTGCGCAGCCGGGCCAACACCATCGAGGGCGGCACCTCCGAGGTGATGCGCAACATCCTCGGGGAGCGGGTGCTGGGCCTGCCCGGGGATCTGCGCGCCGATGCCGGCATGCCGTGGAAGGACGTGCCCCGTGGCTGACACCCCGACCGCTTCGCGGGGCGAGTTCCTCTTCACCGCCGAGCAGCAGGAGCTTCGCGCCGCGGTGCGCCGGTTCTGCGCGCAGCACTTCGACGAGGCGACGGTGCGCACGCTGATGGAGTCCGAGCCGCGCTTCGACCGGGATGTGTGGCGGCGCCTGGGAACCGAACTCGGAGTGCTGGGCATGGCGGTGCCCGAGTCCGACGGCGGGGCGGGCGGCTCGCTGGTCGACCAGGCGGTCGCGGTGGAGGAGTTCGGGGCGGCGCTGGCCTGCGGCCCGCTGTTCGGCACCGTCTACCTGGCGATCCCCGCGCTGGTGGCCTGCCCGGTCGGGCCGGTCCGCGACGCGTTGCTGACCGCACTGACCGCGGGCGAGCGCACCGCGGCGTTCGACTCCCGCCCGCTGGCCGAGACCGGCGGCCGGATCAGCGGGACCGCGGCCCGCGTCGTCGACGCCGACGCCGCCGATGTGCTGCTGGTGGCCGCCGACGGCGCCGGGGGTCGCGGGGTGTACGCGGTGGACCTCAACGGCCCCGGCGTGCATCGTCATCCGCTGGTGACGATGGACCTGACCCGGCCGCAGGCCGACGTCGTGCTGGACGCCGCACCGGCGGAGTTGCTGGCCGGGCCGCAGGAGGCCGACCGGGTCGTCGGCCACGCGCTGCAGGTCGGCGCGGCGCTGCTGGCCGTCGAGCAGGTCGGCGCCGCCCAGCACCTGATGGACCTGTCGGTGGACTACGCCACCTCGCGGCTGCAGTTCGGACGCCAGATCGGCTCTTTTCAGGCGGTCAAGCACAAGCTGGCCGACATGCTCGTCGACCTCGAGCACGCCCGCTCGGCGGCCTACCACGCGGTGTGGGCGCTGGCCGACGGCTCCGACGATCCCGAGCTGGCGGCCGGCATCGCCCAGGCGGTGTGCTCGGCGGCCTTCAGCCGGATCGCCGCCGACACCATCCAGGTGCACGGCGGGATCGGCTTCACCTGGGAGCACCAGGCCCAGCTGTACTTCAAGCGGGCCGCCACCGACGCGGCACTGCTGGGCAGCGCCGAGCAGCACCGCTCGCGGGTCGCCGAACTGGTGCTCGACCACGCCGTCGCCCATCCCGGCGCGGTCAGTGTGGCGACGGGCCGGCCGCAGTGAGCAGAGGACCAGCAACCCGAACAAACCCGAGCAAAGGAAGTGACCGTGGCTGAAAGCGTGTCCGAGTCGGTGACGATCAACGCCTCACCGGAGAAGGTGATGGCCGTCATCGCCGACCTGCAGGACTATCCCAACTGGAGCGACGGCTTCACCGGGGTGGAGATCATCACCACCCACGACGACGGCGGCCCCAAGGACGTCGCGTTCAGCATCGCCACCCCGATCGGCAAGGACTCCTACGAGATCTCCTACGTGTGGGCCGGCTCGGAATCGGTGAGCTGGACACTGAACGCCGACGAGACCGGCAAACCGAAGTCCAGCATGATGAAGAAGCTCGTCGGCTCCTACACCCTGACCCCGGAGGGCAAGGGCACCAAGGTCACCTACGAACTCGAGATCGACCCCAAGATCCCGATGATGGGCTTCATGAAGAAGAAGGCCGCCGCCACGATCGTCGACCAGGCACTGCACGGGCTGAAGAAACGCGTCGAGGGCTGAGGACCGGTCCCGACGACCGGTTCCCGCCGCTAGGCCAGCACCGCGTCGAGCGCGCGGTAGATCCGCTGCTCGCTGACCGGCCGCGCGGTGCCCAGCTGCTGTGCCCACAGACTGACCCGGAACTCCTGGATCAGCCGGGCGATGTCGGCCATGTCCTCGCCGGCCGCCCGTGTCGGCGAGAGTGACTGCGCCACTTCGTCATAGGCGTGTTGCACGGCCCGAACCCGCTGCATCCGGTCCCGGTCGGCGGCCACCGCGCGCGGCAGCCGCTCCAGCCGCCGGGAGATCGCGGTCAGATAGCGGGCCAGATCGCCCAGATGCGCCGCGCCAGTGGCGGCGACGAATCCCGGCCCGACCAGCCCCGAAAGCTGGGCCCGGATGTCGGCCACCGACTCGGCGTGCGCGGGCAGCGGCGAGGCCGGCAGACGCAGTTCGACGTCCTGTAACGCGACCAGCACCGTCTCGGTGCGGTCGAGGATGTCGGCGGTGGTCGCCGGCAGGGCCTCGGCGACCCGGCGGCGGAGGGCCTCGAACTCCGCCCGGGTCCACACCGATGCCGGAACCAGGACGTCGACGGCGGCGTCGGCGCAGTCCTCCAGCAATGCCTTCAGCGACCCGTCGGGGTTACTGGCCAGAGCCAGCCGCCGGCGCAGATCGAGCTTCTTCTCCACCGATTTCGCCGGCGAGGCCGTCACGAAACGCAGCAGGCGCCGCAGGCCGGCCGATGTCGCCGCATCACGTTCGGCGGCGTTGGCGAACACCCGGACGTTCACCGCCGACCCCGCGTCGACCAGACCCGGATAGCCGCGCAGGTCCCCCAGCGCGACGGTGCGCGGCAACTCCTCGAGGTCCTGGGGCCAGTTGCGGATCCCGTCGCGCTCCAGCCCCTCGGCCACCGCCGCCACGACCGCCTGCCGGGTCTTGCCCGCCAGCTGAGCCTGGAGTGCTTCGAGGTCCTTGCCGCGCCCCAGTTCGGTTCCGTCGGGCGACTCGACGGCGAAGGTGACCCGCAGATGCGCGGGCAGCTTGTCCAGGTCGAAGGCGTCGATCGGGACCAGCACGCCGGAAAGCCGGTGCAGTTCCCGCTGCAGGGCCTCCAGTAACGGCTCCTCGCCGTCGCCGAGGGTGGCCAGCACCGCGCGGGCGGTGTCCGGGGCGGGCACGAAGTTGCGCCGCAGATCCTTGGGCAGCGACTTGATCAGCGCGGTCAGCAGTTCCTCCCGCAGGGCCGGCACCTGCCAGCCGAACTCGGAACCCTGCAGCCGGGCCAGCACCCCGACCGGGACGTGGACCGTCACCCCGTCGTCGACGGCGCCCGGTTCGAACCGGTAGCTCAGCGGCAGCGAGAGGTCCCCGGCCTGCCAGTGGTCGGGGCGCTGCGAGCCGGTGTCATCGACCCGCAGGAGATCGTCGCGGGTCATGGTCAGCAGGTCGGGGGTGCGGCGGCGCCGCTTTCGCCACCACCCGTCGAAGTGCCGGGCGGAGACGACCTGAGCGGGAACCCTGGCGTCGTAGAAGGCGTAGATCTCGTGCTCGTCGACGACCAGGTCGCGCCGGCGTGCGCGGTCCTGCAATTCGGCCAGTTCCGCGCGCAGCCTGGTGTTGTCGGCGTGGAAGCCGTGCCGGGTCTGCCAGTCCCCCTCGACCAGGGCGTGACGCAGGAACAGCTCCCGGCACAGCGCGGGGTCGATCGCGGCGTAGCCGACCCGCCGGCGCGCGGCGAGCACCAGCCCGTAGAGCGTCACCCGCTCGAAGGCCACCACCTCGCCGCGGGCGGCGTCCCAGTGCGGTTCGCTGTAACTGCGCTGCAGCAGATCCCCGGCCACGCGTTCGACGATCTGCGGATCGGTCCGGGCCGCCACCCGCCCGTAGAGCTGGCTGGTCTCCACCAGGTCGGCGACCACGACCCAGCGCGGCGGCCGCTTGGTCAGCACCGAGCCGGGCGCCAGGACGAACCGGGTATTCCGCGCGCCGGAGTAGCCGCGGGTGTCGCCGTCGCGCAGACCGACGTGGGACAGCAGCCCGGCGATCAGCGCGGCATGCACCCGATCGGGGTGGGACGGCTGGTCCCCGGACTCCCGGATACCGATCTCCCGGGCGATTCCGCGCAGCTGCCCGACCAGGTCCTGCCACTCCCGGATGCGCAGGTAGTGCAGGAACTCGGTCCGACACATCCTCCGGAAAGCACTGCCGGACAGGGTTTTCCGCTGACCCTGCAGGTACTCCCACATGTTGAGGTAGGACAGGAAGTCCGATGTCTCGTCAGCGAAACGGGCGTGTTTCTGCCGGGCCGCCTGCTCCCGGTCCACCGGGCGTTCCCGGGGGTCGGGGATGGCCAGCGCGGCCGCCAGCACCAGCACCTCCCGCACGCAGCCCTCGGCGTCGGCGGCCAGGATCATCCGGCCGAGCCGGGGATCGACGGGCAGCCGGGCCAGCCGCCGGCCCAGGTCGGTGATCTCCCCGGCCTCGTCGACGGCCCCGAGTTCGTGCAGCAGGGCGATCCCGTCGCGGACGCTGCGCCGGTCCGGCGGGTCGAGGAACCCGAAGCTCTGCACCTCCCCGAGTCCCAGAGCGGCCATCTGCAGGATCACCGCGGCGAGGTTGGTGCGCAGGATCTCCGGGTCGGTGTTGGGCGGGCGCGCATCGAAGTCGGCCTCGGAGTAGAGCCGGATGCACACCCCCGGCGCGGTACGGCCCGACCGGCCCGCCCGCTGGGCCGCCGAGGCCTGTGAGATCGGCTCGATCGGCAGCCGCTGGACCTTGGTGCGCCTGCTGTAGCGGGAGATCCGGGCGGTGCCCGGGTCCACGACGTAGCGGATTCCGGGGACCGTCAGCGAGGTCTCGGCGACATTGGTCGCCAGCACCACCCGCCGGTTGAGCCGACTGGCGTTGGGCTGGAACACCTTCTGCTGTTCGGCGGTGGGCAGCCGGGCGTAGAGCGGTAGCACCTCCACGGTGGGCAGCGCGGCGCGGACGGCCTCGGCGGTGTCCCTGATCTCCCGCTCGCCGGAGAGGAAAACCAGCACATCACCGGGCGGCTCGGCCGACAGCTCGGTGAGGGCGTCGATGACGGCCTCGGTCTGGTCCCGCGGCTCGGCGCGGACCACCTCGTGATCGGGATCGTCGGGATCCTCGCTGTCGTCCGCCGGCAGCGGCGGATCCAGCGGCCGGTAGCGGATCTCGACGGGGTAGGTGCGCCCGGAGACCTCCAGTACGGGCGCGCCGCCGAAGTGGGCGGCGAAGCGCCCGGGTTCGATGGTGGCGGAGGTGACGATCACCTTCAGCTCGGGCCGGCGCGGCAGCAGCTGGCGCAGGTAGCCCAGCAGGAAGTCGATGTTGAGGCTGCGTTCGTGGGCCTCGTCGAGGATCAGAGTGTCGTAGCGCAGCAGCCGGCGGTCGCGCTGGATCTCGGCGAGCAGGATGCCGTCGGTCATCAGCTTGACCAGGGTGCGGTCACCGGCCTGGTCGGTGAAACGCACCGTGTAGCCGACGGCCTCGCCGAGCGGGGTGTTCAGCTCCTCGGCGATGCGCGCCGCGACCGTGCGCGCGGCCAGCCGGCGGGGCTGGGTGTGGCCGATCACGCCCCGGATTCCCCGACCCAGTTCCAGACAGATCTTGGGCAGCTGGGTGGTCTTGCCCGAGCCGGTCTCCCCGGCGACGATCACCACCTGGTTGTCGCGGATGGCCGCGGCGAGCTCCCCGCGGTGTTCGCTGACGGGAAGGTCGGGGTAGCTGATCGCCGGGACCGCCGCGGTCCGGGCGGCGACGAGCGCCTCGGCGGCCCGGATCCTGCGCTCCAGGTCGGCGAGGTCCTCGGGCCCGGGCCGGCCGCGCCGCGAGGACAGCCGCCGCCGCAACCGGGCAGCGTCGCGGTAGGTCAGGGCGTCCAGACGGGCGCGCAGTGCGCGCACATCCTCGCCGCTGGCCTGAGACACTCTCAGCAGGATAGGCCGAAAGGGGTTGGCGGTGATGAGGCGGTGACCGCGGCGGTGATCATCGTGGCCGTACTGCTGGTCGGCATCGGCCTGGTCGCCAGCCAGTTGGTGCGCCTCAAGGACTGGCTGGACCGCCAGCCCCCGCCCGCGCCGCCGGAGCCCGGCCCCGACGACGAGGCTGGCGGGCCGGGCGCGCCGGAACCCCGCTAGCCCCGCTCAGCGGGGCGGGTCGTCACGCCACCGGAAGCTGTTGACATAGCGGCCCATGTCCTGGGCGATCCCGAGATTGGCCGGCGACGGCGGGCCCGGCCCGAATTCGGGGGTGAATTCCCGGTAGGGCCCGGAGGCGACGGCGATCAGGGCCAGATCGTTCTTGACCGCGACGATGACGATCACCCGCAGCATATCGGCCACCGAGGAGGTGCCCTGGGGCTGGAAGTTGGCCACCTCCCCGTATCCCGGCTGGTAGCCGACGGTGGCGTTGGGCAGTTCGTAGGCCTTCAGGGCATTGGGGAAGGTGTCCCCCAGCAGTTGCTGGGCGATCTGCCGGGCGCTCCGGCCCTGCGCGGGACGCCCGAAGAACCGCATCGTCCCGCCGTCCCCGGCGGTCCAGACCGCGGTGACCCCGTCGGGTTCGGTGCTGATGGTGTAGGCGGCCCCCGGTGCCGGGTAGGCCACCGAGAACCCCTCGTCCTGCGCGGTGAACCGCGGGTTGGTGGCCACCGGCAGACCGGTGGGCGGACGGCCGCAATCGGGTGGGCAGACGTAGCGGGTCGGCACGTCGACGACTTTGGTGTCGATCAGGGTCAGCACCAGCAGCGCGGTCATCAGCCCCAGCACCAACAGCCCGAGGGTGGCCAGGTAGCGCGGACTGGGCAGCCGCCGGGCCAGGTAGCGGCGATCGGGGACGGCGAACCCGTCGAAGGACTCCGGCTGCGGGCTGCTCATCGCCGACGGCTCACCGAACGTTCCAGCAGGATGTCCTTGAGCAGGTTGTCCACGTCGGGGCTGCCCAGCCCGGTCACCATGTCATAGCCGGGGCCCCCCGGGCTGATGGCGTTACCGCCCAGGACGATGTCCCGGAAGGCCGGCTCCGCGGCCCCCTCGGCGAGCCGATAGAGCAGCGGGTTGAGCTCGCCGAGCGGCTGCACCCCGCTCTCGGCGAGGGCCTCGTTGATCAGCGCGGCGAATCCGGCCCAGATCGGCGCCGCCTGGGAGGTGCCGCCGCCGACGACGACCCGCTGGCCGAACACGAACTTGACCCCGGTGGTCTGATCGGCGACCGCCGAGATGTCGGGCAACAGGCGGCGATCGGGGGGGCCGGCGTCGGCGCCGACGGTCTGCCAGGCCGGCCTGCCGAACAGCATCGAGGACCCGCCGGCACTGCCCAGCGTGAGCGGAATGTCGTACCAGGACTGCTCGGCCAGCCAGCGGCCCTGGGAGTCGGTGGACAGCGAGGTGCCGCCCACCGCGGTCATCTCGGGCAGGGAGGCCACCGCGTCCACCCCGACGTCGTCCGGGCTGGGCGGATCCGACCAGTTCTTCTCCCCGCGGCATTCCAGTCCGGCCAGATCACCGCTGGCGATGAACGCGGTCGTCCCCCTGCTCTGCGCCGCGGACACCGCGGCCCGGATCGGCGCGAAGTCCGCGGCGGTGAACAACCGGTCACAGCCCCAGCCGATGGAGAAGCTCCACACCGCTCCCGGATAGCGCTCGTCCACCGACTGCATCAGCCGGGCCAGCCGCTCGAAGGCGCCGGCGCCCTCGACCGTCGAGCGCGCGTTGACCATCACGAGCTTGGCCCGCGGGGCGACGGCGTGGATCACCTGAAGGTCCATCGTCGCTTCGCTGTTGCGCTGCGCCGGCATCTCGCCGACCACCTCGGGAGCGAAGGCCGGCAGGTCGAAGATGTCGGCGAAACTGTCCATGTCCTGCTGGTCGAAACCGTCGAAGCTGAAGACGACCACGGTCACACCCTCGCCGGTGTAGCCCGCCTCGATCAGCGGGGTGGCGTTGTAGGCCTTCTGCAGTTGGGAGGGCAGCAGCCCGCCGTCGGGAACGTCGCGGGGTGGCACGAAGGGCCGGCTCTCCCGGGTCGGCGTGTGGCTCAGCACCCGGCCCAGGCCGGTCACCTCGGCCCGGACCGATGCGGGGACGGCGGGCTGCTGCGGGGAGGCGTAGAACAGCTCACCGCCGGGTGCCCGGTAGTCACGCACCGTGATGCCGAAGGCGTCGGCGACGCCGGCGGGCGCCCCCTCCAGGACCGCCCAGTCCTCGCCGGGCCGCCAGCGCACCGCCAGTCCGTTCGCCCGGGCCCAGCCCTTGAGCCGAACCGGTTCGCCGCCGTCGCGCAGCGCGGCGGTCAGCTGCACCCGCTCGACGCGCGCGGACCCCAGGTCGGTCGCTTCGGCCAGCATCCGGCCGTAGGGGCCGTCGATCACGGCGGCCGGTGCCGGCGAGGACGGCCGGTCGGCCACCGGCAGTGCCAGTGCGACCGCGGCCAGCGCGGCCAACGCCGGGCCCCTCAGCGCCGACCGGCGCGGTACACCCACACCGCCAGCATCGGCCGGTGGCCATGCAGCGGGCAACTCGGGGGGTGACTCAGGGGGCAACTCAGAGCCGGATGGTGAGCTGGTCATAGATCAGCGGCGCGATCTTGGCCGCCAGATACGCGTGCCCGGCATCGGTCGGGTGGACCCCGTCGGCGCCGATCAGCTCCGGCCGGCCCACGAACCACGCTTCGGCGATGGGGTCGACGAACTCCGCGCCGACCAGGTCGGCCTGTTCGAGCAGGCTGTCCCGGATCCGGCTGACCGCCGGCGGCGGATCGGCGTCGGGCCAGGGCGGGCCGATCACCAGCAGTTTGGCCGCCGGCGCGGCGAACCGCGCCAACCCCAGGGTCTCCGCGGCCAGGGTGGGGAACTCCTCGGGGTCCACCGGCTGGTCGTTGCGGGACCCGAAGAACACCACCACATCGTCGCCGCGCCGGACGGTGCGTGCGGTCAGGTCGATGAAGAGGTTGCCGCGGTTGCCGCGCTCCCCGTAGCCCGCGCCGCCCTCGGCGCCGACGTCGGCGTCGACCTCGACCCCCTCGGCGGCCAGCAGTCCCCAGGCCACCTCGGTCCAGGCCTGCGGCCCGTTGCCGCCCTCCTCCGACCCCGCGGTGTAGGAATCCCCGATCACCGCGATCCGGGTGGCTTCGGCGGCGTGCGCGGTCGGGGAGCCCGTCGCGGCGGCGACTCCCGACACCGCCGCGGCGGTCAGCACCGCCGCCAGCGCGGCAGCAGCTCCTCGGACCAGCTGCCGTGGCGGCGTGGCGGGCGCCGGGACCGCGCCGGGGCCCTCACCGTCGGCCATGGAACGCATCCACCGCCGGGCCGGCTCCTCCACGAGGTGGAAGAGCGCCATCGCGCCGATCAACGCCACCAGGATCAATCCCACCACCACCATCTTGGCCACCGACTTCGGCATCGTGAGGCTGTACTGCACCACCGCCCAGTTCCAGGCGGTGTGCACCAGCTCGTGAATCATGTACAGGCTGAACGAGATCTGGCCGCCGTAGACCAGCGGACGGGTGGCCAGCAGCGCCGGCAGACTGCCGGAGCCGACGGCGAGGGCCACCACCAGCGGCAGGAACAGCAGCGATGCCAGCGCGCCGGGGTCGACCATGCCCGCCACCGGGTTCGCGGCGTAGTGGTAGAGGATCGCCACGATGGCCGCGCCCAGCACCACCGAGAGGTAGCCGGCCAACCGTCGTCCCCGCCCGTCGATCACCAGCCTGCGCACCGCCGCCGCGGCCAGCGCGCCGGCGGTGAACTGCGCCAGGATGCGCGGCAGCCAGCTCCACGGCGTGTACACCACGCCGCTGGCCAGCAGGAGCAGAGTGGGCGGCAGCGCGGCGCAGAAGGCCAGCAGGAACAGGGTGCGGGCCCGGGAGGCGCGGGCGATCCGGAAGATCACCAGCACCAGCCCCCCGAAGAGCAGGTAGGCCAGCCATTCGGCGCTGATCGACCAGGCCGGGCCGTCCCAGCTGGTGCCGTCGAAGAACGGCTCGAACCACAGCTGGACCATCAGGAACTGCTTGAGGTAGTTCAGCGCGGTCAGTTTGTCGGCGTCCGGGGAGGGCACGTCGCCGATGTAGAGGGTGGTGATGATCCACAGCGCCGCCAGGTGCATGGTCACCAGGTAGACCGGCCACACCCGGGACAGCCGCAGCCACAGAAAATGCGCGGTGGCCTTGGCCGAGAACGACGGGCCCATCCGCTGCAGGTAGTTCCAGGCCAGCACGAAGCCGCTGAGGATGAAGAACAGGTCGACCCCGGCCGCGCCGGCGTCCAGCAGCGGTCCCAGGTCTGCTTCCAGGCGCGGGGAGGCCTCCCACAGCAGCGGCCGGAAGTGGAACAGCACCACCCACATGGCCGCGACGATGCGGAGACCGGTCAGCGCCCTGATCTCTCCGCTTCGCACGGCCCCCATTCTCGGGCCCGATCACCTGCCGGTTTGGCTCCGACACGGCCGCAACCGGCGCTCCCGGCTCCCCGGGAGCTCAGAGGACGTCGAGGATGTCGTTCTTCAGCGCCTCCGCCTGGGTGCCGAACACCGCCTGCACATTGCTGCCGACCTCGATGACCCCGGCCGCGCCCAGCGCCTTGAGCCGGTCGGCGTCGACCTTGGAGGTGTCGGCCACCTCCATCCGCAGCCGGGTGATGCAGGCGTCGACCGAGACCAGGTTCTGCCGGCCGCCGAACGCGGCGATGAGCTGTTCGACCTTGCTGTCCGCCGCCGGGGGGGCCACCGCGACCGGGCCGCCCGCGGACTCGGCGGCGACCGCGGTGGTGGCGTCGGGACCCTCGCTGAGGTTGGCCCGCTCCTCGGCCTCGAACTCGGCCTCCGGCTCGCGGCCGGGGGTGCGCATGTTCCACCTGACGATCACGAAGCGGAACAGCAGGTAGTAGACGACGAAGAACACCAGCCCCATCGCGATCAGCAGCGGTACGTTCTTGGCCGCCGGCGCGGTGCCGTACAGCAGCAGGTCGATCAGCCCCGCGGAGAACGAGAACCCGAGGTGGATGTCCAGGGCGTAGGCGATCGCCAGCGACAGCCCGGTGAGCACCGCATGCACGATGTAGAGCGGGAAGGCCACGAACATGAACGCGAACTCCAGCGGTTCGGTGACCCCGGTCAGGAACGCCGTCAGGCCGGCCGCCGAGAGAATGCCCAGCGCGATCTTGCGCTGACGCGCGTTGGCGACGTGGATCATCGCCAGCGCGGCGGCGGGCAGACCGAACATCAGGATCGGGTAGAAACCGGCGGTCAGGTGCCCGCCGGTCGGGTCTCCGGCGGCGAAGCGGCTCAGCTCACCGGTGACCACGACGCCGTCGGGAGTGGTGTAGTCACCGTAGATGAACCAGACGAACGAGTTCAGGATGTGATGCAGCCCAACGGGAATCAGCATCCGGTTGGCGAACCCGTAGACGAATGCGCCCAGCGCCCCGGCGCCGCCGATGAACCGGCCCAGCCCGGTCAGTCCGGCATCGAAGATCGGGTAGAAGTAGCTCATCGCGAAGGCGATCACCAGGCTGGCCAGCGAGACGACGATGGGCACGAACCGGCGTCCGCCGAAGAAGCCGAGATAGGGCGGCAGCTTGATGGTGTGATACCGGTCGAACAGGGCGGCGGTCACCAGACCCACCACGATGCCGCCGAACACGCTGTAGTTGATCTGCGCCTGCTCGCCGGCCTTGTCCAGTTGCCCGTCGAGCACGAACGGCGACATGGTCTTGAAGACCGCCTCCATCACCAGGTATCCGACCACCGCGGCCAGTGCGGTCGATCCGTCGGCCTTGCGGGCGAACCCGATCGCCACGCCGACGGCGAACAGCAACGGCAGGTTGGCGAACAGCGCCCCGCCGGCGGCGCTCATCGCCTGGAAGAACGGGCCGATCACCGGGGCGTCGATCCGGCCCAGCAGATCGTCCTGCCCCAGCCGCAGCAGGATGCCCGCCGCCGGGAGCACGGCGATGGGCAGCATCAGGCTCTTGCCGAGCCGCTGCAGTTGCGCGAAGCCCGGAATCCGCAGACCCGACTTCTGTTGCGTACCAGATGTTTTAGCGGTATCGCTCATCTCGACGGGCCTTCCTGTGTCACGGCTAGTGCGGAAGCTTACCCATCGCCGGACCCGCTGAGCGGCGGTTTTGCCCTCAGCCCGCCCGCCCGTTCTCTATCCTTGCGGCTACCACCGTCAGAGGAGACCCGTGAGCCCCACCCAAGTCCTGTCCCCCGTCTCGGGCACCGCGCTCCCGTTGGCCGACGTCCCCGATCCGGTGTTCTCCGGCGGGATGGTGGGCTACGGCGCCGCGGTGGACCCGCCACGTCAGGTGGTCGACGCGGTCGCGCCGGTCAGCGGCAAGGTGCTCAAGATGCTGCCGCACGCCTACGTCATCATGACCGACGACAACGTCGGCATCCTGGTGCACCTGGGCCTGGACACCGTGCAACTGCAGGGGAGCGGGTTCAGCGCGCACGTCGCCCAGGGCGACACCGTCACCGCCGG
Source organism: uncultured Mycobacterium sp. (assembly GCA_964447215.1). GTDB lineage: Bacteria > Actinomycetota > Actinomycetes > Mycobacteriales > Mycobacteriaceae > Mycobacterium. The sequence goes on from CAYURT010000003.1 coordinate 64,376, forward strand.
GCAGCCGATGATCAGCTACGACGTCCCGGCGATCATCGCGGCCGGGCTCAGCCCGGTGGTGCCCGTGGTGGTGATGGACGAGCGCGACCCGGCCAACGTCGCCGTCGCGGCGCCGGTGGCCGCGGGCGGCGCGATCGACGCGGGCGCAACACTTTTCACGGCCACCAAGTAACCGCAGCGATGGAGGTCATCATCCTGCGCGAGCCGGCCGAGATCGGCGCCGTGGCCGCGGACGCCATCGAATCCCTGCTCAACCGCAAGCCCGACGCCGTGCTGGGCCTGGCGACCGGGTCCTCCCCGCTGCCCATCTACGACGAGTTGGCGGCCCGCTGCGAGGCCGGCCGGGTGTCCTTCGCCCGGGCCCGCGGCTTCACCCTCGACGAGTATGTGGGGCTGCCGGCCGACCACCCCGAGCGCTACCGCACCGTCATCGACACGGTGTTCGCCTCCCGGGTGGACTTCGCCCCCGGTGCGGTGCAGGGCCCCGACGGACTGGCCGAGGACGTCCCGGCGGCCTGCGCGCGCTACGAGGAAGCCATCCGCGAGGCCGGTGGCATCGACCTGCAGATCCTGGGCATCGGCACCGACGGCCACATCGGGTTCAACGAGCCCGGGTCCTCGCTGGCCTCGCGCACCCGGATCAAGACGCTCACCCGGCAGACCAGGATGGACAACGCCCGCTTCTTCGGCGACGACGTCGACGCCGTCCCCACCCACTGCCTCACCCAGGGTCTGGGCACGATCATGGCCGCCCGGCACGTGATCCTGGCGGCGACCGGGCGCAACAAGGCCGAGGCGGTGCACCAGCTCGTCGAGGGCGCGGTCAGCGCGATGTGGCCGGCCACGATCCTGCAGCACCATCCGCACGCGACGGTGCTCATCGACGACGCCGCCTCGCGCCGACTGCAGTTGGCCGACTACTACCGGGAGACCTACCTGTCCAAACCGGGCTGGCAGGGCATCTGAGGTGCTGCTGCGCGCCGGCACGGTGGTGACCGGCCGGGAGTTGCTGCGGCCCGGCTGGATCGAGGTGTCGGGCACGTCGATCACCGGTGTCGGCCACGGCGAACCCGCCCGGCCCGCCGACCATGACCTCGGCCCGGCCACCGTGGTCCCCGGATTCGTCGACACCCACGTACACGGCGGCGGTGGCGGGAGCTTCTCCGGCGGACGGGACGGCACGGCCGCCACGGTGGCCCTGCATCGCCGGCACGGCACCACGACCATGGTCGCCTCACTGGTGACCGAGTCCCCCGAGGACCTGGCCCGCCAGGTTGCCGAACTAGCCGGGCAGGTCCGCGCAGGACTGATCGCGGGCATCCACCTGGAAGGCCCGTGGCTGGCCGAGAAGCGTTGCGGCGCACACGACCCGGCCCTGCTGCGCGACCCCGACCCGCGGGAGGTTCGGCGGCTTTTCGACATCGCCGACGGCACCATCAGGATGGTGACGCTGGCCCCCGAACGTCCCGGCGGGCTGGAGGCGGTGCGTCAGGTGGTGGGCGCCGGGGCGGTCGCGGCCGTGGGCCACACCGAGGCGACCTACAGCCAGACCCGCGCGGCGGTGGACGCCGGAGCGACGGTGGCGACCCACCTGTTCAACGCCATGCGGCCGGTTCACCACCGCGAGCCCGGCCCGGTCATCGCGCTGCTGGAGGATCCCCGGGTGACGGTGGAAATGATCGGTGACGGCGTGCACATCGACGCCGCGCTGTACCGCCATGTGGTCACCAGCGCCGGGACACAACGGGTTTCGCTGGTCACCGACGCGATGGCCGCCGCCGGAATGGCCGACGGCGACTACCGGATCGGCCCGCTGGCGGTCCAGGTCACCGACGGGGTCGCCCATCTGGCCGGCACCGACACCATCGCCGGCAGCACCGCGACGATGGACCGGTTGTTCCGGTTCGCCGCTGCCAACTGCGGGCCGGGTCCCGACGAGGCGCTGTTGGCCGCGGTGCGCCAGTCCTCGGTCAACCCGGCCCGGGCGCTGGGCCTGCCCAGTCCGGTCCTGGAATCGGGCGCCGCCGCCGACCTGGTGGTTCTCGACGAGGGTCTGTCGGTGTCGGCGGTGTTGAGCCGCGGCGAGTGGGTTTCCCGACCGGTTCCGGGATCCATCTCGGACGCCTAACGATTGGATGAGAGCTCGGCATCTTCGGCCGTCGCGGCTGGCAGCCCCGGCCGGGGCTGTGGTCTGGTGGACGGCGATGAGATCTACAACTGTTCGCAAGTCAGGCCTGGCCGCCGCGGCCGCCGCCGCGGTAGCCGCCGTCGGCGTGCCACTGGCGCTGGCCGCACCCACCGCCGCCCCGCCGTCGGACGCCCAGGGCTACCTGGAGTCGACTGCCCGGTGCGCCTCAGCGGATACCGCGGTCGTCTTCGGCGCCACCGACACCTCGCGGGTGGCGATCTGCGAGACCCCCGAGGGGACCTACCAGTATCGCGGCGTCCGGGTCAGCGATGGGGCGAAGCTGATCGTCCCGGCGACCAAGACCTCCGCCGGGACGTTCGTGGCCAAGAACGGCGGAACCAGCTACATCGTCACCTCGGCGGCACTGAGTGTGACCGTCAACGGCGACACCGTGCGCACCGAGTCGTGGACCGACTACCACGGTCCGGAGGCTCCGGCCGACACCGGCACCGACACGTCGGAAACCTCGGGCACCACCTCGGCGACGGCGACGACCAGCGCAACCTCGGCCCCGTCGACGACGGGCAGCCCGAGCACGTCGGCGACGGCTACGGGTACCGGTACGGCGACTTCGACGGCGACGGCGTCCAGCGGCGCGGCGACCAGCGCGGCGACCAGCGCCAAGCCGACCACCTCCACACCCTTGCCTCCGCCGTTGCCCGCCGAGGTCGGCAGCGGCGCTGACTCCGAAGGCTAAGAACGAAGGCTGGGAACCCGGCCCGGGAACCTCAGCGCGCCCGGGCGATGATGACCGGGACGCGTGCCGAGCACACCACCGCGGTGCTGACCGAGCCCAGCAGCATGCCGTTGAAACCACCGCGGCCGTGGCTGCCGAGGACGACCAGTTGGGCGCGTTCGGCCTGCTCGAGCAGCCGCGGGACCGGCTGATCACAGGTCACCACCTTGGTGACGGGAACATCGGGGTAGCGCTCCCGGAATCCGCAGAGCCGCTCGGTGAGGACTTCCTCCTCGGCGACCTTGATGTTGCGCCACTCGATCGGCGCCCAGTTCACACTGGCGAAGTCGATGGGGCCCATATCGCTCCAGGCGTGCAGCGCCACCAACCCCACGCCGCGGCGGGAGGCTTCGTCGAAGGCGATCTCGGCAGCCAGTTCGGAGGTCGGCGAGCCGTCGATGCCGACGAGCACCGGCGCCTGGGCCGAACCGGCGGCGAGCGGGTCCTCGCCGTGGATGATCGCGGTCGGGCACTGCGCGTGATGGGCCAGGCCTGCGCTGACCGAACCGAGCACGGTCTGAGCCAGGGCACCCTGCCCGCGGGATCCGGCCACGATCAGCTGCGCGCCCTTGGACAGTTCGACCAACTCGGGCACCACCGGGCCGTAGCGCACCTCGGAGGTGATGAGGTGCTCGCGGTCCGGGGAGACCTTGACCGCGGCGGCGCGGGCTGCCTCGACGGCGCGGGCCGCCTGCTCCTCCTGCAGTTCGGTGTAGTCGGCCGGCACCGGGGTACCCGGCCAGCCCTCGGCGGCGGTCACGATCGGGGCGATGACATTGACCAGGGTCAGCGGCAGGTTGCGCAGTTCGGCGTCCCTGGCCGCCCATTCGACGGCGACCGCCGACGAGGGTGAGCCGTCGACACCCACGATGATCCCGTGCCCGTTGACTGTCACGGTTCCCCTTCCCCAATACTCCCCCGGACCCTGCGGACCGCGCCTCGGTGTGAGGCTACCCGCGCGGCCCGCCGGATATGCACCTCGGCGAATATTGACCTGCCGCCGGTCGTCGGCGGGGGGATAATCCTGTCGTGCCCGATCCAGCGAGCGGCAAGGTGTCCATCGTCGGCGCGGGCAGCGTCGGCACCGCGATCGCCTACGCCTGCCTCATCCGCGGCTCGGCGGGGGCGCTGGCGCTCTTCGACACCAACGCCAAGAAGGTGCACGCCGAGGTCCTCGACCTCAACCACGGCAGTCAGTTCGTCCCGAGCTGTCCGGTGACCGGTTCCGACGATGCCGGTGTGACAGCCGGGTCGTCGATCGTGGTGGTCACCGCCGGCGCGAAACAGAAGCCGGGCCAGAGCCGGCTGGAGCTGGCCGCAACGAATGTCGCGATGGCCCGGTCACTGACACCGCAACTCCTGGTCCACTCCCCCGGCGCGGTCGTCATCTTCGTCACCAACCCGGTGGATCTGGTCACCTATGCCGCCGCCGGCGCGGTGGATCTGCCGGCGGGCCGGGTCTTCGGGTCCGGGACGGTTCTGGACTCCAGCCGGTTCCGCTATCTCATCGCCCGGCGGGCCGGCGTGAACGTCGGCAACGTGTGTGGCGCTGTCACTGCCGACCCTGGTCGGGGCGGCCGGGGCCGGGCAGGTTCTCGAGGTGACGCTGGCGGTCAAGGAGCTGCTGGGTCTGCAGGCCTCCGCGGCGACCCTGACCGGGCCGCAGGCCGACCTGGGTCTGTGAGGGCCGTCAGCCGAACAGGCCCCAGCTGGGCCGGATCGGCGGGGGCGTCCAGCTGCGATCCAGCGCGGACTCCTCGGGGACGTACATCCTCAGATAGGCGCTGAGCCCCCCGAACGGGGCGGCGAGCCAGTTCGCTCCAGGATCACCCGGATCGGTCTGGGAGATGATGATGTCGATCGAGCCGTCGGGGCGGTAGACCAGTTCCTCGGGCCGGCTGTTGCTGACGCTGTAGCGGCCCAGCGCGTTGGGCACCAGCTTTCCGGCGGAGTCGTAGACGGTGACCGACCAGAAGGCCTCGGCCGGCGGCAACTCGTCGGCGGCGAAGTGCAGGTTGTAGGTCTTGCCCGGCAGGATCGACACCAGCGGCAGGTACCAGGAGTCCAGCAGGCCCGCCTCGTACATGGCCTCCTCCTCGGTATTGGCCACCAGGCCGACCTCGGCGACTCCGGCGCGCAACAGGTAGTCGGTGCCGTAGTCGCCGATGTTGGGGTTGGGGATCGCCCAGCCGCGGTTCTGCAGCGCAGAGAACACCTGGATCAGCTGGGTCAGTCCCGGCAGCACCGCCGCGGTCACCTTCACCGACAGGTCCGCGGCGAGCAGGGCCAGCGGGCCGAGGTTCGCGTCGGCCACCTGCAGACCGGGCCCGACCCCGATGCGGGCCAGCGTGGCCAGTTCCGGGTCATCGGCGGCCGGCGGCGGGTTCAGCAGCATCGCCTGGCTCATCGCGTTGAGGTAGGCGATACCCGAGTTGTTCGCCGGCAGCACGGCATTGTTCGGCCCGGTCACCCCCGTCGGCGTCAGGGTGTACTGGCGGATCAGTTCGATCGCCCGCTGCTGATCGGCCTCGTCACCGGCCAGGGTGCGGCCCAGCATCAGCATGCTGGCGTAGGGGACCTCGACCACCGTCGCGCCGGGCACGTCGACCTCCGGTCCGCCGGTCCAGGTGATGGCATAGCTGCCCGGACCCGTGCCGGTGGTGCGCGAACCGATGTAACCGGTGACATTGATGTAGGGGTCGGTGAGCTGGAAGCTGTAGTAGCGGCTCCCCATGTCCGGGATGGACAGCACCACCGGGCCGCCGGAGAGGTCCAGTTCGGCCAGCGAGTAGAAGGTGTCGACATTGGGCCGTTTGCCGCCGCCGATCGCCGTCCAGATCGGATCCACGTCGGGGTTGGCGAATGTGGTCAGGTTGATCAGGGTGTTCAGGCTCGGCGCCTCTGAGCGCACCCGCTCGTACTCCAGCAGCGGGTAGCCGTAGATGTAGGCCTGGGCGGCGATGATCGCGGCCTGGATCGGCCCCGGTGGGCGGGCGGCGAAGAGGTTCGCGGCGGCCGTCACGGCGGGTGCGGCGGGTGCGGCGGAGTTCAGCGCCGGCGCCGGTTGGACGGCCGGCGCGGGCAGGGCCGCGGCGCGGCGGACGGCACCGCGGGAGACCCGGGCCGGCGGAGGCGGCGGCGCGGCGGCGGCCGGAGCGGGGGCTGCGGCCGGAGTGGGGGCTGCGGCCGGAACGGTCAGATCGGTGCTGTCCCGGATCACCGGCTGGGCCGCCGCGGGCACGGCCCGCCGCGCTGGCACCGCCCGGCCGCTCTCCCGGGCCGCCGCGGAGGTCCGGTTCGCCGGCACCGCCTGGCGGGTCGGCGTGGCCCGCGGCGAGCCGCGGTCCGGGCCGGCGGCCGGCGTAGCGGATTGCCCTGCACGCGAGGCAGATTCGCCGCCGGACTCGTCGTCGGGGGCTGCGGAGGCGACGCCGGCGCCCCCGATCAGGGCGGCTGCGCCGACACCCGCCGCGACCACTCCGGCCTGAACCCACCGGCGACCCGACCCGTTGACAGTCATCACACATCCCGTTCCACCCGCACTCCGGGAGCGGGTGGCCTGATTGTATGGTGCACGGCTCCCGCCGATGGGCGAGCCGGACAGGAGACCAGCGATGGCCATCGACCCCAGGGGCGCGGACCTGAAGAGACTGCTGGCCGAGGATGACGGCGGCCCGCTGGTGATGCTGAACCTGCTGCGTTTCGCCGAGGGCGGGCAGGACAGCTACACCGAGTACATGCGGCGGTTCGCCGAGACCTTCGCCGCCCGCTACGGCGCGGAACTGCTCTACGCCGGGACGGGTTCGACCGTGCTGGTCGCCGAGCCGGGCCAGCAGTGGGACGCCGTGCTGCTGGTGCGCTACCCGGACCGGGAGGCGTTCAGCCGGATGGTCGCCGACCCGGAATACCAGGGGATCGCGCACCTGCGCAGCGACGCCCTGGTCGAGGCGGTGCTGCAGGCGACGGTGCCGATCACCGTCGGGTGACCCGCGGGTCCGGCCCGTATCGTCAAGCCATGACACACAGCATCGACGCGCGCCTGGACCGGCATTCATCGACCGCGCTCGGAGTCTTCCGGATCGTGGTCGGCTTCCTGTTCGCACTGCACGGCACCGCCAAGCTGTTCGGCTGGCCGGCGACCAGTAGCGGGGCCGCCCCATTCGGCTCCTGGCCCTACTGGTGGGCCGGCGTCATCGAACTGGTCGTCGGCGTGCTGGTGCTGGCCGGGCTGTTCACCCGCCTGGCGGCGATCCTCGGCGCCGGGACGATGGCCTACGCCTACTTCACCGTGCACCAGCCCAAGGGGCTGCTGCCGATGGACAACGGCGGCGAAATGGCCGCGCTGTACTGCTTCGCGTTCCTGCTGCTGGCCTTCGCCGGCGGCGGCGCCTTCGCGGCGCAACGCGAGCACCGGCGCGAACAGTAACGCCCGTCAGGCCGGGGCCGGGTTGAACAGCCGGCTGTTGAGCAGCGGGCTGTCGGTGACACGGCGCAACCGCTTGGCGGCGGCCAGCACTGCCAGGTCGGCCAGCGGCTCGATGAGAACCACCGCCAGGTAGGCCGCCCCGAAGGCGGCCACGTCGGCCGCGGTGGTTGCGGCCAGGCCCTGGCCGTAGAACGCCCAGAACGCCACCCAGCCGACGACGCCGGCCTGGTAGGTCGTCGACAGCGCCAGCGCCTGCCGGTACCGCACCTCGACGTAGGGGGTGTTCGGCGCGATCACCCGGTCGGCCACCAGTTTCAGCGCGAACAGCGGCACCAGCAGGGTGGTGACGTTCATGCCGTACTGCGGCAGGTCCACCGGCGCGAAAACCAGGCCCTGGATCAGCAGTCCGGCGGCCAGTCCGAACGCCGCCGGGGCCATCCCGAACAACAGCAACAGCGTCGAACCGAAGATCAGGTGCACCTCGGAGACGCCGACCCGCACATGCGGGAACACCTGAAAGAACACCAGCACCGCGGCGGTGGCCGCCACGCCTCGGAACAGCAGGGAAGTGGCCCCCCGCTGCTTGACCGACTGCCACACCGCGCGCGCGGCGTACAGGCCGACGCCCCCGGCGGTGAGGTAGCTCAGCGCGATTTTGGAACCATCCACGATCCCCGGCTCGATGTGCACGGCCATTCCCTTCGGACGAAATCCAGGTGACCCACCACCCGGGCGAGACCGGTCGCACGCGGCATGACCGGCAGCCCGCCCACTCCGCGAGGCGATGCGCCGCCGGGCGCGGCGCGCCCGGCGCGGACGGCAGGTCTTCGGACTCGCAGGCGCGCACCCGGGGTGCCGCTACTTGCCGTCGCTTCCCAGCCGAGGCCAGTGCCGATGACGGCGTTCGTTCCTGCTCACCGCTGCGGGACAGTCCCGGACTCACACCGGGTTCCCTCTCGCGGCGCGCCGAGAACTCGCACCGCTCGATCCCGGGATGACCGGGAGACCGTTCGCAAAAGGTGACGCTATCAGCGGCGAGCAGTGTGCGCCCTGGATTTCGGCGGTGCTCGGGTCGCGCCCGGCCCGGCGGCCGATCGGCGATCATGGTTCCGCATTTACGGTTATTCTGACTTGATTCATCCGCAGATACCGGAGTCATAGCGTGACCACCATTCGGATCAGGGACGCCGCCGCCCTGCTCGGCGTCAGCGACGACACCGTGCGCCGCTGGGTCGACACCGGCGCGCTGAGTGCCGAGCAGGACGAGACCGGGCGGAAGGTCATCCGCGGCGAGGTTCTCGCGGAGTTCGCCCGCGAGCACGCCGCCCCGCCCCCGGACCCGCTGGGGATCGCCAGTTCGGCGCGCAACCGGTTCGTCGGCCTGGTCACCCGGGTGGTCGCCGACACGGTGATGGCCGAGGTGGAGATGCAGTGCGGCCCGCACACCGTGGTCTCGCTGATGAGCAGCGAGTCGGCCCGCCAGCTCGGCCTGGAGCCCGGCAAGCTGGCCGTCGCGGTGGTCAAGGCCACGACGGTGATCGTCGAGACCCCCCGCGGAACATCGTGAGGCCCGGGATGAGGTCCGGGGCCTTCGCCGTGGCGCTGATCGCGCTGACCACAGGCTGCGCGGGATCGCCCGCCGGCGCCGACCGTGCCGTCACGGTGTTCGCCGCGGCATCACTGACGGCGGTGTTCACCGGGTTGGGCGAGCGTTTCGAGCGGGACAACCCGGGGACGACGGTCCGGTTCAGCTTCGCCGGCTCGGCGGACCTGGTGACCCAGCTGACCCAGGGCGCACCCGCCGACGTCTTCGCCTCCGCCGACGAGACGAACATGACCCGCGCCGTCGAGGCCGGCCTGGTCGACGGCGCCCCGACGGTGTTCGCCACCAACACCCTGACCATCGTCACCCCGCCGGGAAACCCCGACGGTGTCGCCTCCTTCGCCGATCTGGCCAAGCCGGGTACAGCGGTGGTGATCTGCGCCCCCCAGGTGCCGTGCGGTGCGGCCACTGAGCGGGTCGAAGAGGCCACCGGGGTGCGGCTGTCCCCGGTCAGCGAGGAGTCCGCGGTCACCGACGTGCTGGGCAAGGTGATCTCCGGGCAGGCCGACGCCGGACTGGTCTACCGCACCGATGCCCGCCGGGCCGGGCAGCAGGTGACCGAGGTGCCGTTCGGCGCCGCCGACGACGCGGTCACCAGCTACCCCATCGCGGTCCTGAAGGACGCGGCCGACACCGCCGCCGCGCGGCTGTTCGTCGACCTGGTGACCGGCCCGCAGGGCCGGGCGGCGCTGGCCGAGGCGGGCTTCGCCGCGCCGTGAGAACCCTCCGCAGAGCAGGGGCGGCGGTCCCTGCCGGGCTGCCGGCCTGGATCTACCTGCCCGCCGCGCTCGGGGCGGCGCTGGTGACCGTGCCGTTGGCGGCGATCCTGCTGCGCATCGACTGGGCGCAGTTCGTCCCGCTGGTCACCTCCGAGTCCTCCCGCGCCGCCCTGGTGCTGAGCCTGAAGACCGCGGCCGCCAGCACCCTGGTGTGCATCGCCCTCGGGGTCCCGATGGCCCTGGTGCTGGCCCGGGGCCGGTTCCCAGGCCAGTCGGTGCTGCGGGCGTTCGTGCTGCTGCCCCTGGTGCTGCCGCCGGTGGTCGGCGGACTGGCGCTGCTCTACACCTTCGGCCGCCAGGGCCTGCTGGGCCAGTACCTGGAGGTGCTGGGCATCCGGATCGCCTTCACCACCACCGCGGTGGTGCTGGCGCAGTCCTTCGTGTCGCTGCCCTTCCTGGTGGTCAGCCTCGAGGGCGCGCTGCGCTCGGCCGGAAACCGCTATGACGACGTCGCCGCCACCCTCGGCGCCCGGCCGACCACCGTGCTGCGGACCGTCACGCTGCCGCTGGTGCTGCCCGGGCTGGTCTCCGGCGCGGTGCTGGCCTTCGCCCGGTCGCTGGGCGAGTTCGGCGCCACCCTGACCTTCGCCGGGTCGCTGCAGGGCGTCACCCGGACCCTGCCGCTGGAGATCTATCTGCAGCGCGAGACCGACCCCGCGGCGGCCGTCGCGCTGTCGCTGCTGCTGATCGCGGTGGCCGCGGCCATCGTGATCGCCACCGCGTCCCGGCGTCTGGGCGGCGTTCGGTGAGCGGGCTGTCGCTGCGGGCCCGCCACCGCGGGCGTGGGGTCGACGTCGACCTGGACCTGCCCGACGGGCAGGTGCTGGCCGTGCTGGGCCCCAACGGGGCCGGCAAGTCCACGCTGCTGGCGCTGCTCGCCGGGTTGCTGCGGCCCGACGAGGGCCGGGTCAGCCTCGGCGCCAGGGTGCTCACCGACACCGCGACGGGGGTGTTCGTCGCGCCGCACGCCCGCGGGGTGGGGCTGCTGGCCCAGCAGGCGCTGCTGTTCCCGCATCTGAGCGTGGCCGCCAACGTCGCCTACGGGCCGCGCCGGGCCGGCCGGCGCCGCGGCGAGGCGCTCGCGACCGCCCGGCACTGGCTGGACGCCGTCGGCGCCACGGACCTGGCCGACCGCCGACCCGCGCAACTGTCCGGCGGGCAGGCCCAGCGCGTCGCGCTGGCCCGGGCGCTGGCGGCCGAACCCGAGGTGCTGCTCCTCGACGAGCCGCTCTCCGCGCTGGACGTCACCGCCGCCCCGCAGATGCGCCGGCTGCTGCGCACGATCCTGCGGGGGCGCACCGCGGTGATCGTCACCCATGACCTGCTCGACGTGCTGGCGGTGGCCGACACGGTGGCCGTCGTCGAGCACGGCCGCATCGTCGAGCGTGGGCCGGTGCGCGAGGTGCTGGCCGCGCCGCGCAGCGCCTTCGCCGCCCGGATGGCCGGGATCAACCTGGTCTCGGGGACCTGCTCCGAACCGGGGGTGATCCGCACGCCGTGGGGCGCCGAGGTGGGCGGCAGCGGGGAGGTGCCGCCGGGGCCGGCCGTCGCGGTGTTCGCGCCCCGGGCGGTCTCGGTGCGGCTCGACCCACCGCCGTTGGCCCGCAACGTCATCCGCACCGCGGTGGCCGAACTGGAGATCAGCGGCGCCACCGTGCACGTGCGCGGCGCGGAGTCCCCCGACGGCCAGCCCGGCGTCTGCGCGGACCTGGACGCGGCCGCGGTGACCGACCTGGACCTGACCCCCGGCCAGGAGATCTACTTCGTCGTCGACGAGGCGCAGGTCCGGCTGCGCGCCGCGCTCACCCGGAACTGATCCGGAACCCCCACGGCAGTTCCAGCCGGTGGCGGGCCAGCAGGTCGGCGTCGGCCAGGATCGCGCCGATCTCCCCGTCGGCCACCACCGTCCCGGCGTCCATCACCACCGCGCGCCGGCACAGCTGGGCGGCGTAGGGCAGGTCGTGGGTGACGATCAGCATCGTGGCGTCCAGTCCGGCAAGAGTGTCGGCCAGTTCCCGGCGGGCCACCGGGTCGAGGTTGGCCGACGGCTCGTCGAGGACCAGGATCTCCGGACGGCAGGCCAGCACCGTGGCCAGCGCGGCGCGGCGACGCTGCCCGGCCGACAGGTGGGCGGGGCTGCGGTCGGCGTGGGCGGTCAGCGACACCGCCTCCAGCGCGGCGCGCACCCGCTGTTCCAGCTCCGGCCCGCGCACCCCGAAGTTCGCGGGCCCGAAGGCCACGTCCTGGGCCACGGTCGGCATGAACAACTGGTCGTCGGGATCCTGGAACACCAGACCGACCCGCTGGCGGATCTGCCGAAGGGTGTTGCGCGCCAACGGCGTCCCGGAGATCTCGACGGTGCCGGAGGTGGCGGTGAGTACGCCGTTGAGGTGCAGCATCAGCGAGGTCTTGCCGGCGCCGTTGGGGCCGAGCACGGCCACCCGCTCGCCGGGTTCCACCGTCAGGTCCACCCCGGCCAGCGCGCGGTGGCCGTCGGGGTAGACGTGGTGCAGCCCGCTGACCCGGATGGCCGGGTTCACCGCAGCACCCACGCCGACACCGCGACCGTCACCGCGGCGGCGGCCGGCAGCAGCGCCGCCCACCACTGCCGCACCGAGGCCCGGGCCGCCCCGCCCGGGCCGAGCGCCAGGGCCGGGACGGTGCCGTCGTAGCCGCGGGAGAGCATCGCCAGGTACACCCGCTCGCCGCGCTCGTAGGACCGCAGGAAGAGGCCGCCGACGCCCTTGGCGATCGCCCCGGCCTGGTGCAGGGTGCGCGGGGAGTCCCCGCGGGAGATGCGGGCCATCCGCATCCGTCCGGCCTCGGCGCCGAGCACGTCGATGTAGCGGATCATCAGCACCAGCATCGAGGTGATCAGGCCGGGCACCCCGAGCCGCGAGAGCGCCAGCGGCAGTTCCCGCGCGGTGGTGGTGGCCGCCACCGTCAGCGAGGCCGCCACCCCCAGCGTTCCCTTGACCACGATGCCCCAGGCCGCCCACAGCCCGGCCACCGACAGCGACATCCCGGCCACCTCGACCCGGTCGCCGCCCTCGGCGAAGGGCAGCAGGACCGCCAGGACCACGAACGGCGCCTCGATCAGCATCCGCGGGGCGATCCAGGACAGCGGGATGCGCGCCAGCCGCCACACGCCGAGCAGGATCAGCGCGTACCCGGCGAACGGCCAGAACATCTCCCGGGGCGTGGCGACGACGGCGAACACGAACACCACCAGCGCGACGATCTTGACCTCGGCCGGCAGCCGGTGCACGACGGAGTGCCCGTCGCGGTAGAGCGGGTGGCTGTGGCCGCCGCCCACCCTCAGGCCCCGGGGTCGGTGCGGGTCGGCGACCGTGACCGGTTGCGCGCGATCCACCAGAACAGCCCGCCCGCGACGGCAAGGGTGAGCAGCGCACCGATGACGCCGGCCAGACCGCCGGAACCGGCGGCGCCCAGGACGGTGTAGTCGGCCAGCGGGGAACTCGACACCGGGTGCTCGGTGGCGCTCTGGGCGATGCACTCACCAGTGAGTTGCTCGGCGCCGTCGACCTCCACGACCTGACAGCCGCGCAGGGTGGCCGAGTCCAGACCGTCCGGGCTGGAACTGGCCAGATACGACACCCCGCCGGCGATCGCCAGGATGACGAGGGCGAAGGAGACCCAGAACCGCCGGCCGCTCACGCCGCCGCCGCTGCCGTCTCGGCCCGCTGACCGCGCAGCAGGTACACCAGGTCGGGGCGGGCCCCGGCGACGGCCATCACCGTCGCCGCGGTGATGATCCCCTCACCGATCCCGATCAGCAGATGGGTTCCCAGCAGGTAGCCGGTGACCGCGGGCAGCGAGGTCGCAGCGGCGCCCCCGATCGCGTACTCGATGACGAATCCCGTTGCCGCGGAGAGTGTTCCGATCACCGCGGCGACGAATCCGACGACTCCGAGCGCCTGGACCGACAGCACCGTACGGCCGCGGCGCAGCAGCGCCGACAGACCCAGCGCGGTGCCGTACGCCGCGGCCACCCCGATCAGCGCCATGTTGGTGATGTTCATCCCCAGCGCGCTGACGCCGCCGTCGGCGAACAGCAATGCCTGCACCACCAGCACGATCGCGATGCACAGCGCCCCGGTGCCCGGGCCGACAAGGATCGCGGCCAGTGCGCCGCCGAGCAAGTGGCCGCTGACCCCGGGCAGGATCGGGAAGTTCACCATCTGCACGGCGAAGATGAACGCCGCCACCAGACCGGCCAGGGGGACGGTGCGCTCGTCGAGTTCGGTGCGGGCCCGCCGCGCGCACCACGCCAGGCCGACGGCGGCGATCACCCCGAACAGCGCCGAGGTGGGTGCGTTGACGATGCCGTCGCTCATGTGCATGGCGTGGACGGTCACCGTCGTCATAGCCAGCAGGCTAGGCCCGGGCAGCGCCATCTGTCTAGCTGTTCAGATATTCAGATGATGCTCAAGAGTGCGCCGCGCCGATCCAGTGCAGCAGGGCATGCACCGTCTGGTCATCGAGTTGGTAGCGGACCTGCCGGCCGACCCGGTTCGAGCTGACCCAGCCCTGCTGGCGCAGCACGCGCAGCGCCTGGGACACCGCGTTCTCCGAGCGGCCCACCGCCTCGGCCAGCTCGCCCACGCAGATCCCGGGCACGCGGTGCAGGCTGAGCAGGATCTCCAGCCGGTTGGGGTCGCTGAGCAGGTCGAAGCGCTGCGTCCAGCCGGAGATGTCCACGTCGGCCAACGCTGAGGACACCCGGTCGGCCCGGTCCCCGGACTGCGTCACACCTGAGGAATCTAGTCCTGCGGCCAGGTGCGTTCCACCAGTCGCCCAGGTGGTCGCGAACCTAGGCCGCCACCAGACCCGGCTCCCCGACTCCGATGGTGATCCGCGGGTTGGCCGCCGGGTCCAGCCAGGTCAGGATCGAGCGCATCTCCTCCCGGCCGATCGCCACACACCCCCAGGTCGGGTTGCCGTCGGTGACGTGGAGGAAGATTCCGGAGACCTTGCCCGGAATGCGCTGCGGGTTCACCGCGATGTTGACCGCGTAGTCGTAGACCGGCCCGGAGGTGTAGAGGTTCTCGGTGATCCCCGAGGGGTTCTGCGCCGAGCGCACGTGGGTGTTGTAGGTCGGCGAGGAGGCGTCCTCGTCCCACCAGTCCTGGTCGGTGGCCTGGAAGTAGGGCATCTTGGTGCCCGGGTTGGGTTCGCGGCCGAAGGCCTGGTCGAAGGCGAAGGTTCCCTCCGGGGTGCGGTGCACACCGTCGGCGGGCTCACCGATCCCCAGCGAGCCGACCTTGGCCTTGGTCGGGCCCAGCACCGCCTTCCACTGCTGGCCGAAGCGCTGGAACGCGGTCAGGGTGGCCGTCGTCGAGTCGGACTTCGGCACGCCGACGACGATCCACTGCGAGGGCGCGACGGTGGGTGCGGCCACCGGTTCGGCCGCCGCGGGTGCCGCGGCCAGCACCGTCAGCACTGCGAAGAACACGGCGATCAGGCTCTTGAACGGTTTCACAGACAACACCCCGCTGGATCGGGCATCCGGACCGGACGCCGGGTGATCCTAGGCAGACGGGGGTAACGGAATCGGGTCGGCAGCGTACCGGTGCCACAACAGCCCACACCAGCCCACACCAGCCGACAACACCCCACACCAGCCGACACCGGCCGAGCCGGCTGACGCCCTGCCCTCAGCCCCAGACTTGAGTAAAGTCCGGTCACGACACCACCGCGGCGAAGGAACGGGGCATGGCAGGCGGGCTGGTCGGCTTACTAGACGATGTGGCGGCGCTGGCCAAACTGGCCGCCGCCTCCATCGACGACGTCGGCGCCGCGGCCGGCAAGGCCAGCGTGAAGGCGGCCGGCGTGGTGGTCGACGACACCGCGGTAACCCCGGCCTATGTCCGGGGACTGGCCGCCGAGCGGGAACTGCCCATCATCCGGCGCATCGCCATGGGCTCGCTGCGCAACAAGCTGCTGATCATCCTGCCGGCCGCCCTGCTGCTCAGCTCGATCGCGCCGGTGGTGGTCGAGGTGATCCTGATGTTCGGCGGGTGCTTCCTGTGCTACGAGGGCGCCCACAAGATCATTCACGCGCTGCGCCACGACGACCACGACCACGACGCCCCCGCCGCGCAACTGGGACCCGACGCCGAGTCCACGACGGTCAAGGGCGCGATCCGCACCGACTTCATCCTGTCGGCCGAGATCATGGTGATCGCCCTCAAGGAGGTGCTCGAGGAGCCGGTGATCTCCCGCGGGGTGATCCTCGCCGTTGTCGGCGTGGGCATCACCGTGGCGGTGTACGGCGTCGTCGCGCTGATCGTGAAGATGGACGACATCGGGCTGAAGCTGGCCGGCCGGTCATCGCGGGCTAGCCAGCGGGTGGGCCGCGCTCTGGTCGCCGGGATGCCCAAGGTGCTCGCCTGGCTGTCGGTGATCGGCACCGCGGCCATGCTGTGGGTGGGCGGGCACATCCTGCTGGCGGGGACCGAAGAACTCGGCTGGACGACGCCCTATCACCTGGTGCACCAGGTCGAGCACGCCGTGCACGGCGTGGCCGGGGTCGGTGGTGTCCTGGGCTGGGTGGTCAACACGCTCATCTCGGCGCTGGTGGGCCTCGCCGTCGGTGTCATCCTGGTGGCCGTTGCCGCAGTGCTGCCGTTCGGCAAGTTCCGGCGTACCGCGGGCGACGAGCCCGCCGCAGAGCACCCCTAGAGCTCCCCGACGTCGCGGATCATCGCCATCCGCCTGTCCAGTTCGGCCAGCAGCGGCCGGATCGCCGTGTCGGGCAACTCCTCCTCGCCGCGCAACCGGACCAGTTCGTCCTGCTCGGCCTCCAGCATCACCAACTGCAGAGCGCGGGCACGTTTCTGGTCCCGTTGGGCCGAAGCGTGCCGCCGCGCCGTGCCGATGCGGTGATCGGTGGCCGCCCGGAGCGCCTCGACGATGTGCTGCGGGAAGGGTTCGCCGCGTGCGGCGGCCTCCCGGGTGGCGGAGTCCAGCGTGTCCAGGGCGGCTTCGGCCATCGAACGCCGGAGCCGGCGCTGGAGGGCCTGGGTTCCGCTGGACTGAACCCTGAGCAGCCGGGCGACCGGAACGAGTGTGGTGGACACCAGCAACGTCAGCGTGATGGCCATCAGGGCGGCGGCGATCACCATGTCGCGGTAGGCCAGCGGCACGCCGGCGGAGTTCAGCAGCGGCAGGGAGAACGCTGCCAGCGCCGAGACCGGACCCCGCGTCCCCGCCCACCCGACCAGGGCGGCCCCGCGCCAGCCGGCCGAGGAGTCCAGACCGGCGAGGCGCGCGATGCCGAAGCCGCCCAGCACGGCGACCATCCGCACCACGATCAGTCCGGCGACGATCACCGGAACCGCCCACCACAGCGTGTTGCGCTGTGATGCCGGAAGTTCCACCAGCAGATCGGGCAACTCCAGGCCGAGGAAGAAGAAGGCGATGGCCTGAAGCACGATGGTGATCTGACGCCACAGCGAGGTGACCTCCAGGCGGCCCTGGTAGTCGGGGTCGCCGTAGGCGGCGTGCGCGGTCATCAAGCCGGCCAGCACCAGGGCCAGGATCCCCGAGCCGCCGGCGGCCTCGGTGATCACATATAGCGGCAGCGGAGCCACCAGCAGAACCGCTCCGTGCCCGACGTGGTCGCCGCCCCGGCGCAGCAGCTGCACCAGCAGCCAGCCGCCCAGGAAGCCCAGCCCGAAACCGACCGTGACGGTCTGGCCGAGCAGGACGGCCGCCTCGCTCGCGGTGACCGTACCGGCCACCGCGGCCATGATCGCCACCTTCAGCACGGTCAGTCCGGTGCCGTCGTTGAGCAGGCTCTCGCCCTCGAGGATGGTGACCAATCGTGGTGGGAGGCGAGCCCGGCGGGCCAGGGACGCGACCGCGACGACATCCGTCGGCGCCAGGATGGCGCCCAGCGCCAGTGCCAGCGCCAGCGGCATTCCGTCGATCAACAGAGCTGTCAGCCCGCCGATGGCCACGGTGGAGATGACCACCAGACCGATCGCGAGGGCGAGCACCGGCCGCCGCACGGACTTGATGTCGACATACGACGACGAGAGCGCCTCGCCGAAGACCAGCGGGGCCAGCACCAGGATCCCGATCAGCTCGGGCTGGTCGGTCGCCGAGGGCCCCCACGGCAACATGCCGACCAGTAATCCGAAGCCCAGCAGGGGCAGCCCGAGCGGCCAGCCCCGGGAACGCACGAACAGCGCGATCAGGGTGGCGATCAGCGCGGCCCATACGGTGTTCGCCAGCGCGTTCATCGGGGCTTCACCGATGCCGGTCCCGCCGCCGCCCGCGCCGCTGCCGCCGGGGCGCCGAAAACGGGGCCACCACGCTGCGACACGGCCGCTACGGTAGCCGATGGACGGCGCTGATTCGAAAGCCCGGTACGAGGGCAGGTGCGAGGCGAATGTCGGACACACGGCGGCCCGTGGAACTGGGTCTGCGGGAGAACTGGCTGCAGTTCACCCTGCTGGTGGTCGTCAACGTCTGCGTCGGCGGCCTGGTCGGCCTGGAACGGACCACCGTCCCGCTGATCGGCACCGAGGTGTTCGGCATCACCAGCGACCTGACGGTGTTCTCCTTCATCATCGCCTTCGGGGTCACCAAGGCCCTGACCAACCTGGCCGCCGGCGCACTGACCGCCCGGTTCAGCCGCAAACAGTTGCTGCTGGCCGGGTGGGCGGTCGGGGTGCCGGTGCCGTTCATGCTCGCGTGGGGGCCGTCGTGGTGGTGGGTCGTGGCCGCCAACGTGCTGCTCGGCCTCAACCAGGGCCTGGCCTGGTCGATGACGGTCAATATGAAGATCGACCTGGTCGGCCCGCGGCGGCGCGGTCTGGCCACCGGCCTCAATGAGGCCGCCGGCTACGTCGCGGTCGGCGCCACCGCCCTGCTGACCGGATACCTGGCCACCTCCTACGGTCTTCGCCCGGTGCCCGAACTGATCGGGGCGGTCTTCGTCGCCACCGGCCTGGGACTGTCGCTGGTGGTGGCCGACACCGCCGGGCACGTGGCCCTGGAAACCGCACACCACCCCCGGCCCGCCCCGTCGGAGACTCCGGGCTGGCGGACCGTGTTCGCCCGTACCAGCTGGGGCAACCGCAGCCTGCGCGGCGCCAGCCAGGCCGGGCTGGTCAACAACCTCAACGACGGGCTCACCTGGGGGGTGTTCCCGCTGCTGTTCACCGACTACGGCCTCGGGCTGGCCGCGATCGGGGTGATCAAGGGCCTCTACCCGCTGCTGTGGGGGCTGGGACAGGTCTACACCGGCCACCTCGCCGACCGGATCGGCCGCAAACCGCTGATCGTCTCCGGGATGCTGGTGCAGGCCATCGGGTTCGCCCTCGCACTCGGGCTGCTGCGCTGGCCGCTGCTGGCCGGCATCGCCTCCGCGGTCGCCCTGGGCATCGGCACCGCCATGGTCTATCCCGCGCTGATCGCCGTGGTCTCCGACCACGCCCACCCGAGCTGGCGGCCCACCGCGCTGGGCACCTACCGGTTCTGGCGGGACTTCGGCTACGCCGCCGGCGCCCTGGTCGGCGGGGTGATCGCCGACTGGCTCGGCCTGCAGGCCGCCGTCGTCGCCGCCGGCATCATCACCGCCGTGTCCGGCCTGCTGGCGGCACGGTGGATCACCGAACTGCCGCGCGCCCACTGACGCCCGGCCCGCTATCCGCCGGCGTTGCGGACCAGTTCGACGGCGTACTCGTGGATGAACTGGCCGGCGTGGGCCTCCCCGGGATCGCAGGCGCCGTCGGACTCACCGGGACGCTTGACCCACAAATAGGCGTCGGCGTGCGGGCCGGCCGTGTTCGTGGTCGGCGCCACCCCCAGCGCCCGGCCACCCGGATTGCACCAGTTCAGCGGGTCGTTCTCGATCGGACCGGCGCCGTTGCGGGAGGTGTCGATCACGTAGTGCGCACCGTTGGTCAGACCGGACACCGCTTCGCCGTAACCGATCTGCTCCTCGGTGGTGTAGAAGTTGGCGGTGTTGAGGCTGAAGCCGCGCGCCCGCTCCACACCGACCTGGTTGAGCCGGGAGGCCAGCACGTCGACGCTCACCCACCGGGAGTGCCCGCCGTCGACGTAGACCACCGCCGCCGGGTTGGCGGTCAGGGTGTCCACGGCGTAGCTGATCAGGTCGAAACGCTCCTGCTGCTGATCCGGTGACAGACAGTCGGCCATGGCCAGGGCGTCGGGTTCGAGGATGAACACCGCGGGCATGCCGCCCACCCCGGCGGCGATCGCGTCGATCCACTGCCGATAGCCCGCCGCGCTGCCGAAACCTCCGGCGGCGAAGCTGCCGCAGTCGCGGTGCGGAATGGCGTACACCGCAAAGATCGGCAGCGCCCCGGCTGCCTGCGCCGCTCCCGCGTAGCGCCCGACGGTGTTGTCCACGGTGGCCGCCGGGAAGGCCTCGTCGATCCAGTACGCCTGCGGGGTGTTGGCGATGGTGTTCAGTTCCGGGCTCGGCGGGCTGGCGTTCTTGGCCGCCCGCATGGCCACCGAGATCGGGTCCACATAGAAGGTCTGTCCGGCCAGCGGGTTGCCCTCGCTGGCGAGTCTGACCGTCGGGGACGACCCGGACGGGACCGCGGAGACACCGGCGGCGACCAGGGCCGAGGCCGCGAGCAGGGACAACGGCCAGCGCGTTACCGCATCGAGATTGAATCGAGACATATCGAGAAAACTAACCCGTTCTTGCCGGGGGTGCCGAATTACCCCCGATTTGGGCGTGCGGCCCGATGCCTGCCCCTCCCGTACCGCCGATAGGCGAGGCGGGCCGCCTCGGACTGCCCGGAGTCGACGGCGACCAGATCGACCGCAGGGGGTCAGCCGCCACCGTGCCCGCGGGCCGGCGCACGCACTAAGGTTCTGTCGACGGCCGCACCGAACACGCCGGCAGAACAGTGGGGCGAAACCATGACCGCAGCATCAGAGGCACCCGCGCTGGAAGCCCGCGTCGGCCACCACTACCAGATGGACGGCACCTACCTGGTCGGGCGGGAGAAGGTCCGCGAATACGCCCGCGCGGTCCAGGACTACCACCCCGCGCACTGGGACGTCGACGCCGCCGCGACGCTGGGCTACTCCGGGCTGGTGGCACCGCTGACCTTCACCTCGACACCCGGGATGGCCTGCAACCGCAGGATGTTCGAGTCCGTGGTCGTCGGCTACGACACCTACGTTCAGACCGAGGAGGTCTTCGAACAGCATCGCCCGATCGTCGCCGGCGACGAACTGACGATCGACGTCGAATTGACCTCGGTGCGCAGCATCGCCGGGAGGGACCTCATCACCGTCACCAACACCTTCACCGACACCGCTGGGCAGCGGGTGCACACCCTGCACACCACCGTCGTCGGCGTCACCGCCGAGGACATCAACCCGGCGGTGAAGTCCGCCGTGCAGAAGGCGATGATGCACGACGTCGACATCATGGGCGTCGGGGAGGGCGACTACGTCAAGACCGTCCGCCCCGACGGTGAGATCCGGATCGCCGAGGACACCGCCCGCAGGCCGGGAACCCCGTCCTTCGACGACCTCAGCGTCGGCGACGAACTGCCGGTCCATCACACCCGGCTGTCCCGCGGCGACCTGGTCAACTACGCCGGAGTGGCCGGCGATGCCAACCCGATTCACTGGGACGAGGACATCGCCAAACTCGCCGGACTGCCCGACGTCATCGCCCACGGGATGCTGACCATGGGTCTGGGGGCCGGGTTCGTCTCGGCGTGGTCCGGCGATCCCGGGGCGGTGACCCGATACGCGGTCCGGCTGTCCGCGCCGGCTGTGGTCAGCGCCGCCGAGGGCGCCGACATCGAGTTCAGCGGCAAGGTCAAATCGCTGGATCCGGCAACCCGCACCGGCGTCGTTCTGGTCTCCGCGAAGTCCCAGGGGCGCAAGATCTTCGGTCTGGCGACACTCGACATCCGCTTCGGCTGACCCGGTGACCGGCCACCGCCTGCCCACCCCGCCCCCCGAGGCCGGCGGTGCGCGCGTCTGGGTGGCCGAACACCTCGGCGATCTGACCGAACCGGTTTCCGACCCGGCCCCGGCGCAACGCGGGGGCCAGCAGGCCGCCGACGCCGCGCTGCGGGCCTACGACGTCGCGGGTTACGCGCGGCGGCGCAATGACGTCTGGCCGGAGCAGCGCCGCGGCTCGTCGCGACTCTCGCCCTACATCCGCCACGGCCTGTTGACTCTGCGCGAGGTGTGGGACCGCGTGGCCGGCGGCCCGCCGGAGGATGTCGGGAAGTTCCGCGACGAGTTGCTGTGGCAGGAGTACGCCCGGCATCTGTACGCCCGGATGGGCACCGCCACCGGCCGCTCGCTGCGTTTCGACGTCGCCGAGCGCGCCGCCGAACCCGCCGACCCGTGGGACGCCGGAGCCCGGTGCCTGGAATCCGCCCGCACCGAACTGCTGACCACGGGCTGGCTGACCAATCAGACCCGGATGTGGCTGGCCTCGCACTGGAGCGTGCGGCATGAGCTGGGATGGCGTGACGGCGAGGATCTGATGTACCGGCATCTGCTGGACGGGTCCCGGGCTGCCAACCGGCTGGGCTGGCAGTGGTCGGTGGGCGCACTGACCGGTAAGGCGTACGGCTTCTCCCGCTGGCAGGTGGAGAAACGGGCCCCGGGGCTGTGCGCCACCTGCCCGCTGGAACGGGCCTGCCCGATCGCCGACTGGCCGGCCACCCAGCAGCGTGAACCGCGGGCGGCGACCGATCCGCGGCTGCGGCGCGACGACGACCCCGAGACCACCGCCGGGCCGGCGGCCACCCGCCGGACCGGGGATCCGGAGGCGGTCTGGCTCACCGCCGAGAGCCTGGGCGACCGCGACCCGGCGGCGGCCGGGCACCCGGATCTGCCCGTGATCTTCGTGTTCGACGAACCACTGCTCCGCCGCCTGCGATTGTCGGCCAACCGCCTGGTTTTCCTGACCGAGTCGCTGGCCGAGCTGTCCACCCGGCGCGAGGTGCAACTGTGGCGCGGTGACCCTGTCGAGATCCTGGCGGGCACCCGGCTGGCGACGACCTTCGCCCCGGTTCCCGGGTGGCGGTCCCGCGCGGCACGCCTGGACGTGGTCTCCCTGTACCCCTGGCCATGGCTGCGAAGGCCCCGGCCGGGGCCGGTCACCTCGTATACCGCGTGGTCGCGGGCCCGGAGGTGACCAACCCCCGTGCGCTCCGGGCGGGCGCCACCGAGTTGGGACATGGTGTTCAATCAGACCCCATGGCCGCACGCCGTCTGCCGCGCACCGCGCTGGCCACACTGAGCGCGATCGTTCTGACTGCCAGTCTGGGCCTGTTCGCCGCGGACCGGCCGACTGCAGGCGCGATCGTCATCACCGGGCCCTACGCGCGGCTGCTGTCCGGGGCGGCCGATCTGGGAACCGCCCGCGGCGATGCCGTGAGGTTGACGGCAGCGCTGCATCGTGCGGCCGCGCCGGTGGAGCTGGAACGCTGGGGCAGAGCCAACGGCCTGTCGGTGCGGTGGCGCGACGGCGATGACTGGGCTTCTCTGGAGGGGAGCCCGTCGGCGGTCGCGGGGGCCTTACGGGTTCCGGTGCGCGACTACCGGATCCGCCGGGGGCCCGACGCGGGCCGGGTTTTTTACGCCTCGCCGCAACAGCCCGGCGTCCCGGCGGCGTTGCGCGGGGAAGTCAGCGGTCTGGGCCGGATCCTGGGCTACCTGCCCAACCGGGAAGCCCGCCCGATGCCGCCGCCGCTGGACGTCCCCGACGGCGGCCTGCTCCCCCGGCAACTGCTGACCGCCTACAACGCCATTCCTCTGGTCGAGGAGGGCATCACCGGCGAGGGCCAGACCGTCGTGGTGTTCGCCTTCGACGGCTACGACCAGCAGGACATGGACAGCTTCGCCGAATGGTTCGAGGTGCAGCCGCTGGACCTGCAGGTGGTGGGCGGTATGCCCGAACAGCGCAGCGGCGAGGCCACCATGGACCTTCAGGTGATCCACGCCGTCGCCCCGGACGCCAAACTGGTCCTGGTCAACGCCCGCCCGACCTTCGAGGGCGACGACGGCGGCTTCCAGAAGGTGGCCCAGTTGATGGAGTCGGTGGATCGGCAGTTCCCCGGCGCCATCTGGAGCCTGTCGATCGGCTGGGGATGCGACCGGCTGTTCACCGCCGCGGACCTGGCGCCGGTGCGGGCGGCACTGGTGGCCGCGCAGCGCAACGGAACGACCGCCTTCATCGCCAGCGGCGATCTGGCCGGCCTGGAGTGCAAAGGCGGCCACACCTGGTCGGATCCACCGAGCCCGGACGACGTGGGAGTCGATGCGGTGGCGTCCATCCCGGAGATGACCTCGGTGGGCGGTACCCGGCTGTCCACCGAGCCCGACGGCACGTGGTTCGCTGAGCAGTCCTGGTACGACGTGCCACTCACCCAGGGCACCGCGGGAGGCGCCTCGGCGCTCTACCGACGGCCGGAATGGCAGATCGTGCCCGACGGCGCCGGCCCGGCCGACAGCCGACTCGTCCCCGATGTCTCCGCCGTCGCCGACTGGGTCACCGGGGTGAAATTCGTCTTCCGCCAACAGGTTCTGGTCGGCGGCGGAACCTCTCAGGCCGCCCCGATCTGGGCCGGTATCGCCGCGCTGATCAACCAGAAGTTCAGCGCCATTGGCGCCAAGCCGCTGGGAGACATCAACCCGCTGCTCTATCAGATCTCTACCGGCTCGACCGCCCCCGGGTTCCGCGACATCCGCCTCGGCGGCAACGCCGTCTCACCCGGCGGCCTACCCGGCTACGACATGGTCACCGGCCTGGGCAGCCCGATCGTCGACAACCTGGTCAAGAGCATCCTGCTGGCCCGGGTGGAGAGCCGATGAGCACAAACGCGGCCGGCGGCCGGCGCCGGATCCTCAGTCCCCGCTACTTCCTCATTCTGGGCCTGTGGCTGCTGGGCCTGGTCGTCGCACTGGTGGTGCTGGCGGTCGTCGACACCCGGGTCACCGATACTCCGGTCTATGTCTGCCCGCCGGACTGCGGGCGCCCGCCCACCGGTTTCCCGGTGTCGGGCCTGCCCCGCTTCGAGGCACCCGACGGGTCCTTCTCCGTCGGTTACCCCGCCACGGGCCCGGACTTCACCGTCACCACCGACGACAGCGGGGTGACCGCGCGGTGGAACGAGGCCGACGGAGGAACGATGCGCTTCTTCGGGACGCCGGCGGTCGGGCGCTCCGCCACTGAGGTGGTGGGCGACTACATGGCCCAGACCTTCCCCGACGCGGCGGTGGCCTACGAGATCCCCAACGCCACGGCCGGCTACCACCCCGGCTACGGGGTGGTCGCCGATTTCGTCACCGAGAAGCGCGCCGAACCGCTGCGGGTCATCGTCATCGCGGCAGTCAAGAACGACCTGGCCCTGGTAGCGGTGGGCGAGGGGCCCTTCCTGCAGTTCGGTCCCGGGGTCGGGCCGGGGCCGCCGTCACCGGCCAATGTTCAGATCGCCCAACTGATGGGCAGATACCTGGACAGTTTCAGCTGGCGGGGCGACGAGCCCCGCTGACCATTCGGGGCGACGAGCCCCGCTGACTCTCTGGGCCGCTCGGCCCTGCGGCTAGGGGGCGAGCTTGCCCTGGTTGCCCGGCACCCGGGTGGGCGCTCGGTCCGCGGTCACCGTGGGAGCGAAGGAGCCGATCTGCTTCTTCTCGCTCGGAGCCATCGACGCCGGTGACTGCGAGGCGCCGGTCTCGGGGGCCTTGGTGTCGGAAGTCTTCGCGGAGTCGCTGCCGCAGGCGGTCATGGTGCCCATCGCAACGATCGCACCCGCACCGGCCAGCAGAGCAACTTTTGCACCCCATCGCGACGTCATGGCGGTCCACTCCCCAATCTCCGTGTCGTTCAGGCCTCGACCAGGATCCCACGGTAGCAACCGGCGGTCAGCTCGCCCTTTCCGCGGTCAGTCCCGAACTCCCCCGTCGCGGTGAGCCTCGAACCTGCGCGCCCGGGTGGTCCGCGAGGTCGCGCGCGCGGCCGCACCGCATCCCGGGCAGAACGACCGGTCCGGAACGGTACGTTCACAGTCCTCGCACACCACCGGCAGACCCGTGCCCTCAGAGGTCTCCTCGCTCAGCAGAACCACCTGGACGGCCGCCCGCAGCGCCAGCAGACTCAGCACGGTCAAGACGGTGTTGGCCACGATCTCGGTGAGCCGCGCCGTCTCGGCGGCGTCGACCAGGTAGATCCCGATGTAGAGCGCGATACCGAGGACCGTCAGAGCCGCCAGCGTCGCGCGGGCCCGCCGGCCACCCGCGGGTGCGCCGGTGGCGGGCCGGAACCACAGCAGCAGGCCGAGCAGCCCGCCTGCCACTGCCGCGGTCACCGGCTCGACGAACCCGTAGAGATAGGCCTCCTCGAGCAGCAGCCACCGGTTGTAGTTGTCGATCAGTCCGAGGGTGAACTGGGGTAGCAACCAGACGGCCGTCCCGGCAGCGGAGTAGGACAGCGCGCAGGCCGCGCCGATGACGAAACCGTCCAGCGACTCCGTCACCCGGCTGCGCACCAGTTTGACCAGGACGACCGGTAGCAGCATCAACACCAGACCGGCCAGGGTGATCGTCAGTCCGAACGCCAGTTCATGCATCAGTTGGGAGGCGGCCGCGATCGGGATGTCATAGTTCCGGGCCAGCAACGACCCAGTCCACAGCCACCACACGGCGCTGATTCCCGCGCCGAGCGCGACAGCGAGCAACAGCACCCGGCGGGAGACGTCGCGGAACACCCCCGACTGCCAGACGTACAAGCCGAACAGCAACGGCACCCCGAGAATCGTCACGACAATCAGCGGGGCCAGCCATTCGAGCATCGAGAAGACCAGCAACGCCGCCAGCACCAGGAACAGCCCGTGCCGGAAGGGCCAGCGCAGCGACTCCGGGAGATGCGGGAACAGCGAACTGGTGAACAGCGGCAAGCCCAGCGGCTCCCGGGAGGACACCGCGAAGGCCTTGGGGCGCAGCAGGTGTGCCCAGTGATTGCCCGAAGCGCTCAGATCCGCCCCGCAGTGCGCGCAGAATGCGCCCTCGGGCGCGTCCCGGCCGCAGGCCGGGCAGATCCGGCCGGCCGCTTCAGCGTCGGTCATGACGTGGGGAGCGGGACCCGGGTGGGCTTGAGCCGCTGATCGGTCGCCGGGGGCTGACCCCAGTCCGGGTCCACCGCACCCGGCCAGTAGACACCGGCGTGGAACGGGATGTCGCCGTAATAGGCACTGTTCCACGGGCCGCCGGTGGCCACCTGGGAGGGGTTCGCGTAGGCCGACATCAGCGCGTAGGGCAGTTCATCGGAGTAGAACGGCCGGGTGTCCGGGGTGACCTGCCCGGTGAAGGCCGAGTTGTACTGCTGGCCGATGAAACCGTCGATCAGGCCGTTGGCGTAGGCCAGCGACAGGAAATTCCATTCGCCGCCTGATCCCGGGTTCGGCGGCAGGCCGGTCAGCCCGAGCGAGGCGAGGTAGGGCGTCGTCCCATCGCCGTTGATGATGTGGTCGGCGTTGTAGGGGCCGCCGGTGTCGCTGCCGAGCGTCTTGAACAGGCTGCTCGAGGGGACCGGCAGGATCATCATCGAGTCCCCGAGAATCTGCTTGCCCGCCCACATCACCGCGAGCACGCCCGCGTAGACCTCGTCGGTCGGCGCCTTACCCGGGGTGAACTCGAAATCCTGCGTCCAGAGCACGTACCCGCCGTTGGGGGTGGGTGTGCCTTCCGCGGGGCTGGGGAACTCGTCGGTCGGCTTCAAACCCGGATACTTCAGCGCCCCCGCCAGGATGCTCTCCGCCAGAGCCGGTTTCGCGCTGTCCGGCACCGGTTCGGCCGAGGTGAACAGATCTTTGATGGACGGCCACAGGCTGTAACCGTCGGTGCCGTCGTTGTTGACCAGGGCCACCGACTCCCCGACCACCCAGCCATCGGCCGTCAGCGTGGCGCGTTCCGTCGCGCTGAACTCCCCGATCACCCCGTAGCCCCTGGGCGTGTTGGCGGTCTGGGAGGTGTGGTCGAGGAAGTAGACCAGCGAATTGTCCAGGCCGGCAGCGCCGTTCCTGGGGATGACGAACAGCAGCCTGCCGGTGCCGCCCGCCCCGGCCACCCCGCCGACCCCGGTGGCGCCGCCGTCACCGCCGGTGCCGAGGATTCGGCTGCCGTCACCGCCGTCACCGCCGTCGGCACCGGCGCCGCCGGCGCCGCCGGTACCGCCGCGGCCCCACAGCGAGAACATCCCGGCACTGCCACCGGCCCCGCCGTCACCGCTGACGCCGGAGGACACCGGAACACCGGCGGCCCCGCCGTCACCGCCGTCGCCGACGAACAGGCCTCCGGTTCCCCCCGCGCCGCCGTCGCCGCCGGGCACTCCCTCTCCGCCGGCCCCACCGTTGCCGAACCAGCCGGCCGAGCCGCCGTTGCCGCCGTTCCAGCCGTTACCGCCGTTGCCGAACACTCCGCCGTTGCCGCCGTTGCAAGCCGTCACGCCAGGGCAGGTCCGGCCGTCGTAGCTGAACCCGTTGCCGACCAGGAGACCCCCGTTGGGGTTCTCGGCGGTGCCATCGCCGAAGAAAAGCGGGAAGACCGGCCGCGGGTCGGTGTCCGCCATCACCGCGGCGGGCCGATCCGGCTGGGCGCCGCCGGGAGCGGGGGCCACCGTGCGGGGCGCGCTCACCCGGGGGGTGCCAAGACCCACCTGAACCGATGACCGGCTTTCCCGATCACGGTCAATGCCCGGGACCGGGCGTGCGGCGTCCACCGCGACGCTCACGACTCGTGCAACGGCGGCAGGCGGCGGTGACACCGAGCCCCGGGTGGCAGCACCGCCGCTCGCGCGGCGGGGTCCGGTCGCCCGGGGACTTCTGGTGTCCGCGCCCTGCGTCGCGCCGGCAGAACCCCGGGTTTCGCCTGCCGCGGATCGGGTGCCCTCGGCCGACGCGGGTGCCGCCATGGCCCCGATGACTCCGGCGGCGCCCAAGGTGACCGCCAGGGCGGCGAGGCGTCCTGCGTGGCGGTGCCAGCGGCGACGGCGGGGCACGGCGCAGTTCGACCCCAACGAAAACCTCCTGACAGGACCCGCCGTCGGCATCCGGACCGGATCAGTATGCCGGGTTCGCCGCCCGGACGCGACAGCCGATGCCGGTGGTTCGCCGTCCGGCCTCTTGCGATCTGCACTAGTTTTCGCGCATGGCTGCAACCGAATTCGACACCGAATTCGACACCGTCGTGGCCGGCGGACGGGTGATCGACCCGGAGACCGGCCTCGACGCGGTGCGCTCGATCGGCATCCGCGACGGTGCGATCGCCGCGATCTCCGACGCCGAACTGGCCGGCGAGCAGGTCCTCGACGCCCGCGGCCTGGTGGTGACGCCCGGCTTCATCGACCTGCACTGCCACACCCAGTCGCTGCCCGGCGACCGGATTCAGGCCTTCGACGGTGTGACCACAACCCTGGAACTGGAGTCCGGTGTGCTCCCGGTTGCCGAGTGGTACGACCTGCAGGCCCGCGGCGGCCGGGCCATCAACTACGGCACCTCGGCGTCGTGGACGTTCGCCCGCATCGCCGAGCTGTCTCCGGAGTCCGGCGAACCGATCCCGAACCTAACGTATTTCCAAGCCGCGTACCGCTATTCGGCGTGGCAGCACGACGTGGCGACCCCCGAACAGATCGACCGGATCATCGCCCGGCTCGAACACGGCCTGTCGGAGGGCGCGCTGGGCATCGGGATCAACAGCGGCTACATCCCCGGAGCGGGGGTACAGGAACTCTCGCTGGTGGCCGACCTCGCGGCGAAGCACGCAGTGCCGACCTTCACCCACATCCAGTACATGTCCAATATCGACCCGGACAGCTCGCAGGAGGCCTACCTGCGACTGATCGCCTACGCGGCCAGTTCCGGCGCGCACATGCACATCTGCCACCTCAACAGCACCAGCCTGCGCGACATCGACCGCTGCGCGCAGCTGATCTCGGTGGCCCAGCGGCACGGGCTGCGGATCACCACCGAGGCCTACCCCTACGGCGCGGCCTCCACCGTGGTGGGTGCGGCCTTCCTGGCCCACCCCTGCTACTGCGAACGCACCGGGGCGACCTGGTCGGACATCGTGCTCAACGCGACCGGTGAGGCGGTGCGCGACGAGGCAGAACTGCGGCGGGTGCAGGCCGACGAACCCGGCCAGCCCATCGTCTGGCATTTCCTGTCCCCGGAGACGGACCCTGATGATCAGCGCCTGCTGGACGTCTCGGTGCTGTTCCCCGGCGGCGCCATCGCCTCCGACGCCATGCCCTGGGAGCGGCCCGGCCATATCCCGGTGGAGGGTGACGTCTGGCCGCTGCCCGCCGATGCGGTCGCCCACCCCCGCAGCGCGGGAACCTTCGCCCGGTTCTTCGCCCGCTACGTCACCGGCCGCCGGCTGATCGGGCTGTCCGACGCGGTGGCCAAGTGCACGCTGATCCCGGCCCGGATCCTGGACAGCTCGTCGGCGGCGGCTGCCCGCAAGGGCCGCCTGCGGATCGGCGCCGACGCCGACGTCGCCGTCTTCGCCCTCGAGGAGTTCGAAGACCGGGCGACCTACTCCGAGCCGACGCACCCCTCGGCGGGAATGGTGCACCTGCTCGTCGGCGGGCACCCGCTGATCCGGGACGGGATCCTCGACACCACAGCACGGGGCGGCGCTGCGGTTCGGGGCTGATCCCCGCACGGCTCGGGCCGATCCCTGACAAGCTGGCCGGATGCTCATCAAGTTCCTACTCGCGCCGTTGTCGGTGGCCACCGCGGCGGGCGTGGCGGTGATCGCCTCGGCCGCCACCGTCGCCAGCGCCGCCGTCGCCGGTTCGATCGGGACCGTCGGCAGCGTCGCCGTCGCCGGATCCATGGGCACCGTCGGCAGCGTCGCCGTCGCCGGGTCGATGGGGACGATGTCCAGCGTCGCGGTCGCCGGGTCGATCGCCACCATCGGCAGCGCCGGTGTCGCCGGCAGCGCCGGCACCGCGCTGTCCTTTCTGATCAGCGGGTGCGCGGCCTGCCTGGGGTGCATGTCCTGCCGCCGCTGCCGGGCCTGCGTGGCGTGCTCGAACTGCGAGGACTGCGTCGGGTGCATCGGCTGCCACAACTGCTCGGGTCTGCGCAACGCAGTCGGGTTGCGCGACGTGCACCTGCCGGTTGCCGCCTGAGCCCGGCTGTCTCAGGTCCCGAGGTGGGTGTCCCAGAACCGGGCCATCTCGGCGAAGATGTCCTGCGACTCCGGGGCGAAGGGGTCGACGAAATAGCTGAAGTGCGAGGCGCCCTCGACCAGGTGCAGGTCGGCGACGACGCCGGCGGCGCGCAGTTTGCGGTGGAACAGCACAGACTGGCTCAGGAGCAGGTCGCGGGTGCCGGAGATCAGCATGGTCGGCGGGAACCCGGCGAGATCACCGCGCAGCGGCGAGAGCAGTGGGTCGGCGCTGTCGGCGTCGCCGGCGTAGAGGCGTGCACCGCGGGTGCCGACCGCGTCGTAGGTGACCAGTACGTTGTCGACCCACTCGTGGACCTTCAGGGAGTCACCGACCGGGCCGAGGTCACACCAGGGGGTCTGCACGGCGACTGCCGCGGGCAGCGTCACGCCGTCCTGTTTGGCGCGCAGCACCGTCGAGAGCGCCAGACCGCCGCCGGAGGACCCTCCGCAGATGCCGATGTTGGCCGGCGGGGCCATCTCCAGGGCGGCCTTCCACACCGCGATGGCGTCGTCGGAGGCCGCCGGGTAGGGATGGTCGGGAGGCATCCGGTAATCGACCTCGACGACCTTCATCCCGCAGGTGGCGGCGATGACGGCCGGTTCGAGCAGCGAGGCCCGGCCGGGGTTGAACAGATAACCGCCGCCGTGGGTGTTGACCAGCAGCCGCTCGACGTTGCGGGAGGCGATCCGCGCCGGGGTCACCACGAATGCCGGCACCCCGCCGATGGTGGTGGCGTCGACGTGCACCCCGAGCCGGTCGATGATCTTCTCGATCTGCGGGATGCTCTGGTCGGCCAGACCGGCGACAGCGGCCCGCCATCCCGCGGCGTCGGGCGCATCGAGCAGCCACTCACTGTTGCGGTAGGGCATCGCGATCGCGGTCTGGAACTCGGCGCTGACCGAACCCGGTACCGGGATTACCCTGCCGGGGACCACCCGCGGCCCCGCGCTGCCGTTGAGGTGGCTCATCAGGGTCTGCAACTCGGGGCCGTCCGGCAGCAGAACGGCATTGGGGTCCGAGCCGGCACTGACGGCATTGGGGTCCGAGCCGGCACAGTCAGTCACAGTCCGCTGAGATTACGCAACGGCGGGGCCTTTGACGACTGAATCGGTGGTCGACGGCCGCGCGGCACCTGGATTAACCTGGCAGCACGATTAACCTGGCAGCACACAGCAACCGCGGGAGGCCGGGGCAACCGGTCTGAGAAGGTGGCACACCGCGCCGCCGACCGCATGACCGTCCGGGTAATGCCGGGCAGGGAGCGTCGATCATGGTCGTTCTGTTCACCGTGTGGGGCTATGAGCTCACCCTCATCGAGTTCGCCTCGGTGATCCTGGCCTTCACCGCCATCGCGCTGGGCATCGTCGGCACCCGCTGGGCCTGGCCGCCGTATTTCCTGTCCAGCCTGCTCTACGGCTGGCTGTTCGTGGAGTTCGACCTGTTCGCCTCCGCGGCCATGCAGCTGATCTTCATGACCGCCGCGGTCTGGGGCTGGTTCTCCTGGGGCCGGGAAGGGGTCCGGGTGCCCGGACGGCTCGGTCCGGCGGGGCGGTTGCGCGGCGCGGTGGCGGTCATCGTCGCGTGGGCCGTGCTGGCGCCGTTGTTGCAGAGCATCGGCGGGGTGGCCACCTGGGGCGACGCCTTCATGCTGGTGGGGTCCTTCGCCGGGCAGCTGCTGATGGTGCTGCAGAAGGTGGAGGCCTGGCCGGTGTGGATCGCGGTGAACTCGGTGGGCACGTTGCTCTACGCCAGCCAGGGTCTGTACTTCACCTCGCTGTTCTATGCCGTCCTCATCGTCATGGCCGTCACCGGGTGGCGGGCCTGGTCGGCCCGTGCCGCGGCCCCGGCGCCCGCGCATGCCTGAGCCGGTCCCGGGGTTGATCTCGGTGGTGGGCGGGGAGTCCACCGGCAAGTCCACCCTGGCCGCCGCGCTCGGTGCGGAGTTGCCGGGGCTGGTCGTCGGGGAGTTCCTGCGCACCTGGGTCGATCAGCGGGGCGGTCGAACACCCACGCCCGGCGAACAGCCGGCGGTGATGGCCGCCCACCGCGAGGCGGAACTGGCGGCGCTGCGGCGGGCTCGCGCTGCCGGGCTGGGCTGGGTGGTCTCCGACAGCGGCCCGCTGATGACCGCGGTCTACAGCATCCAGTACCACGGCGACGCCTCCCTGCTCCCGGCCGCGGTGGAGTGGACCACGCACAGCGAGAGGGTGCTGTGGTGCCAGGACGACTTCGCCTGGCAACCCGACCCGCAGCGCGACGGGGAGCACGCCCGCGCCCGGTCCCAGGAGATCCTGGCCGCGGTCTTCGCCGAGCACCCCGGGTTGCCGGTACTGGCCGTGGCCGGGCCGTTGCCCGAGAGGCTGGACACCGTTCTGAGCCGGGTGGGCCGGTCAGCCTGAGCGCTCAGTCCAGTTCCTGCACACCGCCGCCGCTGACGGTCAGCACCTGCCCGCTGACCCAGGCCGGCGCTGGTGTTCTCGCCTCCTGTACCGCGGCCGACCCGCACCGGGATGGGCGCACGGCGATAATCGGTGCCGTGACCGACGACGCTTTCCCCGACACGCGGTGGGGCTCGGACTCCGGGCCGCTGCGGCGCGCAGGGGACGCCTTCGCTGCGACGAGCCTGGGCTCCCGCTGCCTTCGTGCCCTGGTTCCGCTGGACCGCCGGCTGCTCAGCCGCAGCGGGGGCCGCTACACCGTGCTGGGCCCGTTCGGTTTCAACATGCTGCTGCTGACCACCATCGGCGCCAAGACCGGCCGGCGGCGGCAGTCGCCACTGATCTACACCCGCGACGGTGACCGGCTCTTTTTGTTCGGGAGCAACTTCGGCCAGGCCAGACACCCGGCGTGGTCGTCGAACCTGCTGGCCAATCCGGATGCCTGGGTCACCATGGGCGGCCGGGAGATCCCGGTTCGCGCCACCCGGCTCACCGGCGCGGAGTACGACCACGCCTGCGCGCTGTTCATGAACTACCTCAAGGCCTATCCCGCCTACCGGGAACGGACCGGCCGCGAGATCCGGGTGTTCGCACTGACCCGGCGCTGACGCCGCCGGCGGCGGCGAACCCGGAGCGCGGCCCCTCCGACTACGGTCGGGCAGGTGAGTCGATCGCGGTCGCCGCTGCCGAGAAGGTGGGTCTCCGCCGGCGCGCTGCTCGTCCTCGCGGCCATCCCGTCCTGCGGGGGCGAGGCACACCCACCGGGCCCCAGCGTGACCCCGGCACTGTCCGTGCCCGCCGTGCCCGCCGCACCCCCAGCCGCCACCCCGCCGCCCGCCGAGGCGGTCGTCCCGCGCGGAGATTTCACACCAGTCATCACCCTGGTGGAGGCGGCGATCGCGGCCAACCGGATGCCCGGGGCGGTGGTCCAGGTCGGCCACGCCGGGCAGACCGTGTTCCGCCGGGCCTTCGGATCGCGCAAGCTTCCCGGCGAACCGGGCCTGGACGGGGCGCCCGCGCCCGCCGAACCGATGACCGAGGACACCATCTTCGACCTGGCCTCGCTGACCAAGAGCCTGGCCA
This sequence comes from uncultured Mycobacterium sp., assembly GCA_964447215.1. Lineage (GTDB taxonomy): Bacteria > Actinomycetota > Actinomycetes > Mycobacteriales > Mycobacteriaceae > Mycobacterium. The sequence goes on from CAYURT010000003.1 coordinate 98,855, forward strand.
CCGCAACGGCGGTGCTGCAACTGATGGAGAAGGGAAAGGTCGGCCTCGACGACCCGGTGCAGGACTATCTGCCCGAGTTCAACCCGGACGACGACCCGCGACGGGCGGCGGTGACGGTGCGCATGCTGCTCACCCACACCTCCGGCCTGACCGGGGACCTGAGCAGGTCCGGCCCCTGGGGCCTGGACCCGGCCGACAAGGCCGAGGGGCTGCGGCGGGCGCTGGGCACGCCGGTGGAACTCGAACCCGGCGGGGTCTTCCACTACTCCGACACCGGGTTCATCCTGCTCGGGGCGATCCTGGAGAAGATCACCGGCCAGACCGAGGACGTCTACGTCCGCGCCACAGTGTTCGCGCCGCTGGGAATGACCGACACCCGCTATCTGCCCGCGGCCAAGGCGTGCGGGCCGCACCGGGTCATCGGCACCGCGATCGCCGTGGACCCCGCCGCCCCCGACGGCGATTGCCCGGCCGGGGCGTGGAGCACCGGCCTGTTGTCGCGGATCGCCCCTACCGCCCGCGACGAGGACACCCCCGAGCTCAACCCCGACCGCGACCGGCTGCTGCGCGGCACCGTGCACGACCCGACCGCACGCCGGATGGGCGGGGTGACCGGAAACGCCGGACTGTTCTCCACGGTCCGGGACGTCGGCCGGTTCGCCACGGCCCTGCTCGACCGTCGGGCCGGGCGCCCCAGCGCCTTTCCGCTCAAGCAGTCCACCGTCGAGTTGATGACGACCCCGCAGCAACCCGGGCACACTCCGGGCCAGGTCGAAGCGGCTGAAAACGCAACCCGCTACGCCGTAGCGGCCACCCCCAACGTCGCCGACCCGCTGCTGGCGCCCAGCTACCCGGCGATACCCGGGCAGGACCTGCGCGGGCTGGGCTGGGATATCGACACCCCGTACTCGCTGCCCCGCGGCATGATCTTCCCGGTCGGCAGCTTCGGGCACGCCGGTTTCACCGGGACGTCGCTGTGGATCGACCCCGGCTCGGATACCTACGTCATCGTCCTGGCCAACGTCATCCACACCCGCGGCGGGCCGCCCATCTCACCGCTGGCCGGGGCGGTGGCCACCGAGACGGCCCGGGCTCTCGGGCTCTACGGCAGCTGATGGCCGTCGACCCGATCTGCCCGCCGGGCAGCCTGTTCGCCGGGGCGGTCGATGCGGTCGGTGACGGCCGGAGCACCCTCGACGTCGCCGTCGGCGAACTGATCGCACAGCTCACCGACGCCGAACTGCTGTGGCTGCTCGACGGCGACCTGACGGTCTCCCGCGGCCTACGGGAGATGTCCCAGCGCTACAACAAGATTCCCTTCGAGGCCGGCCGGATCGACCGCCTCGGCATCCCCGGTATCCGCTTCACCGACGGGCCGCGCGGAGTCGCGCTGGGATCCTCGACGGCGTTCCCGGTGGCGATCGCACGGGCGGCGACCTGGGATCCCGATCTGGAACGCGCGGTCGCCGAGGCCATCGGAGCCGAGGCCCGCGCGCAGGGTGCCAACCTGTGGGCCGGCATCTGCGTCAACCTCGCCTACTCCCCCGGGTGGGGCCGGGCTCAGGAGTCCTATGGGGAAGACCCGGTGCTGCTCGGCGCGATGGGAGCGGCCGCGGTCGAGGGCGCGAACCCCTGGCTGATGTCGTGTGTGAAGCACTTCGCTCTGAACTCGATGGAGGAGGCCCGATTCCGAGTCGACGTCGGCGTCGACGAGGACGTCCTCCGCGAGGTGTACCTTCCGCACTTCCGCACCGTGGTCGATGCCGGGGTGGATTGTGTGATGAGCGCCTACAACTCGGTCAACGGCGTCTGGGCCGGGCAGAACCGCCACCTGCTCACCGACGTCCTGCGCCGGGACTGGGGCTTCACCGGGTTCGTGATGACCGACTTCATCTGGGGCCTTCGCGACCCGGTCGGGTCGGTGGCCGCCGGACAGGACCTGGAGATGCCGTTCCGCCAACAGCGCGCCGCCACCCTGGGCGCGGCGCTGACCGACGGACGGCTGGCCCGCACCGAGGTCGAACGTGTTGCGCGGCGGCATCTTTCGGCTCAAATCCGACTGGCCCTGAGGGCTCGGCCGACGCCGCCCTCCGATGTGGTGGCCTGCGACCGGCACCGGGAGCTGGCGCGGGAGACGGCCTGCCGCGGCGCGGTCCTGCTGCGTAACGAGGACGCCGACGGCCGCCCGGCGTTACCGCTGGCCGCGCCGTTGCGGGTGGCCCTGGTGGGCCCCCTGGCCGACCGCGCCAACCAGGGGGACGTGGGTTCCTCGATGGTCAGCCCGCCGTCCTCGGTGACCATCCTCGACGGGCTTCGGGAACGGCTGGGGTCCAGGCTGATTCACGTCGGCGGCACCGATCCGGGCCCGGCGGCGTCGGCCGCCCGGGATGCCGACGCCGCGGTGGTGGTGGTCGGTCTGTCCTCCGTCGACGAGGGCGAGTCGATGATCGGGGTGGACACCGCCTCGACCCAGTTGCTCGGCGGTATCGCCCGGTTCCGCCCCGTCGCGGCCGTCATGGTCCGGATCGCCGCCCGGGTGGCACGGCTGAAGAAGTTCGGCGGAGACCGGCGCGACCTGCGACTGCCGCCCGACCAGGTCGCCCTCATCGAGGCCGTCGCCGCGGTCAACGCCCGCACCATCGTGGTGGTGATCGGGGGCGGCACCATCGTCGTCGAACCCTGGGACGCTCGGGTCGGCGCGGTGCTGCTGGCCTGGTATCCCGGCATGGAGGGCGGCCACGCCATCACCGACATCCTGCTGGGCGACGCCGAACCGGCCGGGCGGCTGCCGGTGGCAATCCCCCACCGTCAGACCGATCTGCCGGTGGTCGACTGGTCCGCCGACCGCGTCCGCTACGGCCGCTGGTGGGGACAACGCAAACTGGACCGCGACGGCGTGCCGGCCGCCTACCCGTTCGGGTTCGGCCTTGGCTATACCACCTTCGCGATCTCCGGCCTAGACGTAAGCGGTGTGGACCGCGAGGGCTTCACCGCCGCTGTCACCGTCACCAACACCGGGGTCCGGCCCGGCCGCCATGTCGTGCAGATCTACGCCGCGCGACCGGCCGACACCGGCCGCACCGTTCACCACCTTGTCGGATTCCGGTCGGTCCACCTCGACGCGGGGGTCTGCGAGCGCATCGCCATCAACTGCTCGCTGCGGCCCGTACAGCGCTGGAGATCCGGGAACTTCACACTGGAGGCGGGCGACCTCACCGTGCTCGCCGCTTCCCACGCCGGTGATCCGGATGCGGTCACGTCGGTGCTGACCCTCCCACCGGACGCCTGACCGGGTCCGTGGGGCCGATCAGAAAACCGTGACGTGGATGTGGTCGAAGTGGGCCGCCACCCGCCACATGGTGTAGGACACCCCGAAGCGTGCGGCCTGGCGCTGGATGTCGGCATTGATCGCGTCGCCCAGGGCCATATCGGAGAGCATGATGTCGATGGCCCGGCCGCTGGGGTGGTCGGGGAGCGGGTCGGCGCGGACACCGCCGATGGACCGGACGCCGGGGTAGGTGGCCATGATGTAGGCCACCAGCCGGCGCGCGTTGGGGACCAGTCCGCCCATCCCGACGGTGGGGATGGGTGCCGCGTAGCCCAGGGCCACCATGACCGCCGCCGGCGGGGCGCTCAGCACGGCCTGCTCGGCGGCTTCGTCCATCTGCCTGCGCAGCTGGGCCTGCTTGTCCTGCAGGTCGGCACGCACCGCGGCGGCGGCGTCGGCCGCCGCCCTGGCCTCGACCATGGAGACCGCTGAGGCGACCTGGATGGTCTGGGCCTGCTTGTGCGCCCGGCGAAGACCCTGCATCTGCCGGGACATGTCCGCGGCGAGCACCCGCTGCACGGACATCTTGTCGATCAGGCTCGCCGGCGAGGATGCGGTCAGTACCGCCGTCACCTCGTCGGTGCGACCGCCCATGTACATCGAGGCCAGGAACGTGTCGACCCTGCCCTGGTAGGCGTCGAGCTGACCCTGCGCCGCCTCGAGCGCGGCCAGGTCGGCGGCGTGCCGGGCGTCGGCCTCACCCAGTTGGCGCAGCTTGTCGTCCAGATCTCGCTGGGCGGCCTGGATGGTCTCGGTGAGCTGCTCGGCCTGCCGGGACAGCTCGGTGAGGTTCTTCAGCGCGTCCTGACCGGGCTCGGCCTGTGCGGCACCGCCCCAGAGAGCAGCCAGCGCAGTCATCGCGCCGACCACGGCGACAGCGCGCCTGCCCGCAAGGGACTTCCGTGCACACCGGAGGTCAAACTTCACCAGAGCGATCCTTTGACTGCCGTCGACGCCGCGGTCGAACACTGCCCAAACTGCTTTAGGTCTCGATTAGGTTACGAAACGGCATCAGCTTTGTCCACTCGGGGCATGTCGATCACGAGGGCACCCGGCTCCGTGGCTTTTCCCGTCCGGTGTTGGTCCCCGGCGGCTCTGGATAGGCTAGCGTCCCCCGCCGCCGCCCCGGCGGCCACCTGATCGGATCCGGGATTTACGTGTGAGCCGCCGCCATCTGGAGTTCGCGTGCTCGGTGATGGCGGTCGGTCTGCTGGCCGGGCTGGCCGGCGCCGCGACGACCTTGCTGCTGCACCTCATCGAGCACCTCACCTATCACTACCGGTTCGGCACGCTGCTCGACGGGGTCAGCGACGCGAGCCGGATCCGGCGGACCCTGGGGCCGGCAGTCGGTGGTGCGCTGGCCGGGCTCGGCTGGTGGCTGCTGAGGCGACGCGCCACGGTGCCAGGGCTGTCGGAGGCCATCATGAGCGGGGCGCCGCTTCCGCGGCGGACGCTGTCCATCGACGCGGCGCTCCAAGTGCTGACCGTGGGCACCGGCGCGTCATTGGGCCGCGAGGGCGCGCCGCGTCAGCTGGCCGCCTCGCTCGGCGACGCCGGGACCTCGCGGTGGTCACTGACGCCCGAGGACCGCGAAATACTGCTGGCCTGCGCAGCCGGGGCCGGACTGGCGGCCGTGTACAGCGTCCCGGTCGGCGGCGCCCTGTTCGCCGTTCAGATCCTGCTGCGCAGGTGGAGCCTGCGCATCGTGGGCACCGCGCTGATCACCTCGAGTCTGGCGACCGCCGTGGCCGCACCCGTGACCCATCTCGAGGTGCCCCTGCACTGGCCGGATCCTGAACTGTCCTACCTGCTCACCGGTTTCGCCGTCCTGCTGGCCCCGCTGGCGGTAGCGGTCGGGACCGTTTTCAACCGGATGATGGACCACGCCCGGACCCACCGGGTCGGCGACTCATGGCTGCTGATCCCGGCAATCGCCGCGGCCGGCCTCGCGGTGGGCCTGCTCTCCCACCGTTTCCCGGAGTTGCCCGGCAACGGCAAGAGCGTGCTGACCGTCAGCATCGGCAGCGGCCTCACCCTGATCTCAGCGGCTGCCGTGCTGCTGCTGAAGCCTCTGCTGACCGCTCTCTACCTGCGGGCCGGCGCGGTGGGCGGCATGCTCACCCCGGCGCTGGCCACCGGGGCGGCCCTGGGATCGGTGGTGGCGTTCTCGGTCAACGCCTGGACTCCGCTGCACGTGAGCGTTCCGGCGGTATCACTTGCCGCGGCCGCGGCGGTGCTCGCCGTCACCCAGCGCAGCTGGCTGTGGGCGGCGCTGTTCGTGTGGGAACTGGCCCGCCCGCCGGCGTGGCTGTTCATCGTCTTCGCCGTGGCCGCGCTGTCGGCCCATCTGGTCGCGGCGGCGCTTCGTCGAGAATCCTCCTGAGCGCGGCCACCTCATCGGCGTCGATCACGACCGAGGTCAGGTTCTCGTCCATCCCCGGATTGGCATAGCGCATCAGCGACGCCCGATCCGCCCGCGCCGAACTGTGAAAAGCCCGCGCGCCGGTCGCCTGTGCCAGTCCGGCGATATTGGTGGACCTGACCCCCGAGCCGGGCATGATCGTGATCCTGTTCCCGGCCGCGTCGACCAAACGTCGCAGCATCCCGGCGCCCGATTCGGCGTCCGGACGCAGCCCGCTGCTCAGAATGCGCGCGCAACCCAGTCCGATGACGTCCTCGAGGGCGGCCATCGGATCCCGCACCCGGTCGAAGGCCCGGTGGAAGGTCACCTGCATGGGGCCTGCCTCGGCCACCAACTCCGAACACCGGCCGACGTCGACGCTGCCGTCCTCGCGCAACATCCCGATCACCACCCCGTCGCAGCCCAGTTCACGGCATACCCGGATGTCGGCGAGCATCGCGCGGAACTCCAGATCGGTGTAGAGGAAGTCACCGCCCCGCGGCCGGATGATCGGGAACAGCTGGATCGTCACTGCGGCGCGCGCGACGGCGATCATCCCGTGGGAGGGTGTGGTTCCGCCCTCGTGGGGGTTGGCGCACAGTTCGATCCGGTCGGCGCCGTACCGCTCGGCGACCAGGCACGAGTCCAGGTCGAATCCGATGACCTCCAACTCCATGGGAGCTCCGTTCGGGAATTGTCGCGGCCGGACCGGGTTCGGGCTACAACCGAGTGATCCGGCCCTGATACTCGGCGATGTAGGCGGCATTGGCACGGTCACCCGCCTCCCCGTTGGCGCTCTGCCACACCGGCGGACGGATGCCCCGGCGCTGCAACTCCGCGACCGTGGCCGCGCTCAGCGCCTGCAGCAGCGCGCCGCCGACCACTGTCGAGGTGGCCGACACCGCGGTCGGGCACCCCGGAATCCGCACCGCCGCGTCGCCGTCGGCGCCGTAGTTGTCCAACACCACGTCGGCGCAGTCCATCAGCTTCATCCCGCCGGGGTGGCGTGAGTCGACATTCCCGGAAAACCGCACCGAGGTCAGCGCCAGCACGGTCGCCCCGCGCGACTTGGCCGCCAGCGCCATCTCGATGGGCACCGCGTTGCGGCCGGAGTTGGAGACCACCAGGACGACGTCGCCGTCCCGCACCGGCTCGTCCTGCAGCACCTGCTCGGCGTAGCCGGCGACCCGTTCCAGCCAGGTGGATCGGCGGGCGCTGACCATCACCGAGAGCGGTAGGTCCAAGATCGCGTTCACCGGCACCAACCCGCCGGCGCGGTAGAACAGTTCGGCGGCCAGCAGCTGGGAGTGTCCCGTCCCGAAAACGTGGAGCAGCCCGCCGCCGGCGATGCAGTCGGCGATCCGGCCGGCGGCTGCGGCGATGGCGGGCAGTTGCTCGTCGGACACCCGCTGCAGCAGCCCGGCGACGAGGCGCAGGTATTCGGCGGCGTAGTCGGTCATGGTCGGCGGCCGCTGTCCGGCTAGCGCACCACCAGGACCGGGCATTCGGCGTGATGGATCACGTTCTGGCTCACCGAGCCCAGCAGTGACGCCGCCAGCCTGCCCCGGCCGTGGCTGCCGACGACGACCAACTGGGCGTCTCCCGACAGCTCGACGAGCCCCTTGGTGGGACTGATGTCCCGGAACACCTCGGTCACGTGGGCCTTCGGATACTGCCTGGCCAACGGTTCGACCATCTCCTCCATCCGCTGACGTTGCCGGGACTGCAACACGTCGAGCAACTGCCAGTCCATGTTCCCCTGGCCGCCCAGATCGCCCATGCCCACCGCGGCGGTGATCTCCCACATGTGCACCACCGTCAGCGGCGCACCCAGGGTCCGGGCGGTGTCGAACGCCGCCGCCAGCGCCCGGGCGGACTCCTCGGACTCGTCGACACCCACCACGACCGGCAGGGGCTTGCCGGTCCGCCTGGCGACCGGGGGCCGCCAGACCACCACGGGACACCGGGCCTGATGGGTGATCCGGATGACGTGCCCGCCCAGGGTGGGGTGGTCGGGCGCCCCCGCGCCCACCACCAGCAACCGGGCCGACTCGGATGCCTCGGCCAGGATCGTCGCCACCGAGCCCTTGCTGACTTCTGTGCCGATCACCAGATCCGGGTGGGCCGCACGCGCGGCCGTCTCCGCCGCGGCCAGCACCGCGTCGCCGCCACCGCCGGCGTCCTCGGTCACCTCGCCGCCGGCGAAATGCCATTCCAGCCGTGGAATCACGTGCAGCAGCGTCAACGGGAGTCCCCGCCCGGCGGCGACCGCGGCGGCCCACCGCACCGCGCCCAGGGCGCTCTCCGATCCGTCGACACCGGCCACGACGGGTTGTTCGTTGCCTGCGCTAGTCATAGGCGGGACAGTATTCGGTCGGGAACGCCGGGCGCAGACCGACCGGCGACCCCGGCCGTCAGGTCTCCTTGACCTGCGAGTACCAGATCCGGTCGGCGACTTCGACGATGTCGTCGGAGACGTTGGCGACCCGCCGGTACAGCTCCCGGCTTGCGACGACGACCCGGAGGTCGGCGGATCTGAGCAGTTCCCCGGTGGTCCGGCGGTAGATGCGCTCCAGCTTGCGCTGGGTCCTGACCGCGGCGTCGGCGGCCTCGGTCGCGGGGTCAGCCGACCTGCTTCCCCCGCCGCCCAGTGACCCGAAAGCCCGGCAGAGCTGTTCGACCCCCTCGGCGAGCAGCGCGGCCATCTCGGCCAGCGCCGCGTCCGGCGGGAACCCCATGGCCTCGGACTCGCGCACGGTGTTCTTGGCGCCGTTGATCACCTTGTCCAGGTCCCTGGACAGCTGAAAGAGATCCTCGGGCTCCATCGGCGTGGTGAACGCGCCGCGCACCGCATCGACCAGCCTTCGGCGGAGCTGGTCGCACTCGTGCTCGGCCCGGCGCACATCCTCGGCGCGCGCCGAGTCGCCCGCCGCCCACTCGGCGAACGCCCGCACACCCCGCAGCGTCACCTCGGCCTGGGCCCTCAACATGGCCACGACGTCGGGAGCTTCGGGCAGAAACCAGCGACTTCCTCTCGGCCTCATCGCAATCCGCGCCTCACAGCATTCTCCATCCGAGTAGCACTCCGACCGCCAGCGCGGCCGCTCCCGGGATCGTGGCGAGCCAGGCGACTCCCATCTCACGCACGATCCGCCAGCGCACGTGCCGCCAACGCCGGCGGCCCGCGCCGACGCCGACCACCGAGGACGCCACCACCTGGGTGGTGCTCACCGGAGCGCCCAGCAAGGACGCGCTCAGGATCACCGCGGTCGAGGACACCTGGCTGGACAGCGAGTCGATCGGGGTGAGGCTGAAGATCCGCCGGCCGATGGTCTTCACGATCCGCCAGCCGCCCAGCGCGGTCCCCAGGGTCAGGGCGGCGCCGCTGAGGACCTTCACCCACAGCGGGACCGCCATGGTGTCCGACCGCCCGGAGGCCAGCAGCAGAACGGCGATGACGCCCATGGCCTTCTGCGCGTCGTTGGCGCCGTGGCTGAACGACAATCCGGCGGCGGCCACCCACCCGGCGCCGCGCACCGGGGTGGTCCAGCGGTCGGTCCAGCGGCGGGCGGCCCCGCGCAACACTCGGACCCCCACCAGCGCGACGGCGAATCCGGCCAAGGGCGAGATCAGCAGCGCGACAAGGACCCCGATGACCCCGGTCGGATGCCAGCCCGCCACGCCACCCCAGTTCACCGATTCCAGACCGCCCCCACCGCCGAGCATTCCGTTGACGACGGCCGCGCCGGCGAGCCCACCGACCAGCGCGTGCCCGGAGGACGACGGCACGCCCAGCCACCAGGTGAGCAGGTTCCACGCCGTCGCCCCGGCAAGTCCGGACCCGACCACGGCGACCATCTGGCCCTGCGGAACGGTGACGATCCCGCCGATGGTGTCGGCCACGGCGGTGCCCAGCAAGATGGCGCCGGCCATGTTGAACACCGACGAGAGCAGGACCGCCTGAGCCGGGGTCGCACCCCGCGTCGCCACCAGGGTGGCGATCGCGTTGGACGCGTCGTGGAACCCGTTGGTCAGGGCGAAGGACAGCGCGAACCCGATGGCGATGACCACGGCACTGAACACGGCGGTGTCCACGGCGTCTCCCGGGGGCCGAATCGGGCGGATCCACGATGAATCCCGGGTGAACATAGCAAGACCGCAGGATGAACGGCATTGACGGCGTACATCGACGAGTATCAATATTGACGGATGTCGATACAGGCCCCGGAGGTTCCGCGCCGCGCCGCGCGGGCGGGTGCGCCCCTGGCCGCAGAGGGGGCGGGCGCCCTGGCCAAGAGGTTCAAAGCCCTCAGCGATCCGGTGCGGCTGCGCATCCTGAGCCTGATCGCCGGCCACGACGGCGGCCAGTGCTGCGTCTGCGACATCACCGCGGCCTTCGACCTGTCCCAGCCGACGATCTCCCATCACCTCAAGACGCTGCGCGAGGCGGGCCTGCTGGACTGCGAACGGCGCGGGACCTGGGTTCACTACCGGGTCGTCCCCGCCGCACTGCAGCACCTGTCGGCCATCCTCGCCCAGGTCGCGGACAACCCCATGACCGCAGCGGCAACCGAACGGACCTGCCGATGAGCCACAGACCGTCGGTGCTGTTCGTCTGCGTCCACAACGCCGGACGCTCCCAGATGGCGGCCGGTTTCCTGACCGCACTGGCTGGAGGGGCCATCGAGGTCCGCTCGGCCGGCAGCGCGCCGGCCGATGCGGTCAACCCCGCGGCCGTCGAGGCCATGGCCGAGGTCGGCATCGACATCGCCGCCCAAAGTCCGAAGATCCTGACCACCGATGCGGTCCGGGACTCCGATGTCGTCATCACCATGGGCTGCGGGGACACCTGCCCCGTCTTCCCCGGAAAGAGCTACCGCGACTGGGTGCTGGAGGACCCGGCCGGCAAGGGCGTCGCGGCAGTCCGCCCGATCCGCGACCAGATCAAAGCCCGTGTCGAGGACCTGATCACCGAACTGCTGCCCGGAACCGTGACCGGCGGCGGTGCCCGATGACCGCGACGGCCGACCAGCACGACCCGGTGGCGGGAAAGCTGTCCACCCTGGACCGTTACCTGCCGGTGTGGATCGGCCTGGCGATGGCGGCCGGGCTGCTGCTGGGCCGCTGGCTGCCCGGACTGAACACGGCCCTGGAAAAGGTGCAGATCGACGGAATCTCGCTGCCCATCGCCCTGGGCCTGCTCATCATGATGTATCCGGTGCTGGCCAAGGTCCGCTACGACCGCCTCGACACCGTCACCTCCGACCGCGCGATGCTCGTGAGTTCTCTGCTGCTCAACTGGGTGCTGGGCCCGGCACTGATGTTCGCCCTGGCCTGGCTGATGCTGCCGGACCTGCCCGAGTACCGCACCGGGCTGATCATCGTCGGATTGGCGCGCTGCATCGCGATGGTCATCATCTGGAACGACCTGGCCTGCGGGGACCGGGAGGCCGCCGCCGTGCTGGTGGCGCTGAACTCGGTCTTCCAGGTGGTCATGTTCGCGGTGTTGGGCTGGTTCTACCTCTCGGTGCTGCCGGGCTGGTTGGGGCTGCCGCAGACCAGCATCGACACCTCTCCCTGGCAGATCGCCAAGTCGGTGCTGATCTTCCTCGGCATCCCCCTGCTGGCCGGATACCTGTCGCGGCGTCTCGGCGAGCGCGCCAAGGGCCGGCAGTGGTACGAGACGCGATTCCTGCCGCGGGTGGGCCCCTGGGCTCTCTACGGCCTGCTGTTCACCATCGTGATTCTCTTTGCGCTGCAGGGTGATCAGATCACCCACCGGCCCTGGGACGTTGCCCGCATCGCACTGCCCCTGCTGGCCTACTTCGCGATCATGTGGGGTGGCGGATACGCGCTCGGCGCCGCTCTGGGGCTGGGTTATCCGCGCACCACGACGCTGGCGTTCACCGCCGCCGGCAACAACTTCGAGTTGGCCATCGCGGTGGCCATCGCCACCTACGGCGCCACCTCCGGTCAGGCTCTGGCCGGTGTCGTCGGACCCCTCATCGAAGTCCCCGTGCTGGTCGGACTGGTCTACGTCGCCCTGGCGCTGCGGCGCCGATTCCCCGTCAGCACGACACACCCCGACCTGGAGACCCGATGAGCGCAACGAACGACGCCGACGCGATCCGCTCCGCGGTCCGCGATCGCTATGCCACCGCGGCCGCGGCCGCCACCTGCTGCGGTCCCCCCTCACCCGGGCCGGCGGATGCCTCCGCCGGCGGGGTGTTCGGCCGGTCGCAGTACGGCGAGGGCCAGTGCGCCGAGTTGCCCGAGGCCGCGCTCGCCGTCTCGCTGGGCTGCGGAAACCCCACCGCTCTGGCCGAGCTGCGTCCCGGCGACGTGGTGCTGGATCTGGGTTCCGGCGGTGGTATCGACGTGTTGCTCTCCGCCCGCCGGGTCGCTCCCGGCGGGCGGGCCTACGGCTTGGACATGACCCCGGAAATGCTCGACCTGGCCAACGCCAACAAGGCCGAGGCCGGCATCGACAACGCCGAGTTCCTGCTCGGCAGCATCGAGGACGTCCCCCTACCCGACGGCGCGGTCGACGTCGTCATCAGCAACTGCGTGGTGAACCTGTCCCCGGACAAGGACCGGGTGTTCCGGGAGTCCTTCCGCGTACTGGCACCCGGTGGACGGTTCGCCATCTCCGATGTCGTGCTCACCCGACGACTGCCCGCGACGATCGAATCCGTCATGACGTTGTGGACCGGCTGCGTCGCCGGCGCGCTGACCGATCAGGAGGCCATCGCCGGGCTCGCCGCAGCCGGGTTCACCGACATCAGCATCGAACCGACGAGCGTTTTCGGCCGCACCGAGTTGCAGGCCCTGGCCGAGACGCTGTCACCGGAGGACATTCCGGCCGGTCTGGACCTGCGCGCCGCCATCGACGGGATCGACGGAGTCGTCCGCTCGGCCTTCATCCGCGCGACCAAGCCCGGCGTCTGATCGGGCCGCCCGATCCGGCCATGCCGCTGGTGGATGTTTGTACTGTGAATCGATACTTCCCCTACCCGCCGGAATCGAGCACCCCGATGATCGGAGACCTCGCGAGTCACACCGAGCAACTCCGGCACCGCTACGAGGCGCTGCGGACGCGGGAGTTGCCCGCCCTGACCGAGGTGGACTAGCGGATGGCAGGACCCGGCGGCGAACCGGCCCACGACGGATTACGGGTCGCGGTGATCGGCGCCGGGCCCGCGGGTCTGGCCGCAGGCCACGAGTTGCTCGCGCGGGGCTTCACCGACTTCACCATCTTCGAGGCCACCGACGCCGTCGGCGGCACCTGGCACCTGCACTCCTATCCCGGCCTGGCCTGCGACGTCTGGGCCCATGCCTACACGTTCTCCTACCGGCCCAACCCCGACTGGAGCGCCAACTTCGTCGAGCAACCCGAGATCGAGGCCTACCTGCAGACCTGCGCCCGGGAGTTCGGGCTCACCCCGCACATCACGCTGAACACCCGCATCGCCGGCGCCCGCTACCGCGATGACGGCATCTGGATCCTGGAGAGCACCGCGGGGGCCCGTTTCGAGTTCGACGTGGTCATCAATGCGATGGGCAACCAGCACACACCCCGCTACCCCGACGTTAGGGGTATCGACGACTTCGAGGGGGCGAGTTTCCACGCCACCCGATGGGATCACGGTGTCGAGTTGGCCGGGAAGCGCGTAGTGGTCGTCGGATCGGCGGCCAGTGCGGTGCAGATCGTTCCGGAGGTGGCGAAGATCGCCGGGGCGCTCACCGTGCTGCAGCGCTCACCGAACTGGATCATGCCGCGCGGCCGCAGGTTCTACTCGACTGCCCAGCGCGACCGATGGCGCCGGTTCCCCGTGACGATGCGGGTCATCCGGGCCGTCCAGGAGTTCCTGATGAGCCTGGTCCACGACGCCGCCACCCTGGGCCACAACCGGGCCAGGCAGTTCGAGTCCCGCGCCCGCAAGTTCATCGACCGTGCGATCCCCGACCCGCAGTTGCGCGCCGCTCTGACACCCGCCGATCCCTACGGTTGCAAGCGGGGCCTGGTCTCCGACGACTTCTACCCGGCTCTGCTGCGCGACAACGTCGAGTTGGTCCCCGAAGGACTGCGCGCGGTGCGCCCGGCCGGCATCACCACGACCAGCGGCCGCGAGATCGACGCCGACGTCATCATCTTCTGCACGGGCTACCGCATCCTGGACTTCGACCGCATCGACGTCGTCGGCCAGACCGGCGAGAGCCTCGCCGAGGCCATGTCAAGGGACCTGGGAGCCTTCAAAGGCATTGCGGTTCCGCACTTCCCGAACTATTTCCTCGCCGCCGGCCCCAACGGCCTTCCGCTGGACGCGCCCTATTTCCGCAGCGTCGAACGCAACATCGCGACCATCGTGGGTCTGCTGGCCGCCAAACAGGCCGCCGGCGTGCGTTCACTGTCGGTCAAGCCGGCGGTCAACCGCGCCTACAACGACTGGCTGGCGCCGCGCTTCGGGCGCTACTCCTGGGCCTCGCCGTCGTGCAGCAGCTACTACCGGGACGCCATGGGACGCACACCCTTCCTGTTTCCGGGACGCTTCCGGGAGTACCGCAAACTCCATGAGAAGTGCGGTCTGCACGACTATGACCTGAGCCCCGACGACCTCGGAAGCGCTGTGGCCGGAGGCCGGTATCGGTGAACGCGCCCACCATCCTGAACCTCGACGAACTCGGCGACGCCGCGGTCGGTGGGAAGGCCGAAGGCCTGGCCAAGCTCGTCGCACTCGGCCTGCGGGTCCCACCGGCTTTCGTGATCGTCGGGGCGAGTCCGGGCAACCTGCCCGGCGACCTCGCCGAGCGTTACGCCGAGCTGGGCTCCGGTCCGGTGGCGGTGCGCTCCTCGGCGCTGGGCGAGGACTCCGCCGAGGCCAGCTTCGCCGGCCAGTACGAGACGGTGCTCGACGTCACCGGCATCGACGCCCTCAACGAAGCCGTCGAGCGCTGCCTTGACTCGCTGCAGAACGCCCGGGCCGTCGCCTACCGCCGGCAGAGCGGTGAGCAGACCGGCGCGCCGGCGATGTCGGTGGTAGTCCAGGCGATGGCCCCCGCGGTGTGCGCAGGCGTGCTGTTCACCGCCGACCCCGTCTCCGGACGCCGGGACCGCGTCGTCATCGACGCCGTCCGGGGGCTGGGCGAGGCGCTGGTCAGCGGGCAGGCCTCCCCCGACCACTACGTCCTGGACCGCCGCGGCGACACCCGGGAGGCCCAGATCGACGGTGCCGCGGCGATTCTCGATGACCCCCTCCGGCGCCGGCTGTTCGCGTCCGCGCTGGCCGCCGAAGCGGCCGTGGGACACCCGCTGGACCTGGAGTGGGCGGTCGACGCCGACGGTGAGGTGCACTGGCTGCAAGCCCGTCCGATCACCCAGCTGCCGCCGGACCCCAACGAACTGGACACCCCGATCACCGACCCGACGCACGTCTACACCCGGTGCAACGTCGGTGAGATGTTCCCGGGAGCCTGCACTCCGCTGTCCTACTCCTTCACCGCCCGCAGCATCGACGTCGGCATGCAGATGATGCACGTCGAAGTGGGCATCCAGGACGCGATCCTCCCGCAGATGCGGTTCCTGATGATGAACTCCGGGCACCTCTTCCTGAACCTGAGCACCATGAGCGAGACCGTCACGCACGCGATCGGGTCCAGCGCCGAGCAATTGGCCCTCTCGGTGTGCGGGCGGCCGGTCACCGAGTTCACCATCCGCGGTGGGCAACCACCGTCACGGCTGCGCCGGAGCGCCAACGGCGTCCGCTATCTGCGCTACCTCCTGAGTCAGCCACGGGCGCGCCGGGAAATGAAGCGCCTCGTCGCCGAACTGCGCTTCGGAGAGGCCGAAACCGCCTCCACCGCATGGGAACAGATCGACCGCCGGTTACCGGCCATCCACAACGCCATGCACTACCACCTGATCTCCTCTGCCGGATCGGGTGTGCTCACCCCGACCCTGCTGGGGGTGGTCGCGGGGGGACGCGAGGCCAACGAGGCCGACCACGCGACGGTGGCGGCGCTGCTCGCCGGAGCCAAGGACGTCGAGAGCGCCGACATCATCGCCGGCGCCGAACGCATCGGGCAGCGGATCGTCGCCCACCCCGACGGACAGGAGTCGTTCGTGCGTGCCGACCCGGAGGCGGCGCTGGCCTGGCTGCGGTCCCCGGCAGCCGGCGCCGCCCGGGCGGAGTTCGAAAGCTATCTGCACCGCCACGGCCACCGCGCCATCAAGGAACTGGAACTGCGCCAGCCCGAATGGCGGCACGACCCGCTGCCGGTGATCCGCTCACTGCAGGTCTCGCTGCGCCAGGGCGGTTCGGGGCGCACCGCGACCCCGCGCGCCCCCGAGAGCGGCCGCGCCGTCGCGCTGCTGGCCGCGATGGCCCGACGGGCCGTCCGCTCCCGCGAGGAGACGAAGTCGGGACTGGTCGCGGTCACCACCGGATTCAAGGCGGCCTACCGCGCGCTGGCGGCGCTGCTGGTGGCCGAGGGACTGCTTCCGGACCCCGACGCGGTGTTCTTCCTGACCCACGACGAACTCGGGCGACTGGCCCGGGGCGGCGAGACGGGCCTGGCGGCGGTCGCACTGGCCCGCCGGGAGGCCTTCGGCCGCCAGGAGAGCTACCAGTTCCCGGACGTCTTCCAGGGCGAGCCCGAGCGGCTCGACCTGGACACCCCGGCCGACGGCGCCGACGGTGTGGTCCGCGGGGCCCCGGTAAGCCGCGGGCGGGTCACCGGCGTCGCGCGGATCGTGCGCACCCTCGACGAGGCCGCCGACCTGCAGCGCGGCGAGATCCTGGTGGCGCCGATCACCGACGTCGGCTGGACCCCCTACTTCAGCCTGATCGCCGGACTGGTGACCGATATCGGCAGCGCGGTGTCCCACGGCGCGGTGGTGGCCCGCGAGTACGGCCTGCCGGCGGTGGTCAACACCCGGACCGCCACAAGGGTTTTCCGGACCGGGGACCGCATCGTGCTCGACGGCGAATCGGGGGTCGTGCGGCTGGCCGACTGAGGGGCACCCGCCCCGACGGCGGGACGGGCATCCCATGACCGCGTCCGTTCACGCCGGGCCTGCGCCCGCGTCACTGCCGAGGTCGGTGTCGTCGACGGTGATGAACGTGGGTCCCCGGTGTCCGAAGGCCTCGGCGAGCACGTGTTCGAAGTTCTCGGAGGTCGCGTGGTCGACCCTGCCCCCGAAGCCACGCACGATCGCATGCAGATCCACCTCCGGATCGGTCAGATCCATACTCGCCCGGTAGCTCTCGGGGTCGCTGTCGGGAACCTGAAGCTTCCAGAGCTGCTTGAGAATCTTGTACTCGTGGTTGACCACGCAGATGAACACGACGGGAATGCGGTAGTGCGCGGCAGTCCAGATGGAATGGATGGAGTACATGCTCCCGCCGTCGCCGAGCAGGCAGACCGAATGTGTACCGCTGTGCAGTGACATTCCGACCGTCATCGGCATCGCCATTCCGAGCGCGCCGCCCCTGGGCTCGAAATAGACTTCCCGGAAACGGAGTTCGGCCACGATCTGCTCTTCCTGGGACTGATGCGACGAACCCTCGATGACGATCGGCGTCCCCCGGTCAAGACGGTTCAGGATCCGCCACAGCAGCGTCGCGTTGTCCGGGGCCGACGACGGTCGGGGTCGCTCAAGCGGCGGTTCGACGTTCAGCATTCTCCGCAGAGCGGAGAGGTTGCCGGCGATATCCCCGCGTACCACGAAGTCGAAGGGGCAGTCATACCGAATCCTGGTCCTGCCATCGCTGAACTGCACGATCGTGGGAGCGGCTGGCAGGGTGGGTTTCTCGTGGTGGAGAAACGACTGGATCTTCTCGCCCAGCAGGATGACGATGTCGTAGCCGGAGAGAACCTCGTTGGCCTCGCTCGACACTGCCGGCAGAACCCCGCGGTAGTTGGCGGCGTCGACGTCAGCCATGGACACCAAGGAAAAGGGGGCGAGGAACACATCGGCGTCCAACGCGAGGCTGAGGTCCCGCAGGGCTGCACCGATCCCGGGACTCCAAGCGGCTTCGGCGTCGGCGACGAAGACGGTCTTGCCCGCGCGGCCGCTGATGACCTCCGCGATCTGATCGAGGCCGTCAGATGCGCTGGCGCCGAGGATCTTGGTCGGCTTGAAGTAGGCGTCGGCCGTTTCGTCCTGATAGATCTCCATGGGGAGCGCGACGAAACACGGGGATTTCGACTCGCTCGCGTCAAGATAAGCGCGCTGCAGGAGAACACTCATATCCGAGATGCGGTCGACCTGGTAGCGCGAGTGGGTCGCGGTGTGCGCCAGCAGCGTCAGGTCCCCGGACAGGATCGGTTCGTGAATCAGGTGCGCCCTGTTCTGCTGGCCGGCAATCACGAGCAGCGGTATCCCGGCCGCGTACGCGTTGAACATGGAGCTCATCGCGTTGGCCAGCCCCGGGTAGGTGTGAATGTTCAGCACGGCCGGTTTACCGCTCTTGATCGCATAGCCGGCGGCTATGCCGGTCGCTGTCGACTCGTGCAGGCCGAGAACGTACCGGCACCGCGGATGGCCGGCCACGACGTCCAGGAACGTCGTCTCGGTGGTTCCCGGGTTTCCGAAGACGTGATCGACCTCGAAACAGTCAAGAAATTCGGCGAGGATCTGCTTTCCGGTCTTGGTCGGCATCCGGTTCGGCCCCTTCATCGGCGGCATGGTCGCGTCCTGATCCTGCCAGCCGGAATGACGAGCGGTCCGATTCTCAGGCGGTCCTGGCCCGGCGGGCGGCGGCCAACCGCGACCACACCCACGAGGAGGGAACGTCGCGCCCGGTGACCAGGTACTCCACCGTGGCCGGGTAATGGCAGGTTTCGCCGAACTCCGACAGCCCGTCGGGCTCGCCGATGAACAGGATCTGGTCGCCCAGACGCAGTCGGCTCTCGGCGTCCGGCATGAATCCGGACTCGCCGTCGCGGATCAGCACCAGTGCCGCCACCGGCAGCGTCGCCTCCCGGTCGCCGGGCCGGCGCATCAGGTCGTGCAGGGTCAGGGTCCGCCCCTGCTGCAGCCACCCCGCCAGGGCGGGAGCCTGCTCGGCGGAGAGCGTGATCACCGTGCGCTCCGGAGTGCGGGGTCCGCAGCGTTCCAGCAGGTGGTCACGGACCTCGGTGGCCCACTGGTCGTCGCGGGTCAGGGCGTGCTCGACGAAGCTCCAGAAGACCGGGGTGAGAATCCGGGCGAGCACCTCCCGGGCGACGAGTTCGGTGCCGATGTGGACCGAGTCGATCTGCAAGGTCTCCAGCAGCGCCCTGTTGGCGTTGGTCTGCTGCCGCAGCACCAGATAGACCTCGGGGTCGGCCTTGCGGGCCTGCTCGGCCAGCGCGATGTTGACCGCGTCGTTGTCGGTGCCGGCGACGAAACCGACCGGGCCTGAGACCTCGGGGACGCTGCCGTCGGGGTCGATGAGTTCGACCGAGACCCCGATGGCGGCCAGACCTTCGACCACCGAGTCGCCGAACTCGCCCTCGGCGCAGACGAGCCAGGTGCGCTGGGCCAGATTCGGGCGCAACGGCGGCAGTCTCTCCTGGTCGTTGTCCATGAGCCACTTGAGCAGCTGGTGGCTGACCGGCTGATGGATCGACAGGGCCAGGTCTTCGCCGAACCTGTCGTCGGCGTTGATCGCCGACGCCGGCGCGAAGTGATCCATCCTGTCCTGGGTGCGCTGGCGGGCGCACCGGCCGAGCACCGGCAGATCCGGTCGCAGCAGCGAGGTCGCCATGACGACAGCCAGGTTGGTGTCGTCGTCGTCGGTCAGAGCGAGCACCCCCTCGCAGTGCCGATGCCCCAGTCCGGCCATTCCCAGGACCGCTGTCGATGCGCAGTCCCCGGCCAGGGCTGGGACGTCGGAGCTGACTTGCTCGGAGGCCAGCGAGTCGATCCGGTCCTGCTGCTTGTCGACGACGACGAAGCGCCGGTAGTGGTCGTCGAGTTCGGCGCCGACGATCCGTCCGGCGTCGCCGTAGCCGGCGACGATGATGAACGGCTCGACCATCCGGCGAACCCGGCGCCGGAACTTCTGGGTGGCCACGGCGGCCTGGAAAGGAGCGCTTTGGACCAGCGCGAAGAACACCGCGATGGCGTAGGCCCAGCTGATGACCAACAGGAAGATCGACATCGACAGCCACATCCGCTGCGGATAGCTGAACGGGTAGGGCGCCTCGGTGTAGCCGACCGTGGTCAAGGTGATGGTCATCTGATAGAAGGCGTCGAAGATGTTCAGCCGGTACGGGTTTCCCTGATCGTCATGGCCCGGCATCAGCATCATCCCGGCCGCGCAGAAGCTGAAGGTGACGATCACCACGATGAGCGGCGCGCGCAGCCGGCGCATGATCAGGAAGATCACCTCGGTCGTGGGCACCGTGCTCGGGATGTCTACGGTGGCGCGGCGCTGGGTCACCCGCCGCCGGGCCCAGGTTCCGAGGAGCTGCTGCGGGTTCGGCATCGACTGTCCGGCGGTGGGCTAGCGGCGGCGGAAGGTCGCCGTTTCGATGACCAGAAGCGTGACCGAGACCAGGTTGGCCAGCAGCGCCCCGCCGGACAGCGACACCACGCTGGCGGTGGCGTGCCCGTTCAAGCCGTCGGGGGAAACCTGGGTGGCCCACACCCACATCCCCGAGGCGGCGGCGAGCTGCAGCAGGGCGACCAGGCTGGTGGCCAGCTGCACCGCCCCCAACTGGGTGCTGTCACCGAATTTCAGGATCGTCGTGACCAGGGCCACCACGAGTGCGGCGAAGAGCTCCCAGGAGTTGTGCACCTCGGGGTCGCTGATGTCGCCGACGAAGAAGCCGAAGTTCAGTGTCGCCGCCAACAGCACGAAGAAACCGAAGATGACCTTCTCGAGGTTCACATCGGCAGACTAGTCGAGCGGGATGGGCCGCCGCGGGAAACGGCGGCACCGGGGAGCCCGCCGCCGTGGTGAACCCCGTCCGTCGCCGGGATGAACAGCACGTGACGAGCGGTGGCAATATCCGCGCAGCCGTTGATGGGGTGATGGTCTTCGTTGATATTGGCTGAAGCGCGGGGACGGCCCGTCACCTTTCCGGGCGAACCCCCGTTCGGCCCGGATCGCCGCAAGGAGGCAACCGTGATGACCAGCACCCGGAGGCGAGGTCTCGCCGCCCTCACCGGCGCGGTGTCGGTACTGATCAGCGCCTGCGCCCAGACCGGGCCGGTGCAGCCCTACGCCGAGGACGCCACCGTCGCCTGCCCGGCTGACCCCGCTGTGCGGGCAGGCGGATCCACCGCCCAGGCCGCCGCGATGGCCCACTTCGCCGAGGCGTTCCAGAAGGCCTGTCCGGAGGCGACCCTGGACTACGCGGCCATCGGTTCCGGTGCCGGTATCACCGAGTTCGTCGCCGGCAACACCGACTTCGGCAACTCGGACTCGCCATTGCAGGGCGCCGAGTACGACGCGGCCCGGAAACGCTGCGACGGCGCGGATGCGCTGAACATCCCGATCGTGTTCGAACCGATCGCCGTCACCTACAACCTCCCCGACGTCAACGTGTTGATCCTGGACGCTCCCACCCTGGCCGGCATCTTCTCCGGCGCGATCACCCGGTGGAACGACCCGGCCATCGAGGCACTCAACCTGCCGTCGGGCAGAGGTCACCCCAGCCCGAGGACATCGCTGCCCGACGTCGAGATCGAGGTCATCCACCGCAGCGATGCCTCGGGAACCACCGACAACTTCCAGCAGTACCTGCAATCGGCGTCGGGAGGCGTTTGGGACCGGGGCGCCGGGAAGGCGTTCAACGGCGGCGTCGGGCAGGGCGCCGAGGGCAACCAGGGCGCCGCGGAGATGGTGAGGAACACCCCCGGCGCGATCACCTACAACGACTGGTCCTCGGCGATCAACCAGGATCTCTCGACCGCCGACATCAAGACCACCGCCGGGGTGACCCGAATCGGTACCGACTGGGAGGGCGATTCCATCGCACCGGTGACGATCATCGGCGAGGGCAATGACCTCGTCCTCGACATGACCCCGGCCTTCGCTCCCACGGCGCGTTTCGGCTACCCGATCCTGTTGCCGGGCTACGCCCTCGTCTGCTCGCGCTATCCGGACACCGTTACCGGCGAGACGGTCAAGGCGTTCCTTGCCTCGGCGATCACCGTGGGCCAGACCGACCTGAACAAGGTCGGCTACATCCCGCTTCCGCCGGAGTTCCAGGCCAGGGTCGCCGCTGCCGTCGACAGCATCGGCTGAGACGTACCCGTTCGGACACGAATACCCAACAAACCGGAATCACCAGCAGCTAGTCCCACTGGCACCAGCCGCCCCATTGTTAACATCGCGCGGTGCGGGACTTCTCGGTGAACTCCGGCCTCCGGCAGCCACGCCCGGTCTCCCGGCGTGACGCTCTGCGCTACGCGGGGGCCGCATCGGCGCTGGCCGGTCTGGGGGCCGTGAGCGCGCGCCCGCCCGAGGCCACTGCCGCGGCTCCCATGCTGATCGACTACGCCA
The DNA here is from genome assembly GCA_964447215.1 of uncultured Mycobacterium sp. Classification (GTDB taxonomy): domain Bacteria; phylum Actinomycetota; class Actinomycetes; order Mycobacteriales; family Mycobacteriaceae; genus Mycobacterium. The sequence goes on from CAYURT010000003.1 coordinate 121,083, forward strand.
TGCGCCAGATTCCGGCGGCGGACATCCGGGCCGCCGGCTACGCCGGGGTGATCAACTACGTCTCGACGTCGCGGCCCGGATCCAACTTCGGCGCCAAGCCGATCACCCGGCCGTATGCGGAGTCGCTGACCGCCGCGGGACTGGTCATCGTCAGCAACTACCAGTACGGCAAGCCGGGCGGGACGGCGCCGTCGGACTACACCCGCGGTGCCGCCGGTGGCATCGCCGACGCCCGCACCGCCTGGCAGTTGCACACCGCGGCAGGCGGTGGCCAGAGCGCACCGATCTTCTTCAGCGTCGACGAGGACATCAGCCGCGACACCTGGAACAGGCTGGCGTTGCCATGGTTTCGCGGCATCAACTCCGTCCTCGGGGTCCAGCGCACCGGGGTCTACGGGGGCATCGACGTGTGCCAGTGGGCCGCCGCCGACGGGGTCATCGGGTTCTCGCGCACGCCGGGACGCCGCTGGGCCTGGCAGACCCGCGCCTGGTCGGGCACCAAAGTCGACCCCGCCGCGGTGCTCTACCAGCGGATCGTGGCCACCGCCTCGAACCCGGGCCCGCTGGTCGGCGGCATCGAAGTCGACGTCAACGACGTCCTGGCCCAGGACTGCGGCCAGTGGAACCTGCATCCGTAACGGCGGACCCCCGCTGACCAATTCAGGTGTTGATCTGTGTGCTTCGCCGTTATGATCGACCCAGAGTCGCAGAAAGCCGACGGAGGTGAGCCCCTTGGCCACAGCCTTCCCGGACCAGGCCACCCTGGAGCGGGTGCTCGACGTGGCCGCCCGCGCACCGTCCTCCGGCAACATGCAGCCCTGGCGCTGGCGCGTGGACGACACCGCGGTGCACCTCTACGCCGACTGGCACCGGCAGGCCGGCGCGTCACCGGCGGACCGCCGCGACGTCCTGCTCGGCTGCGGAGCGGTCCTCGACCACTGTGTCGTGGCGCTCGCCGCCGCAGGCTGGTCCCCGCGGGTACGGCGGTTCCCCGACGGCGGTGATGACAGCCACCTGGCGATCCTCGAGGTCATCGAGCAACCGCCCGACGCCGCGCACCTGGAATTGGCGGGCGCCATCGCCCGGCGCCGGGCCGACGTGCGCCGGTACCCGGCGCGCCGGATCCCGCCCGCCACGCTGGAGTTGCTGAGCATCCGCGCGGCGCGACTGGGCGTGGAGTTGGCCGTGGTTCCACGTTCGCAGTGGATTCGCCACGATGACGGCGGCGTCGAACTCCGCTTCACCGGGACCGACGGCGGCGATGCCGGGGAGCCCGATGACGATGCGGTCCTCCTGGTACTCGGCACTCGGGATGACAACGACGCCACGCGGCTGCGGGCCGGTGAGGCGCTCAGCCACATCACGCTGACGGCCACCGCGATGGGCCTGGCCAGCTGCCCGCTCACCGCACCCCTCAACGAGATGCGCAGTCGTCTGATGCTGGCCTGTGAGGTGTTCGACGGCGAAGCCCACCCCCAAGCGCTGATCCGGCTCGGGATTCCCCCCGACGACGCGCCCACGCCGCAGACCGGGCGCAGGCCGTTGGCCGAAACCACCACGTGGACAACGGTTCACCCGTGAAAGTCACTGGCGGGACGGACTCCTGAGGGTCGGCCTGCCATCGCCGGCGGGGTCGGCGGGTCAGGCCCGCAGCTCCTTGGCCAGTTCGCCGAAGGCCTCGACCCACTTGTTCATATCGGCATCGGTGTGCATCAGCGACACCAGCCACTGGTCGTCCATGCCCGGGGGTGTCAGGATGCCCCGGTTGATCCCCCACAGCCAGCCCAGCTCAGCGGCCTCGAAGTCGGTGGCGAGCTTGTAGTCGCGGTAGTTGCGGATCGGGGTGGGCGACCAGGTCACCGCGCCCTTCACTCCGAATCCCACGGTGTGCGCGGGCAATTCGTAGTCCCGGATGATGGTGTCCATGGCTTCCATGGCGTTGTCGTTGACCTGCTCCGCGGCGGCCAGCGCCTGATCGGTGGCGACCTCGTCGACCGCCAGGGCCGCGGCCATGCACAACGGGTTGCCGTTGTAGGTGCCGAAGTGGGCCATCCGGTTGTCGACGACGACCTGCATGACCTCCTCGGTGCCGCCGAACGCCGCGAGCGGGAGGCCGCCGCCGATGGACTTGGCCAGCGTGATCAGATCGGGCTTGACGCCGAGCCGCGCCGCCGCGCCGTGGGCGCCGGCGGTCAGGCCGGTCTTGACCTCGTCGAAGATCAGCAGCACGTTGTGGTCGTCACACAGCTTGCGCACTCCGGCGACGTAGCCGGCGTCGGGCAGCACGATGCCGAGGTTCTCGATCACCGGTTCCATCACCACACAGGCGACGTCCTTGGCGTGCGCGGCGAGCTTGCGTTCCATCTGGCCCAGGTCGTTGTAGGCCACCGTGTGCACGACGCCGGCTTCGACGTCGAAGGGCACCTGCGGGGTCGGGTCGTCGGCGGGACCGATCTCGTCGATACCCGGCTTCACCGATACCGACAATCCGTCGTAGCCGCCGTGGTAGCCGCCTTCGATCTTGATGATCTGCTTGCGGCCGGTGTAGGCGCGCGCGGCACGCACCGCGTACATCGTCGACTCGGTGCCGGAGTTGGTGAACCGCAGCATGTCCAGGCCGAAGCGCTGCTTGAAGCGCTCGGCGACGTCGGTGGAGATCGGCGACGGCGTCACGAACAGCGTGCCGATGTCGTCGAGGAACTCTTTGACCTTGGCCACCACGGCGGGGTTGAGGTGGCCGACGAGCATTGCCCCGAAGCCCATCGACAGATCCAGCACCTTGCGGTCGTCGCAGTCGGTGACGTAGGCGCCGCGGGCGGACTTCACGGCCATCGGGTACGGATCCCAGTACTGGAAGCTGCTGGTCACCCCCAACGGCAGGGTCTTGACGGAGCGCGCCGCGTGGTCGGCAGAGCCCGAGGTCGTGGTGGCGTAGCGTTCCCACTCCCTTGCCATGAGCGCCGCGACCCGGGCCGGGTCCAGTGGGGCGTAGGACGCTGGGACCTGTCGCCATCCGGCGGGGTCATGGGCGGGAAACGTGGCCGGCACGTCGATAGCGAGACTCATGGAGATCACCCTCATCAGCCAGTGGGAACAACCCCTCTGAGCCTAACGCGCGCGCCCCGGTTCGGCGTCCGGAACCAACGGGCGGGCAGCGGCTGCGCGGGCGGGGAACCGCCCCTGGGCCTATCGCGTCTTGCGCAGCAGCAGCGGTGCGGCGCGAACAGCCTCGAGCGCCAGGCGCGGGGAGTCACTCCGGCGCATGACTGTCAGGTCGTCGGCGACCGTGCCGGTATCGGAGAGGAAGCGGGCCAGCGCCGCGGGGGGCACCCTCTCGAAGAGCCGGTAGAACGTGTCCGGCGCACGCTCGGGAAGCCGGCGCAGGTAGGAGAGGAAAATCGCGTCGAGGGCCGTTGTACGAGGCGGCCGTACCGGCGGCGGCTCGGGGCAGCCGCCCGCTCGCAGCGCGGAAACCACGCGGGGGGCAAACTCGGCGACGAAGCGCTGCACGGCCAGGAAGGCGTACCCGCTCGACGGCTTGACATGTCCACCCGCCGTTCCGATCCGGACGATTCGCGGACTCGGCCAGGCATCGAAGGGCTCCGTGGTCATCGGGATCACCCCGCTCTCCCGCGACATCGTCTCGAAAACGGCGCCGGGCCGCCGGCGCGCCAGCCAGGTGTCGATGGCTTCCTCGTAGACGGCCTCCGGCAGCAACCGCTCGGTGAAAAACGTGCTCTCGACGAGCGCGGTGTGCGCGTCGAAGGGCAGCACGTAGACGAAGTGCAGGCCGTGGGCCTGGGAGACGTCGAAGTCCATCAATGTCACGGTGTCGGCCTCGAATGCCGGTTCCGCGCTGCGGACGACACGACCACGGAAGTGCTGCAACAGACGGACGTCGCCGCCACCGGCCGCGAGGGTCAAAGGCGGCGGCCTGGAGTCCATCACCAGGCGAGCGCGCAGCACCCCATTGCCGGTGTGCGCCTCGACATGGTCACCGCGATCCTCCAGACCCTCGACCGTCGTCCCGAGGACCAGCTCGATGCGGTCGCCCGCCCCGGCGATGCGGTCAAGGGCGACCCGATAGAACCGATCCCCGGGGATGTGGCAGTAGGTGATGCCCGGCGCCGAGCGCACCACCTCGGCGGTACCGCGGCGGACGCGCCACCGGCCCCAGCGGTGGGCGATCGCGGACTCGAACGCATGGGGCACGAGATCGAAGAAACACCACGTTCGGTCGGCGCCGTCGAGCGCCTCCCGGGGATCGACGATGAGGATTCGCCCACCGTGATCCAGACCGGCGTCGAGCAGGGCCACGGCGAGGGAGAGCCCGGAAAGCCCGCCGCCGGCGATGATCACGTCGGCGTCAGGCACCCGATCGGTGTGAGGTTGAGTCACACGAAACTCCTGATCCACACCTGTAAACCGCCCCCAGGCAATTATGCGGGCAGTCGGGAGGCGCAGGCTAATCACGCACGGCGGAGCCGGGGTTCTCGCACCGCCGGGACGGGTCGGCGGTCGCGGGGCGGACTCGCTACCGTTGCGGAATGCGCCGGCACGGAGATGACCCCGCGTTGCTCGCCCCCGACATCGTGTCGAATCCCCCTCGGTCGTGTTGACGACATCTCAAGCAGCAGGCACCGACAACACGATGGATGCGCGCCCGCCCGGGGCGCAGCGGTGAGCTGCCCGGCCGCCAACGGCGACCTGCGGATGATACGGCGTGGAGTCCCGTCGTTCCCCTGTCCCAGCGCGAACGAGGGGCTGGGGTCAGTTACCCGCCGGTGACCACATTGCCCGGCAGCGCGGTGGGCGCCGGGGGGGCCTTGA
>CAYURT010000003.1:126012-127654 GCA_964447215.1 uncultured Mycobacterium sp.
TACCCGCCGGTGACCACATTGCCCGGCAGCGCGGTGGGCGCCGGGGGGGCCTTGACGGTCGGGGTGAAGGACCCGAGGCTCTTCTTCTCCGTCGGGACGACGGCCGGCGCTTCGCCGGCCGGCCTTTCGGCCGGCTTCTCGTCCTTCTTCTCCGAGCTGCATGCGGCGAGGGCACCTGAACCCATCACCGCCGCAGCCCCGACCAGCAGGGCGATCCGCTGCGCAAGACGGGTTGAATTCATTTCGCCACCTTCTCGTTCGTGGTTCCACGACGCCTTAGCCGGTTACCCGTCACAAACGTCGACCAAACGGACAGTCTAACCCCCCGTCGAGTCAGGGTACCCTGACACCATCCTCCGGTACCATCTACCTATGGCTCTGAACATCAAGGACCCCGAAGTGGACCGGCTCGCCGACGAACTCGCCGCACGGATGGGCCACCGCAATAAGACCCAGGCAATCCGGGACGCGCTTCGAGCGCAACTTTCTCTCCTGGAAGCCCAGTACGACGAACGTGTCACCGCGCTACTCGATGTCATGCGCACCGAGATTTGGCCTCTGCTGCCCGCACAGCCGCCCATCACCAAGGCCGAGAGGGAGAAAATCCTCGGCCTTGACCCCGAGATCGGAGCCTGACCTTGATCATCGACTCCTCGGCGCTGGTGGCGCTCATTCAGAACGAACCGGCTGCCGAGCAGGTCGCCGCGGTGCTCGCCGGCACCCGTAGTCCAGCCATCAGTGCCGCAACTCTCACCGAAACACTGATCGTGCTCACAGCCCGGCGAGGACCCGTGGCACGAACCGTCTTCGACCGGCTAAGCACCGAAATCAGTCTGCGGGTAGCTCAATACACCGCCGAACACGCTTATGCAGCCCATCGCGCCTATCTACACTTCGGCCGTGGTCGTCACCCCGCGGGACTCGATCTCGGCGACTGCATGAGCTACGCCACCGCCCGACTCGCCCACGAGCCGCTGCTGGCGATCGGCGACGACTTTCCCCAGACGGACTTGGAGTTCGGCGATGGCATCGTCGGCTACTGGCCGACAACCGTTTGAACCGTTCTCCTGTCCGGCGATACGGCGTGCACACGGGAGACCGGCACGTATCAGGGCGTTGATCTGCTCCTCGCACCCGACCACGCTCTCCGATATCAGAGTCGTTCTTTGACAACGGATTACAGTCCCTCCTGTGGGTATCCACAAGAGTCGCCCAGCGAGCAGTGGATCGTCGCGGCGCTCAACGATGAGAAGGCACCTACCAATGGCCGGTGACTCGTACGTCGACGTCGCATCTCACAATGTGCACGCAGCAGCCTCGACCTTGGGCAGGCCCAGCTGCAGGTTCTCACGGCCGGCTGCACTCGGACGCCACCGTGAGCCGAGCGTTCGGGATTCGTCTCACGGGACTGCAGCCACTGTTCGTCTCGCGGAACACTGCCTTTCCTGTGATCACGGAGTGGTTGGCTTGACTGATTCGACCATGGCAGGTCTTACTAAGTTGCGGCCGGTGACGGCCGAGTAGGTGTTGAGATCCTCGCGCCGTGAGCGCGACCTGATTGGAGCGACGATGGCCCTGCCTGAACCATCACCGGAGTCGACTTGCTTGATCACCGGCGCGTCATCGGGTATCGGCGTCGAGA
>CAYURT010000004.1:0-5204 GCA_964447215.1 uncultured Mycobacterium sp.
GAGACCGCGAACACATCGATCACCGACGTACCCAGGGTGGTGATCTTGGCCCAGTCGATGTCGATGTCGGCCTGCTCGAACACCCGGGTGAGCTCGGCGAGCAGCCCGGTCCGGTCGGTTGTCCGGACCTCCACCAGACGGTGGCCGGGTTCGGCGCCCTCGGGCCAGAGGATCACCGGCGGCGCCGGTGCGGCCGCGGGCACGGCGGGAACCGGCTCGCCCACCCGGCCGGCGCCCTGCCCGGCGGTTTCGAGGGCGCGCTTCTCCAGCACGGCGAACACGTCGAATTCGCCGCTGACCGCCAGTGCGAACTGTTGGCGCAGCAGTTCGGCGGCCGGCGGCTCACCGAATCTGGGCGAGACCACGAAAGTGTTCAGCGCCGACCCCTCGGCGCTGTTGACCGCCGCCGAGTGCACACGCAGCGAGTTCAGCGCCAGCACTCCGGCGGCCTTGGACAGCAACCCGCGGCGGTCCGGGGCGACCATGGTCACGGTGTAGGTGTGGGCGCACTCCGCCGGCGCCATCCCGACGTGCACCGCACCCCGCCGGGCCAGCGCGAGCAGGTCCTCGGCGATCGGCTCGGGCTGCGGCGTCGGCTCGTCAGCCAGCGCGGCCCGGCAGCGGCGCACCAGATCCCCGATGAGCGCGGCCTTCCAGTCGCCCCACACCCCGGGTCCGGTGGCCAGCGAGTCCGCCTCGGCGAGCACCTGCAGCAATTCCAGCAGCACCGAGTCGCGGTTGATCGCGTCGAGCACATCGGTGACGGTGGTGGGATCGGCGAGGTCGCGACGGGTCGCGATGGACGGCAGCAGCAGATGGTGGCGCACCATCGCCGAGAGCAGCGCGATGTCGGAGGGCCACAGGCCCATCCGGTTCCCGACCGCCGCGGCAAGCTCAGCACCGATCACACTGTGGTCACCGCCCCGCCCCTTGCCGATGTCGTGCAACAGCGCGCCCAGCGCCAGCAGGTCAGGGCGGGACACCCGGGTGGTGAAAGCCCCCGCCCGCGAGACCGTCTCGACCAAATGCCGGTCGACGGTCCAGGTGTGCACGGGGTCCCTGGGGGGCAGGTCGCGAACCGCGCCCCACTCCGGGAACAGCCGGCCCCACAGGCCGGTGCGGTCCAGCGCCTCGATGGTCGTCACGGCCGACGGCCCGGCGGTCAGCACCACCAGCAGGTCGTCGAGAACTTCCCGCGGCCACGGCGAGCGGAGTTCCGGCGCGGTGTCCGCCAGCCGGTTCAGCGTGGACGCGGCGATGGGGATCCCGGTGCTGGCCGAGGCGGCGGCAACCCTCAGGACCAGGCCGGGGTCGCGCTGCGGCTTGGCGTCGCGCGCCAAGACGATCTCGCCCGCGCATTCGATCACGCCCTCGTCAAGAGGCCGGCGAATAGGACGGCGGAAGGCCGAAAGACCGCGTCGCGGAAGGGCATTGGCGGCGGTCCGGATACCGGCATCGACGTAGTAGCTGACCGTGCGCGCCGAGTCCGACAGGACCCTGGCCAGATCGAAACGGTCCCCGATGCGCAGTGCGGCCCCGACCTCGTCGGCGAACTGGGCCAGCATCAGGTCACGGCCGCGGCGGGAGATCCGGTGCAACTCGGTGCGAATGTTCAGCAGCGCCAGGTGCGCGCCGGCCAGCGATCCGGCCGGGTTGTCCGGCGCCCCGCCCTGGTAGATGTCGGCCAACTGGGCGATGGCCAGGGCGTTGAGCAGTTGGACGTCGCGCAGCCCGCCCATGCCCGATTTCAGGTCGGGCTCAGCCCGGTGGGCGATCGGGCCGCTGCGTTGCCAGCGGGCCCGCGTCTGGGCCACCAGTTCATCGAAGCGCGCGGCGATACCGGTCCGCCACTGCCTGCGCGCTCCGCCGATCAGCGCCGAGGAGAGGTCGGCGTTACCGGCGATGTGCCGAGCCTCCAGCATCGCCAGGCCCGCGGAGATGTCCGATCCGGCGACAGCCAGCGCCTCGGGCACGGTGCGCACGCTGTGGTCGAGTCGGATGTTGGCGTCCCACAGCGGGTACCACAACTGCTCGGCGACCTCTCCGAGGACGCTCTCCGACATGCCGGTGTGCACCAGCATCAGGTCGAGGTCGGAGTACGGGATGAGTTCGCGCCGGCCCAGACCTCCGGTGGCGACGATCGCGAAACCGCTGTCGGCGGTGATACCGATCTGGGCGGCCTTGCCGGTCAGCCACAACTCGTGCAGATCAAGCAGCGCGTCCCGCAGATCCGCCGCGTTCAGGCGGCGCTGGTCGCCTCCGAGAAGCTGGCGGCTGGCCGCGGCGAGATCGGCCGCTGACCGGTCCGACCCCGCCGGACGGCCATCGCCGCCGGCGGGGTCGGTTCCGTTGGTGTTCATCGACCGGTCGTCAGAGGGCGTCAGAGCCCCGTTCGCCGGTACGGACCCGAACCACGGTTTCCACCGGGCTCACCCACACCTTCCCGTCGCCGATCTTCCCGGTGCGTGCGGCGGCGACCATGACGTCGACCACCTTGTCGACGACGTTGTCGTCGACCACGACCTCGACCCGGACCTTGGGCACGAAGTCGACGGCGTACTCCGCGCCACGGTAGACCTCGGTGTGGCCCTTCTGCCTGCCGTAGCCCTGGACCTCGCTGACCGTCATACCCAGGACCCCCATCTCCTCCAGGCCGGTCTTGACGTCCTCGAGGGTGAACGGCTTGATGATCGCAGTGATCAGCTTCATATCCCTATACCTCCGCGCCGTGACGAGAGACAACCGTGCCGCCGCCGGCCACAGCGAAGTCGTACGCGGTCTCCGCATGCTCGGCTTCATCGACACCGGCCGCCTCGGACTCGCGGTCAATCCGCAGTCCGATGGTGTATTTCACAAGCAAGGCCAAGATAGCCGTGACCACCGCGCTGTAACCCAGAACCGCGAAGGCGCCGACAGCCTGACGCCACAGTTGGTCGAAACCGCCTCCGTAGAACAGCCCCGACACGGCGGCCGGAGCCTCGGCGGTGGCGACCAGGCCGACCATCAGGGTGCCCACCAGGCCACCCACCAGGTGGACGCCCACCACGTCGAGGGAGTCGTCGTAGCCGAACTTGTATTTCAGCCCCACCGCCAGCGCGCACAGGATGCCCGAAATCGCACCGATGGCGAGCGCGCCGACCACGTTGACCGAGGAGCAGGCCGGGGTGATGGCCACCAGGCCCGCCACGATGCCCGAGGCGGCGCCCAGCGAGGTGCCGTGGCCGTCGCGGATGCGCTCGGTGAGCAGCCAGCCCAGCATCGCCGCGGCGGTGGCCACCGCCGTGGTGATGAAGGCCGTTCCCGCGATGCCGCCGGCGCCGATCGCCGAACCCGCGTTGAAGCCGAACCAACCGAACCACAGCAGGCCGGCGCCGAGCATGACGAACGGGAGGTTGTGCGGTCGCATCGGTGATGCCGGCCAGCCCATCCGCTTGCCCAGGATCAGCGCCAGCACCAGCGCCGCGATGCCGGCGTTGATGTGGACCGCGGTGCCGCCGGCGAAGTCGATCGCGGCCACCTTGTTGGCGATCCATCCCCCCGTCTCGGCGGTGAAGCCGTCGAAGGAGAACACCCAGTGGGCCACCGGGAAGTAGACGAAGGTCGCCCACAGGGCCGCGAAGAGCAGCCACCCGCCGAACTTGAGCCGGTCGGCGACCGCGCCGGAGATGAGGGCGACGGTGATGATGGCGAACATCAACTGGAAGGCGACGAACACCGTCATCGGGATGGTTCCGGCCAGTGGAATGCCGATCGCCTCCACGGCCTCGACGCCCGCGGCGGGGTCGGCGATCACCTCGACGACCGCGTTACCGCCGATCAGGCCCTTGAGCCCGAAGTACTCGCTGGGATCGCCGAACAGGCTGAACTTGTCGTTGCCGAAGGCGATCGAGAAGCCGTAGAGCACCCACAGCACTGTGACCACGCCCATGGCGCTGATGCTCATCATGATCATGTTGAGAACGCCCCGGGCCCGGACCATGCCGCCGTAGAAGAACGCCAGGCCAGGCGTCATCAGCAGCACCAGCGCGGCGCTTGTCAGCATCCACGCCGTGTCTCCGGTGTCCGGCACTCCCAATACCGGGAATTGGTCCACTCGCAGTCTCCTCCTTCGCGTCGCGGCCGGGCACCGTCGACTCCGCCGCAACGATGCGCAGCGCTTGTTTCAGCAGCCACACCCCGGCGTTTCGCCCGTGTGAACGGATTGGGCTTTGAGGTTTCGGCGGTGTTAAGTACTGCGGCGTTGCGACGGCGCCTCAGCCCAGCAGCGCATCGACGAAGGCCGCCGGCTCGAACGGCGCCAGGTCGTCGGGGCCCTCTCCGAGGCCCACCAGCTTGACCGGGACACCGAGTTCCTGCTGGACCCGGAAGACGATGCCGCCCTTGGCGGTTCCGTCGAGCTTGGTCAGCACCACGCCGGTGATCGCGACGACGTCGGCGAACACCCGGGCCTGGGCCAGGCCGTTCTGGCCGATGGTGGCGTCGAGTACCAGCAGTACTTCGTCGACGGTGGCGCGTTTGTCCACCACACGTTTGACCTTGCCGAGTTCGTCCATGAGGCCGGCCTTGGTGTGCAGCCGGCCGGCGGTGTCGATGACGACGACGTCGGCGCCGGCCTCGATGCCCTGGTCGACGGCGTCGAAGGCCACCGAGGCGGGATCGGCGCCCTCGTTCCCCCGCACCACCTCCGCGCCGACCCGCGACGCCCACGCCTGCAACTGGTCGGCCGCGGCGGCGCGGAAGGTGTCTGCGGCGCCGAGCACGACCCGCCTGCCGTCAGCGACGAGCACCCGGGCCAGCTTGCCCACGGTGGTGGTCTTGCCGGTGCCGTTGACCCCGACCACCAGCAGCACCGAGGGTTTCTCCGCGTGCGGCAGGGCCTTGATCGACCGGTCCAGTCCCGGCTCGAGTTCCCCGACGAGGACCTCGCGCAGCACCGCGCGGGCGTCGCCCTCGCTGCGCACGGTGCTGGCGGCCAGCGCCGAGCGGAGCTTCTGCACCACCGACTCGGTCACCACCGGCCCGAGGTCGGCGATCAGCAAGGTGTCCTCGACCTCTTCCCACGAGTCCTCGTCGAGGTCTCCCCCGCCCAGCAGGCCGAGCATGCTCCGGCCGAAGGCGTTGTGCGATTTGGCGAGCCGCCCGCGCAGCCGTTCCAGCCTGCCTGCCGGAGGGGCGATGGCCCCGACATCAGGTCCGGCAGGGGC
>CAYURT010000004.1:5304-22121 GCA_964447215.1 uncultured Mycobacterium sp.
CCCCGACATCAGGAACCTCCGGGACCTCAGGAACCTCCGGGGCCTCAGGAGCCGCAGGGGCTTCTGGCAGGTGCACCTGGGAGATGGGCCTCTTGACCGAGTCGCGGGGAATCGCGGCGTCGTCGCCGACCCCCGGCAGCCCGGTCGTGTCGAGCCGGTCCGCAACGACAGGGGCACCAGCCTGGCCTGACGATTGTGTGAAAGATATCCCCGAGGAGGCGGTGTAGCCGCCGGACCGGTCGAGCGGTGTGGCAGCCTCGGTGGTGCGCTGCAGGCTGATCTGACGCCGGCGATAGCGCAGCGAGCCGACGACCAGCACGGCGATGACGAGGATGGCGATGACCGCGATGGCGATCCAGAGACCCTGGGACACCCCGCCATTGTTTCAGGGCGCCCGGTGAGCGCCGACGGCGGCAAGCTGTCGGCGCGCAAGCTTCGCCATATCGAGGCGTGCCTGACCGGGCCGGTCGAATTCGAGGGGGTGACGACCGGTTTCGACCGGTTCGAGCTGCCCTACAACGCACTCACACAGACCAGCTTGGCAGCCGTCGAACTCGGCACCCGGTTCCTGGGCTCGCCGCTGCGCGCGCCGGTACTGATCGGGGCGATGACCGGCGGGGCAGAACTGGCCCGCACCATCAACCGCAACCTCGCCGGGGCGGCCCAGAAGCTGGGGGTCGGGATGATGCTCGGCTCGCAGCGCATCATGCTCGAGGACACCCCCTCCGGCAACGCCGCGGCGGCCAGTTTCGAGGTTCGCGACGTGGCCCCGGACATCCTGCTGATCGGCAATATCGGCCTGGCGCAGGTGACCGACGAGGTGGTACCGAAACTGGCCGCGGCTCTGCGCAGGGTCGGGGCCGACGCGGTGGCGGTGCACCTCAACCCGCTGCAGGAGGCGATGCAGGAGAACGGGGACACCGACTTCACCGGATCACGGCGACGGCTGGCCCGGCTGGCCGACGAGCTCGGATACCCAGTGCTGGTCAAGGAGGTGGGTCACGGTATCGGCGCGACGGCCGCCGAGGGGCTGCGCGGCCTGCCGATCGCCGCGGTCGACGTCGCGGGGGCCGGCGGCACCTCGTGGGCCAGGGTGGAGCAGCTGGTGCGTTACGGCGAGGTGCGCTACCCGGCGGTCGCCGACTGGGGGATTCCCACCGCCCAGGCGCTGATCGAGGTCCGCCGCGTCCTGCCGGACATGCCGCTGGTGGCCTCCGGCGGGGTTCGAACCGGCATGGACGCCGCCAAGGCGATCGCATTGGGCGCCGAGGTGGTCGCCATCGCGCGGCCCCTCCTGGCCCCCGCGCTGGAGTCGCCGGCGGCCGCGGTGGATGCGCTGGGAGCGGTGATCGAGGAGCTCCGGATCTGCCTGCACGGTTGCGGGGCCACCGACCTGGCCGCCCTTCGCCGCATCGGGGTGCGCGACTGACCGCCGGTCACGGCCGCGCGGCGGCGACCAGGTTCTCCCCCCGCATCCGCTGGGAGATCACCGCGGTGATGCCGTCCCCCTGCATGCTGACGCCGTAGAGGGCGTCGGCGATCTCCATGGTCGGCTTCTGGTGGGTGATGACGATCAGCTGCGACTGTGTGCGCAACTGCTCGAAGAGCCCCAGCAGCCGACGCAGGTTCACATCGTCCAGGGCGGCCTCGACCTCGTCCATGACGTAGAACGGCGAGGGCCTGGCCCGGAAGATCGCCACCAGCATGGCCACCGCGGTCAGCGACTTCTCCCCGCCGGACAGCAGCGAGAGCCGTTTGATCTTCTTGCCGGGCGGACGCGCTTCCACCTCCACCCCGGTGGTCAGCATGTCGCTGGGATCGGTGAGCAGCAGCCGACCCTCCCCGCCGGGGAACAACGCCGAAAAGACTTGGGAGAACTCACGTTCCACATCGGTGTAGGCCTCCGAGAACACCTGAAGAATGCGTTCGTCGACCCCGGCGATGACATCGAGGAGGTCCTTACGGGCCGCCTTGACGTCCTCGAGCTGGGTGGACAGGAAGGTGTAGCGCTCCTCCAGCGCGGCGAACTCCTCCAGAGCCAGCGGGTTGACCCGGCCCAGTTCGGCCAGGTCGCGCTCGGCACGCTTGGCGCGGCGCTCCTGGGTGGGCCGGTCGAACGGCATCGGCGCCGGCGCGGTGACCTGTTCACCACGTTCGCGGGCCTGCTCGTATTCGGCCATCTCCAGCTCAGAGGGCGGCAGCGCGACATCGGGTCCGTACTCGGCGACGAGGTCGTCGGCGGCCATCGCGAACTGATCGAGCACCATCTGCTCGAGCTGTTCGATCCTGAGCACGGCCTGGGCCTTGGCCACCTCGTCGCGGTGCAGCGCATCGGTCAGGGTGGCGATCCTGGTGTTGAGCGCACCGGCTTCCTCGCGGGCGGCGGCCACCGTCGCCAGCTGCTCCTGGCGCTGAGCGGTCAGTGCGTCGCGGGACCGCGAGGCCGCCCCAACCACTCCGGCCAGCCGCTCGGACAGAGCGCGGCCAAGGTCGGCCACCGTTGCGGCAACCTCGGCGGCGTGCGCCCGGGCGGCGCGGGCCTGCTCTGCGCGTACCCGCGCCTCCCGCTCCGCTGCCGCGGCCCTGCGCAGCGAGTCGGCCTTGCCGCGCACCGCGTCCGCGCGTTCCTCCGCTGTGCGTACCGTCAGCCGGGCCTCCACCTCCGCGGCACGGGCCGCCTCGGCGGCGGCCTGCAACTCCTGACGGGCACCCGGAGAGGTCTCGACGACGGTCTGACTCTCCTGGGCGGCGTGCAGCCGCGCTTCCAGCCCGGTGAGTTCCTCCACGCTCTGGGACCGGCCCGCCTCCAGCTCGTCACGCTGCGACTGCAGCCGCCGCCACTCCTCCTCCGCGGCGCGGGCGTCCTGGCCCAGCCGCCCGAGCTGTTCATAAATCGCCGAGATCGCCGCGTCGGACTCGTTGAGAGCGGCCAGCGCCTGCTCTGCGGCATCGTGCCGGTTGGCCTGTTCGGCCACTGCGCCAGTCAGAGCGGCGGCCAGTTCGCCGACCGTGTTCTCGGCTGCCGCCAACTCGACCCGGGCCTTCTCGATGGCCGCTGCGATCTCCAGCGCGCTGGGCTTTCGGTCCGAGCCGCCACTGACCCAGCCCGGCCCGACCAGGTCTCCATCCCGAGTGACCGCCCGAAGGTCGGGACGGTCGGCCACCAGCTCGAGTGCGGCGCTCAGGTCGTCCACCACCGCGACGCCGGCCAGCATCGCCGACATGGCTCCCCGCAGCCGGGGGACGGGTTCGATGAGGTCGGCCGCCCAGCGAGCGCCGCCGGGAAGCGACCCAAGGCCCTGGCGGGCAGGTACCGGCCAGTCGGCCAGCACGATCGCCGCGCGCCCGCCGTCAGCCTCCTTGAGCGCGGCGACCGCCTCCCGGGCAGCGGCCGATCCGTCCGCTGCCACCGCGTCGGCAGCCGCGCCGAGGACGACGGCTAGCGCCGCCTCGTAGCCGGGATGCACCTTGACCAGCTTGGCCACCGTCCCGAAAAGCCCTGCCCCGCCGCGGTGTTCGACCAGCCAGGCCGCGCCGTCCTTGCGGTCCAACCCGACGGCGAGGGCGTCGATCCGCGCCTGCAACGACGCGACCTCACGCTCGGCGGCCCGTTCGGCAGCCTGGAGTTCGGTCACCCGTTCGTCGGCCAGTCGCAGCGCTGCCACCGTCCGGTCGTGGTGCTCGTCGAGCCCCACCTCACCCTGGCTGAGTTCGCCGACCCGGCCCTGAACCGTCTCGAACTCGGCTTGGGTGGCCTGGGTGCGAGCGACGGCCTCCTCGATCGCCGCGGAGAGACGGGCCACCCCGCCGTCGATGGACTCCACCCTGGCCCGGGCCGTCTCAACCTGCCCGGCCAGCCGGGCCAGGCCCTCCCGGCGATCGGCCTCGGCCTGCACCGCTGCCAGGTGGGCGCGCTCGGCTTCGGTGGCCGCGCCTTCCTTCTCGCCGAGGTCGGCGCGGGCGGCCTCCAGCCGCCCGCGGGCCGCGGCGAGTTCGTCGAGCAGCCGGCGCTCCTGCTCGGCCATCTGATCGGCCTGGGCCTCCAGCGCGTCCGGATCGGGACCCGTGCCGGGAACGGGTTCGGCCTCGAGGTAATGCGCACGTTCGGTGGCGATCCGCACCGTCGCGCTGACCCGTTCGGCCAGGGCCGAGAGGCGGAACCAGGTCTGCTGGGCGGACTCGGCGCGATCGGTCAGGGAAGCGACCGCGGACTCACCCGCGGCGAGGGTGTCGGACACCGCGGCCAGCCGGGCGGCAGCCTCGTCGTGCTCGCGGCGCAGCGAGGTCTCGATATCGTCGGCGCCGGCGAACTCGGCGCGGCGGGTCACCAGGTCATCGGCCGCCAGCCGCAGCCGGGCATCGCGCAGGTCGGCCTGGATGGTCGCGGCACGACGGGCCACCTCGGCCTGCCGGCCCAACGGCTTGAGCTGCCGGCGCAGTTCGGTGGTCAGGTCGGTCAGCCGGGCCAGGTTCGCGGAGGTTGCATCAAGCTTGCGCAGCGCCTTCTCCTTGCGCTTGCGGTGCTTGAGAACCCCGGCGGCCTCCTCGATGAAGGCACGGCGGTCCTCAGGTCGCGACTCCAGGATCTGAGCCAGCCGGCCCTGACCGACGATGACATGCATCTCTCTGCCGATACCGGAGTCTGACAGCAGCTCCTGGATGTCGAGCAGGCGGCAGCTGTTGCCGTTGATCTCGTACTCTCCGGCGCCGTCGCGAAACATCCGCCGGGTGATGGACACCTCGGAGTACTCGATGGGCAGCGCGTTATCGGAATTGTCGATGGTCAGCGTGACCTCGGCCCGGCCCAGCGGGGCGCGAGAGGAGGTCCCGGCGAAGATGACGTCCTCCATCTTGCCGCCGCGCAGGGTCTTGGCCCCCTGCTCCCCCATCACCCAGGCCAGGGCGTCGACGACATTGGACTTGCCCGAACCGTTGGGCCCGACCACGCAGGTGATGCCGGGCTCGAAGCGCAGAGTCGTCGGCGAGGCGAAGGACTTGAAGCCCTTCAGCGTCAGACTCTTGAGGTACACGACCGGTCAGCGTACCGGCGGCGCCCACTCCCGCGACGCTGCCCCGACCCGATCAACCCCTGGTTTCGGCCGCCGACCTCGGGCTGTACTCGCGCACCGTCGACCGCGAAGCGATCCAGGTCCAGCCCGGTTCCCGCTCAGGTGCCTCATCGGCGACGATGCTCAGCCCCGCCGCGGCGGCGTTGGCGAACTCGTCGTCGACATGCACGATGTTCGTGAACCCGTAGTGCAGGAGCAGCGAGGCCACCGCCGCCGCGCGGTAACCCGAGCCGCAGTAGACGTGGACCGGCTTGTCCCGGGGGATCTCGGCCAGCCGGTCGGCGATCTCGTAGAACGGCATGAAGACCGCGCCGTCGACGTGACCGGCGTCCCACTCCAGGATCTGGCGGGTGTCCAGCAGGAAGATGTCGCCGGCGGCCCGCGCGGCCGCCACCCCGTGGAAGTCGACCTGCTCCATGCGCTGCGCGGCGGCGGGATCTTCCAGCCAGACGTCCGGACCTCCGGAGGCCTGCCCGACGGCGTTGTCGATGCCGACCCGGACCAGTTCGCGGTGGGCCGCCTGAACCTGCTGGGGGGTCGAGCCCAGCAGGGTGATCGGGGTGCCCCAGGGCATCATCCAGGCGAGATAGTTGATGAAAGGGCCGTCGAGGTCGAAGTTCAGCGCGCCCGGGACGTGGCCGGCGGCGAAGACCTCGCGTGAGCGCAGATCCACCACCCACTCCCCGGCCATGATGCGCTGGCGCAGCACCGCCGGGTCGGCCTGCTCGGGCAGCGAGAGGTCGACGTCGCGCGGGCCGGCGGCGTTCATCGGACCCATGTGGGCGTAGTAGGCGGGGAAGACGTCCAGACCTGCCAGCAGGTTCTCGACGAACTCCTCCTCGTCCTCGGTGAGCGCGGGGTTGACCGTCTTCTCGTTGCCGATCGTCGACGACAGACCCTTGGCCTGGGTGGCCGCACAGAAGGAGCCGAATCCGTGGGTCGGATAGATCGGGGTCCGGTCGTCGAGGGTGTCGGCGAGCCGGCGCACCGAGCGCCACTGGTCGTGCGCCTGTTTGACCGCGAGGTCGGGAGCCACGAGATCGGGGCGCCCGACGCTGCCGTACAGCAGCGACCCGCCGGTGAACACCGCGCCGAGGTGATCGCCCTTGCGCACCGCGAACGACACGTGGTGCGGGGTGTGACCCGGCGTGTGGATGACGTCGACGGTCATGCCGCCGACGGTGAACGAGTCCCCGTCCCGCACGGCCAGACCCTCATAGGACAGCTCGACATCGCCGGGCACCACGTAGGTCGCATCGTGGCGGCGGGCCAGTTCGAGGCCGCCGGTGACATAGTCGTTGTGAATGTGGGTCTCGGCGACATGGGTCAGGGTGAGCCCGTGCTCGGCGAGCAGTTCCTCGACGCGGTCGAAGTCGCGCTGGGGGTCAACGACCAGGGCGTGCACACCGTCGTGGGCGATGTAGCTGCGGTCGCCCAGGCCACTGGAGTCCAGCGGGATGACGTGGGGGGCTGCGCTATCGAATTCGGACACGAAAAATCTCCTCGGCTGGCGTAGCGTTCAACAACCTCGACCATACCCCGTGGGGTATATCTCGTCCAGTGTTTCGCTCACGAAATAACCAGGCGGTCTGCCTGATTTCACCACGAGTCCGAGACCGTGTCCTCATCCTCAGAGCTGACCTCGAAGGTGACCTCGGCGCCCTGCTTGAGAGTGCGGCCCACCGTGCAGACCTGCTCGACGGCGCGGTTGAGAACGACCAGCAGCCGCTCGACCTCGGCGGGGCTCAGGCCGGAGAGGTCCACCTCCAGGGTCTGGCCCACTTCCGGGTACCGCTCCCGGGTGCGGTCCGGTGCGCCGGTGACGCGGATGACGGCGCGGTAGTCGTCCCCCAGCCGGCGGCGCAGCGGTTCATCGGTGGTCAGCCCGCCGCAGCCGCCCAGGGCGATCTTCATCAACTCGCCCGGAGTGAACACACCCTCGTCGGTCACCGAGCCGACGAGCACCTGCGCTCCCCGGCTGCTGCGCCCCGTGTAGCGCCGGATACCGGTGCGCTCCAACCACAGTTCGGTCATAGTCGCCTACCTTGCCTGCCTACCTTGCCTGCCTACCTTGCCTGAGTGAGCGTGACGTCGTGCCAGGTGCAAAGCCTGCCAGAGATCACCCCCGGCGCGCCCGCGGCCGCGGCTGACAGCGGGGGCAGAAGAACGACGAGCGGTTCATGAACCTCTCCCGCCGGATCACCGCACCGCAGCGGCGGCAACCACGGTCGGCCCGTCCGTAGACGTTCAGGGATCGGTCGAAGTATCCGGACTGGCCGTTGACGTTGACATACAGCGAGTCGAACGAGGTGCCGCCCTGGGCCAAAGCCTCGGTCATCACGGTCGCCGCCGAGTCGAGAAGCTCGGCCAGCTGCCGGCGGGGCATCCGGTCAGCCATCCGGGCACCGTGCACACCGGCCCGCCACAACGACTCGTCGGCGTAGATGTTGCCGATTCCCGACACCACGGTCTGGTCGAGGAGTTGCCGCTTGATCTCGGAGTGCTTGCGGCGCAGGACGGCGACCACCGCGTCTTGGTCGAACCGCGGGTCGAGGGGATCCCGGGCGATGTGGGCCACCGGTGCGGGCACCAGGCTGCCGTCCACACTGACCAGATCGGACAGTTGCCATCCCCCGAAGGTCCGCTGGTCGACGAAACTCAGCGCCGTGCCGTCGTCGAGGACCGCGGCGATACGCAGGTGGGCGGTCTGGGTGATCGGTCCGACCAGCATCTGCCCGCTCATGCCCAGATGCACCACCAGCGAGGATTTCTCGTCATCGAGGTTGAGCCAGAGGTACTTCCCGCGCCGGCCGGTGCCGGTGATCCGGGACCCGCGCAGCCGGTCGGTGAGATCGGCGGCGCCGGCGGCGTGCCGCCGGACCGCGCGGGGATGCAGCACCCGCACCGAGTCGACCACCCGCCCGGCGATGTGGGACTGCAGGCCGCGGCGCACGACCTCGACCTCGGGAAGTTCAGGCATCCAGGTCGGCGCCGGCCGTCGCGCGGGCATCCAGCACGGTCCAGGCGTGCGCCGCGGCCTGCTGCTCGGCCTCTTTCTTCGTCCGGCCCGTGCCGGTGCCGTAGACGGTGTCGGCCAGGATCACCGCGGCGGTGAAGACCTTTTCATGATCCGGACCGCTTCCGGTCACGGCATATCCGGGCCGGCCCAGCCCGAGTTCGGTGGTGAGCTCCTGGAGGCTGGTCTTCCAGTCCAGCCCGGCTCCCAACTCGGCCGCCGTGTCGAGCAAGCCCCCGAACAGTCGCAGCACCACGGCGCGCGCGACGTCCATCCCGTGCTCGATGTAGACCGCACCCAGCAGGGACTCCATACCGTCGGCCAGGATTCCGGCCTTGTCGGCGCCACCGCTGGTGACCTCGCCGCGGCCCAGCAGCAGATAGTCGCCCAGCCCGCCGCCGTCGAGGCCCCGGGCGACTTCGGCCAGTGCCCGGGTGTTGACGACGCTGGAACGCAGCTTCGCCAGATCCCCCTCGGGGCGGTCGGGGTGCCGACGGTACAGCTCGTCGGTGATCACCAGGCCCAACACCGCGTCGCCGAGGAACTCCAGACGCTCGTTGGTGGGAAGCCCGCCGTTCTCGTAGGCATAGCTGCGGTGGGTCAGCGCCAGGGTCAGCAGGTCGTCGGGAAGCCCGACCCCCAGCGCGGCCAGCAGCGCCGCCCGGGGCGGGGTCACTCGCGGGAACCTTCCGCGTCGGTGTCGCCGGCGGCCAGTTCGGCAAGCTTGGCCCACCGCGGGTCGATCTGCTCGTGCCGATGTCCCGGCTCGGCGGTGGCCAGCGCGATCCCGCACTGCGTGCACAGCCCGGGGCAGTCCGGGGAGCACACCGGCGCGAAGGGCAGGGCCAGGCCGACCGCATCGCGGATCGGCTGCTCAAGGTCGACGGTGTAATCCACCACCAGCGCGATGTCGCCGTCCTCGGTGGTGGCCTCGGTCAGGCTGTCAGGGTAGGCGAACAACTCGGTGAGGGTGATCTCGACATCGCCGGAGATGGGCGCCAGGCACCGCGAACACTCTCCGGCGGTGGGGGCCCGAACCGTTCCCGACACCAGCACACCCTCGGAAACCGACTCGAGGCGAAGGTCCAGATCCAGTTCCGCCCCGGGTTCGATGCCGATCAGTTCCAGCCCGATCCGCGCAGGGCTGGGCACTGTCCGGTCGACGGTCATCAGCGCGCCCGGGCGGCGCCCGAGCCGCGAGACGTCGAGGACCAGCGGTGCGCCGGGATTCACCCCAGGTGCCGCGTCAGGCGTCGCCATGGGGTGAATCCTACGGCGCGTCGCGGCTCCTAGTGCTGGACGTAGTCGTGGGTGCCCGCGGCGGTGCGCAGCTGATGGCGGCCGCGGCTGACCGAGCGCAACGTCCCGTTGAGGTAGTCCTCGAACTGGGCCAGCTTGTTGTCGACGTAGATGTCGCACTCGCCGCGCAGCCGGTCGGCCTCGGCGTGGGCGGTGTCCACCAGCCGGGTGGCCTCCGCGGTGGCGGCCTGCACCACCTCTGTCTGGGCGACCAGCCGCTGCTGCTCCTTGATGCCCTCCTGGACGGCCTTCTCGTAGGAGATGTTGCCGTTCTCCACCAGTCGGTCGGCCTCGGCCTTGGCCCGGCTGGTGGCCGCCTCGTAGTCCCGCTTGGCGGTGGTGGCCAGCCGGGAGGCCTCCTCGCGGGCCTCCCCGACCATCTGCTCGCTGTGGGCACGGGCCTCCGCGACCATCCGGTCGGCCTGCGACTTGGCGTCGGCGAGCAACCGGTCCGCCTCGCCGCGAGCGTGGCTGAGCAGCGACTCGGCCTCGGCGTTGGCGGCCTCGACCGTGGACTCGGCGTGCTCCTTGGCCTCGCGCAGCATGGCGTCCCGGGCGTCGAGCACGTCCTGGGCGTCATCGAGTTCGCCGGGAATCGCGTCCTTGATGTCGTCGACCAACTCCAGCACGTCCCCGCGCGGAACGACGCAGCCCGCCGTCATGGGCACGCCCCGGGCTTCCTCCACGATCGCGCCCAATTCGTCAAGCGCTTCAAAAACTCGGTACACGGCCCCTCCAGGCGTTAGTCGGTTGTGACTAGTGTGCCTGGTGTTTCTGCCGTGACTGCGCTGGCGACACGGTGTGTCGCCACAAGT
Organism: uncultured Mycobacterium sp.; assembly: GCA_964447215.1. Classification (GTDB taxonomy): domain Bacteria; phylum Actinomycetota; class Actinomycetes; order Mycobacteriales; family Mycobacteriaceae; genus Mycobacterium. The sequence goes on from CAYURT010000004.1 coordinate 15,504, forward strand.
TCCCGCCGCCGGTTCAGCGGCCGGTGAGTTTTGCCTGCAGCCGCCGGTTCACCGATTCGGGCAGCAGAGCCGAGACGTCACCACCGAGGCCGGCGACCTCCTTGGCCAACGACGACGACACGAAGGAGTAGCGGGGTGCCGTCGCCACGAAGAAGGTGTCCACTCCGGCGATGTGCTTGTTCATCTGCGCCATCTGCAGCTCGTACTCGAAGTCGGTCCCGGTGCGCAGGCCCTTGACGATCGCCGTGAAGCCCCGGGCCCGGACGAAGTCGACCACCAGTCCCTGCCCGGCTTCGACCCGCAGATTGGCCAGGTGCCCGGTCGCCTCCCGGATCATCGCGATCCGCTCGTCGACGTCGAACATCCCAGACTTCTTCGGGTTGACGAGGACCGCGACGACGACATCGTCGAACTGGGCGGCAGCACGCTCGAAGACGTCGATATGCCCCAGCGTCACCGGGTCGAAGGACCCCGGACACACCGCACCGGCCATGGGTCGTGACGCTAGCAGGCCGGGCCGCCCGGACCTCCGGTCACTTCGGCCGCCTCCAGGCGGGTGTCGCCGTAGCGCCGCGCCGGCCAGGCCGTCCAACCGTCCGGCCAGATCAGCGGCGCTCCCGCCGCGGGACGTTCCACCACGACCACGGCGCCCGGGCGGACCCAGTGATTGCGCTGCAGCAGCGACAGCATCGACTCCACCTCCGCGGCGGGCGTCTCGTAGGGGGGGTCGGCGAGAACCAGGTCCACCCCGCGGCCCGCCGGCGGGGGTCCGCCGAGCACCGCAGCGACCGCCGACCGGCGCACCGTGGCGCCGGGCAGTCCGACGGTGTCGATGTTGGCGGTGATCACCGCCGCGGCGCGCCGGTCGTCATCGACGAACAACACCGAACCCGCTCCCCGCGACAGCGCCTCCAGGCCCAGCGCCCCCGAGCCCGCGTAGAGGTCCACAACCGCAAGCCCGGAGAAGTCGATCCGCGCGGCCAGGACGTTGAACAGCGCTTCCCGGACCCGGTCGGTGGTGGGCCGGGTGCCGTGCGGCGGCACCGTCAGCCGCCGTCCCCCGGCCGCTCCGGCGACGATCCGGGTCACCTCGATCGACCCCGGCCTAGATCAGGGTGGACCACCTAGATCAGGGTGGACCAGTAGTCCCAGAACCGGACCAGGATCATCAGGCACACCGTGGTGAACCACAGCGTGACCAACGGCCATCGCCATCCGTAGAGCGCCCGGACCGCCGGCGAACCGGCCAGCGGCCGCAGCGCGATCGAGGAGACCATGACCAGCAAGGGGATGGTGACCGACCAGACGACCATGCAGTACGGGCACAGCGCCCCGATCCGGTAGAGGCTCTGGAAGATCAGCCAGTGCACGAACACCGTCCCCAGCGCCAGTCCGCCCATCAGGCCCGCCCAGTACCAGCGCGGCAGGCCGATCCCGGCCACCGTGAGCACACCGGTCACCACAACCACGGTGAAGGCGACCACCCCGACCAGCGGGTTGGGGAAGCCGAATAGCGCTGCCTGGGGTGTGACCATCACCGAGCCGCAGGACAGCACCGGGTTGATGCTGCAGGTGGGCACATATGCGGGGTCGACGAGCATCTCGATCTTCTCGATCAGAAGCGCACCCGCGGCGACCAGGCCGATCACCCCGCCGGCCAGGATGCCCCAGGCGGTGCTGCGCGGCACCGCCGCCCCGCCCGCCGACGCCGGTTGGGCCGGGCCGGGCTGGGCCGGCGCGGCCGCCGTCAGGCTCATGACGCGGCGGGTGTCGGGGAGGCCGTCGGGGAGGCCGTTGGGGAGGCCGAGGCCGACGGGGTCGCGGTGGGCATCAGCGCCGGGACCGGGCCGACCACCGCGCGCACCTTGGCGATCAGTTCCTCCGGGGTCGCCGGGCTGATGTCCTCACCGTTGAGCCTGATGGTCGGGGTGGCGGTGACTTCGGTCTTGGAGGCCAGCCCGCTGACCATCTTGTCGTAGACGCCCTTGTTGACGCACTCCGGAACGCTCCCGCCGGCCCCGGCCTGACGTGCGGTTTCGATCAGGCTGGCGTTATCCGGCCCGCTTCCGGAGCCCTCCATCGGCTGCTGGGCGAACAGCGCGGACTGGAACCGCACGAAGGCCTCTTTGTCCTCGTCGGCCACGCAGTAGGCGGCGTTGGCCGCACGCGCCGAATAGCCCCCGCTGACCTTGTTCAGGATGGCCAGCATGTAGTAGTCGACGGCCGCTGCGCCGCTGTCGGCCAGCTTCTTCAGGGTCGGGCCGAAGGTCTTGGCGAAGTCGGCGCAGTGCGGGCACTGGAAGTCTTCGTAGACCGACAGCACCGCCTTGGGCTCGTCGGTGCCGTCCTTCTTGATCACCGTGTCCGAGCTGATCCGGACGGCTTGGGCCTCCCCGATTCCCTTCTTGTCGGTACCCATCACGATGTAGAGCACCAGTCCGACCGCGAACACCACCACCAGGGTGGTGAGCCCGAACTTGACGACAAGATCGCGCTTGCGGGCCTGGGCGTTCAGGTCGTAGCGAGGGGTGCTTTTCTTCTTGGTGGCCACGGGGATCCTTGCTGTCGTGACTCGGCATTGGCGCTTCTAGAGTACCGGCGGCCGCGCTCCGGACCGCTCAGTCATGCGCCAGGTGTGCCCGCAGGGCCGAGATCATCTCGGTGTTGGCCCGGCTCACTCCGCCCCCGAGCACGTTGAGGTTGAGGAAAGCGTGGATCATCGACGTCATCCGGCGATGGTCGACGGCCACCCCGGACTCCCGCAATTTTGCCGCGTAGCGGTCGCCTTCGTCACGCAACGGGTCGAAGCCGGCGGTGACGACCAGCGCCCGCGACAGCCCGGTGAGGTCGTCGGCCAGCAACGGGGACACCCGCGGATCGGTGATGTCGACTCCGGAGCCGCCCAGGTACGCCTCCTCGAACCAGTCCATATCGGCCTTGGTCAGCAAAAACCGGTCGCCCAGCAGAGTCCGTGACCGGGTCCCGCCCCGCCAGTCGGTGACCGGGTAGATCAGCCACTGCAGCGCGGGCAGCGGTGCCCCGGCGTCGCGGGCCAGCCGGGTGACCACCGCGGCCAGGCATCCCCCGGCGCTGTCCCCGCCGACGGCCACCCGCCGCGGGTCCGCGCCGAGATCGGCGGCGTGCTCGGCGGCCCACAGATAGGCGGCGAAGGCGTCGTCGACGGCGGCCGGCGCCTTGTGCTCCGGCGCCAACCGGTAGTCGACCGAGAGCACGTGCACACCGGCGTCGCGACAGATCAGCCGGCAGGCCGAGTCGTGGGTGTCCGGGCCGCCGAAGACGAACCCGCCGCCGTGGTAGAAGACCAGCAGCGGGGCAGGGCCGTCCTGACCCGGGGGCCGGTAGTGCCGGGCGGCGATGCCCCCGGGAAGGGACACCGGCCCGATCTCGGCGACGTGCACCCCGGGCTCGTCGAGGACCCGGGTCAGCTCGCTGTTCGCGGCCCTCGTGGCGGCGGGGTCGCGCCCGACCACCAGACCGCTGACGCCGGCCGCCCGCTGGGCGACCAGCAGCATCTGCAGGGAGGGATCAAGGGTGTTGCCGTCGATGACGACCGCCCGGCCACCGGAGGCGAGCTGCTTTACCCGGTTCGGCAGACGCGGAATGAGCTTGACGCCCAACACGTTGCCGAGCGCCAGTGCCCGCTGCTTGACGGTGGTCATGGGCCGGAGCTTACGCCGGGCGCGGGCCCGCCCGGTGACCAGTGGAAAACGCCCCGGCGCTGCGTACTATCCTCACCGCAATCCGGTCTACCGAGATTCCACGACGCCAGAGGCAGGCGACATGACACCGACGGGTGCGATCCCCACCCTCACCCTCAACGACGACCACACCATCCCGGTGCTCGGTCTCGGCGTCGCCGATCTGCCACCCGATCGGGCCGAAGCCGCGGTGGCCGCCGCGCTGGCCGCCGGCTACCGGTTGATCGACACCGACGCCGGCGACGGAAACGAGGAGGCCGTCGGCCGGGCGATCGCCGCATCCGGCGTCCCCCGTGAGGAACTGTTCGTCACCACCAAGCTGGCCACCGCCGACCAGGGGTTCCAGTCCTCCCAGGACGCCTGCAAAGCCAGCCTGGCACGGCTGGGCCTGGACTACCTGGACCTGTACCTGATCCACTGGCCGGCCGAGCAGAACGGGAAGTACATCGACGCCTGGGGCGGGCTGATGAAGGCCAAGGAGGTCGGCGACGCCCGGTCGATCGGCGTCAGCAACTTCACCCCCGAACACCTGTCGAACATCATCGACCTGTCCTTCTTCGTCCCGGCAGTCAACCAGATCGAGCTGCACCCGCTGCTGGCCCAGTCGGAGTTACGGGCCGTCCACGCCGAGCACGGAATCCGCACCGAGGCCTACTGCCCGTTGGGAGCGGGGAAACTCCTGGCCAACCCGACGGTCGCCGAGGTGGCAGCCGCGCACGGCAAGTCCCCCGCCCAGGCCCTGATCCGGTGGAACATCCAACTGGGCAACGTGGTCATCCCCCGCTCGTCGGAACCTGGCCAGATCGCGGAGAACGCCGACGTTTTCGACTTCGAGCTGACCGCGTCGGAGATGGACAGCCTCACCTCGCTCGATGACGGCACCCGGTTCCGGCCCAACCCGGAGACCTTCAGCGGGAACTGAGCAGGAGAATCGTGGAAGCCCCCAAACCGCCTGAAGCCCAACCCTTCCCGTCCCGCCGCGTCCTGCTCGGGGCACTGCCCGCTCTGGCGGTCGCCGGCGTGGCCGCCTGCGCCTCCGGGGACTCAGGGGACTCAGGGAAAGATGCCGAGAAGATTCTGGAAGCGGCGGGACCCCCTCCGCGGCCGGCCGACCCCGACGGGGCGATCGCGGCGCTGATGGAGGGCAACGACCGTTTCGCCGCCCGCACACCCAAAGTCCGCCAGGTCGCCGACATCGAGGTGCTCTGGACCAAACTCGAAGCGGGACAAGCACCGTTCGCGACGGTGCTGGGGTGCGCGGACAGCCGACTGGCTCCGGAACTGATCTTCGACCAGTTCGTCGGTGACGTCTTCGTGGTGCGCGAGGCCGGCAACATCGCCGACTCCCCGACCAGCCTCGGCAGTCTTGAGTTCAGCCAGGCCGCGCTCGGTTCCAAGGCGATCGTCGTGCTCGGGCATTCGTCGTGCGGAGCGGTCCAGGCCGCATTCGACGACGCCACCCCGGGCGGCAACATCCAGGCCATCGTCGACGCCATCCGCCCCGGAATCACCGGCGCCGCGGACCTCGACGAGGCGATCACCGCCAACGTCCTCGCGGTCATCGAGCGCATCCGCGCCAAGAGTGCGGTACTCGCCGAGGCCGAAAAAGCCGGTGAGTGCGCGATCGTCGGCGCCGTCTACGACCTGACATCGGGTCGTGTTCGCCTGCTCTGAGCGTTGATCGGCGCGTTCGAGGATTCGGCGACGCCACGCCTCTCCCGGGATTACGGTCGGGCCAGACACGTTCATCAGACAAATCCGGGGGTGGCAATGTCCACATCAGCACGTTCCTACCTGACCGCCGGGATCGCCGCCTTCAGCGCGGGCGCCATCGCCCTGACGCCGGTCGCCCCGGCCGGTCCGGATCCCGGTCTGCTTCCCCAGCACGTCGCCGAACTGGCCGTCGGCCTGACGGCGGCGGTGACTCCGGTCGACCCGATCCAGAACATCATCGACATCGTCACAGCCGCCGGAGACAACCTCGGGACCCTGGTCAACGACTGGGCCACCGGCTTGTATGTGAACGGAACGTTCCCCTTCCCGCCCAACACCACACTCAACGGCAACCTGGGCTGGCGGACCGGTGGCTATGCGTCCGGTGCGGCATTTCCGATCACGGCTCAGGTTGTGAGCAACCTGATCACCTATTTCGGGGAGCTTCCCGACATCGGCACCATCGCCGGGCAGGTGTTCGGCAACATCAGCAACGCACTCGGGGCGCCGTTCGCCGTCGGCGTGGAGGAGAGCGCCCGGGCGCTGAACATCATTCCCAACTCGCCCTACAACCAGAACGTCAACGCCGTCCCCTACATCACGATCCCCGGTCTCGCCACGGTCTCCCAACGGGACGTCTGGGCCCTGCTTCCGACCCTGGCCGGGGACGCCTACGCCAGCCTCAAGCCGATTCTCGATGCCGCCAGCACCCCGGTCAGCGGGCTGCTGGTCGGCGCGATCGGCCCGATCGTGGCACCGGCGCTGGCAGTGGTCAGCGGGCTGTCGAACACCTTCGCGCTGCTGCAGGAGTCCGATTTCGTGGGCGCGCTCACCGAACTGATCAACATCCCGGCCAATACCGTCGGCGCCTTCCTCAACGGCGGGCAGGTTCTCGACCTGACCCCCTTGTTGAGCCTGGCGGGGATCACACTGCCGGATTCGATCACCAGCATCGGGCTTCAGATGGGTGGCCTGCTCAGCCCCGGCGGGGTGGCATTCGACGCGCTCGCGGCCGACGCCGAAGCGCTCGGGTCCCCCATCACCATTTCCGGGCTGCCGGTGGGCCCGATCGGTGCGCTGACCAGCTTGACCAACTATGTCGCGAAATCCATCGTGGTCACGCCTCCCACTGACGCGGAAGCGCCGGCGCCCGCCGCGACCGTTGGCGGCCGCGATGCAGCGACGG
>CAYURT010000004.1:22221-37297 GCA_964447215.1 uncultured Mycobacterium sp.
CCGCGAAGGCCCAGCCCCGCTCGGTCCGCTCCGCACGAGGCGCGAGCGCGGGCAGCGCCGCTGCCGCGAATTCACCGGCCTCCGAGCGGGTCGGACGTTCCGCCGCCGCACGGACACGCTGAATCATCGGGGCTGCGGAGCCTTCGGCCCGTTACCGGCGCCAGTCCCGGCGGCCGCGGCGAGTTTCGCGGATTCGCCTGGATTGCGCCCTGCCCGATGCTAGTTTCCGCCCACCACTGTTGATCGACTTCGGGGGTCGGAAATGACTACTTCAGCACGCTCCTACCTCACCGCGGGACTCACCGCGATCAGCGCGGGGGCCATCGCCCTGGCACCGGTGGCGCCGCTGCCCGACGGCACGACCGCGGTGCCGACGCGGGCCGGCGCGTTCGCCGTCGGGCTGGCGTCCTCGATCGACCCGATCACGCCCTGGGTGCAGACCTTCGAGGCCGCCGCGGCCAACATCACCCGCCTGATCGCGGCGGTGGCCGACAACCCGTTCCCGATCATCCAGCAGGTGGTCGCCAACCAGATCACCTACCTCTCCGAACTCCCCGACATCGGCACCATCCTGGGTCAGGTGACCGGCAACATCGGCAACGCCCTCGGGGCGCCCTTCGCCGCCGATCCGGAGAACATCTCCACCGCGCCGGTCGCCGTGGCCAGCCTGGGGCCGGGTTTCGAGATCAAGATCAACCAGCAATTTGTATTCGGAGTGCTGCCGGATGTTCTCGGGGACCTCTACCCAACCCTTGAGCCGTTCCTGAATTTCACCACCTCTCCCGCCAGCGGCGTCCTCCTGAGTGCGATCGGGCCGATTGTTTCGCCGGTGCTGGCGGTGGTCAACAGCGCCGGGGCCATCATCGATGCGCTGGGATCCGGTGACTTCGAAGGAGCGATCAACGAGTTGATCAACATCCCGGCCAACGCCGTCAACGCCTTCCTCAACGGCGGTCAGTTCCTCGACCTCGCCCCCGTGCTGTCGCTGGTCGGCGTGACGCTGCCGGATTCGATCAAGAGCCTCGGATTCAACATGGGTGGGCTGCTGAGCACCGGCATCAACCCGGTACCCAGCGAGGACCCGGTACCGGTTGCCGGGGTTATGTTCGACGGACTGGCTTTCACCGCCGACCTCGGACTGGGGGCGCCGGTCGTAGATCCGGGGCTCTCCGTCGGCCCGATCGGCGCACTGTTGGGGCTGAACGCCAACGTCGCCGAAGCCATCAAGGTCACTCCGCCCAGCGAGGCCCCGGCAGAGGATTCCGCCCCGCCGGCTCTGGCGACCGCGGCCGAAGCCCCCGAGGTCGCGGCTCCCCGTGAGGCGGAGGCGAACCTCGCCACCGATGCCGCCGAGGCGGCCCCCCAGGCCGCCGAAGCCGAAGCGGCGGTTACCCTCTCGGCCCCGCGTGAGGCCGCTCCGGAGCCTGCTGAGGAAACGGGCGCCACCACCGGGCGGCGCGCGCCGCGGGCAGACCGCGGCACCGACACCGGCGCTGCAGCATCGACTCCGAAGCGCGCAGCGCGGGGTGCCGCGTCCCGGGCCGGCTGAGCCCCGCCGAGCACAACGTGCCTCGCCGGGATCACCCGTCGGGGCAGGTCTTTGCCGCCTCCCGCAGCCGCCCCGCCGACGCCTCGTCCACCGCAAGCCGGTAGCCGCGGACCACCTCGATGAACGCCACCGCGTACTGGCACCAGAACGCGGTATTGGGCGGCATCCAGACGGCGGGCTCCTGATCTCCTTTGTCCTGGTTGGCTCTTCCGGCCACGGCCAGCAGGTTGGCCGGGTCGTTGGCGAACCTTCGCCGCATCTGGTCGGTCCAGTGCCGAGCGCCCATGTCCCAGGCGAGTGCCAAGGGCACGATGTGGTCGATCTGCACCGAAGCTCCGACCTGGTTGCCACGGACGAAGGCGACTGTGGCGTTGGTGTAGGGATCACGCAGCGTTCCGCTGGCGATCGCCCGTGGGCACCGCGCGGTGGCGACATAGGTTTTGTCGGTCAGATCCCGCTCGAGGATGTCGTTGCGGGTGTCGCAGCCGTTGCGTCCGCCGGGGGCCGAGGTGTCGTCGTCCCAGGAACGGCCGAACGCGCTGCGCCGGTAGTCGAACCCGCGGGCGCGGGTCGGCGCCGTCGCCACCCCGGCCAGCACGTCGCTGCCGGCCCGCACCGTCGGCATCCCGGCCTGCCCGGCCAGATCCGAGCGGGCTCCGCCGACCACCTGGGCGGCGACTACGACGGCCACCGCCGCCGCGCCGGCCAGGCCGGCCAACCGCCGGGCACTCATGCCTTGTCCAGATAGTCGATGCGGTCGGCGCCGGTGAACTGTGCGGCCAGCAGCCCCAGTCCGGGGTTGTCTGGGTCGGCGGCGTAGACCGACTCGCACAGCTCGCGCGCGGCCAGGATCACCTCGAGGTGCTCGGCCAGCGACAGGAACCTCAAGGTGATCGGCCGCCCGGACTGGCTCAGGCCCAGCACATCGCCCTCCCGGCGCTCGGCAAGGTCGAGGTCGGCCAGTGCGAACCCGTCCAGCGTCGCGGCCACCGCGCGCAGCCGCTCGCCGGCTTTGGAGTCACCGGGCAGCCGGGTGGCCAGCAGGCACAGGCTGGGGTGCTGCCCGCGGCCGATCCGTCCGCGTAACTGGTGCAGCTGGCTGACCCCGAACCGGTCGGCGTCCATCACCACCATCACCGTCGCGTTGGGAACGTCCACACCGACCTCGATGACCGTGGTGCACACCAGGACGTCGAGTTCCCCGGCCCGGAAGGCAGCCATCACGGCGTCTTTCTGCTCAGCGCCCAGACGGCCGTGCATGAGCCCGAGCCGCAGTCCGGCCAGCGGACCGGTCCGCAGATGCTCGTAGAGGTCGACGACGGTGGTCGCGGCTGGTCCGCCGCCGTCGGTTGCGCCGCCTTTGTCGTTCTCATCGATGCGTGAGGCGACCACATAGGCCTGCCGGCCGGCGGCCACCTCCTCGGCGACCCGCGCCCAGGCTCGGGACAGCCACTGCGGTTTCTCGCTGACGAAGATCGTGTTGGTCGTGATCGGCTGGCGCCCCCGCGGCAACTCGCGCAGCACCGAGGTCTCCAGGTCGCCGTAGACCGTCAGCGCGACGGTGCGCGGGATCGGGGTGGCCGTCATCACCAGCAGGTGCGGTGTGAGTCCTTCGGGAGCTTTGGCGCGCAACCGGTCCCGTTGCTCGACGCCGAAGCGGTGCTGCTCGTCGACGACAACCATGCCCAGGTTGTCGAACTCCACGGCGTCCTGCAGCAGGGCGTGGGTACCCACCACGATGCCGGCACCGCCGGCCGCGACCTCGTCGCGCACCTGACGCTTCTGCGCCGCCGACATCGACCCGGTCAGCAGCGCCACCCGGGTGGCGTTCTCGGCCCCGCCGAGCTGGCCGGCCATCGCCAGTGGTCCCAGGATGTCGCGGATGGACCGGGCGTGCTGGACGGCGAGCACCTCGGTGGGTGCCAGCAGGGCGCACTGGTAGCCGGCGTCGACCATCTGCAGCATCGCCAGCACCGAGATGATGGTCTTGCCGGAGCCGACCTCCCCCTGCAGCAGCCGGTGCATGGGCCTGGTCGCGGCCAGTTCCGCGGAGATCTCCGAAAGCACCTCGCGCTGGCCGGCGGTGAGCTCGAAGGGCAGCCGCGCGGCCAGCCCCGCGGCCAGGCCGTCGGGCCGCGGCGGGGCGGACGGGCCGGATTCGGCCAGCTCACCGTGCCGTCGCTGCGCCAGCGCCCACTGCAGGCCGACGGCCTCGTCGAAGGTCAGCCGTGCGCGGGCGGCGTCGCGCTCGGCCGGTTTATCGGCCAGGTGGATGGCGCGCAGCGCGGTGTCCTCGCTGACCAGATCCCACTGGCGCACCGCGGCTTCGGGCAGCGGTTCGACGACGGGATCCAGCACATCGAGCACCTGGCGGACGCAGGCGTAGATGTCCCAGCTCTGCAGTTTGGCGCTGGCCGGGTAGATCGGGAAGAAGTCGCGCTCGAAGGCGGTCAGGTCGACCTCGCCGGTCGTGTCGGTGGCCGTCGAGGCGATCGTCTTCAACGATTTGGAACCGAACCTCTTGCCGTCCAGGACCAGGAAGTCCGGATGGGTCAACTGCATGACGCCCTTGAAGTAGCCCACCTCCCCGGACAGCATCAGCCTGGTGCCGCGAACCAGGCCCGCCTTGAGGTACTTGGCATTGAAGAACGTCGCGGTCACCTTGGGGCGCCGGTCCTTCAGCGCGATGACCAGATACTCGCGCCGGGGCGTCCGATTGGTCCACCGCACGTCGGCGCGGTCGATCTCCCCGACGATGGTGATGTGCTCACCGGCCTCCGGCGGCTCGTCGCCGTCCGCCTGAACACTGCTGCCCTGACTGTAGGTGCGCGGGTAGTGGTGCAGCAGGTCCCCGACGGTGCGGATGCCGAAGACCTCCTCGAGCTTGCCGGCCGCCTTCGCCCCCAGCAGCGGAGCCAGCGGATCACCGAGGCCGGCCATCTCACTCCACTCCGATCAGCACGACATCACCGTGCTGGCCGCTGAGGTACCCGGTCAACTCGGTTCCCGGATAGCGCCCGCGCACGTGCGCTCCGAGAAGGTCGACCAGGCCTTCGGGGGCTTCGGCGCCGGCCAGCACGGTGACCAGTTCGCCGCCGGCCCCCAGCAGCAGGTCGATCAGCCGCGCGGCAGCAGCGCCGACGTCCGCGGCGACGACCAGCACCTCGTCCCCGGCGATGGCGAGCGCGTCGCCGGGACGGCAGGGACCCGACCAGGTCAGCGCCGCCTCGGTCGCCAGCCGCACCGATCCGTGCCGGGTCGCCGCGGCGGCACGGGCCATGGCGTAACCGTCCTCGACGGCCTCGCGGTCAGGGTCGTGGACGGCCAGCGCCGCCAGCCCCTGCGCCATCGAGGCGGCCGGTACCGGCACCACGTCGATTCCGGATGACATCCCGGCCGTACACCCGGCGACGAGTTCCTCGGCCGGGACGTATCCGTTGGGCAGCACCATCACCTGCGCGGCCCCGGTGTCGATCACCGCCCGCAGCAGTTCGGTCGCCGACACCACGCCGGCCGCGACGGCCCCGGCCCGCAGCACCGCGGCGCCCTCGGAGCTGAACAGACGCTCGGCGCCGTCCCCGTCGACGACAGCCAGCACCGCCCGGCTACGGTCCCAGCCGCCGGGCGCGGCCCGCCCGGACTGCAGGGCCGAGATCCGTATCCGGCTGACCGGACCGGCCGCCAGCCCGGCCTCCACGGCCGCACCGGCATCGCCGGTGTGGACGTGCACCGAGTACGCCCCTGCTTCAGCGGGGGCCACCAGCACCGAGTCGCCGAGTCCGGCCAGCTCGCCACGGAGCCGTTCCATCGCGGCCGGCGCGCCGTCGTCCACCCGGTACATCACCTCGAAACCGTTCGGGCCGGGCGCACGTCGGCCGGACCCGGCCCTCGCCGGCGCGGCCGGGGCGGCGGGCCGGTAGCGACGGCGCGGCCGAGCATGGCCGCCGGCGGTGCCGGTCAGCGCGTCGATCAGCACCAGCAGTCCGAGACCGCCGGCATCGACCACACCGGCCTGGGCGAGAACCGGCAACTGATCCGGAGTCCGTTCCAGCGCGGCCGCGGCCGCCTCACCGGCGGCGGCGAGAGCGACCGCCGGCACCGCACCGCGATCGGCCGCCCGGGCCAGCTCGCCGGCGGCGGCCTGCAGGACCGACACCACCGTCCCGGGAACGACGGTGCCGCCCATCGCCGCCACCGTCAGTCGCACCGCGTGGTGCAAGGTCTCGGCCAGCGTCGCGGCGTCCAGCGTCCCCCGTGCCGCCGCATCCGGCGCCATCCCGGCGGTGACGTCGGCCAGCGCACGCAGGATCTGGGAGAGGATCACCCCGGAGTTGCCGCGGGCGCCGGCGGCCGCGCCCCGCGACAGGGCCGCCGCCACCGCTGCCAGGTCACCGTCACCGGCCGCCGGGCCGGCCTCGACCCGCGCGGCGCGCATGGTGAAAACCAGGTTTGTGCCGGTGTCACGGTCGGCGACCGGGAACACGTTGAGCCGATTGATCTCCACGGAATGCTCCACCAGCGCGTCGACCGCGGCGTCGGCCCAGTGCAGCAGGGCGGACGCGTCCAGTCGCCGCTCGGGCATAGACACCTCCTGGACACCTCCTGCCGATCCGGCGTCAGCCTAGCCAGCGCGGGCGACATCGGGCTTCCGGCGCATTGACCAGCGCTCGCAGGCCCGTTTTGGTGTTGATTCAGCGTCGGCGGTATCCTGATTAGAAGGCCGCTCGCCAGGCGACTGTCGGCCACCTTTCAGACTTGAGGAGTTGTGATCATGGCTGCCGTGTGCGACGTCTGCGGGAAGGGTCCCGGGTTCGGCAAGTCGGTGTCGCACTCGCACCGGCGGACCAACCGGCGTTGGAACCCCAATATCCAGTCTGTCCGCGCGGTGAGCCGCCCGGGCGGGAACAAGCAGCGCCTCAACGTCTGCACCTCCTGCCTCAAGGCCGGCAAGGTCGTCCGCGGCTGATCCCGGCCGCTAGGGCAGCCGCCAGTCGACCGGTTCGGCGCCCATCCCCGCCAGGATCTCGTTGGCGCGGCTGAATGGCCGCGAACCGAAGAATCCCCGGCTCGCCGACAGCGGTGACGGGTGGGGCGACTCGATCGCGACGCAACCCCCCTCGGCGAGCATCGGGGTCAGCGCGGCAGCGTCCCGCCCCCACAGCACCGCGACCAGCGGCCGGTCACGGGCCGCCAGTGCCCTGATCGCGCATTCGGTCACCGCCTCCCAGCCCTTTCCCCGGTGGGAGGCGGGACTGCCGGGCCGAACGGTGAGCACCCGGTTGAGCAGCATGACCCCGCGCTGGGCCCACGGGCTCAGGTCGCCGTTGGACGGCGGCGGATAGCCGAGGTCGGTTCCGTACTCGGTGAAGATGTTGGCCAAGCTGCGGGGCAGCGGCCGCACGTCGGGTGCCACTGAGAAACTCAGTCCGACGGCGTGGCCGGGAGTCGGGTAGGGGTCCTGTCCGACGATGAGGACGCGGACCGCTTCGAACGGGAACGTGAAGGCGCGCAGCACATCCGGTCCCGCCGGCAGGTAGCGGCGCCCGGCAGCGAGTTCTCCGCGCAGGAACTCCCCCATCGCGCTCACCTGGTCGGCGACCGGCGCCAGCGCCTCGGCCCACCCCACATCGAGGAGTTCGCTCAGCGGGCGCGCGGTCACACCCTCAACCTAACCCCCGAAAGACTGCCAGCCCGTCGGCCCCGCCCACGGCCGCCCGTCGACGAGAACCTCGCCCTTCCCGGCCCGAACCGCCCCGATCACCCGCCACCCGGGCGGAACCCGGCCGGGGAAGCAGCCCAGCAGCGCGTGGTCCTCGCCGCCGGCCAGTACCAGCGGCCACGGGTCGGTGTGGCAGGCCCGAGCGGCCTCGGCGACCGCCGCGACGTCCTCGCCGAGAGCGTCCCGGCTCAGGTCGATGACGACGTCTGAGGCGGAGGCCAGGTGGGCGGCGTCGGCGAGCAGTCCGTCGGAGACGTCGATCATCGCCAGCGCACCGCTCTCGGCGGCTGCGCGACCCTGTCCGTAGGGCGGTCTGGGGACACGGTGTCGTCCGGTGAGGTCGTCGAACCCGCCCACCCCTCGCCGCAACAGCTGCAGGCCGGCCGCCGAACGGCCCAGCGTCCCGCACACCGCCAGCACCGAACCGGGCTTCGCGCCGCTGCGCAGCACGGGGGCCCGGCCGCCGAGGTCGCCCAGCACGGTCACCGAGATCACCCAGTGCGGGCTGGCGACCAGGTCCCCGCCGACGATCGCGGCGCCGACCGTGGCCGCCTCCTGCCACATCCCGTCGTTGAGCTGCCTCACCGCGCCGACCGGGGTGGTCACCGGGGCGCCGAAAGCGACCACGAAAGCGGTGGACCGGCCGCCGATGGCCTCGATGTCGGCGGCGTTCTGCGCGATCGCCTTCCGGCCGACCTCATGGGGAGTGGACCAGTCCAGCCGGAAGTGACGGCCGCCGACCAGCATGTCGGTGCTCACCGCGACGCGCCCGTCCGGGGCGTCAACGACCGCGGCGTCGTCACCGGGGCCCACCGGAACCCCCGCCACCGGCGGGCGGCCGCCGACCAGGCGGTCGATCAGCGCGAACTCGTCGATCTGACCCACCGGGATGTCAGCGTGGTCGGTCACGCCACCCCTTCCGGACCTGCGGTACCTTGAGCACGTCAGTCTAGGGTCGCGCTCCGGATGGAGCGGGGAGGCAGGGGCCAGCGGTGCAGCGCGATCCCGCGGCCACGCCGGAGGACGGCCCGGCCGCGGACATGCCGCCGAAGGCGGTGCTCATCACCGCCCTCGTGCTGGCGGTGGCCGCCGCCGCGACCGTGCTGGCGGTCGCGGTAGCCCGTAGGCCCGCCGCCGGACCCGTGGTCATCGCCACCGTGCCGGCCCCCCGGGCGGACTCCGCCGAATGCCGGGCACTGCTGGCCGCCCTGCCCGATCGGCTCGGCGATCTGCGCCGGGCGGCGGCCGCCGAGCCGGTTCCGGCCGGAGCGGCCGCGTGGGGAACCCGGGAGGAACCGGTCATCCTGCGCTGTGGCCTGGGCCGCCCCGCCGAGTTCGTCGTGGGCGCACCCCTGCAGATCGTCGACGACGTGGAATGGTTCCGGATCGACGACGCCGGCATCGGCCGCAGCACCTGGGTCAGCGTCGACCGGCCGGTCTACGTCGCGCTGACCTTGCCCAGCGGGTCCGGCCCGGGTCCCATCCAGGACCTCTCGGGGGTGATCGCGCGCAGCATGCCCGCGGTTCCGATCCGGCCCGGCCCGCCCCGGTGAGCGCTCAGCGCAAACCGGTGCCCCGCGCCAGCGCGGTGTCGACCATGGTGGCGACCAGCGCCGGGTAGTCCAGCCCGGTGGCACCCCACATCCGCGGGAACATCGAGATGGTGGTGAACCCGGGCATCGTGTTGATCTCGTTGACCACCGGGCCGTCGTCGGTGAGGAAGAAGTCGACCCGGGCCAGACCCTGACAGTCCAGCGCCTCGAAGGCACGGATCGACAAGCGCCGCAACGATTCCGCCGTGTCCTCGTCGAGTTCGGCGGGCACGTCGAGTTCGGCGCCGTCATCGAGGTACTTGGTATGGAAGTCGTAGAAGCCCCGCTCCGCGGCGCCGGTCACCCGGATCTCTCCGATCGTGCTGGCGCGCACCGATCCGTCCGGGAACTCCAGCACGCCGCACTCCAGTTCGCGACCCACGATCTCAGCCTCGATGATGACCTTGGGATCGTGTCGGCGCGCCTCGGCGATCGCGGTCGGCAGCTCCGCGGGCGTCCTCACCCGGCTCACCCCGAGCGAGGAGCCCGCCCGGGCCGGTTTGACGTACAACGGGAAACCGAGACGGTCGAGCGCCTCGGGGTCGGGGTCCCGCCGACCGGGGCGCAGAACCAGGTAGTCGCCGATCGGAAGGCCGTCGGCGGCGAAGAGTTTCTTGGCGAACTCCTTGTCCATCCCGGCCGCGCTGGCCAGCACCCCGGCTCCCACATAGGGCAGACCCGCCAGTTCCAGCAGACCCTGGATGGTGCCGTCCTCGCCGTAGGGACCGTGCAACACCGGAAAGACCACGTCCACCGACGCCAGCACGTCCGCGGCGTGGGCCAGCGCCGATGGCGCCTGCCCCCGGACCTCGGGCAGCCGGCGGCCGCTGATGACCAGATCGTCGGGGTCGGCGTCGGTGTGCAGCCACGCCCCCTCGGCCGTGATTCCCACCGCGACTGCCTCGAAACGCCGGGGATCCAGGTGGCGGAGGATGCTGCCGGCCGAGACGCAGGAGATGGCGTGCTCCGAACTGCGGCCTCCGTAGACGACGGCGACCCGGATGGGTGTCACAAGCACCACACGCTACAGCCCGGTCAGCCGGACTGGAGCGCGGCCAGGACGTCGGCGACCAGATCGTCGGTGTCCTCGATGCCCGCCGAGATCCGCGCAAAACCGGCCGGGACCTGGTCTCCCCAGCGCTGCCGGCGGTCCACCGAGGTGTGCAGGCCGCCGAAACTCGTGGCGGCGACCAAGAGTTCGCTGCGCCGTACCAGGGAGTGAACGGACTCGGCATCGGCGAGTTCGACGCCGATGAGCCCGCCGAATCTGCGCATCTGTCCGGCCGCCACCGGGTGGGACGGATCGTCAGGAAGGCCCGGGTAGCGCACCGCGCGCACCCCCGGGTGGTGGCGCAGCGCCCCCGCCAACGCCGCGGCGTTCTGGCACTGCCGCTCGAAGCGCAACCCGAGGCTTCCGATACTGCGGAGCAGCAGCCAGGCCTCCAAAG
Source organism: uncultured Mycobacterium sp. (assembly GCA_964447215.1). Taxonomy (GTDB): domain Bacteria; phylum Actinomycetota; class Actinomycetes; order Mycobacteriales; family Mycobacteriaceae; genus Mycobacterium. Next base: position 32,530 of record CAYURT010000004.1, read on the forward strand.
CTCCGGGAATCGGGCCCGCCAGCCGCCGTTCGGACTCCAGCGCGTCCATCAGGTCGCCGCGACTGCCGGCGACGTACCCCGCGATGAGGTCGCTGTGTCCGCCCAGCGCCTTGGTGGCGCTGGCCACCACAAGGTCGGCGCCCAGAGCCAGCGGTTGCTGGCCCAGCGGGCTGGCGGTGGTGTTGTCCACGATCAGCCGCGCGCCGCCGCGGTGGCAGATCCCGGCGAGCCGGTTGATGTCAACCACGTCAAGGCCGGGATTGGTGGGGGTCTCGGCGATCACGACGTCGGCGCCCTCGGCCGCCTCGCACATCTGGGAGGCCGTCGCCTCGCGCACCGTGACACCCAGCGGGGCAAGGCTTTCCGCCGCGTAGCGGCGTGTCTGGTAGTACCCGTCGGCGGGCACCACCAGCACCGCGCCCGGACGGGTGAGGGTTCGCATCGCCGCGCTGACCGCGGCCATCCCGGAACCGAACGCCAGCGCGGACGCCGCGCCCTCCAGTTGGGCCACGGCCGACTCCAGCCGGTCCCACACCGGGTTGGAGTACCGGCCGTAGACGTAGGCCTCGGATCCCTCCTGTCCGGACAGGTGGAACGCCGAGGCCGGAACGGGTGTCGCCGAGACCGGGCTGCCGGGCACCGGCTCGGTGTCAACGGCTTTGACGGTGCGGGTCGAGTCGCCGAACCGTTCGGGCACGGCGCTCATCGCGGGCTCATTCGGGTTTGGTGCTGCGACCCAGCAGCAGGGCGACGGCCTCGTGGACCGAGAGCCCGCTGTGGCAGACCCGGTGGACCGCATCGGTCAGCGGCATCTCGACACCATAGCTGGACGCCAGGGCCAGTATCGCGGTGCAGGAGGTGACCCCTTCGGCCACATAGCCATCGGCGGACCGGCGGGCCTCGGCCACCGACTCGCCACGGCCCAGCCGCAGTCCGAAACCGCGGTTGCGGGAGTGCGGAGAGGTGCAGGTGGCCACCAGGTCACCGACGCCGGCCAGGCCCGCCAGGGTCGCGCTGTTGGCGCCGAGCGCGATGCCCAGCCGCATGATCTCGGCAAGTCCGCGGGTGATGATCGCCGCGGCGGTGTTCTCCCCCAGTCCCACGCCGGCCGCCATTCCGCAGGCCAGCGCGATGACGTTCTTGCAGGCGCCGCCGATCTCGGTGCCGACCACGTCGGCGTTGGTGTAGGGCCTCAGGTAGCCGGTCGCCATTCCCCGCTGCAGCGCGACCGCGCGGCCGGAGTCGCTGCAGGCGACCACCGTCGCCGCGGGCTGTCCGGCGGCGACCTCGGCGGCCAGGTTCGGCCCGGAGATCACCGCAACCCGGCCCGGGTCGGCACCGGTGACCGCGACGATCACCTGACTCATCCGCATGCAGGTGTCGAGTTCGATGCCCTTGGCCAGGCTCACCAGTGTCGCGTCACCGTCGACGTGCTCCCGCCACGACTCCAGGTTGGCCCGCAGGGTCTGCGAGGGAACCGCCAGCAGTACCGTTCTGACGCCGTGCAGTGCCCGGGCGGGGTCGGCGGTGGCGCTGACGGCCCCGGGCAGCACCACTCCGGGCAGGTAGCGGTCGTTGGTCCGGGCGCCGTTGATCTCCTCGGCCAACTCCGGGCGCCGTGTCCACAGCCGTACCGTGTTGCCGGCGTCGGCCAGAACCTTGGCCAGCGTGGTGCCCCAGGCTCCGGCGCCCAGCACCGCTGCGGTACCCAGTGAGCCACTCATCTCATCGGCGCTCCCGCACCGTCTCACCATAGCCAGGCCGCCGGCCGCGCCCCCGGACCGCGGTGACGCTGGCAGGATGGCGCCTATGAGCCGCACCGGTGACGTCGGCCTGATCATCGCGGTCAAGGACCTGCCCGCCGCCAAGACCCGGCTGTCGGCGCTGTTCCCGGCCGGTACGACCCGGGAACGGGTGGTGCTCGGGATGCTCGTCGACACCCTCGCCGCGGTGCGGTCCGCGGGATGCGTCAGCTGGGTCACGGTGGTCACCCCCGATCCCACGGCCGCTACGGCCGCCCGGGAACTCGGCGCAGCGGTGCTGGCCGATCCGACACCGCCACGGCACCCCGACCCGCTGAACAACGCGATCCGGGCGGCGGCGGACTCGCTGGCTGCGCTGACGTCCAACCTCGCTGTTCTACAGGGAGACCTGCCCGCGCTGCGGCCCGGGGAGCTGACCTCGGCGCTGGCCGCCGCGCGGTCCTACCCGCGCAGCTTCGTCGCCGACCGGGCCGGTGAGGGAACGGCGGCCCTGTTCGCCTTCGGCACAGCACTTGACCCCTTGTTCGGACCCGGCTCGGCGCGCCGGCACCGCGACAGTGGTGCTGAGGACCTCGCCGGAGACTGGCCGGGGCTCCGCTGCGACATCGACACCCCGGCCGACCTCTCCCGGGCCCGGGTGCTGGGCATCGGCCCGGCTACGACCCGGGCCATCGGGCCGCACGCGATGTTCACCGGGGATTCGCGGGCAACCGACCACGCACCGCGCTAATGGGGGATGATGTGGCCATGACCGAGACGGAGACCGAGTCCCGCCTGCCGCAGCCCGAAACCCCCAGCGGCGATCGTGCGCCGGAACCACCGCCGGCGGCCACCGCGGCGGCGGCCGAGGACCAGCTCCCGGCTGACCGCTACCTCAATCGCGAACTGAGCTGGCTGGACTTCAACGCCAGGGTTCTGGCCCTGGCCGCCGACACCTCGCTGCCACTGCTGGAGCGGGCCAAGTTCCTGGCGATCTTCGCGTCCAATCTCGACGAGTTCTACATGGTGCGGGTCGCCGGGCTCAAACGCCGCGACGAGATGGGTCTGACCGTGCGCTCTGCCGACGGGCTGACTCCGCGCGAGCAGCTGCGCCGGATCGCCGAACGCACACAGCAACTGGCCAACCGGCACGCTCAGGTCTTCATGGAGTCGGTGCGACCCGCGCTGGCCGACGAGGGCATCCACATCGTCCGGTGGAGCGAGATCTCCGACGCCGAGCGCGCGGAGCTGTCGACCTATTTCAACGAGCAGGTCTTCCCGGTCCTGACTCCGCTGGCCGTCGACCCGGCGCACCCGTTCCCGTTCGTCAGCGGACTGAGCCTGAACCTTGCGGTCACCGTGAAGTCCCCGGAGGACGGCGGGCAGCGGTTCGCCCGGGTGAAGGTGCCCGACAACGTCGCCCGTTTCGTTCGGCTCAGCAATCCCGACGGCGATCCCCGAACCGCCCGGTTCCTGACTGTCGAGGAGCTCATCGGCGCGTTCCTTCCCGCGCTGTTCCCCGGCATGGAGATCGTCGAGAGGCATGCGTTCCGGATCACCCGCAACGCCGATATGGACGTCGAGGACCGCGACGAGGACCTTCTGCAGGCGCTGGAGCGGGAGCTGGCGCGGCGCCGCTTCGGCCCGCCGGTACGCCTCGAGGTCTCCGACCACATGTCCGACCACATGCTGGGTCTGCTGCTGCGCGAACTGGACGTCCATCCCGGTGACGTGGTGCAGGTGCCCGGTCTGCTGGATCTGTCGGCGCTGTGGCAGATCTACGCCCTGGACCGCCCGGATCTCAAGGAACCCCCCTATGTTCCGGCCACCCACCCCGCGTTCGGCGAACGGGAGACGCCCAAGAGCATCTTCGCGACGCTCAGAGACGGCGATGTGCTCGTTCACCACCCCTACGACTCGTTCTCCACCAGCGTGCAGCGGTTCATCGAACAGGCCGCCGCCGACCCGGACGTGCTGGCCATCAAGCAGACTCTGTACCGGACCTCCGGCGACTCGCCCATTGTCAACGCCCTCATCGAGGCCGCCGATGCCGGCAAGCAGGTCGTCGCCCTGGTCGAACTGAAGGCCCGATTCGACGAGAAGGCCAACATCAAGTGGGCGCGTGCCCTGGAAGACGCGGGTGTGCACGTGGTCTACGGCCTGGTCGGACTGAAGACACACTGCAAGACCTGTCTGGTGGTGCGCCGGGAGGGTCCGACGATCCGGCGCTACTGCCACATCGGCACCGGCAACTACAACCCCAAGACCGCCCGGCTTTACGAGGACGTCGGACTGCTCACCGCCGCGCCGGACATCGGCGCCGACCTGACTGACCTGTTCAACTCCCTGACCGGGTACTCACACAAGGTCAGCTACCGCAACCTACTGGTCGCGCCGCACGGTGTGCGTAAAGGCATTCTGGAGCGGATCGACCGAGAGGTCGCCGCCCACCAGCACGGCGGCAACGGCCGGATCCGGATGAAAGCCAACGCCATCGTTGACGAGCAGGTCATCGACGGCCTCTATCGCGCCTCCCAGGCCGGGGTCCGGGTCGAGGTGGTGGTGCGTGGCATCTGCGCGCTGCGTCCCGGCGAGCCCGGCTACTCGGAGAACGTCACGGTGCGCTCCATCCTCGGCGAGTTCCTCGAGCACTCCAGGATCATGCATTTCCGCGCGATCAACGAGTTCTGGATCGGCAGCGCCGACATGATGCACCGCAACCTCGACCGTCGGGTCGAGGTGATGGCACAGGTCAAAGAACGCCGGCTCACCGAGTACCTCGACGAGGTGTTCGACTCGGCGATGCACCCGGCGACCCGATGCTGGGAGTTGGAATCCGACGGCAGTTGGACGGCCTCCCCGCAGGGCGGTGAAGAGGTCCGCGACCACCAGGTGTGGCTGATGGAACGCCACCGCCAGTCCTGAGACCGCCGGCTCCCGAACGACTAAGGCTCCCGAAAGACCAAGGCTCCCGAAAGACAAAGGCTCCCGAAAGACAAAGGCTCCCGAAAGACAAAGGCTCCCGA
>CAYURT010000004.1:37397-101544 GCA_964447215.1 uncultured Mycobacterium sp.
CCGAAAGACAAAGGCTCCCGAAAGACAAAGGCTCCCGAAAGACAAAGGCTCCCGAAAGACAAAGGCTCCCGAGAGACTAAGGGCAGCAACCACGCCCGTGACGACTAACAAGAAGACCCGTGCCGCTACGCCCGTACCGGCGGCCGGCGCCGTGCTCTGGCGGCCGGACGGCTCATCGGCCGACTCCCTGATCGCCGTGATCCACCGGGCACGGTATGACGACTGGTCCCTTCCCAAGGGGAAAGTCGATCCCGGAGAGACCGAGCCTGTCGCCGCGGTCCGCGAGATCTTCGAGGAGACCGGGCAGCGCTCCAGCCTCGGCCGGTCTCTGGGCTCGGTGAACTATCCGATTCCGCCCGGCCGCAAGGTCGTCCACTACTGGGCGGCTCGTGGCAGAGGTGGCGACTTCAGCGCCGGCGACGAGGTCGACCAGTTGGTGTGGCTGACGCCGAAAGAAGCCGCGAAGCGGCTGAGCTATCCCACCGACCGCAAAGTGCTGGCCCGCTTCGCCAAGAAGCCCGCCGACACCGCGACCGTCCTGATCGTCCGGCACGGCGCCGCTGGCCGCAGGGCGCGGTACAAGGGCGATGACCGGATGCGGCCGCTGGATGCCAAGGGCCGAGCGCAGGCCGAATCCCTTGTTCCGCAACTGCTGGCATTCGGAGCCACGTCGGTACACGCGGCCGACCGGGTCCGGTGCGCCCAGACCGTCGAACCATTGGCCGGCGATCTCGATGTGCCGATCCGGCTGGAGTCCACCCTGACCGAGGAGGCCTATTCCACCGATCCCGACCGCGCGCACCGAAGGGTGCTCGCCATCGCCGCGGCCGGCGGGACACCGGTGATCTGCACGCAGGGGAAGGTGATCCCCCCGCTGATCGAGTGGTGGTGCAAACGCGACGGGGTCAAGCCGGCCAAGTCACGCAACCGTAAGGGCAGCACCTGGGTTCTCTCGCTGGCCGGGGGGAAGGTCATCGCCGCCGATCATCTGCCGAGTCCGCTTGCGGCGCAGCGCTGAGAACAGCACTGCGCCGCGGGTCGCGTGGACCCGCGGCGCAGTGGCGAACGGTGCTAGCGGCGGCCCTTCTTGGCCGGAGCCTTCTTCACGGCGGCCTTCCTGGCCGGAGCCTTCTTGACGACCTTGCGGGCCGGAGCCTTCTTCGCCGGCGCCTTCTTGACGACCTTCTTGACGGCGGCCTTCTTCACCGGGGCCTTCTTGGCCGGCGCCTTCTTGACGGCGGCCTTCTTGACGGCGGCCTTCTTGACGGCGGACTTCTTGGCCGGCGCCTTCTTGACGACCTTCTTGACGGCGGCCTTCTTCACCGCGGCCTTCTTGGCCGGCGCCTTCTTCACGACGGCCTTCTTGGCCGGAGCCTTCTTGACGACCTTCTTGGCCGGAGCCTTCTTCACCGCCTTCTTCACGGCGGCCTTCTTGACGGCTTTCTTCACAGCAGCTTTCCTTACTGCGCCGCCGACGGCGCCTCTCTTGACAGCGGGTCCTTCTGTCGGAATCTTCTGCGCTCCGGAAACAATCGCCTTGAATTGCGCGCCGGGACGGAACGCCGGCACCAGGGTGGGCTTCACTTTCACTGTCTCGCCGGTGCGAGGGTTGCGTGCGACGCGGGCCGCGCGGCGGCGTTGTTCGAACACCCCGAACCCGGTGATCGTCACGCTGTCACCCTTTTGGACAGCGCGCACGATCGCGTCGACCATGTGCTCGACGGCGTCAGTCGCCTGGCGGCGGTCGGCGTCCATTCGAGTTGTGAGAATCTCGATCAACTCCGCTTTGTTCATTCACATCCTCCGAAACAGTGGTCCGCTCTGGACCGACTGCGCAATACGGTAAACCCTGGACGAGCAGATATCCATGAGCCACGCACGGTTTCAGCAGGAAGCTTTGGGCCGCGATTGCCCTTCCCGGGGCCGCGATTCCGGGCCCACGAGCCCCCGAAGAGGCTCCAGAAACCCTCAGGCGCGCTGCGGAATGGCGGGTTTCCAGCTCGGACGGTGCGCCTCGAAAGCCTCGATTTCAGGGAGTTTCCGCAGCGTAAGGCCTATATCGTCGAGTCCTTCGAGAAGCCGCCAGGCGGTGTAGTCGTCAATCGTGAACGGCAGCACCACCGTTGCGGCCGTGATCGTCCGATCTTCAAGGTCGACAGTGATTTCCAGACCGGGATTCTGCTCGATCAGCTTCCACAGCAGTTCGACGTCGTCCTGGGTGACCTCGGCCGCGAGCAGTCCCGCCTTTCCGGCGTTGCCGCGGAAGATGTCGGCGAACCGGGATGAGATCACCACGCGGAAGCCGTAGTCCATCAACGCCCACACCGCGTGCTCGCGGGACGAGCCCGTCCCGAAGTCCGGGCCCGCAACCAATACCGAACCCCGGTCGAAAGGACTCTGGTTGAGGATGAACGACGGGTCCGCACGCCAGGCCGCGAAAAGCCCGTCCTCGAAACCTGTTCGGGAGACGCGTTTGAGGTAGACCGCGGGGATGATCTGGTCGGTGTCGACATTGGAGCGTCGCAGCGGCACCCCGATCCCGGTATGAGTGCGGAAGGCTTCCATGTTTCGGTTTTCCTCTCAGCCGTCGAGATCCGCCGGGGAACTGAGCCGGCCACGGATCGCGGTCGCCGCGGCCACCGCCGGTGACACCAGATGGGTGCGTCCGCCCTTGCCCTGGCGACCTTCGAAGTTGCGGTTGGACGTCGACGCGCACCGTTCGCCCGGCGCGAGCTGGTCGGGGTTCATACCGAGGCACATCGAGCACCCGGCCTGACGCCATTCAGCACCGGCCGCGGTGAAGACCTCACCGAGCCCCTCGGCCTCGGCCTGCTCGCGCACCCGCATCGACCCCGGAACGATCAGCATCCGAACCCCGTCGGCGATCCGCCGTCCGCGCAGCACCTCGGCGACCGCGCGCAGATCCTCGATGCGGCCGTTGGTGCAGGAGCCTACGAACACCGCGTCGACGACGATATCGCGCATCGGGGTTCCGGGGCGAAGATCCATGTAGGCCAACGCCTTCTCGGCGGCCTGACGCTCGGCGTCGTCGACCATGAGCTCGGGGTCGGGTACCGACTCGGCCAGCCCGACGCCCTGGCCCGGATTGGTGCCCCATGTCACGAAGGGACTCAGTCCGGCGGCGTCGATGTAGATCTCGGTGTCGAATTCGGCTCCGTCGTCGGTGCGCAGCCCGTCCCAGGCCGCGACGGCTTGCTCCCATTGCGCACCCGCCGGCGCGTACGGACGGCCGCGCAGGTAGTCATAGGTGGTCTGATCGGGTGCCACCATTCCGGCGCGGGCCCCGGCCTCGATGCTCATGTTGCAGATCGTCATCCGGCCCTCCATCGACAGCGCCTCGATGGTGCTGCCGCGGTACTCGATGACGTGCCCCTGCCCTCCTCCGGTGCCGATCTTGGCGATCACCGCCAGGATGATGTCCTTGGCGGTGACCCCGTCGGGCAGTTGACCGTCGACGTTGACCGCCATGGTCTTGAAGGGCCGCAACGGCAGGGTCTGGGTGGCCAGCACGTGTTCCACCTCGGAGGTTCCGATGCCCATCGCCAGCGCACCGAACGCGCCGTGCGTGGAGGTGTGGCTGTCACCGCAGACGATCGTCATCCCCGGTTGGGTCAGCCCGAGTTGGGGTCCCATCACGTGCACGATGCCCTGCTCCGGGTCGCCCATCGAGTGCAGCGTGATCCCGAACTCGGCGCAGTTGCGCCGCAACGTCTCCACCTGGGTGCGCGACACCGGGTCGGCGATCGGCCGGTCGATGTCGACGGTCGGCACGTTGTGGTCCTCGGTGGCCAGGGTCAGGTCCGGCCGCCGCACCGTACGTCCGGCCAGTCGCAGGCCCTCGAAGGCCTGCGGGCTGGTCACCTCGTGGATGAGGTGCAGGTCGATGTAGATCAGGTCGGGTTCACGCGCCGCGCCCTGCCCGGCGCCGGCGACCACGACGTGATCCGCCCACACCTTCTCGGGGAGGGTTCGGGGCTGCTGGGTGTCGGCCATATCGCTGTTTCTCACATCGTGGGAAGTTAGTATCTGGATGTGGGACAGGATAGCGGCATCGGGGTACTGGACAAAGCCGTGGTCGTGTTGCACGCGGTGGCGGCATCGCCGTGCGCCCTCGCTGAACTGTGCGTGCGTACCGGCCTGCCGCGCGCGACCGCGCACCGGTTGGCCACCGGGCTGGAAGCCCATCGCCTGCTGGCCAGGGACGCCGACGGCCGCTGGCTGCCCGGCCCGGCGCTTGGCGAGCTCTCCGCCGCGGCCGCCGACCCGCTGCTGGCCGCGGGCGCGGCGGTGCTGCCCGGGCTGCGCGAGACCACCGGCGAGAGCGTCCAGATCTATCGGCGGGAGGGCACCACCCGAGTCTGCGTGGCCGCTCTGGAACCTCCTGCGGGACTGCGCGACACCGTGCCGGTCGGAGCGCGGCTGCCGATGACGGCCGGCTCGGCGGCCCGGGTCCTGCTGGCCTACAGCGACCCCGCCACCGTCCGGAGAGTGCTGGACTCGGCGGCCTTCACCGAACGCACGCTGGCCGAGGTCCGCCGCCGGGGCTGGGCACAGAGCGTCGCCGAACGCGAGCCGGGTGTGGCCAGTGTCTCGGCTCCGGTCCGTGACCGCCACGGATCCGTCGTCGCCGCGGTGTCGGTCTCCGGTCCGGTCGACCGGATCGGCCGGCGGCCCGGATCGCGCTGGGCCGCCGACCTGCTGACCGCCGCGGCGGACCTGACGGAACGCCTGACAGACTGAGCCATCATGGGAGCCAATCAGCGCCGCCAGATCGTCATGACCGAACCGGAGATCGCCGATTTCGTGGCCCGCAGCCGCACCGGCACCATGGCCACCGTCGGGCCCGGGGGCCAGCCGCACCTGGTGGCGATGTGGTACGGCATCGTCGATGGCGACATCTGGGTGGAAACCAAGGTGAAGTCGCAGAAGGTGGTCAACCTGCGCCGCAATCCCCGGGTGAGCTTTCTGATCGAGGACGGCATGACCTATGACACCCTGCGCGGGGTCTCCTTCGAGGGAACGGCCGAGATCAGCGACGACCCCGACACCATCTTCGCCGTCGGTGTCAGCGTCTGGGAGCGCTACAACGGCCCCTACACCGAGGATCTGCGGCCCGCGGTGGACATGATGATGAACAAGCGCGTCGCCGTGCGCATCACCCCGCAGCGGGTGCGGTCCTGGGATCACTCCAAACTCGGCCTGCCGGCGATGCCGGTCGCCGGTTCGACGGCGCCGGTCTCCCCGCGGTGAACTCCGGCAGCGCATCGGGGCCCGCCCCGAGCCTGCGGGGCCGGTGCGCGATCGTCACCGGCGCCAGCGCCGGAATCGGACTGTCCACCGCGAGCCGGCTTGCCGCCGCCGGTGCCGACGTGGTCGTCAACGCCCGCGATTCGGTGCGACTGGAGCGGGCGGTTGACCGCATCGCGGATCACAGCCCGGCCCGTGTCACCGGTGTCGCCGGCGATGCCGCGGCGGCGGAGACCATCGCCGAACTGACCGCGCGGGCTCGCCGATGGGGCGGAGCGTCGATCGCGGTGGCCAACGCCGGCGGCGGGCTGCCCAGAGGAGAGGTGACCGAGGGGGACGCCGCACTGCTGTGGCGCAGCAACGTCTGGAGCGCGCAGGCGCTGATCGCGGCGGTCGGCCCCGACATGGCCCGGCAGGGCTGGGGACGGATCGTCACGGTGTCCAGCCTGGCGGGCCGCTATTGCAGCCCCACGTCGACTCCGCTCTACGCCGCCGCCAAGGCGGGGGTGATTGCCCTGACCCGTTGTGCCGCGATAGATCTCGCCCCGCACGGAGTCACGGTCAACAGCGTCGCCCCCGGGGTCACCGCGACCGACCGAATCGTCAACCGGCTCGCCGGGATGCCCCCGGACGAGGTGGCCGCCATCGAAGCCCAAGTCCCGGTTGGACGATGGACCGACCCCGACGAGGTGGCCGCGGCCATCGCTTTTCTGTGCTCCCCGCAAGCCGGCTCCATCACCGGACACACCCTGGACGTCAATGGCGGCGCCTGGATGAACTGAGGCGAGCTGAAAAGCCCTGCCGACGGTCCGGAAAGTACCCCCGATGGGATTCGAACCCACGCTACCGCCGTGAGAGGGCGGCGTCCTAGGCCGCTAGACGACGGGGGCTAGAACAGATCCGGTGAGCCAGCATAGCTGACCCTCCGCAGCCGGCATAACTGCTGGGGTACCAGGACTCGAACCTAGAATGGCTGAACCAGAATCAGCTGTGTTGCCAATTACACCATACCCCATCGGGCCTATAACAGCTGGTCAAACACCCTTTCGCCGGTGGACCGGGCGGGCCGGGCGGCCAGTGTTCGCTGTTGCGGGCCGACGAGCAGACTACCAAAGGTTACGCTCGGCGCCGCCTCGGGCTTCCCGCAGCCGGCCCAGGCAGCGCTCGCGGCCGAGCAGTTCCATCGACTCGAACAGCGGTGGGCTGACCGTGGCTCCGGTCACCGCCACCCGGACCGGCCCGAAGGCCTTGCGCGGCTTGAGTCCGAGCCCGTCGACGAGGACGTCTTTCAGGGCCTGCTCGATATCGGGCGCGGTCCATTGCCCGAGGCCGTCGAGCGCGCCGAGGGCCGAGTCGAGCACCGGCACCGCCTCCGGCCGCAGTTCCTTGGCGGCAGCCTTGGGGTCGATGAAGTAGGCCTCGTCGTTGAGGAACCGCAACAGGTCCCAGGCCTCGGAGAGCACCACCACGCGGGTCTGCACCAGTTCGGCGGCGGCCGCGAACCCCGCGTCGTCCAGACCGGTGTCATGGCCCCGTTCGGCGAAGAATGTCCGCAGCCGGGCCGCGAACTCGGCGGGTTCCAGGGCACGGATGTGCTCGGCGTTGATGGCGTCGGCCTTCTTCTGGTCGAACCGGGCCGGGTTGGAGTTGACGTCGACGACGTCGAAGGTCTCGACCATCTCCGGCAGCGAGAAGACGTCCCGGTCCGGCGCGATCGACCAGCCCAGCAGCGCCAGGTAGTTCAGCAGCCCTTCGGGTAGGAATCCCCGGTCGCGGTGCACGAAGAGGTTCGACTGCGGGTCGCGTTTCGACAGCTTCTTGGTGCCCTCACCGAGCACGGTGGGCAGGTGCGCGTAGTCCGGGACGGCCTCCCCCACCCCGACGCCGATCAGCGCGCGGTGCAGGGCGATCTGCCGGGGTGTCGAGGGCAGCAGATCCTCACCGCGCAGTACGTGGGTGATTCCCATCAGCGCGTCGTCGACCGGGTTGACCAGCGTGTACAACGGATCGCCGGTGGCCCGGGTCAGCGCGAAATCCGGCACCGTGCCCGCGGCGAAGGTGGTCTCACCACGCACCAGGTCGTGCCAGCTGATGTCCTCGTCGGGCATCCGCAGCCGCAGCACCGGACGGCGGCCCTCGGCCTCGTAGCCGGCGCGCTGTTCGGCGGTGAGGTCGCGGTCGTAGTTGTCATAGCCCAGCTTCGGGTTGCGCCCGGCCGCCAGATGCCGGGCCTCGACCTCCTCGGGAGTCGAGTAGGCCGGGTAGGCCGCCCCGGACTCCACCAGCCGGGCGACCACGTCGCGGTAGATCTCGCCGCGCTGGGACTGCCGGTAGGGCTCGTGCGGCCCGCCGATCTCGGGACCCTCGTCCCAGTCCAGGCCCAGCCAGCGCAACGCCTCCAGGATCGCGGCGTAACTCTCCTCCGAATCCCGCGCGGCGTCGGTGTCCTCGATCCGGAACACGAACGTGCCGCCGGTGTGGCGGGCATAGGCCCAGTTGAACAGCGCGGTCCGCACCAGGCCGACGTGGGGGGTGCCGGTCGGTGAGGGGCAGAACCGTACGCGCACCGGCCGGGTCATCGTGGTCCTTTCCGAACGACGGGGTTGCTCAGGGTCCCGATGCCCTCGATGGTGACGCTGACGGTGTCGCCGTCCTCCAGCGGCCCCACCCCGGCCGGGGTGCCGGTGAGGATCACATCGCCGGGCAGCAGTGTCATCACCGCGGAGACCCACTCGATGATGGCCCCGACGTCGTGGATCATCAGGGATGTGCGGCTGCGCTGGCGCACCTCGCCGTTGACCTCGGTGCGGATCTCCAGATCCGAGGGATCCAGGTCGGTGACGATCCACGGACCCAGCGGGCAGAACGTGTCGTGCCCCTTGGCCCGGGTCCACTGGCCGTCGGCGCGCTGCTGGTCGCGGGCGGAGACGTCGTTGCCGATGGTGTAGCCCAGGACGACTCCGGCGGCGGCGCCGGCCCGGACGTCCTTGCAGGGCCGCCCGATGACGACGGCCAGTTCTCCCTCGTGGTGGACCGGGGAGGCGTTGGCGGGCAGCTGGATCGGGACGTCCGGGCCGATGATGGCGGTGTTGGGTTTGAGGAAGATGACCGGTTCCTCCGGAGCCTCCCCGCCCATCTCCTCGATGTGCTCGACGTAGTTCTTGCCCATGCACACCACTTTGGAGGCCAGGATCGGGGCCAGCAGCCGCACGTCGTCGAGCGGCCAGGACCTCCCCGTGAAGGTGGGGGTGCCGAAGGGGTGCTCGGCGATCTCGCGGACGGTCGCGTCCGGGCCGTCGCCCTCGATACTTACGAAGGCCACCCCGTCGGGGCTGGCGATACGACCCAGGCGCATTCGTGACAGCCTAAGGTGTCCGGCGCACGGCCCGGCAAGCGACAGTGCGCGGAGCGCACGCGGCGGCGGCGCGTCGGTGTGCCGACACGCACGCCCGCCTTACAGCCGCTCCCGGATGCGCTCCCCGACCTCGCGGGTGGACAGCGTCGCGCCGCCGCGGGTGGCCAGGTGGTCGGCGACGGCCTTGTCCACCCGAGCGGCCGCGGCCTCCTCGCCGAGGTGGTTCAGCAGCAGCGCCACGCTCATCACCGCCGCGGTGGGGTCGGCGGCGCCGGTGCCGGCGATGTCGGGGGCGCTGCCGTGCACGGGTTCGAACATCGACGGATTGGTCCGGGTGGCGTCGATGTTGCCGCTGGCGGCCAGGCCGATGCCGCCGGACACCGCGGCGGCGAGGTCGGTGATGATGTCGCCGAACAGGTTGTCGGTGACGATGACGTCGAAGCGCCCGGGGTCGGTGACCATGAAGATGGTGGCTGCGTCGATGTGCTGGTAGGCCACCTCGACGCCGGGATACTCCGCACCGATCTCGGCGACGGTGCGCGACCAGAGGTTCCCGGCGAAGCTCAGCACGTTGGTCTTGTGCACCAGGGTCAGGTGCCGGCGCCGCCGGGCCGCGAGATCGAAGGCGTAGCGCACCACCCGGGCCACCCCGAAGGCGGTGTTGAGGCTGACCTCGGTGGCCACCTCGTGCGGGGTGCCGGTACGGATCGACCCGCCGGTGCCGGTGTAGGGGCCCTCGGTGCCCTCCCGGACGACGACAAAGTCGATCTCCGGCGTCCCGGCCAGCGGGCCGGTGACCCCGTCGTAGAGCCGGCTGGGCCGCAGGTTGACGTGGTGGTCAAGGGCGAAGCGGATCTTGAGCAGCAGGCCGCGTTCCAGCAGCCCGGGCGGCACCGACGGGTCCCCGATGGCGCCGAGCAGGATCGCGTCGTGACCGCGCAGCTCGTCGATCACGCTGTCCGGCAGCACCTCTCCGGTGGCGTGGTAGCGGCGGGCCCCGAGGTCGTAGTCGGTCTTCTGCACCCCGGGCAGGACGGCGTCGAGGACCCCGAGGGCCTCGCCGACGACCTCCGGGCCGATCCCGTCGCCGGGGATCACCGCGAGTTTCGTCACGACAGGTCGACCACTTCCACGGTGGTGGCCCCGACGGCCTCGCGGATCGCGGCCTGCAGCTCGGCCGGCACGTCGCGGTCCACCCGCAGCATCACCGTGGCGCCGCCGCCGGTGGAGTCCTGGCTCATCTGGGCGGCCTCGATGTTGACCCCCGCCGCCCCGAGCAGGGTGCCGATCTTGCCCAGCGCACCGGGCTGGTCGCTGTAGTGCAGGATCAGGTTCATCCCCTCGGCGCGCAGGTCGAAGCTGCGGCCGTTGATCTGCACCACCTTCTGCACCTGCTGGGGACCCGACAGGGTGCCCGAGACGTTGACCGCCGAGCCGTCCGGTGCCACCACCCGCACGTCGACCAGGCTGCGGTGGTTCGGGCTTTCGGTCCGGGTGCTCAGTTCGGTGTCCAGGCCGCGCTCGGCGGCCAGCGCCGGGGCGTTGACGAAGGTCACCTGCTGGTCGGTCATGGTGGAGAACAACCCGCGCAGCGCCGAGAGCTTGAGCACCTCGACGTCCTCGGCGGCGAGTTCCCCGCTGACCTGCACCGAAAGCCCTTCGGGCGGTTCGGTCACCAGGGCCCCGCCCAGCACGCCGAGCTTGCGCACCAGGTCCAGCCACGGCGAGACCTCCTCGCTGACCGCTCCGGCGCCGACGTTGACCGCGTCGGGCACGAACTCCCCGGCCAGCGCGAGCTTGACGCTCTCGGCGACGTCGGTGCCGGCCCGGTCCTGGGCCTCGGTGGTCGACGCGCCCAGGTGCGGGGTCACCACCACCTGGGGCAGCTCGAACAGCGGGCTGTCGGTGCAGGGTTCGGAGGCGAACACGTCCAGCCCGGCGCCGCGGACGTGGCCGCTGGTGATCGCGTCGGCCAGCGCCTGCTCGTCGATGAGACCGCCGCGGGCGGCGTTGACGATGATCACTCCGGGCTTGGTCTTGGCCAGCGCCTCCTTGCCCAGCAGTCCGGCGGTCTCCTTGGTCTTGGGCAGGTGCACCGAGATGAAGTCGGCGCGGGCCAGCACATCGTCCAGCGGCAGCAGTTCGATACCCAGCTGGGCGGCGCGGGCGGGCGGGACGTAGGGGTCGTAGGCGATCACGTGGGCGCCGAACCCGGCCAGCCGCTGGGCCACCAGCTGGCCGATGCGGCCCAGTCCGACCACCCCCGCGGTCTTGCCGTAGATCTCGGTGCCGTTGAACGACGACCGCTTCCAGGTGTGCTCACGCAGCGTGGTGTCAGCGGCCGGGATCTGGCGGGCGGCGGACAGCAGCAGCGCCATCGCGTGCTCGGCGGCGCTGTGGATGTTCGAGGTCGGGGCGTTGACCACCAGCACCCCGGCGGCGGTGGCGGCGTCGACGTCGACGTTGTCCAGCCCGACCCCGGCGCGGGCGATGATCTTCAGTTTCGGCGCGGCGGCGATCACCTCGGCGTCGACGGTGGTGGCCGAGCGCACCAGCAGGGCGTCGGCGTCGGCGACGGCCTCGAGCAGCTTGGGACGGTCGGGGCCGTCGACCCAGCGGACCTCCACCTGGTCGCCGAGGGCGGCGACGGTCGATTCGGCGAGTTTGTCGGCGATCAGCACAACGGGAAGATTCACGCGGACAGCCTAAAGGCTTGCCGATGGGGTCTAATCAGCCCATGGACGTCACCGTCGTCGGCAGCGGCCCCAACGGGCTGTCCGCGGCGGTCATCTGCGCCCGCGCCGGCCTGAAAGTCCAGGTCCTGGAAGCCCAGCCGAGCCTGGGCGGTGGTGCCCGAACCCTGCCCGACCCGGAGTTCGGCGGGGTGCGGCACGACATCTGTTCGGCGATCCATCCCCTCGCGCTGGCCTCGCCGTTCTTCGCCGAGTTCGATCTGCGGGCCCGCGGGGTGGAGTTGGCGGTGCCGGAGATCTCCTACGCCAATCCGCTGCCGGGCCGTCCTGCCGTGCTGGCCTACCGGGACCTGAAGCGCACCTGCGCCGGCCTAGAGGATGGTGACTCCTGGCGCAAGCTGCTGGGGCCGCTGACCGACCGTGGCACGCAGGTGGTCGACGTTCTCATCGGTGATCGCCGTTCGGTGCCGGGCAGCCTGACAGCGGCGGCCCTGCTGGCGCCCCGGATGCTCGCGCAGGGAACCCCGGCGTGGGGCGCCCTGCGCGGCGAGGACGCCCGGGCGCTGTTCAGCGGCGTCGCCGCCCACACCATCGCCCCGATGCCCTCCCTGGTGTCGGCCGGGGCCGGGCTGCTGCTGGCGACCCTGGGCCACACCGTGGGATGGCCGGTTCCGGTGGGCGGCAGCCAGGTCATCGCCGACGCGCTGATCGCCGACCTGCGCGCCCACGGCGGCGAACTGCACACCGGTGTCGAGGTCGACGCGCCACCGACCGGGGTGGTGCTCTACGACACCGCTCCCACCGCGCTGCTGGGCATCTACGGTGACGCGCTGCCGGAACGCTACGCCGCCGCGTTGCGCCGGTATCGGTACGGTCCGGGTGTGGCGAAGGTGGATTTTGTTCTGTCCCAGGATGTTCCGTGGTCCGACGAACGGCTGGCCGGGGCGGCGACCCTGCACCTGGGCGGCAACCGCGAGCAGATGGCTCACGCCGAACGGGAGATCGCGGCCGGGCGGCACGCCGAGTGGCCGATGATCCTGGCCGCCCAGTCCTTCACCGCCGACCCGGGCCGGGTCGACGCGCAGGGCCGCCGTCCGTTCTGGACCTACGCGCACGTGCCGGCCGGCTCTCCGCTCGACCAGACCGCCGCGATCACCGCGGCGCTGGAACGCTTCGCGCCGGGCTTCTCTGACATCGTCCTGGCCGCCCGCGCCGTCCCGGCCTCGAAGATGAACGGGCACAACGCCAATTACGTCGGCGGCGATATCGGGGTGGGGGGCAACACCCTGACCCACGCCCTGCTCGGCCCCACCCCCCGGGTCGACCCGTGGGCCACCCCGGTTCCCGGGGCCTACCTGTGTTCGTCGGCCACCCCGCCGGGCGGCGGGGTGCACGGGATGAGCGGCTTCTACGCCGCGCGCACCATGCTCAGGCGCGAGTTCGGGCTGGGGGTGCCGTCGCTGCGGCCGTGAACCGGAGGGCGCCTATCCGACCGGCCCGCGGTAGCGCAACCCCGGATCTGCGGTGATCATGTCCTCATAGAGGATCGCCATCCGGTCGATGAACCACAGCTTGGTGCCGGCGATCAGCAGCACGCCGACCACTGTCGGCCACACCTGCAGAACGATCAGCCCCCACACCAGGAACGGCAACCCGGCAAGCTGCGCGAGGTTGAGTATGTGCGGCACGGTCTGGTGCCGTTCGGGCACCGGCACGCGGTCCCGGTTCACCCAAAGCCGCTCACCCAAAACGCCTTTGGTGATCCAGGCGCTGTCGTCGGCGGCGGGGCCGAAGGCCCGGGGGTTGAGCCAGATCCAGGCCAGCGCGCCGGCGACCGGGATCAGCGACCACCAGCCCAGCCAGATCCGGCTCCACACGGCCAGCACCAGAACCGGCAGCGCGGTGACCGCCCGGCTCCACCCGCTCCACGGGTTGGCGTGCCGCGCCCAGCCGGCGTCGTCGAGGCGGAAGACCCGCGCCACCCGGCGCTCGACGGTCACCGCCGCACCCCGCCCGCGACCTGCGCGGCCGCTACGCGGTGTCGGTCAGTGGCCGGTCCACCCAGCTCATCAGATCGCGCAGCTTGGCGCCGGTGACCTCGATCGGGTGCTCGGCGTTCTTCTTGCGCAGGCCCTCGAGTTCCTTGTTGCCGCCTTCAACGTTGGCCACCAGCCGCTTGACGAAGGTGCCGTCCTGGATCTCGGCGAGGATCTGGCGCATCCGCTCCTTGGTTCCGGCGTCGATGACCCGCGGGCCGGACAGGTACCCGCCGAACTCCGCGGTGTCGGACACCGAGTAGTTCATCCGGGCGATTCCGCCCTCGTACATCAGGTCGACGATCAGCTTGAGTTCGTGCAGCACCTCGAAGTAGGCCAGCTCCGGGGCGTACCCGGCCTCGACCATCACCTCGAAGCCGGTCTTCACCAGTTCCTCGGTGCCACCGCACAACACGGCCTGCTCACCGAACAGGTCGGTCTCGGTCTCGTCTTTGAAGGTGGTCTTGATGACCCCGGCCCGAGCACCGCCGATGGCCTTGGCGTAGGACAGCGCCAGCGCCAGGCCGTCGCCAGTCGGATCCTGCTCGATGGCCACCAGGCAGGGCACGCCCTTGCCGTCGACGAACTGCCGGCGCACCAGATGCCCGGGGCCCTTAGGGGCGACCATGCCGACGATCACGTCAGCCGGCGGCTTGATCAGACCGAAGTGGATGTTCAGACCGTGGCCGAAGAACAGCGCGTCGCCGGCCTTGAGGTTGGGCTCGATGTCGTTGCGGAAGATCTCGGCCTGCGCGGTGTCCGGCGCCAGCAGCATGATCACGTCGGCCCACTTGGCGACCTCGGCCGGGGTGTCGACCTCCAGGCCCTGCTCCTGCACCTTGGCCCGCGACTTGGAGCCCTCCTTCAGACCGACCTTCACCTGCACGCCCGAGTCGCGCAGGCTCAGCGAGTGCGCGTGGCCCTGGCTGCCGTACCCGATCACCCCGACCTTGCGGCCCTGGATGATCGACAGGTCGGCGTCGTCGTCGTAGAACATCTCGATTGCAGCCACGTTCAACTTTCCTTCGTCGGGGTGTTTCGGGGGACTTACTTGGCGTTCACCATGCCGCGCGGTCCGCGCGATAGTGCTACCACACCGGACTGCACCATCTCACGCACACCGTAGGGCTCCAGAATCCGCAGCAGCGCCTCAAGTTTCTCGGCGGTACCGGTCGCCTCCACGGTCAGCGACTCGTTGGACACGTCGATGATCTTGGCGCGGAACAGGTTCACCGCCTCGATCACCTGGCTCCGGTTGCCGGCGTCGGCCCGGACCTTGATCAGCGCCAACTCCCGGGCCACCATGTTGGCGTCCTCCTGCTCAATGATCTTGATCACGTTGATCAGCTTGTTGAGCTGTTTGGTGATCTGTTCGAGCGGGGTCTCCTCGGCGGTGACGACGATGGTCATCCGCGACATGTTCTTCTGCTCGGTCGGCCCCACCGCCAGCGACTGGATGTTGAAGCCCCGCCGGGAGAACAGCGCGGCCACCCGGGCCAGCACACCCGGCTTGTCCTCGACGAGCACCGACAGCGTGTGGGTGACGGTCTTCGCGGCGTGCGCCATCAGGCCCGGCCCTCCTCGTTGTCCTCGTCGAACAGCGGCCGGATGTTGCGCGCCGCCATGATCTCGTCGTTGCCGGTGCCGGCGGCGACCATCGGCCACACCTGGGCGTCGGCGCCGACGATGAAGTCGATCACCACCGGCCGGTCGTTGATGGCACGTGCCTGGGCAATGACGTCTGCCACATCTTCTTCACGCTCGCAGCGCAATCCGACACATCCCATCGCCTCGGCCAGCTTGACGAAGTCGGGGATCCGCTGGCTGTGCGTGGACAGGTCGGTGTTGGAGTAGCGCTCGCCGTAGAACAGCGTCTGCCACTGCCGCACCATGCCCAGGTTGCCGTTGTTGATCAGCGCCACCTTGATCGGCACGCCCTCCACCGCGCAGGTGGCCAGTTCCTGGTTGGTCATCTGGAAGCAGCCATCGCCGTCGATCGCCCAGACCTCCGCCTCCGGGCAGGCCATCTTGGCGCCCATGGCCGCCGGGACGGCGTAGCCCATGGTGCCCAGGCCGCCGGAGTTCAGCCAGGTGCGCGGCTTCTCGTAGGAGATGAACTGCGCGGCCCACATCTGGTGCTGGCCCACCCCGGCGACATAGATGGCGTCCGGCCCGGCGATCCTGCCGAGTTGTTCGATCACGTACTCCGGGCTCAGGCTGCCGTCGGACTGAGGGCCGTAGCTCAGCGGATAGGTCTCGCGCACGTTGTTCAGGTACGCCCACCACGGCGCGAGATCGGGATCCTCGACGCCCTCGTTGCCGATCCGGTCGTCCCCGCCGGGCCGGCGGCGCAACGCGTCGATCAGATCCCGCAGCACGGCCTTGATGTCCCCGACGATGGGCACGTCGGCGTGCCGGTTCTTGCCGATCTCGGCGGGGTCGATGTCGGCGTGGATCACCTTGGCGTCGGGGGCGAAGGTGGACAGCTTGCCGGTCACCCGGTCGTCGAAGCGGGCGCCGAGGGTGATCAGCAGATCGCTCTTCTGCAGCGCGGCCACCGCTGCCACCGTGCCGTGCATGCCCGGCATGCGCAGGTTCTGCGGGTGGCTGTCGGGAAACGCGCCGCGCGCCATCAACGTGGTGACCACCGGGATTCCGGTCAGTTCGGCCAGTTCGGCCAGTTCGGCCGTCGCGTCGCCGCGGATCACCCCGCCGCCGACGTAGAGCACCGGCCGCCGTGCGGTGGGGATCAGCCGGGCGGCCTCCTTGATCTGGCGGCCGTGCGGCTTGGTGTTGGGCTTGTATCCGGGCAGTTCGAGCTGCGGCGGCCAGGAGAACGTGCACTCGTTCTGCAGCACGTCCTTGGGGATGTCGACGAGCACCGCGCCCGGGCGGCCGCTGGCGGCGATGTGGAACGCCTCGGCCAGCGAGCGGGCGATGTCGTCGCCGTCGCGGACCAGGATGTTGTGCTTGGTGATCGGCATGGTCATGCCGGTGATGTCGGCCTCCTGGAAGGCGTCGGTGCCGATCAGTCCGCGGCCGACCTGACCGGTGATCGCGACCACCGGGATGGAGTCCATCTGCGCGTCGGCCAGCGGGGTGACGAGGTTGGTCGCGCCCGGGCCGGAGGTGGCCATCATGACGCCCACCCGGCCGGTGGCGTGCGCGTAGCCGCTGGCGGCGTGCCCGGCGCCCTGCTCGTGGCGCACCAGGACGTGGCGCAGCTTGGTGGAGTCGAACAGCGGGTCGTAGACCGGCAGCACCGCCCCGCCGGGGATGCCGAAGATGATGTCGACCCCCAGTTCCTCCAGCGCGCGGACCACGGCTTCGGCGCCGGTCATGGTCACCGGGGCCACGCGGGTGCCCGGATGGCTGTCACGGGTGCCGTTGGCCGGCGCTTGCGGTGCTCGGGTGGTCGGAGCGCTCACTGGTGTCCCTCGGTATCTCGTTGTCGCTGGGTGTCTCGTCGTTGCCGGGCAAGAAAAAACCCCCGTCAGCGCGGATGGCTGTACGAGGGTTGCGCGTTGGTGTGTGCGGCTAGACCCGGCCGGGCGCGACACCAACGCGCTGGCCTACTACCGTCATCCCGCCGTTCCTCACGCGGAGAAGGCTAGTCCGGCACAGGTCAAGCGTCAAATCCCGGCGGCGGGTGCCATGATGCACAAATGGCCGGATCCCAGGACGCAGCCGCTGACGGTGACCACGCCGACACCCCGGTGGTGATCCGGATATCGCCGATGGCCCACATCGCCCCGGTATTTATGGTCGCCGGGCTGATCATGTTCTTTCCGCTGTTCGGACGGTGGAGCGTCGGGTTGCTGGTCGTCCCGATACTGCTTTCGGTGGCGATCGAGCGGTTCCGCACGGTCGCCGACCGCGAACGGGTCACCGCCCGGACCCTGACCGCCAGCCGGTCGGTGCCCTGGTCCCATATCGAGGGCCTGCGGTTCAGCAGGGGCGGATGGGCCCGGGCGCGGTGCAACGACGAATCGGAGATCCTGCTGCCCGCCGTGACGTTCGCGACCCTGCCGGCGCTGACGAAGGCCAGCGGGGGCAGAGTGCCCAACCCGTTCCAGCGCTGACCGGGGTCAGCGCACGCGTTCAGCCGAACGGGTTGTTGCCGCGCAGGAAGAGCCAGGCCGCTACTCCCGCGCCGACCCCGAGCAGCAGCGCCAGCATCGAGCCGACGAACGGGCGGCGTGCCCAGCCGCGCGCGCCGTCAAACCCGTAGCGGCCCGGGCCGGCCAGGATGATCGCGGCCGCCACCGCGATGAGAACCAGCAGGTACTCCGAGCTCCCCGAGCCCAGGATGGCCAGGCCGCCGTCGCGGCGCTGGGCGTCGATGTCGGCCAGCGACCCGTTGATCAGGAACGCCAGTGCCGCGGCCGCGGCCACCGGAGTGAACAGGCCCAGGACCAACAGCACCCCGGCGGCGATCTGGACACCGGCGCCGACGTAGGTCAGCACTCCCGCGTTCTGATAGCCGGCCTCGACCAGCTCGGTCTTGAAGCCGTTGAGCCCCTCCCCGCCCCACCAGCCGAAGGCCTTCTGAAGGCCGTGGGCGATGAAAACCACCCCGAGCGCCAGGCGCAGCAGCAGCAGCCCCATGTCCTGGGTGCCGCGCCGGCCGGCCGCCTTGACCTCGGCGTCGACCGCGACGATCTCCACCGGGGCCGGCCCCACCGGCGGCTGGACGTGCGGCGGCTGCACATAAGGCAGCGGTTCGGCGTCGCCGAGCATGCCGTGCAATGTCGGCGCGGGCTCGCCGGGCGCCGCGGCGGCCGGGGCCGCCGGGGCCGCACCCATCGGCGGGATGCGGGTGGTCTCGAAGTCCCCGCCGTAGGTCGTGGTCCCCAGGTCGTCCTCGGGGTCGACCAGCCGCGCCGACGGCGGACGCCCCGCCGCCGCGGGATCCTCGGGTCGCTGCCAGCCGGTATCGGGGTTCTGGCTCGTCACGCCTGCCAGGGTAAGGGCAATCGCTGCCCAAACCGGGGATTTGACCTGCCCCGGCGGTGGCCGCAACCCGGCGCGTGGCGGGCGGCGCGGTGCTGTACGTACCCTTGCGGACATGCGAGGAGGTCGGGTCGTGGCGGCGCTGTGCGCGCTGACGGTCGTCGCCTCGGGGTGCGCCCGGTTCGACGACACGGTGTCGCAGCCATTCACCACCCCGCCGGAGTACGTGCTCGGGCCGAAGTCGACCCCTCCGCCGCCCCCGCCATTGCCGGCCAAGCCGTTTCCCAAGGAGTGTCCGGCGCCGGGGGTGATGCAGGGCTGCCTGGAGAGCACCAGCGGGCTGATCATGGGACTCGACGGCAAGACCGCACTGGTGGCTGAGCGCACCACCGGCGTCGTCAAGGATGTCTCGATCAGCGCCGAGCCCTCGGTCCGGACCGTCATCGACGTCGACCCGGCCGGGGACGGCGGCCTGATGGACATCGTGTTGTCGCCGACCTACTCCCAGGACCGGCTGATGTACGCCTACATCACCACCCCCACCGACAACCGGGTGATCCGCATCGCCGATGACGACGTCCCCAAGGACCTGCTGACCGGAATCCCCAGGGGGGCGACGGGCAACACCGGGTCGCTGCTGTTCACCAGCCCTACCACGCTGGTGGTGCAGACCGGCGACGCCGGCGATCCGGGGCTGGCCGCCGACCCGAAGTCGCTGGCCGGCAAGGTGATCCGCATCGAGCAGCCGACCACCGTCGACCAGGCGCCGCCGACCACGGCGCTCAGTGGGATGGGCTCGGGCGGCGGAATGTGCCTGGATCCGGCTGACAAGTCGCTCTACATCACCGACCGCACCCCGGCCGGGGACCGGCTGCAGCGACTGGGCCCGGACGGTAAGGCGACGACGGTGTGGACCTGGCCGGACCGTCCCGGCGTGGCCGGCTGCGCGGCCCTGGAGGGCACCGTGCTGGTGAACCTGGTCAACACCAAGCAGACGGTGGCGGTGCGGCTGGCCGCCGCCTCCGGCGCGGTGACCGACGAACCGGAGGTGGTCCGGGAGGACAAGCACGGCCACGCCTGGGCGCTGGCGGTGTCGCCGGACGGCAACATCTGGGGCGCGACGGTCAATCGCACCGCCGGGGATGCCCAGCGGCTCGATGACGTGGTCTTCCCGCTGTTCCCGCAGGGCGGCGGCTTCCCCAGGGCCAACGCCGACGTCACCTAGAGACCCGATCGTCCCCCCGCCGGTTCTCAGCCGCGCCGCAGGACCAGCCCGGGGTCGAAGGTGGCCCGGGCCGCGACCGAGGCGGCGGCGGCCGAGACCACCAGCGCGGCGGCATCCTCGTAGCCCTTGGGGAACACGATCTCGGCGCTGTCGGGCCCGTCCCGGTGCGCCATCAGCCAGTCATAGAGCAGCCAGTCCAGCGCGCAGGCCACCGTCATCGGATCGGCGCCGGGAAGACGCGCCGCGGACACCACCGCGTGCAGGGCCTCACGGTGCTCCTTGCGAGCCCCCTCCTTGTTCACCCCCGAACTGTCGAACATCATCATCGACAGGGTCAGCGGGAACCGTTGGCCCGCCTCGGTGCGCACCACCCAACGGCCGCCCTTCCACGGCGCGTCCGGGTCGACCCGGTGGAACTCCCCGAAGCCCCCCACCACCCCGAGTTCGGGGTCGTCGAGTTCCCCGTCCAAGGGCGCCGGACCCAGCAGACCCAGCGGCTGGCGGGCCAGGATGGAGAACAGCGCGGCGGTTCCGACGATCTTGCCCGCGCGCAGGTCCGCGGCGGACCCGGTCTGTTCCAGCGCGGCAGCGTACTCGAAGCACAGCCGGTCCAGCGCCCGGTGCAACTCCAGCAGGTCGTCGCGTTCGGCTTCGCCGGAGGGGCCGCGTCCGCCGCCCAGGATCTCACCGAAGCGCCCCGCCGCGATGATCAGCGCGTCGTCGAGCGCCTCCAGGTGGGTGGCGATCAGGCGGTCGGCCTCGTCGTCGCCGACGACGAGCGCCTGCAGCGTGGTCGCCGCTCCCTCGGGGGTGACCCAGTAGAAGCCGATCTGCTCGTCGGTCTGCACGATCCGGGGCCTCACGGTTCCCTCTTCCACAGCACCACCCGGTTGTTGCCGGAGTCCGCCACCGCCAGGGCGTCACCGCGCAGCGAGAGTCCGTAGGGCCAGCACAGCGTGTCGCGCTGGACCGAGGTCCAGCGGTTCTCCCCGTTGGAGGCGAAATCGGGCTGCGCGAGTACACAGTCGGCACCCCGGAAGGGCGTGCCGCCATCGGACCAGTCGGCACCCCGGAAGGGCGTACCGCCATCGGCACAGTCGGCACCCCGGAAGGGCGTGCCGCCCGGCACGTCGTCCCACAGCAGGATCCGGTTGTTGGCGGTGTCGGCCACAGCCAGGGTCTGGCCGTCCAGGCATACCGCGTAGGGGAACCGGAACCGGTCGTTGGTGTGCGGACCGTACGGCCACTCTTCGGCGCTGGTGAAATCCGGTTGACCGAGTACCACGTCGGCTGCCCGGTCACCGGCCGGGTGCGGCGACCAGCCCAGCACCCGGTGGTCCCCGGCGTCGGCGATGAGCAGCAGGTCGCCGTCGCCGGAGATGTCATGCGGCCAGCGGAAGCTGGCCGGGCCCGCTGGCCCGCCCCGGTTCTCGGCGTGAGATGCCGGATCCGGCTGGCCCAGCAGGATGTCGGCGGGCTGATCGGGTTCGGGGATGCCGCCGCGCCAGCCCAACACCCGGCGGTTTCCGGTGTCGGCGACCCAGAACACCGAACCGACGATCGCGATGCCGAAGGGCCAGTAGAGGCCGGTGGCCGAACAGGGGCCGCCACGGTTCGCCTCGACGCTGCCGGCATCGGGCTGTCCGATGACCAGATCGGGCGCCACGTCGCTGGTCCGCGGCACGCTGTCCCACACCAGGATCCGGTGATGCCAGGCGTCGGCGACGACCAGCCGGCCCTCGTGTACCAGCACCCCGGTGGGCAGGTGCATCCCCCGCTCCGGGCCCCGGCCGCCGGCCGCCGGGCCCTCGGTGTGGCCGTCGGGTTGGCCCAGCACCACATCGGCGGGCTGCTCGTCGGAGTCGGGCAGGGTGTGCCAGATCAGCACCCGGTGGTTGCCGGAGTCGGCCACCACGAGCTGGTCCTCGCCGAGGAAAACCCCGCGCGGGGAGTACATCCACGCCATCGACGGTGCGGCGGGCGGCAGTGCCAGGCCGCCGGGTGCGGGGGCGCCCAGCCAGGCCTGCGGTCGCCACCCACCGCTCAGGTCCACCTCCGGGGCGACGTCGGGCCGGGTGCCGACCCCGCTGATGTTGTGCCGAACCGTGTAGCGGCCCACGACCGTCGCCGCCTATCCGACCCGCACCCAGACGGCGCCGTCATCGACGCGCAGCGGCAACTGCTCGAGTTGGGCTCCCGGCATGCTCAGGCACTCACCGGAGCTGGCGTCGAAACAGAAACCGTGCCATGGGCAGGTCAGCGTGCCGTTCGCGAGGTCCAGGACGCCGTCGTCCAAGGGCAGCGCCTCGTGCGCGCATTCGTTGCGGTAGGCCGACAGCCGCTGGCCCAGGTTGACGATCAGCACGTCGGCGCGCGCACCGGCGGTGGTGTTCAGCGACACCGGCGTCAGGTCGTCGACCTTGAGATCCGATGCCGGGCCGACCCTCGCCCAGCCTTCGGACTCCGGATCGCGGCCGATGCGCAGCGACTCGACCGGGATCAGCGTCGGGCTGGGCTCGTCGGCGAGCACCTCGACCGACGTGATCGACGGAACCCCCTGCACCAGAGCCTCTTCCACCAGGTTCCGCAGGGTCACCGAGGACATCGAGCAGCCGTTGCACGCGCCCTCCAATCGAACGAAGGCCGTGCCGTCGTCCACCCGGACCAGGGTGACGTCGCCGCCATGGCTGTGCAGCTGCGGCCGCACCGAGGCCAGCACCTGGTTGGCGTTGGTCACCGGGTCGGGCCGGACGATGCCGTGCAGCGAGAGCAGCAGGTGCACAACGGGGTCGTCGACGAGTTCGAAGAGCACCTCGCGGGCCGCTTCGTGCTCACGCATCCGCCGCACCATGGTCAGCAGCCCGGAGCGGTGCACCGCCTCGACCGCGTCCTGGAGTTCCTGCGCGACCGTGCGGGCCGGCTCGTCGAGTTCGGCGGCGGCGGCGACGGCCGCGTCGACCCGCTCGGCGAGTTCCTCGAACGTCGGTTCCGGATCACTCATCCCGGCGTCTCCTCGGTGCGGGCCAGCGCCTGCTGCTTGGC
Organism: uncultured Mycobacterium sp.; assembly: GCA_964447215.1. Taxonomy (GTDB): domain Bacteria; phylum Actinomycetota; class Actinomycetes; order Mycobacteriales; family Mycobacteriaceae; genus Mycobacterium. The sequence goes on from CAYURT010000004.1 coordinate 59,970, forward strand.
GATCTCGTCGAGCACGCCACGCACGGTGCGCACCGAGTCGTGATCGCCGAGTTCCTCGAACAGGAACCGCGCGTCGTAGAGCTTGGCCTTGGCCTGCTCGAAGTCCCCCAGGTGGGCCAGCACATTGCCCTGGTTGGCCAGCACCCGGGCACGCCCCAGCGGGTCGCTGTCCCGGTCGCGGGCCGAGAGCACCCCCTCGTAGAGCTCTACGGCCTCGACGAGGTTGTCGAGCCGATGGTTCGACGGGGTGTACACCAGCGAGTTGGCCAGGTTCAACTGCACGCTGGCCCACTGCTCGGGGTAGTCCTCGCGGGTGTAGACCTTCAGCGCCGAGCGCAGCGACTGGGCGGCGACGCCCAGCCGGAGCTGATCGGAGGCCTCGGTCATCGGCATGGTCAGGTAGGCGGTGGCCAGGTTCGCGTGCGCGGACGCCCACAGCAGCGGGGCCTCCTCCCGCAGCACCAGCTGAAGCGCGGAGTGGTAGTGCGGCACCGCGCGGGCCAGCAGGTCGGGGCGGTCCCCGGCCTGCTCGTGCAGGACACCGGCCAGGTTCAGGTGCAGTTCGGCCCGGGCCACCCGCAGGCCGTCGGCCCCGTCGAGCGCCCGCAGCGCCCGCTGGAACCGGTCGACGGCCTCAGTGCCCCCGGCGATCGGCGCCGAGGCCCCCAGCAGCACCCCGCGCAGCGGGGCGGACACCGCGCCGGCCTGTTCGGCGGCCCGATCGAGGTGATCCAGCGCTGCGGCGGCATCACCCGCCGCGAGTGCGTGACCGGCCTGGGCCGAACCCGCCACGGCGGCCAGTTCGGCATCGGCGGCCTCGGCGTCCGGGGGGCTGTCGCAGCGGCCGAGCGCGAACAGCACGACGTCGACCATGATCGCGAATTCACCGAGCGCCGAACGCAGTTGGTCGGGGTCCTCGGAATCGGGATCCATGACGAACCGGTTGTAGCGGGTGATCGGATCGTCTCCGGTCAGCTGGGCCAGCGCCCCGTCGCGATCACCGGCCAGTGCGAGTTCGTGGGACTTCAGTACCGCCGGCCACCGGGGCACCTGGCCGGCCAGCAGCGCCACGCGGGCCTCCTCGGTCTCCGGCGAGGCCGGGATCAGCAGGTAACCCAGCGGCAGCGGGAAGGCGCCGACCGGCTGCGGGCGAACGGCCAGGACGGCCGGATCGTCCAGGTCGGACACTCCGGTCTCGGATGCGGTCACAGTGCTCCTTGTATCGGCCCGGCGATATCGCGCTCGGCGGCCCGCTTGATCAGATCGGCGGCCAGTTCCGCGCGCCTCTTGGTGGCGTGGGTGTGGATCCGCTTGCGGACCACCCCGTCGGCGAACACCACGATGATGTCCACCGCCCAGCGGCCACGCTCGGGGACCACCACGGTGGTCACGTCCAGCGCCTCCTGAGCCGAGCTGTCCGTGCGGACCTCGGTCTTGGGGCGCTGCGGATCGGACACGATGATCACTCCCCCACCGGCCCGTGCACCCGGATCCGCAGCGCCTTGTCGCCGTCGTCCCAGCGGGCCTGCAGCACGCCGGCCGCGATGTCGTCGCCGAGCACTTCCCGCACCAGCACCGCCCGGTCCCCGGCCGGGTTGCGCTGTTTGAGCAACAGACCGCCGCTGCTGGGTCCACGCAGCGGGTAGAGCCACAGTTCGCCGTCGCGCAGCGCTGCCGCCACCGCGTCGGAGGGAAACCGGCTGGCGGCCAACTCGGCGGCGAGCCGAAGATAGCCGTCAGCGGTGAGTTCGACGGTGCTCTCGGCCTCGGCGGGCGGACGCAACGGAGCGAAGAAGTCGCGTTCGATGCGGGCGATCACCTGTTCCATCGCCGCGGACACCGGCTCGGACAGCTCGGCGCCCAGTTCCACCCCGGCCGCCTCGATGAGGAACACGGTGATGTCGGTCGGGCAGGCCTCCCCGAGCGCCCAGCGGGCGAACGGGATGGCGTGGTCCCAGCGGAACGAATGGGTGTGCAGGCCCTGCAGCGGCGGCAGGTCGCTGAGTTCCTCCCCGGGAACCCGGTAGACGGTGCCGGGTTCGGCGCCGGTGGCCGACGCATCGACGATCACCACCCGCCGCGCGCCGCGCATCTGGAAGGCGACGTCCATACCGGCGGTGCCGCCGTCGACCAGTCGGGCGCCGTCGGGAACGCCGCGGTCCCACAGGTGGCGAACCAGGACCGGTCCGACGCCGTCATCGCCGCGCAGCAGATTCCCGCAGCCCACCACCAGCACGTCGTAGGGCGGCGGCTCGATGTCGACGGCCGCGTCGCTACCGGGAGTGGCCTCCCCGGTCACACCATTCCGTTGACGACGAACTTCGAGAGCTCCTTGCCGGTCTTGCCGTCGTAGGCGTGCACGGTGCACACCAGGCAGGAGTCGAAGCTGCGGGCGACGTGTCCGAGCTCGACGGGGTCCTCCGGGTCGACGATCGGCGCGCCGACGAACGCCCGCTCCATCGGCCCGAGCACCTCGTTGCCGTCCCGGGGGCCGATGTTCCACGCGGTCGGGGTGACCACCTGGTAGTTCTTGATCTTGCTGTTCTCGATCACGATCCAGTCGGCCAGCGAGCCGCGGGCGGCCTCGGTGGCCCCGAAGCCCTTGCCCTCGGCGTGCTCGGTGGGCTTGGTGTAGAAGCTCTCCTTCAGGTCGAGCTGGTCCAGCCAGGACTTGACCCACTTGTAGTACTTGGGCGCCTCGTGCATACGGCCCAGTTGCCGCACCATCACGCTGGGCCCGATCTTGTTGTAGATGTCGAGGAAGAGCGGATCGTTGTCCTGGTGCGGACCGGCGTTGGGGCCGGCCGCGGCCATCCGGCGGGCCAGCGGCCCGGTCTCCAGCGGGATGGCGCCCAGGTCGCCCACCTCGTAGCGCGGCGACTTGGCCCAGCTGTACTTGCCCTGCTTCTTGGCGGCCTCCGGGTCCAGCGGGATGGTCTCGCCCTCGAACGGATGCAGCGGACGGCTGCCCTGATAGAAGGAGTGCGTGACGTCCTCGCGGACGTTGGCCTGATCGAAGTCGAACCACTGGCCGTCGGTGAACACCCCGCCGCGCCCGATCAGCGCGGCGTTGCGACCCTCGATGGTGGGCCGCTGGTAGAGGTTGGGGTCGAAATAGGTGCCCATCGCCATGTAGTTGCCGACCCCGGCGCCGTACTTGTCCAAGCCGACGTCGAGGCAGTAGCGGATGAAGAAGCCGCAGTCGCTGTTGTACTGCGACTCGTTCTCGTCGACCCAGGCCAGCACATCCTCCCAGGTCTTGTTCTCCAGCCACCGGTCCACGCTGCAGCCCAGCCACTCGGCTTCCAGCCAGTTGTCCTTCCAGTGCTCCAGGATCGCGATCGAGCGAGTCACGTCGGACAGCGACGGGGCCCCCATCACGCCGCCGGGAACCATGAAGCTGGAGTGCGGCCACTGCCCGCCGAAGATCGCGTAGACCTCGACGGGCTTGTTCGACATCGTCACCCCCTTCTGATACGCGGTGCCGACGTAAGGGGCGAAGCGGCGGACGGCCTCGTCGTACAGGGCCGACTTGGCATAGTTCTTGTTGGTCAGGTCGATGGCGAACAGCGCATAGAAGTAGCGCGGTATCGACTGCAGCGTCTCGCAGGCCTGCGCGATATTGCGCACCAGGGTGGCGTTGGGCGGCATGTGGGTGCGCCAGGCGGTGTCCAGGGCGTAAGCCGACTTGTAGAGGTGGCTGCCGCCGCAGATCCCGCAGATGCGCGGACACACGATGAGCCCGGCCTGCGGGTCCTTGCCGCGAAGGATGATCTCGAAGCCGCGGAACATCGCGGCCTCGGTCCACGCCGAGGTGACCACCCCGTCGTCGATGGTCACCCGGACGTCGAGGTCACCCTCGACGCGACCGAGGGGGCTGACGTGAAGATCGAGTGCTGTCATGGAAGTCCTTAGGGGTCGGTCGGTGGGCGGGGGCGGCTGGGGTTCGACTCAGACGACGAACATGTCCTCTTTGGACCACTTCGGCGCGGCCAGTCGGGCGGCGGCGGCGTGGGCCATGTAGGAGAGCTTCTTGGTCCCGGTCGGCACCTCCTCGGGGATCACCCCGGCCACCTTCTGGGTCTTGAACAGCGTGCCGGGAGCCAGGTCGAAGTGCGGGAACTCCGGTTCGGTGCAGCCGTAGCAGGGCTGGCCGGCTCGGGTCTTGGAGGACTGGCGGTTCCACAGGATCCGGTTGCACGGCGAGTGGGTCATCGGGCCGCGGCAGCCGAACTCGTAGAACAGGCATCCGGTGCGGGTGCCCTCACCGAAGGACATGGTGGACTGCTTGTATTCGAAGAACTGCACGCGCGTGCAGCCGGTCTGGGTGAACGTCTTGAAGAAGGTCTCCGGGCGCTGCAACTCGTCCAGCGCGATGTCCCCGGCCCGGCCGCTGGCCAGCGCGACGATGATCTGGGTGATCCAGTCCGGGTGGGCCGGACAACCGGGGATGTTGATCACCGGCAACCCCATCTTGGACTTGAAGTTCGGGCCCAGGAAGCCGCCCTTGTTGCGCTTGTGGAACTGCAGGCCGGTCGAGCCCGACGGGTTGGGCTCCATCGCCGGGATGCCGCCCCAGCAGGCGCAGTCCCCGATCGCCACGACGATCTGGGCCTGGGCCGCCAGCTCGGTGACCCAGTCCTTCATCGGCCGGTCGGCGAACATGTCCATCCGGCCCGAGCCGTTCGGGGCCTGGATGATGCTGCCCTCGAACACGAACACGTCCAGCGGCCGCTCGCCCTTGGCGCAGTCCCAGAACAGCTTCTGGGCGTTGTTGCCCAGCTCCAGCCCCAGCGACGGATGCCAGATCACGTCGAGGCCGAAGTCGACGATCAGGTCGACGACATTGGGTTCCTCGGCGTTCAGGAACGACATGGTGTTGCCGCTGCACGCCCCTCCCTGCAGCCATAGAACAGATGCCATGCGCAGACTCCTCTCGGAAGGGTTCAGCCGAAGATCCGAAGACCCCGGCACCGGCGCGAGCGCCGCAGTGGGGGTAGTTCGACACTAACCCCACGGCGTCGATACCGGAACCGGAAAACACCCTCTATTTCTGACTTCTGGCCCGACGATCACCGCGCCGCGGCCGCGGGCTCCTACCCCGGGTCCCACCCGTGCGGGGGATTGTCTTCCCCGGGAGCCACCGCCACTATTGACGGGCGCTCGGGGCGGACGCGGGAGACGTTCCGGACCCCGGCGCGGATGAACGCGGATCTTGCGGAGAGGGGTCGCCACCATGCTGACCAACCACACCACGCTGGTGCGGTTCCTGATCGAGGAACGCGCCCGCCACCCCGAGGCCAGCGGCGACCTCAACGCGCTGATCCTCGACGTCGCGCTGGCCTGCAAGGCGATCTCCAACCGGGTGGCCCAGGGTGAGCTGGGCGGGGTGCTCGGCGCCGCCGACGCGGTCAACGTCCAGGGCGAGACCCAGCAGAAGCTCGACGTGCTGGCCAACGAGTACTTCCTGCACGCCTGCGAGTGGGGCGGGCAGACCGCGGGCATGGTCTCGGAGGAACTCGAGGAGCACTACCGCCTGCCGTCCCGGTACGCCCGGGGCAAATACCTGCTGAGCTTCGACCCGCTCGACGGGTCGTCCAACATCGACGTCAACGTCTCGGTCGGCAGCATTTTCTCGATCCTGCGCGCACCCAACCCCGGCGAGGACGCCGCGCCCGAGGATTTCCTTCAGCCGGGCACCGAGCAGGTGTGCGCGGGTTACGCCATCTACGGCCCGTCGACGATGCTGGTGCTGACCGTGGGGACCGGGGTGCACGCGTTCACCCTGGACCCGGGGCTGGGCGAGTTCTTCCTGAGCCGGGAGTCGATCACCATCCCGACCCATGCCACGGAGTTCGCGATCAACACCTCCAACCGCAGGTTCTGGGAGCCCGCCGTCCAGCGCTACATCGACGAGTGCATGGCCGGCCAGAGCGGGCCCCGCGGCAAGGACTTCAACATGCGCTGGGTGGCCTCGCTGGTCGCCGAGACCCACCGCATCCTCGGCCGCGGCGGGGTGTTCCTTTATCCGCGTGACTCCAAGGACCCCAGCAAGGCCGGACGGCTGCGCCTGCTCTACGAGGCCAACCCGATCGCCTTCATCATCGAGCAGGCCGGCGGACTGGCCAGCACCGGCCGCCGCCGCCTGCTGGAGGTGGAGCCGACCGAGATCCACCAGCGGGTCCCGTTCATCTTCGGGGCGGCCGACGAGGTCCGCCGCGTCGAGCACTACCACAGCGAGAGCAACGACAACCCGAACACCTCTCCGCTCTATGGCACCCGCGGCCTGTTCCGCAGCACCACCTGAGAACGGTTCGCACCCGCCAACGGTCCGGCCAGGAAGCCTCAGCCCAGAAAGGTCCCGTCATGTCCCGACTGCACCCGATCATCTCGGTCACCGGATCCTCAGGAGCCGGCACCACCTCGGTCATGAAGACCTTCGACCACATCTTCCGGCGCGAGGACGTCAACGTCGCCTATATCGAAGGCGACAGCATGCACCGCTACGACCGTGCCGAGATGAAGGTCAAGATCGCCGAGGCCCATGCCAACGGCAACCACAACTTCAGCCACTTCGGCCCGGAGTCCAACCTGTTCGCCGAGTTGGAGGACCTCTTCCGCACCTACGGCGAGACCGGGACCGGCAAGGTGCGCAAGTACCTGCACGACGACAAGGAAGCCGAACCCTACGGCCAGGCGCCGGGAACGTTCACGCCGTGGGAGAGCCTGCCGGACAACACCGACATACTGTTCTATGAGGGCCTGCACGGCGCGGTGGTCACCGGCGACGTCGACATCGCCCGCCATGCCGACCTCAAGATCGGCGTGGTCCCGGTGATCAACCTGGAGTGGATTCAGAAGCTGCACCGCGACAAGGTGTCCCGCGGCTACACCTCCGAGGCGGTCACCGACACCATCCTGCGCCGGATGCCCGACTATGTGAACTTCATCTGCTCCCAGTTCACCTACACCGACGTCAACTTCCAGCGGGTGCCGATGGTCGACACCTCGAATCCGTTCATCGCCCGGTCGATCCCGACCGCCGACGAGTCGATGGTGATCATCCGGTTCCGCGATCCGCACGGCATCGACTTCCCCTATCTGCTGTCGATGCTGCACGACTCGTTCATGTCCCGGGCCAACACCATCGTGTGCCCCGGCGGGAAGATGGAACTGGCCATGCAGCTCATCTTCACCCCGATGGTGATGCGCCTGATCGAACGCCGGAGGGCGGCGATGCCCTGAGGCCCCGCCGGGGTGAACTGACCGGGTCTCAGGACGCGGCGACTCAGGATGCGGCTCTGCGCAGCGGGCCGATCGTGCGCCAGCCCAGATCCCGGTGCGCGACCAGATGCTTGACCAGAAGTTCGGTGGAACTGGTCGGCGCGGACTGGCTGACCAGGTGCCAGGGGCGGTTCAGCGGTGTGCCGGGCACCGCCAGTTCGACCAGCGTCCCGCTGTCGAGCTGGGTCCGCACCGCCTGCCGGGACACCAGGGTCACCCCCAGGCCCGCCACCGCCGCCGCGACCACCGCCCCGTGCGACCCCAGCACCAGCAACGAGGGACTGACGTCGAGTTCGTCGAGGAGCGCCGAGAGCGCGGACCGGGTTCCCGAACCCGGCTCGCGCAGCAACCACGTCGTGCCCGCCGGTGTGAAGTCCGCGGCCACCGCCGGCGCGCCGACGACGATCAGGGTGTTGGGGCTGACAGCCCGAACCCGGGCTTTGCGCCGCAGGTTCTCCGGCGGCCGCCCGGCCACCACGAGGTCGACCTCGTGGCGAGCCAGCATCGGCCACACGTCGTTACGCGAGGCCACCTCCAGGTTCAGGACGACCGAGGGATAGCGTTCGCGGAACGAGGCCAGCGCGGCCGGGATCAGCAGTTCCCCCGCCGAGGTGACCGCCGCCAGCCGCACCGAGCCGTTCTCCGGGTCCGCCTCGCCGCGCGCAGCCAGGATCGCCTCATCATGCAAACCCAGGATGCGCCGGGCGTACTCGACATAACGCTCCCCGGCCGGGGTCAGTTTGACCCCGCGACCGTGCCGGTCGACCAGGGCGATCCCGATCTCGTCGGACAGCGCGCGGACCGCCGAGGAGATCGAGGACTCGGTCACCACCAGCCGCTCCGCGGCGCCCCGCACCGAACCGGTCTCGGCCAGTTCAACCAGGGCGCGGAGCCTGGCCTTAGTTGTCATCAGTGGTCATCGGTCGCCCGCCATGACCACTGAGGGTGCCTGACGACACTGAACTTGTCTACGGATTGTCCAATATTTTCGCTGAACCGATCACCTAACTGTTGCCCTCCCCCGCAACATCCACCCAAAGGGTGATTTCCCCGGTCGCGGCACGTCCTATCGTTTCGCAATTCGACGTGAGGAGCACCGCATGAACTGCAGGCAGATCGCCGCCGAGATGACCGCCTTCGGCAAGGGCGTCCTGGCCGCCGACGAGAGCATCGCCACGATGTCCTCGCGGCTGGAGAAGGCGGGCGTCACCCCCAGCGAGCAGAGCCGCCGGGACTACCGCGAACTGCTGTCCTCGACTCCGGACCTCTCCGACGGGGTGTCGGGGATCATCTTCTGCGACGAGACCCTGAAGCAGACCTTCGCCGACGGCACCCCGTTCCCGCAGGCGGTCCGCGCCCGCGGGATCCTGCCCGGCATCAAGGTGGACACCGGCGCCAAACCCTGTCCGGGGCTGCCCGGCGAGACCATCACCGAGGGCCTCGACGGGCTGGCCGGACGGCTGGCGACCTACGCCGAGATGGGGGCGGCCTTCGCCAAGTGGCGGGCGGTCTACACCATCACCGACAGCACCCCCAGCCGCGGCTCGATCGTCAGCAACGCCAATGCCCTGGCCCGCTACGCGGCCGCCTGCCAGGAGGCCGGGTTGGTCCCGATCGTCGAGCCGGAGGTTCTGATGGCCGGCGGCCACGGCATCGACACGTGCGCGGCGGTCACCACCGCGGTGCACGAGGCGGTCCGCGAACACCTGGCGCTGCTCAACGTCGACCTGGCCGGGATCGTGCTCAAGCCCAACATGATCACCGAGGGCGAGGACGCGGCCTCGGCTTCCCCGGAGGAGGTGGCGGCGGCGACCGTCGAGGTGCTGCGCGCCTGGCCCGACGATCTGGCCGGGGTGGCGTTCCTGTCCGGGGGCCAGCCGCCGGAGCGGGCCACGGCCAACCTGGCCGCCATGCAGTCCCACCCGACACCGTGGCCGCTGACCTTCTCCTTCGGCCGCGCGCTGGTCTCCCCCGCGCTGGCGGCCTGGCACGGCGAGAAGGCCAACTGGACCGCCGGGCAGAGCGCCCTGGCCGAGCACGTCAACGCCAACGCTGCGGCGGTCCGGCTGCGCGGCGAGCTTCAGTCCGCCTGAGGCTCGCCCGCCTCCAGCGGGATGGTCACCGTCACCCCGGTGCCCGCCCCGGGTTGGGAGCGCACCTCGAGCCGTCCGCCGACCAGTTCGGCGCGCTCGGCCATCGACAGCATGCCGAAGCCGCCGGACACCGCCGCGCGCTGAGTGCCGGGGACCCTGTCGTCGGCAGGGTCGAAGCCGACCCCGTCGTCGGTGACCTCCAGCCGGGCCACCCCGTCCTCGACGGTGAACCGCACCGACGCACGCAGGGCACGGGAGTGCTTGACGACGTTCTGCAGGCCCTCCTGGGCGATGCGATAAAGAGCGACCTCGATGTGTTCGGGCAGCCGCATCTCGGCCAGTTCGAGCCCGAGGTCGACCTCGGTGACGGATGCGGCCAGGCTGGCCAGTCCGCCGGCCAGGCCCAGGTCGTCGAGCACCGGCGGGCGCAGGCCACCGATCGCCGAGCGGGCCTCGGCAAGGGTGAGATCGACGAGGTCACGGGCCTTCTCCAGCTGCTCGACGGCGTCGGCGCACTGCTGGCGATCCACGGCGCGGGCCGCCGCGTCGAGCCGGTAGGTGAGGCTGACCAGCCGCTGGGAGATGCCGTCGTGGATATCGGCCGCCAGCCTGCGGCGCTCGCTTTCCTGGGCGGCGATCACCTGCTCGGCGAAGTCCTCGTGGGCCCGCTCGCGGGCGCTGAGCTGACGGTGCAGCCGTGCCTGGTGCAGGGCCCCGGCGATCAGCCGACCGATCACCAGCAGCAGCTGGATGTCGCGGGCGGTGAAGTCCCGCCGGGTGATGGTGTGCACGTTGAGAACCCCGACCAGCCCGCCCGGCTCGGTCTCCATCGGCACCGAGGCCATCGAGGTGAAGTCCGACCCCCGCAACGACTCGATCGGCAGGTAGCGGGGGTCGTCCTCCTTGCCGGTCACGATGACCACCGGCTCGCGGTGGGCGGCAACCCAGCCCGAGACCCCCGCGCCCAGTGGTATCCGGATCCGACCGACCTGCTCGTCGAACGGCGGGGTCGCCCCGGCCAGGGTCAGAGACCGGTCGGTGTCGTCGAGGACGTGGACGAAACACACGTCCGACGCGGTGGCGCCGGTGATCAGCTGGGCGACCGCGGCCGCCATCGGTTCCACCCCGGGTCCGCTGGAGGTGGCGGCGATGATGTCCAGCAGCAGGGTCACCTCTCGGTCGGCGTCGACCAGACCGTGAACATCCTGGGCACCCAGGCGGCTGGCCGGACTCACTGGAAGATCCCCTCCCGCAAGGCCGTCGCCACGGCGCCGGTACGGTCGCCCACCCCGAGCTTTCGGTAGATCGAGCGCAGGTGGCTCTTGACGGTCTCCTCGCCGATGATCAGCTTGGTGGCCACCCCGCGGTTGGACAGCCCGGCGACCACCAGTGAGAGGATTTCGCTCTCCCGCTGGGTCAGCCCCTGACGGGCGCCGGGCCAGAATTCGTCACGCTGCATCCGCGCGGCGGTGTCCACCGCACGGGCGGCCAGTCCGGGGTCGATCGCCATCTCACCGTTGTGCACCAGCTCCAACTGGCGGACCAGTTCGTCGCTGCCGATCCCCTTGAGCAGATAGCCCGAGGCGCCCACCCGCAACGCCTGGAAAAGGTACTGCTCGTCGTCGTAGACCGACAGCAGGATGACCTTGCGCTCGGGGTCGCGCTCCCGGACCGCGCGGCACAGATCCAGGCCGCTGGACCCCTGCATCCGGATGTCGCTGAGCACGATGTCGGGGGCGAGGCCGGCGATGACGTCGAGGGCTTCGTCCACACCGAGTGCCTCACCGACCACCGTGACCCTGGCGGCGAACGGCGAGAGCATGGCCTTGAGACCTTCGATCACCATCTGGTGATCGTCGACGATCACCACGCGGAGCGGTCCCCCGCCGGCTGGCCCGGTCATGGGCTAACGATAGGTCACCGCCAATCGCCGAGCACCGATCCGGCATCGACATATCCTGTCCGGCGGAGGTGTCCGAGATGGATCGAACCGGTGGTCTGGCGGCCGTCATCTTCGACGTGGACGGCACCCTGGCCGACACCGAACGGGACGGCCACCGGCCGGCCTTCAACGCCGCCTTCACGTCCCACGGCGTGGATGTGCAGTGGAATCCCGAGCATTACGGCCGGCTGCTGAGCATCACCGGCGGTGACCGCAGGATCGCCGCGGACCTGCGCGAGCGCGGGTTCGGCGACCGGACCGAGACCCTGGCCGCCGACATCCACAAGACCAAGACCGGGTTGTTCCGCGAGGCGATCCTCAACGGTGAGATCTCCCCGCGGCCGGGATTGCCGGACCTCGTCGTCGACCTGCGCCGGGCCGGCATCCGGATCGCCGTCGCGACCACCGGCCGTCGGGCCTGGGTGGAGCCGCTGGTGCGCCACCTGCTCGGTGACGGCGTGGTCGAGGTGATGGTCACCGGCGACGACGTCGCCAACCTCAAACCCGATCCCGAGGCCTACCGCAGAGCGCTGGACCTGCTCGGCGTCGCACCGGAACAGGCTCTGGCGGTTGAGGATTCGGCCAACGGACTGCAGGCCGCCAATGGCGCGGGGCTGGCCACGGTGGTGGTGACCAACGACTACACCCATGACCAGGACTTCACCGGTGCCGCCGCGGTGTTCGACCGCTACGACGGACCCGAGCCGCTGGACGCCGAGCGCTGCCGGCAGATTCACCACCGGTTCTGGTCCGGCCGCACGCAGCCAAGACGGGGCTAACCGTCCTGGCCGCACGCGGCCAAGACGAGTTCCCGCACCCGGGCGGCGTCGGCCTGCCCCTTGGTCGCCTTCATCACCGCACCGACGATCGCACCGGCGGCCTGGACCTTGCCACCCCGGATCTTCTCGGCGACATCGGGGTTGGCGGCCAGCGCCTCGTCGACCGCAGCCTGGATCAGCGAGTCGTCGCGCACCAGAGCCAGCCCCCGTGCGGTCATCACCGCCTCGGGTTCACCCTCCCCGGCCAGCACCCCCTCGACCACCTGGCGGGCCAGCTTGTTCGACAACTTTCCCTCCTCGACCAGGGCGATGACCGTGGCCACCTGGGCGGCCGTGATGGCCAGGGCATCCAGTTCCACCCCGACCTCGTTGGCCTTCTGCACCAGGAAGTTGCCCCACCAGGCGCGGGCTGACTCACTGGGCGCGCCGTGGGACACCGTGGCCGCGACCAGCTCGACCGCACCGGCGTTGACCAGGTCGCGCATCACCTCGTCGGAAACCCCCCAGTCCTGTTGGATCCGCTTGCGCGCCAGCCAGGGCAGTTCCGGGACGGTGCCGCGCAGCCGCTGCACCGTTTCCGGGCTCGGCGCCACCGGCTCCAGATCCGGCTCCGGGAAGTACCGGTAGTCCTCGGCGGTCTCCTTGTCCCGGCCCGGCGAGGTGTGCCCGTCCTCGTGGAAGTGCCGGGTCTCCTGGTGCACCGTGCCGCCGGCAGCCAGGACGGCGGCCTGGCGGCGCATCTCGTAGCGGACGGCCACCTCGACGCTCTTGAGCGAGTTGACGTTCTTGGTCTCGGTCCGGGTGCCGAACTCGGCCTGCTGATGCGGTCGCAGCGAGACATTGGCGTCGCAGCGCAGCGAGCCCTGGTCCATCCGCACGTCGGAGACCCCCAGCGCGCGCAGCAGGTCCCGCAGCGCGGTGACGTAGGCGCGGGCCACCTGCGGAGCGCGCTCACCGGCCCCCTCGATGGGCTTGGTGACGATCTCGATCAGCGGCACCCCGGCCCGGTTGAAGTCCAGCAGCGAGGTGGTGGCGCCGTGGATGCGGCCGGTCTCGCTGCCCAGGTGGGTCAGCTTGCCGGTGTCCTCCTCCATGTGGGCGCGCTCGATGCCGACCCGGAAGGTGTCACCGTCCTCGAGGGGGACCTCGAGGTAGCCGTCGACCGCGATCGGCTCGTCGTACTGGGAGATCTGGTAGTTCTTGGGCATGTCCGGATAGAAGTAGTTCTTCCGGGCGAACCGGCTCCACGCGGCGATGGAGCAGTTCAGCGCCAGACCGATCCGGATGGCCGACTCCACCGCCGCCCCGTTGAGCACCGGCAGCGCGCCCGGAAGGCCCAGACACACCGGGCAGACCTGGGTGTTGGGTTCGGCGCCGAAGTCCGTCGGGCAACCGCAGAACATCTTGGTCGCGGTGGAGAGCTCGACGTGTACCTCGAGGCCGAGGACCGGGTCGAACCGGGCCAGGACCTCGTCGTAGGCGAGGAGTTCGGCGGTGGCGGCGGTCGTCATGGCCCCCGATCCTAGTGGGGCGACGTTCCGGCTCGCCGAACGTGAAACCTCACCGCTTTCCGGGCCGGTTTTTCGCCGTGGCTTCACGCTCGGCGTCCGCAGTCTCGGCGCCCGGCGATCGTCCCGGGCATCGGTGCCAGCCCGGTAGGGTGTCGCGGTCGGATCACCCGAGAAGGGAACAACGCTGGTGAGAAGCGAGCAGAGCGACCTCGTCGCCGGGGTGCCGCGGCGGCGCATCGTCGTGGCGTCGATGGTCGGCACCACCGTCGAGTTCTACGACTTCTACATCTACGCCACCGCGGCGGTGACGGTGTTCCCGTTCCTGTTCTTCCCGAAGGGGAATCCGACCACCGCGCTGCTGGCCTCGCTGGCCACCTTCGGGCTGGCGTTCGCTGCCCGGCCGCTGGGCTCGATCCTGTTCGGGCACTTCGGCGACCGGGTCGGCCGCAAGGCGACCCTGGTCGGTTCGCTGCTCACGATGGGCATAGCGACCTTCGCCATCGGCCTGCTGCCCACCTACCATCAGGTCGGCCTGCTGGCCCCGGCGCTGCTGGCGCTGATGCGTTTCGCACAGGGCCTGGCGCTGGGCGGGGAATGGAGCGGGGCGGCACTGCTGGCGGTGGAGACCGCCCGGCCGGGCCGGCGGGCCTGGGCGGCGATGTGGCCGCAACTGGGCGCCCCGATCGGATTCCTGCTGGCCAACGGGGCCTTCCTGGCGCTGCTGACCTGGCTGCGGCATTCCAACGCCGACCCGGACCTGGACGGGGCTTTTCTGACCTGGGGCTGGCGGGTTCCGTTCCTGTTCAGCGCGGTCATGGTGGGCATCGGGCTCTACGTCCGGCTCCGCCTGACCGAGACCCCGGTGTTCGCCAGGGCCGTCGAACGCGGGGAGCGGGTGAAAACCCCGGTGGCGCAGGTGTTCCGGACCAGCTGGCCCCAGCTGCTGATCGGCACCTTCGTGATGCTGGCCACCTACACGCTGTTCTACGTGGTCACCACCTGGGCGTTGAGCTACGGCACCGCCAAGCGCCCGCCGGACGGTGCGGGCCTGGGTTTCAGCTTCTTCGACTTCCTGCGACTGCAGATGGTCGCGGTGGTCTTCTTCGCCGCGCTGATCCCGGTATCGGGAATGCTGGCCGACCGGTGGGGCCGCCGACCCACCCTGATCGCGGTGACCGTCGCGATCATCGGCTACGGCGCGGCCTTCGCCGCTCTGCTCGACCCGCAGCGCAGTTCGGCCGGTTCGGTGCTGCTGTTCCTGGCTCTGGGCATGACGCTGATGGGCCTGACCTTCGGCCCGATGAGCGCCGTTCTGCCAGAACTGTTCCCCACCAACGTCCGCTACACCGGCTCGGGAATCGCCTACAACGCGGCCAGTATCCTCGGTGCGGCGGTCGCCCCCTTCATCGCTACGTGGCTGTCGACCCGCTACGGCGTCGGGTGGGTCGGCGTCTACCTCGCGACGGCGGCCTGCCTGACCCTGGTGGCGCTGCTGGTGATGCGCGACACCCGCGACACCTCACTGGACAGCCCGCCGGGCTGAGAGGGTCAGATCCGGCCGGCGACGAACGCGGCGGCGTCCTGGGAGTAGGGCGGGAACTCGTAACCGTTGTGCGCGGCGCGGTCCCGGCCGCCCGGGTAGCAGATGGGGTCGCCGGGGCTGCACAGGTCGATCGCCTGCCCGGCGAACAGCCCGGTGGTCGACAGCGGGGTGCCGAACCGGTTGGCCGGGTTGCCGAACACCGCCACCGCGGCGATCTGATCGGCCGCCTCCGGCGGCATCGGCGGCGCCGAACCGAGGTTGCCGACCAGGTTGCCCAGCGGCGGCACCCCGGCCAGCATCGAGATCACCGCCGCCCCCTGGGAGAACCCGCCGAGCACGAACCTGGTGGCCGGGCAGGCCACCGCCGCCCGGGACAGGTGGTTCTCGATGTCGGAGGCCCCGCTGGAGGTGGCCAGGAAGTTGACGCTGGCCGGGTAGTTCACCCCGTAGACGGCCAGGCTGCGCCCGCCCAGCATGGGTGCCAGATTGTCGGCCAGCGCCTGGCCCACCCGCCCCAGGCCGGGGGGCTCACCGGTACCCCGGGCGAAGAGCAGTTCGACGTCCGGACAGTCGTCGGCGGCGGCCGCGGGCGCGGGGCCGGCCAGCACGGCCAGCGCGCTGACGGCGGCCGCCCCGAGTGCGGCCAGCCGCCGGTGCTCAGCCAAAGAATGCCGCCGCGTCGTCGTAGCGGCTCTGGGGAACCAGCTTGAGCTGGCGCACGGCGTCGGCCAGCGGCACCCGGCCGATGTCCTCACCGCGCAGCGAGACCATCATCCCGTACTCCCCGGCGTGGGCGGCATCGGCGGCGTTGACGCCGAACCGGGTGGCCAGCACCCGGTCGTAGGCGGTCGGCGAACCGCCGCGCTGGACGTGTCCGAGTACGGTGACCCGGACCTCCTTGCGGATCCGCTTCTCCAACTCGACCGCGAGCTGCTGGGCGACACCGGTGAACCGTTCGTGGCCGAATTCGTCGATACCGCCGGACCGCAGCTGCATCGAACCCTCGGCCGGCTTGGCGCCCTCGGCCACCACGCAGATGAAATGCGACGCTCCCCGCTGGAACCGGTGCTTGACCATCCGGCAGACCTCGTCGACGTCGAAGGGCTGCTCGGGGATCAGGGTCATGTGCGCCCCGGAGGCCAGGCCGGCGTTGAGGGCGATCCAGCCGGCGTGCCGTCCCATGACCTCGACCAGCATCACCCGCTGGTGGGACTCGGCGGTGCTGTGCAGCCGGTCGATCGCCTCGGTGGCGATCATCAGCGCGGTGTCATGCCCGAATGTGACGTCGGTGCAGTCGATATCGTTGTCGATGGTCTTGGGCACCCCGACGACGGGCACACCCTCCTCGGTCAGCCAGTGCGCGGCGGTGAGCGTCCCCTCCCCGCCGATCGGGATCAGCACATCGATCCCGTTGTCCTCCAGGGTCGCCTTGATATCGTCGATTCCGGCCCGCAGTTTCTCCGGGTTGGTCCGGGCGGTGCCCAGCATGGTGCCGCCCTTGGCCAGCAGCCGGGCGTTGCGTTCGTCGTTGACCAGCTGGATGCGTCGGTTCTCCAGCAGTCCGTTCCAGCCGTCCTGGAAACCGACCACCGAGGACCCGTAGCGGGCGTCGCAGGTCCGCACTACCGCGCGGATGACGGCGTTGAGGCCGGGGCAGTCTCCCCCGCCGGTGAGAACTCCGATACGCATGGTGCCCATCTAACCCGCTGGGCGGACGGCGCGCGGGGCTACACCGCAGACGGCAGCGGACCGCGGGCGGCCTCGAAGGCGGCGCCGACCCGGTAGAGCCGGTCGTCGGCCAGGGCAGGAGCCATGATCTGCAGGCCGACCGGCAGGTTGTCGTCCGGTGAAAGACCCGAGGGCACTGACATGCCGCAGTGCCCGGCCAGGTTCAGCGGAAGCGTGCACAGGTCGAACAGGTACATCGCCAGCGGATCGTCGACCTTCTCGCCGAGCCGGAAGGCCGTGCTCGGGGTGGCCGGGGACACCAGCACGTCGACGGTTTCGTAGGCGGCGTCGAAGTCGCGGGCGACCAGCGTGCGCACCTTCTGCGCCTGGTTGTAGTAGGCGTCGTAGTACCCGGCGGACAACGCGTAGGTGCCGATCATGATGCGGCGCTTGACCTCCGGCCCGAAGCCGGCGGCCCGGGTCAGCGCCATCACCTCCTCGGCGCTGTGCGTGCCGTCGTCGCCGACCCGCAGCCCGTAGCGCATCGCGTCGAAGCGGGCCAGGTTGGAGGAGACCTCCGAGGGCAGGATCAGGTAGTAGGCCGACAGCGAGTAGTCCAGGTTGGGGCAGTCGACCTCGCGGATCTGCGCGCCGAGATCCGCCAGTCGGGTGACCGCGGCCTCGAACGAGGCGAGGACACCGGGCTGGTAGCCCTCGCCGCTGCGCAACTGCTTGACCACCCCGACGGTCACACCGCTGAGGTCTCCGGACGCGCCGGCGCGCGCGGCCTCCACCACGTCCGGGATCGCGGCGAACAGCGAGGTCGAGTCGTGCGGGTCGTGCCCGGCGATCACCGAGTGCAGCAGGGCGGTGTCGAGCACCGTCCGCGCGCACGGGCCGCCCTGGTCCAGCGAGGACGCGCAGGCCACCAGCCCGTAGCGGGAGACCGTCCCGTAGGTGGGCTTGACTCCGACCGTCGCGGTCAGGGCAGCCGGCTGGCGGATGGATCCGCCGGTGTCGGAACCGATGGCCAGCGGGGCCTGGAACGACGCCAGCGCCGCGGCGCTGCCGCCCCCGGACCCGCCGGGCACCCGGTCGAGGTCCCAGGGGTTGCGGGTCGGCCCGAAGGCGGAGTTCTCCGTCGAGGAGCCCATCGCGAACTCGTCCATGTTCGTCTTGCCCAGGATGGGGATTCCGGCCCGCCGGATGCGGGCGGTCACCGTGGCGTCGTACGGCGAGGTCCAGCCCTCCAGGATCCGCGACCCGCAGGTGGTCGGCATATCGGTGGCGGTGAACACGTCCTTGAGCGCCAGCGGCACGCCGGCCAGTTGCGAGGGCAGCAGTTCACCGGCGGCGACGGCGGCGTCGACCTGCCCGGCCGCGGCCAGCGCACGGTCGGCGGCGACGTGCAGGAAGGCGTGATAGCGCTCGTCGGTGTCGGCGATCTGATCCAGGCAGGCCTGGGTGATCTCGGTCGAACTGAGCTCCTTGGCGGCGATCTTGGCCGCCATGGCCGCCGCATCGAGGCGGATGATGTCCTCGGCCCCGTTCGCGCTCACGCCTCCTCCCCCAGGATCTGCGGGACGGCGAACCGGCCCTCGTCGGAGGCCGGCGCCTCGGCCAGCGCCTGCTGCTGGGTCAGGCTGAACTGGACGATGTCGGGACGGGTGACGTTGACGTCGGTCAGCGGGTTTCCGGTGGGCGCGACATCGGTGACGTCGACAGCCTGGATCTGGCCGACATAGGCCAGGATCGCATCGAGCTGGCCGGCGAACGCGTCGAGTTCGTCGTCGGTCAGGGCGAGCCGGGCCAGCTTGGCCAGCTTCGCCACGTCGTCGCGGGAGATCGTGGACACGGTGGGTAAGCCTATGGGACGGGTCATCCGGACCGGTAAGCCCGTGCGGCGGCGATTTCGGCGGCGGCAGCAACTAGGGTTGCGCTCGACCCGGTTGGCGACTTGAGGACAGGAGTGCCCGTGCACCTAGCGAACACCACCGCGCTGATCACCGGCTCCAGCGGCGGCATCGGTGAGGAGTTCGCCATCCGGTTCGCCCAGCGCGAGGCCAACCTCGTCCTTGTGGCCCGTCGGGCCGACAAGCTGGACCAGCTGCGCACCAGGCTGCTGCAGATCAGCCCCGGGCTGACCGTCGACGTGATCCCCGCCGACCTGGCCGTTCCCGGTTCGGCGGCCGCAGTCGCCGCCAGGGTCGCCGATCTCGGGCGCCGGATCGACGTGCTGGTCAACAACGCCGGTGTCGGGCTGCACGGCGACTTCGCCGACCAGGACGTCGACGCCAATTCCGCCCAGATCCAGTTGAACTGCGTGACGCTGGTCGAACTCACCGGGCTGTTCCTGCCGGCAATGATCGGGGCGGGCAGCGGGATGATCATCAACGTCGCCTCGACTGCGGCTTTCCAGCCCACCCCCGGCATGGCCGTGTACGGGGCCACCAAGGCCTTCGTGCTGTCCTTCACCGAGTCGCTGTGGCAGGAGACGAAGTCCAGCGGGGTGCGGGTTTTCGCGCTCTGCCCGGGCGCCACCGAGACCGAGTTCTTCGCACGGACCGGCGAGGAGTTCCTCACCGACGGTCGGCAGACCTCCCAGCAGGTCGTCGACACCGCGATGGCCGCCATCGACAAGTCGACACCGACGGTGATCTCGGGTCTGCGGAACGCCCTGCTGGCCAACGGATACCGGGTGGCGCCGCGGCGGGTCCTGCTGGAGGTGGCCCAGCGGATGATGCGGGCCCGTTAGCGTGCCGTCCTACCTGCTGCGCGTGGAGCTCGAAGACCGGCCGGGCAGCCTCGGTTCGCTGGCCGTTGCGCTGGGGTCGGCGGGCGCCGACATCCTCTCGTTGGACGTCGTCGAGCGCGGTCCGGGCTTCGCCATCGACGACCTCGTCGTCGACCTGCCCCCCGGGGCGATGCCGGACAGCCTGATCAGCGCCGCTGAGTCCTTGCGCGGTGTCCGCGTGGACAGCATCCGCCCCTACACCGGCCTGCTGGAGGCGCACCGCGAACTCGAGCTCATCGACCATGTCGCCGCCGCCGGGGAACGCATGGCCAAGTTGCAGGTGCTCGTCGACGAGGCACCGCGCGTGCTGCGGGTCGGGTGGTGCACCGTGGTGGAACTCGCCGAGTCCGGCCCGCGGCGGGTGGTCGGCAGCGCCGGCGCGCCGGAGAGCCAGGCCGCCTCGACACCGTGGCTGCCGATCAGCCGGGCGGTCGCGCTGGACGTCTCCGCGGACTGGACGCCCCAGCTGTGGCGTGACATGGCCACCACACTGGCTGCCGCGCCGCTGGGCCAGCCGACGACGGCGATGGTGCTGGGCCGGCCGGGCGGGCCCCGGTTCCGGCCCTCGGAGGTCGCCCGGCTCGGCTACCTGGCCGGCATCGTGGCTACTCTGCTGCGCTGACCGCCCCGTCCGGCGGCCCCTCGGCCAGCAGCCGGGCGAACCCGTCCTCGTCGAGGACGGGCACACCCAGCTCGACCGCCTTGTCGTACTTCGAGCCCGGCGCGTCGCCGGCGACCAGGAACGAGGTCTTCTTCGACACCGATCCGGCGGCCTTGCCGCCGCGGGCGATGATGGCCTCCTTGGCCTGGTCCCGGGAGAAGCCGTTCAGCGACCCGGTCACCACCACGGTCAAGCCCCTGAGGGTGGGTTCGACGCCGGATTCGCGCTCGTCGGCCATCCGCACCCCCGCCGCACGCCACTTCTCGACGATGGCGCGGTGCCAGTCCACCGCGAACCACTCCCGCAGCGCCGCGGCGATGGTGGGTCCGACTCCCTCCACATCGGCGAGCTGATCCTCCCCGGCGGCCATGATGGCCTCGAGGCTGCCGAACGCGCCGGCCAATGCCCGGGCCGCCGTCGGGCCGACGTGCCGGATCGACAGCGCGACCAGGATCCGCCACAGCGGCCGGTCCTTCGCCCTCTGCAGGTTGGCCAGCAGACGGGTGGCGTTGGCCGACAGCGCCCCGCCCTTGGTGCGGAAGAAATCGGCCCGCGACAGATCCTCGGCGGTGATGGCGAAAAGGTCACCCTCATCGGTGATCACCCCCGCGGTCAGCAGCGCGGTCGCCGCCTCGTAGCCCAGACCCTCGATGTCCAGCGCGCCGCGCCCGGCCAGGTGGAACACCCGCTCGCGCAGCTGCGCCGGGCAGGACCGGGCGTTGGGGCAGCGGATGTCGACATCACCCTCCTTGGCCGGGGCGAGCGGCGTTCCACACTCCGGGCAGTGGGTGGGCATCACGAACTCCCGTTCGCTGCCGTCGCGCAGGTCCACCACCGGGCCGAGCACCTCGGGGATGACGTCCCCAGCTTTGCGGATCACCACCGTGTCACCGATCAGCACGCCCTTGCGCTTGACCTCGGCGGCGTTGTGCAGGGTGGCCAGGCTGACCGTCGACCCGGCGATGCGGACCGGGGTCATGAACGCGAACGGGGTGACCCGGCCGGTGCGGCCCACGTTGACCCGGATGTCGTTGAGCCGGGTCTGGGCCTCCTCGGGAGGGTACTTGTAGGCCACCGCCCAGCGCGGCGCCCGGGAGGTGGCGCCGAGGCGGCGTTGCTGGGCGAAATCATCGACTTTGACCACCAGGCCGTCGATCTCGTGCGCGATCTGATGCCGCCGCTCGCCCCAGTACCCGACCCGTTCCTCCACCGCGGACAGGCCCTGCACGCGGGTGGTGTGCCCGGAGACCGGCAGCCCCCAGGCCTTCAGGGCGGTGTAGGCGTCGTGCAGGCTGGCCGGGTTGAACCCGTCGGCGTAGCCCAGACCGTGGCAGATCATCCGCAGCGGGCGGCGGGCGGTGACCGCCGGGTTCTTCTGCCGCAGCGAACCGGCCGCACTGTTGCGGGGATTGGCGAACGGCGGCTTGCCGTCGGCGACCAGGCTCGCATTGAGATCCTCGAAGTCGGCGAGCATGAAAAAGACCTCGCCGCGCACCTCCAGCAGCTCGGGGACGGGGAAATCTGCTGCATCGGTGAGGGTTTCGGGCACATCACCGATCGTTCGGGCATTGAGAGTGACGTCCTCACCCACCCGTCCGTCGCCGCGGGTGGCCGCGCGTTCCAGCCGCCCGCCCCGGTAGACCAGCGCGATCGCCACCCCGTCGATCTTCAGCTCGCAGAGGTAGTGCGGGTCGGGGCCGATCTCGTTCTCCACCCGGTTGGACCAGGCCCCCAGTTCCCCGGGGTTGAAGACGTCATCGAGACTGAGCATCCGTTCGAGGTGAACGGCCTCGGTGAACTCGGTGGCGAATCCCGCCCCGCCGACCAGTTGGGTCGGCGAGTCCGGCACCCGCAGTTCGGGATAGCGCTCCTCGAGATCGACCAGGTCGTGAAACAACCTGTCGAACTCGGCGTCGGAGATGACCGGCGCGTCCTTGACGTAGTAGCGGAACTGATGCTCGCGCACCTCGTCGGCCAGCTCCCGCCAGCGACGGCGCACGGCCGGGGTGACCGGGTCGCCGTCCGGGGGGTGGTGGGTCACCCAGGAAGGCTATCGCCTGCCCCGGGGGCGGGACGGCCGCCGGGGTCAGTTCCGGCCGGGCAGGCGCATGACCCCCTGCACGATCGGCAGCAGCGACTTCTGCCAGAGCGTCGGGGACAACCCGAACGGCGGGTCGAGGTTGAGCACCCGGGCGGTGGCGATCGTCTGGGCCTCGGTGTATTTCAGCAATCCCTCCGGGCCGTGCCTGCGGCCCACTCCCGAGACACCCATACCGCCCATCGGCGCGCTGAGGCTGCCCCAGGCGAACGCATAACCCTCGTTGACGTTGACCGTGCCCGACCGCAGTCGCGCCGCGATCCGCTCCCCCTCACCGGTCGAGGCCGCCCACACGCTGGCGTTGAGTCCATACTCGGTGTCGTTGGCCCGCGCGATGGCCTCCTCCACGTCGGCGACCGGGTAGATGGAAACCAGCGGACCGAAGGTTTCGTTGGCGTAGCACTCCATCTCGGGCGTGACGCCGGTCAGCACCGTGGGCTCGTAGAACAGCGGACCGATGTCCGGGCGGGCCTTGCCGCCGGCGATCACCGTGGCACCCTTGGCTTTCGCGTCCTCGACATGGTCCGACATGTTCTTCAGCTGGCCTTCGGAGATCAGGCTGCCCATGTCGGCGGAGAAGTCGTAGGCGCTGCCGAGCCGCATGTTGCGCACCGCCTTGCCGAACTTGTCGGTGAACTCCTCGGCGATGCCGTTCTCGACGTAGATCCGCTCGATGGAGATGCACAGCTGGCCCGCGTTGGAGAAGCACGCCCTGGTGCCGGCTTTGGCCACCTTGTCCAGGTCGGCGCCGCGGGTGACGATCATCGGGTTCTTGCCGCCGAGTTCGGCGGAGAACCCGATCAGCCGGCGTCCGCACTGCTCGGCCAGCTCCCGACCGGTTGCGGTGGAACCGGTGAACATCAGGTAGTCGCAGTTCTGCAGGATGGTGGTGCCGACGACCGCACCCGGCCCGGGGACGATGGCGTAGAGGTCGCGTGGCAGGCCGGCCTGGTAGAGCAACTCGGCGCAGGCCAGCGCACAGTAGGGCGTCTGGCTGTCGGGTTTGAGCACGACCGCGTTGCCCGCGATCAGCGCCGGAACCGAGTCCGAGGCGGTCAGCGTCATGGGGTAGTTCCACGGCGAGATCACCCCGACAACGCCCTTGGGCTGGTGGGCGACGGTGGTCTTACCGATACCGGGCAGCAGCGCCTGGACGGTGTGCGGCTTGAGCAGGTCCGCGGACACCCGGGCGTAGTAGTTGGCGTTGGCGATCAGGTCGATCAGCTCCTCCTGCGCGGCCCAGCGGGCCTTGCCCGCCTCGGCCTGCAACAGGTCCATCAGGAAATCGCTGTTCTTGACCACCAGATCGCGGTAGCGCTCCACGATCTTGAGCCGTTCGGAGACCGGCCGGCGGGCCCACCCGGCCTGGGCGACGCGGGCCTTGGCGACGGCGGCTTCGGCGTCGGCGGCGTTGCCGACCGGGATGGTCGCCATCGGCCGTCCGGTGAACACCTCCTCCACCGTGCGGGTCGGCCGGGCGGCGGGATCCTCGATCGCGGCCAGGGGCCGCAGACGGTCGAAGACGTCGGCTGAGGGAGTGGGCATGTCGCCACCTCTCGGATGCTGGCTGGTGTTGTGGACGGGAGCGTCGGGTCCCACCCTATCGAGCCTGTCGACCGGCGGGCCGAAGTCAGATCGCCCCGGGATCCTCGGCGATCGCCGCGGCGGCCCGCTGAGCCAGACCGGTCGCGGCCCGCGCCCACGGCTCGTCCGCCCCGGCCAGGCCGCATGCCGGGCTGATGCCGACCTGCGCGCCCAGCACTGGTCGGCCGAACCCGAGCCGGTCGGTCAGCGCCGCCGCGGCGACGGCCACCTGCTCCGCCGTGGGCCGAACCGGCGGTTGGGTGGCCGACAGCACCCCCAGCACCGCGGTGCGCCCGGAGTCGAGGAACTCCCCGATCCCGTCACAGCGGTCTCCCAGTAGCGCGGCGTCTACCGACAGCGCACTGATCGTGCTGCGCTGCAGCACCGTCCATGGCGGGTCGGCCGCGCAGCAGTGCACCATCACCTCCCCGCCCACCGCGCTCACGCAGGCGTCGATCAGTTCGACAGCCACCATCTCCTCGACGGGGTGCACCGGACTGAGCGAGGTCACACCCGAGAGCCGGCCGGCCAGCGCGGCAGCCAGCAGCGGCTCGTCGAACTGGACGACCACCGGTGCCCCCAGCCGCCGCGCGACCTCGGCCCGATGGGCGGCCACCCCCTCGGCCAGCGAGGCGGTCAGGTCCCGCACCGCGCCGGCGTCGGTGATCGCCCGATGCCCGTTGCCCAGTTCGAGGGCGGCGGCCAGGGTGACCGGCCCGGGTGCCTGAACCTTCACCGTCGCCCCGCCCGTCGCCGCACCGGCCTTCTCCCAGGCCTCCTCGAGGGCGTCGACGTCCTCGTCGAGGATGCTGGCCGCACGACGGGCGACCGAGCCGCGCCGGGCGGTGATCCGGTATCCGCGCGGCACGGTGTCGATCGCGATGTCGACGAGCAGCGCCCCGGCCCGGCCGATCATGTCGGCCCCCACGCCGCGCGCGGGCAGTTCGGGAAGGTAGGGCAGCCGGGGAAGTTCGCCGACCACGACCTCGGCGGCCCGCCGAGGCGAGGACCCCGGCCAGGAACCGATCCCGGTCGCCGCAGCGAAAACGCTCACGACAGAGTGGCGCTGCCGATGACCTCGTCGCCCTCGGGGTCGGGTCGGTACAGCACCATGGTCTGCCCGGGGGCGACCCCGCGAAGCGGGCTGCGCAACCGCATCCGGACCCCACCCCCGGTCAGTTCGGCCACCCCGGGTGCGACCCCGCCGTGGGCGCGGACCTGGACCTCGCATTCGATGGGTCCGCGTGGCGCGGTTCCGGAGGTGAACACTGGATCCCGGCCGGTCAACTCCCGCACGTCGAGGTCGGTGGCGCTACCGACTCGGACCGTGCCGGTCTCGGCGTCGATCGCCGTCACGTAGCGCGGGGCGCCGTCGGGGCCCGGGCCACCGATACCGAGGCCCTTGCGCTGGCCGACGGTGAACCCGTGCACACCCTCGTGGCGGGCCAGCACCGCGCCGTCGGCGTCTACGACGGCGCCGGGCCGCACCCCGATCCTGGAGCCGAGGAAGGCGCGGGTGTCCCCGGAGGCGATGAAGCAGATGTCGTGGCTGTCGGGCTTGTCGGCCACCGCCAGCCCGCGCCGGGCCGCTTCTTGCCGGATCGCCGGTTTGGCGGTGTCCCCGACCGGGAACGCGGCGTGGCGCAACTGCCCGGCGGTGAGCACCCCCAGCACGTAGGACTGGTCCTTGTCCCGGTCCACGGCCCGGCGCAAGCGGCCCTGCGAGAGCCGGGCGTAGTGGCCGGTGGCCACGGCGTCGAAACCCAGCGCCAGCGCCCTGGCCGCCAGGGCGGAGAACTTGATCCGCTCGTTGCACCGCACGCAGGGGTTGGGGGTCTGCCCCCGGGCGTAGGAGGCGATGAAGTCGTCGACCACCTCGGACTCGAAGCGATCGGCGAAATCCCAGACGTAGAAGGGTATTCCCAGGATGTCGGCGACCCGGCGGGCGTCCGCCGCGTCCTCCTTGGAACAGCATCCGCGCGATCCGCTGCGCAGCGTCCCCGGAGACCTGGACAGAGCGAGGTGCACGCCGACGACGTCATGGCCGGCGTCCACCATCCGTGCGGCCGCGACCGAGGAGTCGACACCGCCGCTCATCGCGGCGAGGACCCTCATCGCTCGCCCGCCAGCGAACTGGCCAGCGCGGCGTGGCGGGCGCGTTCGACCACGGCGGGA
The DNA here is from genome assembly GCA_964447215.1 of uncultured Mycobacterium sp. Taxonomy (GTDB): domain Bacteria; phylum Actinomycetota; class Actinomycetes; order Mycobacteriales; family Mycobacteriaceae; genus Mycobacterium. Next base: position 86,102 of record CAYURT010000004.1, read on the forward strand.
AGAACGGCCAGCACCGCGTCGACGTCGTCCTCGGTGCTGGTGTGCCCCAGCGACAGCCGCAGCGATCCGCGCGCCTGATCGGCCGTGTCGCCCATGGCCGCCAGCACATGGGAGGTCTGCGCCACGCCGGCGGTGCAGGCCGAGCCGGTTGAGCATTCGATCCCGTTGGCGTCCAGGAGCATCAGCAGGGAGTCGCCTTCGCAGCCGCGGAAGGTGAAGTGGGCGTTACCGGGCAGCCGCCGATCATCGAGGGCGCCGTTGAGCCGCACGTCGGGGATCGAGGCGAGCACTCCGGCGATCAGCCGGTCCCGCAGGCCGGCCAGCCGGGGCGCGGCTGTGAGCAGTCCTCCGACCGCTGTGTCGGCGGCGACCGCCATCCCCACCGCGCCGGCGACGTCGGGGGTTCCGGAACGCACATCGCGTTCCTGCCCGCCGCCGTGCAGCAGCGGCACGCACGGGATGTCGCGGCGCAGCAGCAGAGCCCCCACTCCGGGCGGCCCGCCGAACTTGTGGGCGGTGAGGCTGGCCGCGGAGAGGCCCGAGGCGCCGAAGCCCACCGGGATCTGACCGACCGCCTGGACGGCGTCGCTGTGCATCGGAACACCGAACTCCGCTGCCAGCGCGGCCATTTCAGCGACCGGCATGATGGTGCCGACCTCGTTGTTGGCCCACATCACCGAGATCAGTGCGACGTCGTCGTGGCCGGCCAGGGCCTCGCGCAGGGCGGCCGGGCTTACCGATCCGTCACTCTCGGTGGGCAGAGTGCTGACCAGAGCGCCCTCGTGGTCGGCCAGCCAGCCGACGGCGTCGAGGACCGCGTGGTGCTCGACCCCGGTGGTGATGATGCGGCGCCGACGGGGGTCGGCGTCGCGCCGGGCCCAGAAGATGCCCTTGACCGCGAGGTTGTCGCTGTCGGTTCCGCCGGCGGTGAAGATCACCTCCGATGGCCGCGCCCCCAGTCGGGCGGCGACGGTCTCCCGGGACTCCTCCAGCCGGCGGCGCGCGGAACGGCCCGCGGAGTGCAGCGAGGAGGGGTTGCCCACCTGTGCCAGCGCGGCCGCCATCGCCTCGACGGCCGCGGGGTGCATCGGGGTGGTGGCAGCGTGGTCGAGATACACCGACCGGGTCTGGCTCATGGCCTGTTCAGGATACCGGCCGGGACCGCCTAGCTCCGCCGGGGACGTGCTCCGCTCAGCCCGCCCGAACCACCTCCGCGCAGCGTGCCGCCAGTTCGCGGCGGTTCACCGCAGGAAGTTGCAGGGGCCGGACCGCGACGTGGACGACGGTCCGCCGGGCGCGGACCGTGCGCAGCAACGAGGCCCGCAGCGAGTCCTCACCGAAAAAGGCCGTCACCGTCGAGGCCCTGCCGTCGCGATGGTGGTAGGACAACTTCAGCGGCTGCACCGGCCGGCCGGAGTCGACGGCGGCCTGAAACATCGCCGGATGGAACGGCCCGTGGTGGAAGGGTCCGTGCCCGGCTCCGCACCAGGTGGTCCCTTCCGGGAAGGCGACGACGGTCCGGCCGGCCCGCAGCCGCGCCGTCACCGCGCCGACCACCCCGGGCAGGCCCCGCAGGCTTGCCCGTTCGATCGGGATGACGTTCATCAGCCGGGCCGCCGTTCCGAACGCGGGCCAGTCGACGAGGTCGGCCCGGGCGACGAAGGCCCCCGGCAGAACGGCTCCGATGGCGAACACATCGGCCCAGGACACGTGGTTGCTGACCACCAGCACGCCTCTTAGGTTGCGAATCGGGCCGCCGGACAGGGTGATCCGGATTCCCAGACAGGCCAGCATCAACCGGCAGTACAGCCGCTGGGCGCGCAGCCGGCCCGGCAGCGGCACCGCCAGCAACGGCAGTGCCGGCAGCAGCGCTAGCGCCAGGCCCAGCCGCCAGGCCGGCCGCAGCCATCCGCTGACCGCCCGGCCCGGCGAGCCCAGGCCGGCACTCAGGCAGGTGTCCCCGCAGGATGTCCGGGGCAGCCAGGAATGGCTTGTCGGCAGCGCGGTGGGGCTCACCGCACGCCGCCCGCGGCCGCCGCCGAGCGCAGCCGGTTGAGATAGCGGGCGTCGGCCCGGCTCTTGGCCAGCAGCGCCGGGAAATCGCCGACCCCGAACGCCGGATCGTGGGCCGGTTCACCACAGATCCGCGCACCCACGCGCAGGTAGCCGCGCATCAGCGGCGGCACGGCCGGCCGCTGCGGTGGCTCGATGGCGTCCAGGCCCCGGCCGCCGATCAGCACCGGGCGGTAGGGGTGGACGGTGTGCTCGGGCGGGGCGGCGTGCCGAGCGAGGACGATATCGCGCACCCCACGGACCTGGCTGCCCGGCGGACCCTCGCCGTGGGTCGGCACCGACACGCAGCCGATGACGTAGTCGTAGCCGCTGCGGTCCAGGTAGGCCAGGATGCCGGTCCACATCATCAGGACCACCGCCCCGTTGCGATGGTCGGCGCGCACCACCGCCCGGCCCATCTCGACGATGGAGGGCCGCAACCGGTCCAGCGCGGCCAGATCGAACTCGGTCGCGGTGTAGAGCCCGCCGGCGGCGATGGCCCCCGGCGGGGGCAGCATGCGGTAGCAGCCCACGATCGCGCCCGACTCGTCGTCACGGACCAGAATGTGATCGCAGAACTCGTCGAAGCGGTCGGCGTCGACGGCGGTGTCAGAGCGCAGACCGAACCCGGGCTCGGTCGAGAAGACCTCGTAGCGCAGCCGTTGGGCGGCGGCGACATGGTCGGGATCGGTGGTCAGCAGCAGGGTGTAGCGGGGGCCGTCGGAGCGGCGGGTCTCGGCGTGGTCGGGGGCGATGAGTACGGATGAGGTGCTCATAGCCAGCACGGTCGCGGGAGCGGTGGACGTGATGCCGACGCCGGCGTTACGCGTCGGTGCAATTTGGGTGACGAACAGACGCGCGAGCCCCCGCACCTTCGGTGAGGTGCGGGGGCTCGGGCGGGTGTGCCGGGATCAGCCCTTGCGGGTCTTGATCGCCTCGGTCAGCTGCGGCGCGACGTTGAACAGGTCGCCGACGACGCCGTAGTCGGAGATCTCGAAGATCGGCGCCTCCTCGTCCTTGTTGACTGCCACGATCGTCTTGGAGGTCTGCATCCCGGCCCGGTGCTGGATCGCCCCGGAGATGCCCAGCGCGATGTAGAGCTGCGGCGAGACCGTCTTGCCGGTCTGGCCCACCTGGAACTGGCCCGGGTAGTAGCCGGAGTCCACCGCGGCCCGGGAGGCGCCGACGGCGCCGCCCATCGAATCGGCCAGCGCCTCGACGACGTCGAACTTCTCCTTGCTGCCCACACCACGGCCACCGGCGACCACGATGGCGGCCTCGGTCAGTTCGGGCCGGTCACCGGCGACCGCCGGCTGGCGGCTGGTGATCTTGGTGGCGTTGGCGGCCGGCGCCGGCACCTCGACGGTGACCTGCTCCCCGGCACCCGCCGACGGCTGGGCCTCCACCGCGCCCGGGCGCACCGTGATCACCGGAACGTCGGCGTTGACCTTGGCCTCGACGGTGAAGGCGCCACCGAAGATGGAGTGGATCGCGGTGCCGCCCTCCTTGATGTCGACGACGTCGGAGAGCACCCCCGAACCGATCCGGGCGGCCAGCCGGCCGGCGATCTCCTTGCCGTCAGCGGTGGCCGGCAGCAGCACGGCCGCGGGGGCGGCGGTCTCGACCAGGTTGGCCAGCACGTCGACGAACGGGGTGATCAGGTAGTTCTCCACGTCGTCGGACTCCGCGACGTAGATCTTCGCCGCACCGGCGGCCGTGAGGTCCTCGGCCAGCTTCGCGGCGGTGCCGGGGGCGGCGACCACGACGGCGGAGGGTTCGCCCAGCGCACGAGCGGCGGTGATCAACTCGGAGGTGACCTTCTTGACCGCACCGTCGGCATGCTCGACGAGCACCAGTACTTCAGCCATGGGAGTTCTCTTTCTGTCTCGGTCTGTCTTGGTCGGCGGGGGCTAGATGATCTTCTGGGCGACCAGGTACTCGGCGATCTTCGCGCCGCCTTCGCCTTCGTCGCTGACCTTCTCACCGGCGGTCTTGGGCGGCTTGGGGGTCGACGTCAGAACGCTCGAGCCGGCGTTGGCCAGACCCACTTCGTCGGCCTCGACGCCGATCTCGTCGAGGGTCAGGGTCGTCACTTCCTTCTTCTTGGCGGCCATGATGCCCTTGAACGAGGGGAAGCGCGGCTCGTTGATCTTCTCGTTGACGCTGACCACGGCGGGCAGGGTGGCCTCGACGGAGTAGACGCCCTCATCGGTTTCGCGCTCGCCGCTGATGGTGCCGCCGGAGACGGTCAGCGAACGCATATGGGTCAGCTGCGGCAGACCGAGGTACTCGGCGATGATCGCGGGGACCGCGCCACCGGTGCCGTCGGTGGCCTCGTTGCCGGCGATGACCAGGTCGGTGCCCTCGATGGCGCCCAGCGCACGCGCCAGCGCCCAGCCGGTCTGGACCATGTCCGAGCCGTGCAGGCGCTCGTCGAGCAGGTGCACGCCGCGGTCGGCGCCCATCGACAGCGCCTTGCGGATCGCCTCGGTGGCGCGCTCGGGGCCGGCGGTCAGCACGGTCACCGTGCTCTCCACGCCCTCGGCGCCCTCCTTCTCCTTGATCAGCAGCGCCTCCTCGACGGCCCGCTCGTTGATCTCGTCGAGCACGGCGTCGGCGGCTTCACGGTCGAGGGTCCAGTCACCGTCGGAAAGCTTGCGCTCCGACCAGGTGTCCGGAACCTGCTTGATCAACACCACGATGTTCGTCATGGCTCTCTGTGTCCTCCTCCGCGGGTCCGGCGGCCGTCCGGCCGCACCGGAATCTCAGGTACTTCCGCAGACCAGATCCTGTTACTGACGGGTAACTTATGCTGGTTCGCACTCCTACAATAACCCGCCGCGGATTGTGTTCCCGCAGGCCCGGCAGCGCATCGGACGCACCGCAAGGGGTTCGGGAGGGCGTCCGCTCGGTTAGCCTGCCTTGCGATGGGCACACACCTGACCGACTCCGCCGACGGCGGTCTGCCACTGACCGGTGAGCGGACGGTCCCCGGCCTGGCGGTGGAGAACTACTGGTTCCGCCGCCATGAGGTCGTCTACCGGCACTGCGCGGCTCTTTGCGCTGGTCGCGAGGTTTTGGAGGCCGGTTGTGGGGAGGGCTACGGCGCCGATCTGCTGGCCTCCCACGCCCGCCGCGTGGTGGCCGTCGACTACGACGAGGCGACCGTGGCGCACGTGCGTGCCCGCTACCCGCGCGTCGAGGTCGTGCAGGCCAACCTGGCGGCCCTGCCGATGCCCGACGCTTCGCTGGACGTCGTGGTGAACTTCCAGGTCATCGAGCATCTGTGGGATCAGCCACAGTTCATTACCGAATGCTTACGGCTGCTGCGGCCCGGGGGGGCGCTGCTGATGTCGACCCCGAACCGGATCACTTTCACCCCGGGCAGCGACGTTCCGGTCAACCCGTTTCACACCCGCGAGCTCAACGCCGCCGAACTGTGTGAGCTGCTGGAATCCGGCGGCTTTGCCGTCGAGGGGGTCTTCGGGGTCTTTCACGGCCCGCGGCTTGTCGAGATGGACGCCCGTCACGGCGGCTCGATCATCGACGCCCAGATCGGCCTCGCGCTGGCCGGCACACCATGGCCGGCCGACCTGCTCGCCGATGTCGCCGACGTCCGCTGCGAGGATTTCACGATCCTGCCGGCCGGCGAGCGCGACATCGACGACAGCCTCGACCTGCTCGCCGTCGCGGTGCGCCCGTGACCGCGGCACCCGCCGTGCCGGGCCGGTTCAGCCTGGTCCTGCACACCCACCTGCCGTGGCTGGCCCATCACGGCCGCTGGCCGGTCGGCGAGGAGTGGCTCTACCAGTCGTGGGCGGCGGCCTACCTCCCGCTGATGCGGGTCCTGCGGCGGCTCGCCTCCGACGGCCGGCGCGGGGTGCTCACCCTGGGGTTGACCCCGGTCGTCGCAGCACAGCTCGACGACCCCTACTGCCTGGACGGGATGCACCGCTGGCTGGCCAACTGGCGGCTCCGCTCCCTGGAGGCCGCCACGATGCGGATGCCGACGGGCGCCGAGGCCGGAACCGCTACCACTCCGGAAGCCCTGCGCGCCTTCGGCATACGGGAGCTGGCCGACGCCGAGCGGTCGCTGGAGGAGTTCGGCCGGCTGTGGCGCCACGGTGCCGCCGGACTGCTGCGGGAGCTGATCGACGCCGGGACCGTGGAGTTGCTCGGCGGCCCCCTGGCCCATCCGTTCCAGCCGCTGCTGGCTCCCCGGCTGCGTGAGTTCGCGCTGCGCGAGGGGTTGGCCGACGCCGGACAGCGCTTCGCCGTCACACCCGGGGGCATCTGGGCCCCGGAGTGCGCCTACGCCCCCGGCATGGAACACGACTACCGCGCGGCGGGGGTCAGCCACTTCATGGTGGACGGGCCCTCACTGCACGGCGACACCGCGCTGGGTCGACCCGTGGGCGACAGCGGGGTCGTCGCCTTCGGCCGCGACCTTCAGGTCAGCTACCGGGTGTGGTCGCCGCGGTCGGGCTATCCCGGCCACGCCGCCTACCGCGACTTCCACACCTACGACCACCTCACCGGGCTGAAGCCGGCCCGGGTCACCGGCCGCAAGGTGTCCTCGGCGGACAAGGCTCCCTACGACCCGGAACGCGCCGCGGCCGCGGTGGACGCCCACGTCGCCGACTTCGTCGACCTTGTGGTGCGGCGACTGGTCGGGGAGTCCGAGCGGATCGGCCGGCCCGCCCACGTCATCGCCGCCTTCGACACCGAACTGTTCGGCCACTGGTGGCACGAGGGGCCGCTGTGGCTGGAGCGGCTGCTGCCCGCACTGGATGAGGCCGGGGTGCGGGTCGGCACCCTGGCCGACGCCCTGCAGGACGGCTACGTCGGCAGCCCGGTCGACCTGCCGGCCGGATCGTGGGGCTCGGGCAAGGACTGGCAGGTGTGGTCCGGCCCGCAGGTGGCCGACCTGGTGAGACTCAACGGCGAGGTGGTCGAGACGGCGCTGGCGTGCGTGGACAAGGCCATGGGCCACAGCGGCGCGGCGCCGGCCCGGGACCTCGTCGCCGACCAGATCCTGCGGGAGACCCTGCTGACGGTCTCCAGCGACTGGCCGTTCATGGTGAGCAAGGACTCCGCCGCCGACTACGCCCGCTACCGGGCACACCTGCATGCGCACGCGACCCGGGAGATCGCCGGCGCGCTGGCCGCGGGCCGCCGCGACGCCGCCGAGCGGCTGGCGACCGGGTGGAACGCCGCCGACGGCCTGTTCGGGGCACTGGACGCCCGCCGGCTGCCACGGTGACCGCCTCGCCCGAGGTGCCCGGGTGACGAAGGTACTCATGCTGTCGTGGGAGTACCCGCCGGTGGTCGTCGGCGGCCTCGGCCGCCACGTCGACCATCTGGCCACCGCACTGGCGGGGGCCGGCCACGAGGTGGTGGTGCTTTCCCGGCAGCCGCCGGGAACCGACCCGGCCACGCACCCCACCACCGACAGCCGGCGCGGGGGGGTCCGGGTCATCGCGGCCGCGCAGGACCCGCACGAGTTCGACTTCGGCACCGACATGATGGCCTGGACTCTGGCGATGGGACACGCGATGGTGCGGGCCGGCCTCCGGCTGGCCGGTGAGGGCTGGCTGCCCGATGTGGTGCACGCGCACGACTGGCTGGTCGCCCATCCCGGGATCGCCCTGGCCGAGTTCTTCGACGTTCCCCTGGTGTCCACCATCCACGCCACCGAGGCCGGACGCCACTCCGGATGGGTGTCGGGCCGAATCAGCCGCCAGGTGCACGCCGCGGAGTCGTGGCTCGTGCGCGATTCCGACGCGGTGATCGCCTGTTCGGCCTCGATGGCGGCGGAGATCACCGCGCTGTTCGGGCCCGAGCTGGCCGAGATCACCGTCATCCGCAACGGGATCGACTCCAGCCGTTGGCCTTTCGCGCTCCGGACGGCACGCACCGGCCCGCCCGAGCTGCTGTACTTCGGCCGCCTCGAGTACGAGAAGGGAGTGCATGACGCGATCGCGGCGCTGCCGCGGATCCGTCGCGCCCACCCCGGCGCCACCCTGACCGTCGCCGGGGACGGCACCCAGCAGGACTGGCTGGTCGAGGTGGCCCGGAAGAACAAGGTGCTCAGGGCCGTTCGGTTCACCGGAAGGGTCGAACACGACCAGCTGCTGGGGCTGCTGCACCGCTGCGACCTCGCAGTGCTGCCCAGCCACTACGAACCGTTCGGCATCGTCGCGCTGGAGGCCGCCGCGGCCGGGGCGCCCCTGGTCACCACCGACGTCGGCGGCCTCGGCGAAGCGGTGATCGACGGGCAGACCGGGCTGTCCTGCCCGCCGCGCGACGTCCCGGCGCTGGCCTCGGCGGTGAGCGCGGCGCTGGCCGATCCGGCCGGCGCTCAGCGGCGCGCCCTGGCCGCCCGGGACCGCCTGACCGCGGACTTCGACTGGCACACCGTCGCCGCCGAGACCGCTGCGGTGTACCTGGCGGCCAAACGCCGCGACCGCGAGCCGCATTCACGCCGGCCCGTCACCGAGCACGCCCTCCCCGACCGCTGAGTCCTCCCCCGCCCGGGGTCGCTGCGACGCGGCGGCGGGCGGGCCTACCGCGAGGCCTTCTTGCGCTCGATATCGGCCAGGTGGGCCGCCAGTTCGGCGCGCTGCGCCGCCGAGGTCTCCCAGGCCAGCTTCCGATTCTTGACCACCTTGGCGGGCGAACCGACGGCGATCGAGTAGTCCGGGATATCGCCTTTGACCACCGCGTGCGCGCCCAGCACGCAGCCACGGCCGATGGTGGTGCCGCGCAGGATGGTCACCTTGGTGGCGATCCAGGTGTCCGGGCCGATGCGCACGGGGGTCTTGACGATGCCCTGGTCCTTGATCGGCAACTCGATGTTGTCCATGCGGTGGTCGAAGTCGCAGATGTAGCACCAGTCCGCCATCAGCGCCGAGTCGCCGAACTCGATGTCGAGGTAGCAGTTGATGACGTTGTCGCGGCCGAACACCACCTTGTCCCCCAGCCGCAGGGATCCCTCGTGGGCTCTGATGGTGTTCTTGTCGCCGATGTGCACCCAGCGGCCGATCTCCAGCTGAGCCAGTTCCGGGGTGGCATGGATCTCGACGTCCTTGCCGAGGAACACCATGCCGCGGGTGATGACGTGCGGGTTCGTCAGCTTGAACTTCAGCAGCCGCCAGTAGCGCACCAGGTACCACGGCGTGACGGCCCGGTTGGCGATCACCCACTTCAGCGAGGCGAGGGTCAGGAAGCGCGCCTGCCGCGGATCCCGCAGCCGTGAACCCCGCCAGCGGCGGTGGACCGGCGCGCCCCACATGCTCGTCATGTCCGATGAGCCTAGTCTCGCCTTGATGAGAACGACACCGGCGCTGCGGCGCTCGCTGGCCCTGGCGGCGGCGGTGTGGCTGGCCGGCTGCGGCAGCACCGATTCCTGGGTGGAGTCCACGCCGGCGCGCGGATGGCCGGCCCAGTACGCCGACGCCGCCAACACCAGCTACACCGCCGTCGAGGGCTCCGCGGATCTCACACTGAGCTGGACCCGGTCGGTCAAGGGCGAGCTGGGGGCGGCGGCGGCGCTGGGCGCCGACGGCTATCTGGCCGTGAACGGGCAGACCGCCGAGGGCTGCTCGCTGATGGTCTGGGAGAACGACAACAACGGCCGCCAGCGCTGGTGCACCCGGATGGTGCTGGGCGGCGGTTTCACCGGGCCGTTGTTCGACGGGTTCGACAACCTCTACCTCGGCCAACCCGGCCTGATGGTGTCCTACCCGCCCACCCAGTGGGTTCGCTGGCGCACCAACGTCATCGGAATGCCCACCACCGCACGGTTCCTCGAGGGCGGGCGGCTGCTGGTGATCACTCACCTGGGCCAGGTCCTGGTCTTCGACTCCCACCGGGGGTCGGTGGTCGGCGCCCCGCTGGACCTCGTCGACGGGATCGACCCGACTGATGCCACCCGAGGTCTGGAGGACTGCGCCCGTTCGCTGCCTGGCTGCCCGGTGCCCGCCGCCCCGGCGTACTCCGCGGCGAGCAGGACCGTGGTGGTCGGGGTATGGCAGCCGGGCGCGCCCGCCCCGGTGTTGACCGCGCTGCGCTACCAGCCCGGCCAGACCCCGTTGCTGGCCCGGGAGTGGACCAGTAACGCCGTCGCCGCGGGCATCCTGGGAAGTCCGGTTCTCTCCGGCGACGGCCGGACCGTCTACGTCAACGGCCGCGACCGCCGGCTCTGGGCTCTCGACACCGCCGACGGATCCGCGAAATGGTCGCTGCCGCTGGGTTTTCAGCCGCAGACGCCGCCGTCGCTCTCTCCGGACGGCCTGATCGTGGCCGGCGGCGGCCCCGACACCCGGCTGGTGGGGCTGCGCGATGCGGGTGATCGCGCCGAAACACTGTGGCGCCGTGACGACGTGACCCCGCTGTCCACCGCCAGCCTGGCCGGCTCCCCGGTCGGCTCCCCGGTCGGCTCCCCAGTCGGCTATGCCGTGGTCGACGCCGCACCCGGTCTTGAGTTGCTGGCCTTCGACCCGGTCCAGGACGGTCGAACGATCAACAGCTACCCGCTACCGCAGGCCGAGGGATTCCCGGTGGGTGTTTCAGTGGGTTTCGACCGCCGGGTGGTGGTGGCCACCAGTGGCGGGCAGGTCTACAGCTTCGGGCCGGCCTGAGTCCGGCGCTCAGATCTGCAGCGGCGGAATGGCGTCGCGCGGCACCGAGACGGAGACGGCGTCGGCGTAGGACGGCAACATCTCGGCTCGTCCGAAGAAGAAGATCACCGCGTCGTCGGTGATCGCGAAGTTCTGGTAGTTCGCCGGGTCGCGTCCGTCGCCCGGCAGCACCGAAAGCCCGGTGCGCGTTTCCAGATCGCGGCTCACGATCGGGAAAATCGCATCCAGCGGTGCCGCGTCCGGCGAGAACATCGTCTCGAAGGTGACCGGGCGGGCACGGCCGAGATCGTAGGTGAAGGACTTGTACCAGGTGCTCGGGTGGGCGCTGCCGACGGCCTGGAACAGCGTCAGGACCAGGCTGCGGGTCTGCGCCGACGCGAATGATTCGCCGGTGACATCCATCTCGTACGGCAGGTTCGGCGAACCGGGCGTCTGGGCGAGGTTGAGGAACCCGGCCTTGGTCTGCCCGAGATAGTCGATGACCGCCTGGCTGTCGGGATAGCCCAGGGGGAAGGTGACGTCCATGGTGTAGGACGGCTGGCTGTCACGAACCTGGCAGACACCGCCGTTCTGCACGACTCCGCCCAGCGCCAGGCAGCCGACGGGATTACCCACGGCCACCGGTGCGCCCCAGAGCGATCCGGCCACGACGAGGGCACACAGAACGAGTGACCGCATCCCGACAGCCTACCGGCGGGCAGGTGAGGCACCGCCGGGACGGCAGACGAACGCCGTCGCTCGGGCGGCCGCGCCACGGCCGATCCTGGTGATCACCACCGCCATGTGCTCGGCGCCCGCGGGCCGCAGCCTGCGGCGCAGCGCGTCGGGGTCGACGTCGACTCCCCGCACCAGGATCTCCAGCGAACCGCAGCCGTGTGCCCCGAGCGCGGCGCGCAGTGTCTTCTCCCGCATCGGGACCTGCTCGAGAATCTCGAATCCGCGTACCCCGGGCGGAAGCCGGTCCCCGGTGAGGTAGGCGATCTCGGGGTCGAGTTGCCACAGCCCGTGCCGGGCGCCGTAGTGCCGGACCAGGCCGGCCCGCACCACCGCCCCGTCGGGGTCGACGATCCACCGCCCCGGCGCACCGGCCGGGCAGTCCGCCGGGTCGGCGTCGGTGACCGTCTCGGCGGTGCCCCCGTCGCGATCCAGGACAGTGGCCCGGCGCCGCACGGCAGGGGCCGACAGCGCCTGCGGCCACAGACACGCCTCGCGGACCGACCCACCGGCCGAGACCACCTCGATCTCCCCGTCGAAACCCAGTCGTCGAACCGCCTCGAAGTCGATTCCCGGCGCGCATTTGACGACCGCGGCGCGGTCGCGGTAGATCGCCAGGATCCGGTCCAGCGGCGGCCGGTAGTCGGTCGGGTCGAACCGGCGTCGCCCCTGGGAACGACGGGCCGGGTCCAGCAGAACCACCACCTCCCGGCCCGCCGGCCCCCCGGTGATCGGAGCCAGGGCGTCGGCGCGGCACAACCCGATCCCGGGACCCAGGTTGTGTCTCGCCATGGCCAGCCGGACCTCGTCGAGGTCGCTGCCCAGCAGGCCGGCCGCGGTCTGCCGCAGGGCCGCCAGTTCGGTGCCGATCGAGCAGGTGGCGTCGTGGACGAACGCTCCGACCAGCCTGCCCGCCCGGTGGCGGGCGACCGCCGCGGCGGTGGCCTGCTGCAGAGCCTCGTCGGTGAACAGCCAGTGCGAGACGTCGACGCCGGCGAACTTGGCGGCGGCACGGCGCCGCAGCAGGGTGGTCTCAACCAGCACCGCGGCCCGGTCGCCGTAACGGGACCGGGCGGTGGCGACCTCGGCGAGCAGGGTGGCCTCGGTGAGCGCCAGACGACCCACCTCGGCCAGCGCCGCCGTACCCGCGTCGCTGGTCAGGTATGCGACGTCGGCACGGGTGAATCTCAGGACGGCTTTACCCCGGTGATCATCACGTTGTAGTACCACCCCTTCGGCACGACCCGGCGCCACACGGTGTCGTCGACCCAGCTCAGCGTGGTCCAACTGGTGAAGGCGAACTTCGCCCAGCCCCAGCCCAGCCGGCCCGGCGGCACCGCCGCCTCGAAGGTCCGCAACGGCCAGCCCAGCATCGCCGCGGTGAACTCGGTGGTCGCGCTGGAAACATCGACGGCGCCCGCGCTGCGGGCCATCTGCTCCAGCTGCGAGGGGTCGAAGGTGTGCAGGTCCACCACCGCCTCCAGCGCCGCGGCCCGGGAGGACTCGTCGAGTTCGGCCTGGGGGCGCCGCCAGCTCTGCAGACCGGGCAGCCGGGTCGCCGTGGTGGCCAGCCGCCAGGTCAGCGTCGACAGCCGGCGGGCGTAACCGTTGCCGACGGTGGTCGGCTCGCCGGCGAAGACGAACCGGCCCCCGGGGCGCAGCACCCTGATCACCTCGCGCAGCGACTTCTCCACGTCGGGGATGTGGTGCAGCACGGCGTGGCCGACGACCAGGTCGAAGGTGTCGTCGTCGTAGGGGATTCCCTCGGCGTCGGCGACCCGGCCGTCGACGTCCAGTCCCAAGGAGTCGCCGTTGCGCACCGCGACCTTGACCATCCCGGGTGAGAGGTCGGTGACCGAACCGCGCCGGGCCACCCCGGCCTGGATCAGGTTGAGCAGGAAGAACCCGCTGCCGCAGCCCAGTTCGAGCGCGTTGTCGTAGGGCAGCTTGCGCAGTTCCCCGGCCGGCACGGTGGCGTCGAAGAGGTCGCGGGCGTAGTCCACACAGCGCTTGTCATAGGAGATCGACCACTTGTCGTCGTAGCTCTCGGCTTCCCAGTCGTGGTAGAGCACCTGGGCAAGCTTGGTGTCGGTCATCGCCGCCTGAACCTGCTCGGCGGTCGCGTGCGGGTTGGGCGCCGGGCCGTCCGTCGTCGTCATGAAGGGCAGCCTAACCGCCCGGCCCGGCCCCGTCGGGGCCGGCGTTGATCAGCGCCTTGATCCCGGCAACCGCTTCCGGCGGGGCTGATACGTAGCGGCCGGCCCAGGCGACCGCCGTGTCGTAGACGTGGTCGGGGGCCACCATCTCGTCGACGAGTCCCAGGCTCAGCGCCTCTCTGGCGCCGACGAACCGGCCGCTGAAGGCCATCTCCTTGGCCCGCCACGAACCCACCGCCTCGGAGAGCCGCCGGCACCCGCCGCCGCCGGGGATCCGGCCCGCCAGAATCTCGGTGGCGCCGAGTTTGGCGTTGTCCCCGCAGACCCGCCAGTCCGCGGCTAGGGCGAGGGTGAGTCCGGCGCCCAGCGCGTACCCGGTCACCGCCGCGACGGTCGGCTTCGGGATCGCGGCCACCGCGTCGATGGCAGCCCGGCGGGCCCGGTCGGCGGCCGCGGCCTCCGCACTGTTCAAAGTGAGCAACTCGGGCATGTCGTCGCCTGCGGAGAAGATCTCGTGGCCGCCGAAGAGGATCACCGCGTGCAGGTCGTCCCGGAGGGCGATCTCGGCGGCGGCGGCGGCCAGTTCGCGGTAGGTCTGCCGGGTCAGTGCGTTGGAGGGTTCCCGGTCCAGCACGATGGTCCCGATCCCGGGTTGGCTCTCATGTGTGTGGATGCTGACGAATTCGCGCATCAAGGCCCCCCGAGCGCCCGCAACGCCCTGCTGCGCGCCGCGTTGTAGCGCTCGCTGTCGAAGAACTCGATCTCCCAGTTGTCCTGCAGAACAGTCATTTTCGGCTGCACTTTGTCGATCCGGCGTTCCAGGGCGAGCACTTCGGTCACGGTGTGTCCGGACAGCGAGTCAAGTTGGCTCCAGGTCGGGGGCAGCAGCAGCGTCCGCCCCCGCTCGAAATCCTCGATGGCCGCCTCCGGGCTCGCCCACCCCGCCCGGTCGGACTCGGTGTTCTCCCCGTCGGCGAGCTGCCCCTCCGGCAGCGCCCCGACGAAGAAATAGGTGTCATAGCGGCGTGTTCGCTCTTCCTCCGGGGTCACCCAGTTCGACCAGGGCCGCAGCAGGTCGGCTCGCAGCACCAGACCGGCGTCGCGCAGAAAGTCACCGAACGACAGGCTCCGGTCGGCCAGGGCGGCCCTGGCATGGTGGTGCACCGACGCGTCGGCGACGATCGTGTCGGGGTCGTCGGCGGGCCCGGCGAACAGCACCCCGGACTCCTCGAACGTCTCCCGAGCCGCCGCGCACAGCAGCGCTTCGGCCAGTTCGGTCCCGATACCGAAACGCTGAGCCCACCAATCCGGGTCGGGTCCGTACCAGGCCCGCCGCGGCGCCGCCGACAGGCCCGCGGTCAGGTCGCGTTCGTCGACGCCGCCGCCCGGGAACACGGTCATACCCGCGGCGAATTCCATTGCGGCGTGCCGGCGCATCAGGAACACCTCGATCGGCCCCCGGGAAGGCGGAGACGCAGCGGGCACCCCGGATGCCACGTCGCGGACCAGTACGACGGTGGCGGCCGGCCGCACCGGCAGGGGCGGGGGCGTGCCGGTCATCGGCCTCTCCGGTGGGCGGCGCGGCTGCGGGCCCGCCGTGCGAAGTAGCGGCCGTCGACGTTGTCCACCACGATCGACAACCCGAACGCCGCCGAGAGGTTCTCCGCAGTCAGTGTGTCGGGCAGCAGCCCGGCCGCAACAGCGCGGCCTTCGGCCAGGATCAGGCAATGGCTGAATCCCGGCGGGATCTCCTCGACGTGGTGGGTCACCAGAACCAGCGCCGGCGAGTCGGGGTCAGCGGCCAGGTCGGCCAGCCGGGTGACAAGCTCCTCCCGGCCACCCAGATCCAGTCCCGCGGCGGGCTCGTCGAGCAGCAGCA
>CAYURT010000005.1:0-98632 GCA_964447215.1 uncultured Mycobacterium sp.
CCGCCGTCAGCGGCTGGTACTTCGCCCACCCGCAGTCGCAGTACTTCGTGGTCGGAAGGCTCGCCCAGGATCAGGTCGCCGACTACGCGCGGCGCAAGGGCTGGACGCTGCAGGAGGCCGAACGCTGGCTGGGTCCCAACCTGGGATACAACCCGGAGGACTGAGGCCCGGGCGTTCGAACCACACTTCGCAACTGGCATCACAGGTCAGGTACCGCCGCTCGCCCTGCGAGAGCAGCGGCCCCAGGTGCAGCGCCCCGATCCGCTGGGCGAGGTCGAGGTGGACCACCACTGTGGTGCGATGGCCGTGCGGGCGACGGGCGGCCTCAACATCCCACCCCGTCTCGACCAACCGTGAGAACGCATCCACCGTCGTCGGCATCGGCGGATGCTCATCGGTGGCGGCCTCACCGCTCTCCCGATCGCGCTGCCACTCCGCGAGCAGCGCATCGCGATGCGCGCCCAGCGCGGCCTCCAGCGTCGCCGACTCCGCATGTGGCAGGCGCGGCCGCCAGAAATCGAACCCGCCCCCACCGGAGGTCTTGGTGATCGAGGCCTGCAGGTCGGGACCCGGCTCCGGATCCGGGCGCGGCTCCAGGGCGACCGCGGTACGTAACTCAGCGACCACCTCCACGATCCGCCCGTCAATCGCATTGCGCTGCCCGGCCGACTCCGCCAACTGCTCGAACAACACCTCAAGGCGCGCTGTGGGAGTCGCATCGCTGTCGGTGGCGGTGTCGGTGGCGGTCATGGACCCAGCATCGCCGCGGGGTCTGACACGTCTCGATGTCGAAACCCCGGCACGTGACAGAATCCTCCCGTGAGGGCTGTGCTGTTCGACATGGACGGCACGCTGGTGGATTCCGAGAAACTCTGGGACATCGCCCTGAACGAGTTGTACTCCCGCCTGGGTGGCGAACTGACGCCGCAGGTGCGGGCGGCCACGGTCGGCGGGTCGGCCGAGGGGGTCATGCGGATCGTCTACGACGATCTCGGCCTGGACCCCGATCCGGCCGGGATGGCCGCTGACGCCGACTGGCTGCACGACTACGCCGGTGAGCTCTTCGATGCGGGCCTGCCGTGGTGTCCCGGCGCCCGCGAGTTGCTCGACGCCCTTGTCGAGGCGGACGTGCCGATGGCCCTGGTGACCAACACCAGGCGGTCGCTGACCGAGCGCGCGCTGAACAGCATCGGACGGCACTACTTCACGGCCAGCGTCTGCGGTGACGAGGTGGTGGCCGGTAAGCCCGCTCCGGACCCCTACCGCCAGGGCGCCGCCCTGCTGAATCTGCTGCCCGGCGAATGTCTGGCGGTGGAGGACTCGGTTACCGGGGCCGACGCCGCCGAGGGTGCCGGCTGCCCAGTGCTGGTGGTGCCCAATGACGTCGATGTGCCGGTCTCCGCGCGGCGGCGGCACCGGGCCACCCTCGCCGGGCTGGACGTCGCCACCCTGCGTGGAATCTTCGACGAACTCCGGTCCGGGTCAGGCTGGCAAACCGCCTGAGCCCGAATCCGGGCCACCGAAGGCCGGACTGTGACATGGTGGATCGACCCTTGTTCACCTGACGTTAGGGGAATCGGATGGCCGGGCAGGGACCCAGCAGCGACGTGCCGTCGGTGTTCGACGATGACGACTTCTCCGGCCGCGGCGCGGTCCGCATCGCCTCGGTGGCCGCGCTCGGCGGGTTCCTCTTCGGCTACGACAGCGCGGTCATCAACGGCGCGGTCTCCTCGATCCAGGGCTACTTCGACATCAACAACGCCTCGCTGGGGTTCGCGGTGGCCTCGGCCCTGCTGGGCGCCGCCGCCGGGGCCATGACCGCCGGTCGGCTGGCCGACCGGATCGGCCGGCTGGCGGTGATGAAGATCGCCGCCGTGCTGTTCTTCATCAGCGCTCTGGGCACCGGGCTGGCGGCCAACATCGAGATGATCGTGATCTTCCGGATCGTCGGCGGCATCGGCGTCGGGGTCGCCTCGGTGATCGCCCCGGCCTACATCGCCGAGACCTCCCCGGCGCGGATCCGCGGCCGGCTCGGTTCGCTGCAGCAACTGGCCATCGTGACCGGCATCTTCGTCTCCCTGGCCATCGACTTCCTGCTCGCCCATCTGGCCGGCGGCGCGGCCAACGAACTGTGGCTCGGTCTGGAGGCGTGGCGCTGGATGTTCCTCATGATGGCGATCCCCGCCGTCGTCTACGGCCTGCTGGCCTACACCATCCCCGAGTCGCCGCGCTACCTGATCGCCCGGCACCGCATCCCCGAGGCCCGCAAGGTCCTCACGATGCTGCTGGGGGAGAAGAACCTCGAGATCACCATCGACCGGATCCAGGGCACTCTGGCCGGCGAGACCAAACCGTCGTGGCGGGATCTGCGCAAGCCGGCCGGCGGCATCTACGGCATCGTCTGGGTCGGCCTCGGTCTGTCGATCTTCCAGCAGTTCGTCGGCATCAACGTGATCTTCTACTACTCCAACGTGCTGTGGGAGGCCGTCGGCTTCGACGAGAGCAGGGCCTTCACCATCACGGTGATCACCTCCATCGTCAACATCGCGACCACGCTGGTCGCGATCGCCCTGATCGACAAGATCGGCCGAAAGCCGCTGCTGCTGATCGGCTCGAGCGGGATGGCCGTCACCCTGGCGACGATGGCGTTCATCTTCGGCACCGCCCCCCAGGTCGACGGCACACCGCAACTCAGCGGTGCGGAGGGCCCGATCGCCCTGATCGCGGCCAACCTGTTCGTGGTGGCCTTCGGGATGTCCTGGGGGCCGGTGGTGTGGGTTCTGCTGGGAGAGATGTTCCCCAACCGGATCCGGGCGGCCGCGCTGGGCCTCGCGGCGGCCGGGCAGTGGACGGCCAACTGGCTGATCACCGTGACCTTCCCCGAGTTGCGCAACCACCTCGGAGCGGCCTACGGCTTCTACGCGCTGTGCGCGACCCTGTCCTTCGTGTTCGTCTGGATCTGGGTCCGGGAGACCAAGGGAATGACGCTGGAGGACATGAACGCCGACACCGCGGCGGAGAGCCGTCCGGTCAGGTCCTGACCGCGACCTGACCGGGTCCTGACCGCGACCTGACCGGGACCTGACCGGGACGGGGCCCGCATGGAACAATCCCAGGCCGTGAAGACCTTCGAGGAGTTGTTCGCCGAGCTCGGCGAGCGTGCCCGCACCCGGCCGCCCGGCAGCGGCACCGTCGCCGCGCTGGACGCCGGGGTGCACTCGCTGGGCAAGAAGATCCTCGAAGAGGCCGGCGAGGTGTGGCTGGCCGCCGAGCACGAGCCCGACGAGGCGCTCGCCGAGGAGATCAGCCAGCTGCTGTACTGGACCCAGGTGCTGATGATCGCCCGCGGCCTGCGGCTCGACGACGTCTACCGGAACCTGTAGGGGCCACGATGCTGCGTGTTGCGGTCCCCAACAAGGGTGCGCTGTCCGAACCGGCCGCCGAGATCCTCGCCGAGGCCGGCTACCGCCGGCGGTCCGACTCCAAGGACCTCACCGTCGTCGACCCCGCCAACGGCGTGGAGTTCTTCTTCCTGCGGCCCAAGGACATCGCCGTCTACGTCGGATCCGGCGACCTCGACTTCGGGATCACCGGCCGGGATCTGGCCGCCGAGTCCGATGCGCCGGTGCAGGAACGGCTGGCTCTGGGCTTCGGATCCTCGAGCTTCCGTTACGCCGCGCCGGTCGGCCGGTCGTGGACGGTGGCCGACCTGGCGGGGCGGCGTGTCGCGACCGCGTACCCCAACCTGGTCCGCCGGGATCTGGCCGCTCGCGGGATCGAGGCGTCGGTGATCCGGCTCGACGGTGCGGTGGAGATCTCGGTGCAGCTCGGCGTGGCCGACGCGATCGCCGACGTGGTGGGATCCGGCCGCACCCTGAGCCTGCATGACCTGGCCGCGTTCGGGGAGCCGCTGTGCGATTCGGAGGCGGTGCTGATCGAGCGGGCCGGCGGCGGATCGGAAGCCGGGCGGGCGGCGCGTGACCAGCTCGCCGCCCGGGTCCAGGGCGTGGTTTTCGGCCAGCAGTACCTGATGCTGGACTACGACTGCCCGCGAACGGCGCTGCAGCGCGCCACCGAGATCACCCCCGGCCTGGAGTCGCCGACCATCGCCCCGCTGGCCGACCCGGACTGGGTTGCGGTGCGGGCGCTGGTTCCCCGCCGTGAGGTCAACGCGATCATGGATGAGCTGGCCGGTATCGGCGCCAAGGCCATTCTGGCCTCCGACGTGCGGTTCTTCCGGTTCTGAGCAGCCGGCGTGTTAGCGTCCCGGTGACCGGCCGCACCGCACCGGAAGGACCGCCATGACCCACGCGCTTGTGCTGCTGCTGGCTTTGCTGATCGGGGTGGTGGCGGGCCTGCGCTCGTTCACCGCGCCCGCCGTGCTGGCCTGGGCGGCGATGCTGCAGTGGATCAACCTGTCCGGAACGTGGGCCTCCTGGGTGGGCCACTGGATCACCGTGGCGGTCCTGACCGTCGTGGCGCTGGCCGAACTGGTCAGCGACCAGATGCCCAGAATGCCCAGCCGCACAACAGTCCTGCCGTTCCTGACCCGGCTGGCCACCGGCGCGTTCTCCGGGGCGGTGCTGGGCACCGCCTGGGGATACCGGTGGAGCAGCCTCGGGGCCGGGATGATCGGTGCGGTACTCGGCACCATCGGCGGGTACGCGGCGCGGACCCGGCTGGTCGAGGCCAACGGCGGCCGGGACCGCCCGGTGGCGCTGGGGGAGGACCTGCTGGCGGTCGCCGCCGGCGTGGCGGTCGCCTACGCGACCAGCGTGCTCTGAGAACGGGCTTCGCTAGGATTCCGATACCCGCCCCGTCACGGGCGGGAACCTCCCGTTGGTGACTGCCCTCATGCGCTATCTGCTGGCCGTTCTGATCTCCGTCGCGGTCCTGCTCGCGCCGGCTGGTGGCCCGGCCCCGGCGCGGGCCGTTCCGGGGGATCCCGCTGAGACGGTCACGCTCTACTTCTTCTGGGCGGAGGGCTGCCCGCACTGCGCGGCGGCCAAACCGCTGCTGGCCGAACTCGCCGAGCGGCATCCCGGGCTGTCGGTGCGCTCCTTCGAGGTCACCGGGAGCGCCGAGAACCAGCGCCGACTGGCCGCCATGGTCGAGAAGTTCGGGTTGGAGCGCACCGCGGTTCCGATGTTCTTCCTGGGCGACGACCACTGGGTCGGCTACTTGGAGAACGTCACCGCCGGCCAGTTGGAGACCGCGGTCGCCCGGTGCCTGGCCCGGGGCTGCCCGGACGCCGGCGCGGGGGTGTTCGACGGGTCCGGGCCGCCCGCCCGGGCGCCCGCCGGCACTCCCGACGTGCTGCGGCTGCCGTTTTTCGGCGAGATCGACGCCGAGGGGCGGTCGCTGGCATTGATCACCGTCGCGATCGCCGCGGTCGACGGGGTCAACCCGTGTTCGCTGTGGGTGCTGTCGATCCTGCTGGCGCTCACTCTGCGTACCGGTTCGCGCCGCACCATCGCCGTCATCGGCCTGGTGTTCATCTTCGTGACCGCGTTGATGTACGCGCTGTTCATCGCCGGGCTCTTCTCGATCTTCGCGGTGGTCAGCTTCGCGCCCTGGGTGCGGGCCGTCGTGGCGGTGATCGCGATCCTCTTCGCCGCCGTCAACATCAAGGACTTCTTCTGGTTCAAGTCGGGGGTCTCGCTGAGCATCCCCGAGTCCAGCAAGCCCGGTATCTACCAGCGCATGCGCGGAGTGCTCGGTGCCGCGGACTCGCTGCCCGGGCTGGTGGCGGCCACCGCGGTGCTGGCCGCCGGGGTCTCCTTCGTCGAACTGGCATGCACCGCAGGGTTTCCCATCCTGTGGACCAACATCGTTGCGGCCAGAGACGTGAGTCCGGCGATGTTCGTCCTGCTGCTTGGGCTCTACATGCTGGTCTACCAGCTGGACGAGTTGGTGATCTTCGGCGCCGCGGTCACCACGATGCGGGTGACCAAGCTGCAGGAGAAGCAGGGCCGTTTCCTCAAGCTGCTCAGTGGCATGCTGATGCTGAGCCTGGCGGTGGTGATGCTGGTCAACCCGGCCCTGATGAACAGCGTCGGCACCTCGCTGCTGGTGTTCGCGGCGGCCGGCGCGGCGACCGCACTGGCCGTCCTGGTCGACCGGCGGGTCAGGTCAGCGCGGCGAGCAGACCCAGAAGCAGCAGGCCGGCCGCGAAGCTGAGGGTGTGGACGGCCTTGTGCCCGGGGTCCGGTGAGGTGGTCGTCGTCGGCAGCAGGTCGGCGAGAGCGATGTAGATGAAGTTCCCGGCGGCGAAGGGCACCAGCACCGCGACGTCGACGTGCCCGGTGAAGGCGTAGGCGAGCAGTCCCCCGAGCGGGAATGTCAGCGCTGAGCCCAGGTTGTAGAGCAGTGCGTGGCGGGGTCGCCAGCCGCTGTGCACCAGTATTCCGAAATCCCCTATCTCCTGGGGGATCTCATGTGCCGCCGCGATCAGCCATGTCACGATCCCGAGCCTGATGTCGACGACGAAAGCAGCACCGACGGCAAGCCCGCCGATCAGGTTGTGCAGGCCGTCGGCGGCCAGGATCAGGTAGCCCATCGGGCGGTGCTCGGAGACCGGGCGGTGGCAGTGGTGCCAGTGCAGGAACTGTTCGAGGACATGGAAGGCGAAGATCCCGGCCGCGACCCAGGCGTAGACCGACAGTCGGTTGCCGATCACCACGATCGACTCCGGCAGCATGTGAAACAGCGCGCCGCCCAGCAGGGCCCCGGCCGCGAGTGCGACCAGGGGTGTGATCACCCGGGGAAACGACCGCTCGGGCAAGAGCAGGGCGGTGCTTCCGACCAGGGCGAGCGCGCTCATGGCCAGCCCGCTCAGCACGATCCAGCTCAGCACCGACACCGGCAGAAGATTACCGACCCCGGCGCCCCCGACCGGCCCGCTGATCAGCTGCTGATCGGCTACCGTGGGGGCGGCGTCGGCAAAGGAATCCCATGACATCTTCGGCGACTTCTCCTGTCGCGCTGCCCCGGAGCCCCTATGCGGAGCCGGCCGACGCGGTGGCCGCCGCGCTGGGCGTCGATCCGGGGACCGGTCTGACTCAGCGGGAGTCCGACCTGCGCCGCGAGTCCTTCGGCGCCAACCGGCTCGCGCGCCGGCCGCGGGTCTCCGAGGTCACCCTGGTGGTCCGGCAACTGCTCAGTCCGGTGGTGGCGCTGCTGGCCGCGGCCATGGGGCTGTCGATTTTCTTCGGCGAATGGCACCAGGCGATTGCGATCGGTGTAGTGCTGCTGATCAACACCGCGATCGGCTATTTCACCGAGCGACGCGCGGTGCGCTCGATGGAGGCACTGCGCGCCCTGGGCGGAACCTCGGCGCGGGTCCGCCGGGACGGCCGTTCGGAGATGGTCAGCGCTGAGTCGCTGGTGCCCGGCGATGTGGTGCTGGTCGAGGCCGGCGACGTCGTGACTGCCGACCTCAGATGCGTTGGCGCCGCGGCACTCGCCGTCGACGAGTCGGCGCTGACCGGCGAGTCGATCCCCGTCGACAAGGGGGTGGAGGCCAACCAGTCCGGGGCCGCCCTGCACGAGCGCAGCGCGATGATGTTCAAGGGAACCCATGTGGTGCGGGGCAGCGGCGAGGGGATCGTCGTCGGGACCGGGCTTCAGACCGAACTCGGCCGGATCACCGCCCTGGTCGAGACGACCGAGGAGGGTGAGTCGCCGCTGGGCTTGCAGCTGAAAAAGCTTTCTCGCCAACTGGTCTGGGTCACCCTGCTCCTGGCGGCCGTGATCGCTCTGGCCGGGTCGGTGTCCGGCAGACCGATCGCCCTGATGGTCGAGACGTCGATAGCGTTGGCTGTGGCGGCGATTCCCGAGGGCCTGCCGATCGTGGCGACGATCACGCTGGCCCGTGGGATGCTGCGGATGGCGCGGCGCAACGCCCTGGTGGAAAACCTTGCCGCGGTGGAAACCCTCGGTTCGACCTCGGTGGTGCTGACCGACAAGACCGGAACCCTGACCGAGAACCGGATGGAGGTCGAGCGGCTGGCAACCCCCGCGGCGACCTACACCCTGGACCATGATGCCGGTGCGCTGCTCGCCGACGGACACCCGGTGCGACCCGACGACGATCCCGACCTCGCCCGGGCGCTGGTCGTCGGTGTCCTGTGCGGCAACGCCGAACTGGCCAACCGCACCGGCGATCCCATGGAGGTGGCGCTGCTGCAGGCCGGGGTGCTGGCCGGATTGCGGCGCGACGAGCAACTCCGAACGCGGCCGGAGGTCGCCGAATACCCGTTCGACCCGGCGACGAAGGTGATGATCACGGTGCACCGCGACGGCGACGGTTACCTGACGGCCCTCAAGGGGGCCCCGGAGGTGGTACTCGGGTTGTGCGGGAGCCTCGGGACGGGCGGCCGGCCGCTGAGCGACGCCGACCGCGGCACCTGGCTGGGGGTCGTCGACGACTTCGCCGCGGACGGCTTCCGGGTGCTCGCCCTGGCCGGCGGCCGCAGCGCGCAGCCCGTCCCGGCGGACGGCGATGACCTCGCGCTGCTGGGGATGGTGGCGCTGCGGGATCCGCCGCGCGCTGATGTCGGCGGCGCGATCGGGTCGCTGCGCCGGGCCGGGGTCGAGGTGGTGATGGCCACCGGGGACCACCCCGCGACGGCGCTGGCGATCGCCCGCGACGTCGGCATCGCCGGTCCCGGCGCCGACGCGCTGACCGGAGACAGGCTGATCGCTGCGGGGGACCGCGGGGACGGGTCCGCCGAGGACCTGGTCGTCGGCCACCGCGTCTTCGCAAGGGTTTCGCCCGAGCAGAAACTGAACCTCATCGACCTGTTCCAGCGCCACCAGCATGTGGTGGCCATGATCGGTGACGGCGTCAACGACGCGCCCGCTCTGGTCAAGGCCGATATCGGCGTGGCGATGGGCAAGCGGGGGACCGAGGTGGCGCGTGAGGCCTCGGAGATGGTGCTGCTCGACGACCGCTTCCCCACCATCGTCACCGCGGTCCGCGAGGGACGGGTCATCCTCGACAACATCCGGCGTTTCTCGACCTATCTGCTGTCGTGCAACCTCGCCGAGGTGATGGTGGTCGCGGTCGCCATCCTGGCCGGCCTGCCGCTTCCGCTGCTGCCCCTGCAGATTCTGTTTCTCAATCTGGTCACCGATGTGTTCCCGGCCTTCGCGCTGGCCAGCAGCGAAGCCGAGGAGGACGTGCTGGAACGGCCGCCGCGGCCGCCGCGGGAGCCCATCATCACCGGCGGCCACTGGCGGATGATGTCGGCCTACGCCACCGCGATCGCGGGGAGCACCCTGCTGGCGCTCTGGGCCGCCGGCCAATGGCTGGGCCTGGACACCGCCGCTGCGCGGACCGTCTCTTTCCTCACCCTTGCCCTGGCCCAGTTGTGGCACGTCTTCAACATGCGCTCCGCGCGCAGTTCGCTGCTGGGTAACGCAGTGGTCCGGAACCGGTTCGTGTGGTACGCGCTGGCGCTCTGCGCGGCGCTGGTGGCCGCGGCGGTTCTGGTGCCCCCACTGGCCGATGCGCTGCAGACCGTTCACATCGGCGCTGCCGGTTGGGCTTTGGCCGTCGGTGCGAGCCTGATTCCGCTGGCCGTCGGTCAGCTGTGGCTGACGGTGGCCGGCCGGTCGGGGGCGGACTAATCCAGCTGGAGGTGGTAGGACACCGTTCGTGGCGCCACCTCGTTGCCGCCGAACCAGCCGGTGACCCGCGCGCTGGTCCAGAAGTTCGGCGCCAACTCCTGCGGCCGCGCCTTGTACACGGTCTGGTTCCCCAAGGTCACGGTGATGCCGTCGTAGTCGGTGCGGAACTGGAAAGTCTCACCGGCCGGCACCGTGATGATCTCGTCGGGGGTGGGGAAGACGTAGCCGAAGTCGACGTTGAAGAACGGACCCACTTCGAACACGTCGGCCTTGAGGTTGTAGCGCCACACCACCATCATCGAGTTGCGGTCCGGCCGCCAGGGGGTGAAGGTGATGCCGGCCAGCTTGTTCCAGTCGTACTGGTCCTCGTCCTTGAGGTCGTAGGTGGAGCTCGCTGTGAAACTGGCCGACCCGGAGTCCTCGGTGACCCACAGCGCCCACTGGTTGGGGATGACGAAGTGGGTTCCCTTGTAGATGGTGACGACCCGCTCGGTGGTGGCTACCCCCGGCGTCGTCGATGCAGTGCGGGTTTCGGGCCCCGACCCGGTCGCCGCCACTCGCCTGCCGACCCGGGCCGCGGCACTCAACCGAGCGGGGGCCGGCGGTGCGCCGGCCAGCCGCCCGGCGGCGGGCGCCGGCGATGCCGCTGCCACCCGCCCGGCGGCGGGCAGGGTGCGGCGTGGGGGGCGGCCCGATGCCCTGGGACCGGCGGGCGGGGCCGCGGAGGCGCCGGAGCCGGCGGCAGCCGCCTGCTGCGCGGACCGGCCGTCCGCAGGCGCTGCCGAGGCCCAGCCGGCCGCGGCGAGGGCGATCGCCGCGGCGGCCCCCAGTCCGGCTCCGAGCGCGAGGGCCCGGCTGCCGGTCAGCGCCGTGTTCATCGTGTCGTCCCGCTGACCATGCCGGGCAGCATAACGGCCTCCGCGTGGGCCCTCCGGAAGGCCGTTGTGGCAGGCTGAAGCGCTGTGGAGGCGCCGCAACGTGCGACCGGCCCGTTCGCCGCCGGCGACCGGGTGCAGCTGACCGACGCCAAGGGCCGCCACTACACGATGGTGCTGGACCACGGTGGGGAGTTCCACACCCACCGCGGGGTGGTCATGCACGACGCGGTGATCGGCCAGCCTGAGGGCAGTGTGGTCAAGGCCACCGGAGGAGACGCCTTCCTGGTGCTGCGACCGCTGCTGATCGACTACGTGATGTCGATGCCCCGCGGCGCGCAGGTGATCTACCCCAAGGACGCCGCGCAGATCGTGCACGAGGGAGACGTGTTCCCCGGAGCCCGGGTGCTCGAGGCCGGCGCCGGATCGGGGGCGCTGACCTGTTCGCTGCTGCGGGCGGTCGGTCCGGCCGGCCAGGTGATCTCCTACGAGGTCCGCGAGGATCACGCCTGTCACGCCCGGCGCAACGTGGAAACCTTCTTCGGCCAGCTGCCGGACAACTGGCAGTTGGTGGTCGAGGACCTCGCCGAGGCCGATCTGTCCACCGCCTCGGTCGACCGCGCCGCGCTGGACATGCTGGCGCCCTGGGATGTGCTCGGCACGGTCGCGCAGGCGATCGTTCCCGGCGGGGTGCTGATCGTCTACGTCGCCACGGTCACCCAACTGTCGAGGGTGGTCGAGGCGCTGCGCGAGCAGCAGTGCTGGACCGAACCGAGGTCCTGGGAGACGCTGCAGCGCGGTTGGAACGTGGTCGGGCTCGCCGTTCGTCCGCAGCACAACATGCGGGGCCACACCG
Organism: uncultured Mycobacterium sp.; assembly: GCA_964447215.1. Classification (GTDB taxonomy): domain Bacteria; phylum Actinomycetota; class Actinomycetes; order Mycobacteriales; family Mycobacteriaceae; genus Mycobacterium. The sequence goes on from CAYURT010000005.1 coordinate 11,365, forward strand.
CCTTCCTGGTCTCGGCGCGCCGGCTGGCCCCGGGAACCATCACACCGACGCCGTTCCGCCGGAAGGGGCGCGCCGGCTGATCGCCGCGGGCGCAGCCGAGCTCAGTCGTCGTCACTGCGGCGCAGATCGCGCCGTGTCGAGAGCAACTCGATCTCGGGGCGCCCGGCGACCATCCGCTCAGCGGCGTCGAGAACCTCGACGAGGTGAGCCCGGTCGGCGGACACCGCCGCCACGCCGATGCCCGCACGCCGGTGCAGGTCCCGCCAACCGGTCTCGGCGGCCGCGACGGCGAACCGGCGCTGCAATTCGGCCACGATGGGCCGAACCACCGAACGTTTCTGCTTCAGCGACCGCACGTCGCCGAGCAGGATGTCGAACTCGATCCACCCGATCCACACCTGCGTCTGTGAGGGGTCTGCGAGTGGGCCTGCAGAAGATTCCCGGGGAGGCCCGGAGTCAGTTGCCGAACATCGACAGCACCGTCGTCGCCGAACTGCGCGACAGTTTCCATCCGCCCTGGTCGACGAACAGGATGTTCTGCGTCGCCGGCGGCATCGCCGGGCCGGAAGCCGTGACATCGGCGGTCGCCGCGCCCGGTCCGGCCGGGGTGATCCCGGAGACCGTGAAGCTCAACGGCGTCTGCCCCTTGGCCACCGCGTTGCGCATCAGCGCGTCGGCGGTGCGGGCCTCCAGGCGTCCGATGCCCCCCTCGACCAGGTTGCCCTTGCTGGCGAACGGCACGGCGGGGTTGGCCAGTCCGTAGAGAACCCCGGTCAGCTGATCGGCGGTCGGGATGGGTGCGGCCGGGTCGAGCGGCAGCGGGGTGCCGAACACCGCCGGGGCCACCGCCGCGGACACCACGGGGGCGCCGGGTCGCGGGCTCTGGGCAGCTTCGGTGATCCCGGCTGCCAGGCCGGCCAGTGCGGCCACCGCGACGCCGGTGGTGAGCAGTTTCCGTGTCATGACGGTCCTTCCGGTGTCCTTGTCGGATCGCCTGGTTCCCGCCGAGATTAACAGTGATGTCAGAGTGTCGATATTCGCCAACAGGCCAAGATCGTCCAATCGCCGGTAGCGTTGAACTGTCCACCGCACCGAGAACGGGGCGGGGAAGGAGCCGCAATGACCGAGTCACACCGTCCGGGACCGTTCAGCGCCGACGACGACCCGATGTCCGGCGAGGACGCCGCGGAGCTCGAACGGCTCCGCCGGGAAGCGGCGATCCTGCGTGAGCAGGTGCAGAACACCGGAGGTGCCGCGGGTCCACGCAGCGCGCGGGAGATCACCCAGCTGGAGGCCAGGATCGACTCGCTGGCGGCCCGCAACGCCAAGCTGATGGACACCCTCAAGGAGGCCCGCCAGCAGTTGCTGGCGCTGCGTGAGGAGGTCGACCGGCTCGGCCAGCCGCCCAGCGGCTACGGGGTGATGCTGGGCGCGCACGACGACGACACTGTCGACGTCTTCACCTCGGGCCGCAAGATGCGCCTGACCTGCTCGCCGAACATCGAGGTCAAGAATCTGAAGAAGGGGCAGACCCTGCGGCTCAACGAGGCGTTGACCGTCGTCGAGGCGGGACACTTCGAGGCGGTGGGGGAGATCAGCACCCTGCGGGAGGTGCTCGCCGACGGGCACCGCGCCCTGGTGGTCGGCCATGCCGACGAGGAGCGGATCGTCTGGCTGGCCGAGCCGCTGGTGGCCGCCGAGGACATGGATCCGGAGGTCGCTGCCGCCCTCGACGACGACCTGAGGCCCCGCAAGCTGCGACCGGGTGACTCGCTGCTCGTCGACACCAAGGCCGGCTATGCCTTCGAACGCATCCCCAAGGCCGAGGTCGAGGACCTGGTCCTGGAGGAGGTGCCCGACGTCGCCTACGGCGACATCGGCGGCCTGACCCGCCAGATCGAGCAGATCCGCGATGCCGTCGAACTTCCGTTCCTGCACAAGGAGCTGTATCGGGAGTACGCGCTGCGCCCGCCCAAGGGTGTGCTGCTCTACGGGCCGCCCGGCTGCGGCAAGACCCTGATCGCCAAGGCCGTCGCCAACTCGCTGGCCAAGAAGATGGCCGAGGTCCGCGGCGACGACGCCCGGGAGGCCAAGTCCTACTTCCTCAACATCAAGGGCCCGGAGCTGCTGAACAAGTTCGTCGGTGAGACCGAGCGCCACATCAGGCTGATCTTTCAACGGGCCCGCGAGAAGGCGTCCGAAGGCACCCCGGTGATCGTGTTCTTCGACGAGATGGACTCGATCTTCCGCACCCGCGGCACCGGTGTGAGCTCGGATGTGGAGACGACCGTGGTGCCGCAGCTGCTGTCGGAGATCGACGGCGTCGAAGGCCTGGAGAACGTCATCGTCATCGGCGCCTCCAACCGCGAGGACATGATCGACCCGGCGATCCTGCGGCCCGGCCGGCTGGACGTGAAGATCAAGATCGAGCGCCCCGACGCCGAGGCCGCCCAGGACATCTTCAGCAAGTACCTGACCGACGGCCTGCCGGTGCATGCCGAGGATCTCGCCGAGTTCAGGGACGACCGGGGTGCGTGCATCAAAGCGATGATCGAGAAGGTCGTCGACCGGATGTACGCCGAGATCGACGACAACCGGTTCCTCGAGGTCACCTACGCCAATGGGGACAAGGAGGTCATGTACTTCAAGGACTTCAACTCCGGGGCGATGATCCAGAACGTGGTGGACCGGGCCAAGAAGTACGCGATCAAGTCGGTGCTGGAAACCGGCCAGCGCGGCCTGCGCATCCAGCACCTGCTGGACTCCATCGTCGACGAGTTCGCCGAGAACGAGGATCTGCCCAACACCACCAACCCCGACGACTGGGCCAGGATCTCGGGCAAGAAGGGCGAGCGGATCGTCTACATCCGCACCCTGGTCACGGGCAAGTCGTCGAGCGCGTCCCGGGCGATCGACACCGAGTCGAACCTGGGTCAGTACCTCTAGCCCAGCAGGGAGTAGCTGTTGGTCAGCTCGTCCTGCAGGACATGCGCGGTGCGGTCGGCGGTGTCCACCGTCAAAGGTTCGCTCAGCGTTCGGGTTTCGTACCGCCAGCCCACGGGCAGCTGCAGCCGGGAGTCCAGGCCGGGCAGGTCCTCCAGCGACAGTTCCCTGTCGACCACCTGGCTGTAGGTCTGCATCACCCAGCGCCGGTCGTCGGGGTCGACGAGTTCGAACACCGGACGGCCGGCGTCGAAGGTGAAGGCCGCCCGCCGGTCCACCAGGTTCTCCAGGTACGGCGCGGGGTTGTTCGACGACAACGCCACGGTCGCCTGCTCGATCATCTCGAGGCCACCGAAGGCCTTGCTGGTCTGCTGTGCGGGGGCGGACTTGGTGATCGAGCTCATCAGCCAGTAGCGGGGACCGTTGAGAAGTGCGGCCGCAGCGCCGTTGTCCCGCGCGATCGCATCGGCGTCGAGGGCGTCCCACAGGTCGGCCGGGCAGTCGTTGAGCGGAAAGGTGTTGTAGACGGTGGCCCGCGGGCCGGAGTCGGTCATCCGGACCAGCAGCACTTCGCCGTAGCGCTTTCCGAACACGTCCATCGGCTGCCCTGTCATCGAGTTCCTCCGTCGCGTCGTCACCGCGGCTCGCGGTAACCCTAGCCGGGGCCGCCGGGGCCGGGGTCGGTCACCGATACGCTGTGGTGCATGCAGCGGATCATCGGCACCGAGGTCGAGTACGGCATCTCCTCACCGACCGACCCGACCGCCAACCCGATCCTGACCTCCACCCAGGCGGTGCTCGCCTACGCCGCCGCCGCCGGAATCCAGCGCGCCAAGCGCACCCGCTGGGACTACGAGGTCGAGTCACCGCTGCGCGACGCCCGTGGTTTCGACCTGAGCCGCTCCAGCGGGCCCGCCCCGATCGTCGACGCCGACGAAGTGGGCGCGGCCAACATGATCCTCACCAACGGCGCCCGGCTCTACGTCGACCACGCCCACCCGGAGTACTCCGCACCTGAGGTCACCGATCCGATGGACGCGGTGATCTGGGACAAGGCCGGCGAGCGGGTGATGGAAGCGGCCGCCCGGCATGTGGCCAGCGTGCCCGGGGCCGGCAAGCTGCAGCTCTACAAGAACAACGTCGACGGCAAGGGCGCCTCCTACGGGTCGCACGAGAACTACCTGATGAGCCGGCAGACCCCGTTCTCGGCGGTGATCGCCGGGCTGACCCCGTTCATGGTGTCCCGCCAGGTCGTCACCGGTTCGGGCCGAGTCGGCATCGGCGCCTCCGGCGACGAACCCGGCTTCCAGCTGTCCCAGCGCGCCGACTACATCGAGGTCGAGGTCGGACTGGAGACGACGCTCAAGCGCGGCATCATCAACACCCGCGACGAACCGCACGCCGACGCCGACAAGTATCGGCGACTGCACGTCATCATCGGCGACGCCAACCTCGCCGAGACGTCGACCTACCTCAAGGTGGGAAGCACCTCGCTGGTGCTCGACCTGATCGAGGAGGGTCCCCGGCACGGCCTGGACCTCTCCGACCTGGCCCTGGCCCGGCCGGTGCACGCCGTCCACGCCATCAGCCGGGATCCCACCCTGCGTGCGACGGTCGCGCTGGCCGACGGCCGCGAACTCACCGCCCTCGCGCTGCAGCGGATCTACCTGGACCGCGTGGTCAAGCTGCTCGGCGCCCGCGATCCGGATCCGCGGGCGGACCACGTCGTGCAGACCTGGGCCGAGGTGCTCGATTTGCTGGAGCGGGACCCGATGGAGTGCGCCGAGTTGCTGGACTGGCCGGCCAAGCTGCGCCTGCTCGACGGTTTCCGGCACCGGGAGAACCTGAGCTGGTCGGCGCCCCGGCTGCAACTGGTCGACCTGCAGTACTCCGACGTCCGACTGGACAAGGGCCTCTACAACCGGCTGGTGGCCCGCGGCTCGATGAAGCGGCTGGTGACCGAGCAGCAGGTGCTCGACGCGGTGGACAACCCGCCGACCGACACCCGCGCCTACTTCCGCGGTGAGTGCCTGCGCCGTTTCGGCGCCGACATCGCCGCCGCCAGCTGGGACTCGGTGATCTTCGACCTCGGCGGCGACTCCCTGGTGCGGATACCGACGCTGGAGCCGCTGCGTGGCAGCAAGGCCCACGTCGGCGCGTTGCTGGACTCGGTCGACAGCGCCGCCGCCCTTGTTGAGGAACTGACGACCTGAGGACGGTACTGTGGGAGACCGGCGGCTCGGCCCGCTGATCAGATCAGGAGGCAGCGATGGCTCAAGAACAGACCAAGCGTGGCGGTGGCGGCGAGGACGACGACCTCGCCGGCGATTCCGGCGCCGGGCAGGAGCGTCGCGAGAAGCTCGCCGCTGAGACCGACGATCTGCTCGACGAGATCGACGACGTCCTCGAGGAGAACGCCGAGGACTTCGTGCGGGCATACGTCCAAAAGGGCGGACAGTGAGCTGGCCGCCCTCCCAGCGTCTGGCCACCAACTCACCTCTGACCGGTTCCCCCTCCCTCCCCGCAGATCTGTCCTCCTTTTCGGAATTCCTGCGGCTCAAGGCTCCCGAGCTGTTGCCGACCGTGCGACCGTCGGAGATCCCGGCCGCCGGCGACGGGCTTCCGCACGGCACCACGATCGTGGCCCTGAACTTCCCGGGCGGTGTGCTGATCGCCGGTGACCGCCGATCCACCCAGGGCAACATGATCGCCGGGCGCGACGTGCAGAAGGTCTACATCACCGACGACTACACCGCGACCGGGATCGCCGGCACCGCCGCACTGGCGGTGGAGTTCGCCCGGCTCTACGCCGTTGAACTCGAGCACTACGAGAAGCTCGAGGGTCTCCCGATGACCTTCGCGGGCAAGGTCAACCGGTTGGCGATCATGGTGCGGGGCAACCTCGGTGCGGCCCTGCAGGGCTTCGTGGCGCTCCCGCTGTTGGTGGGCTACGACCTCGACGATCCCGACCCGCGGGCGGCCGGTCGGATCGTCTCCTTCGACGCCGCCGGCGGGTGGCACCTCGAGGAGGAGGGCTACCAGGCCGTCGGATCCGGCTCCCTGTTCGCCCGGTCGTCGATGAAGAAGTTGTATCCCGCTGTGGCCGACGCCGATTCGGCGCTGCGGGTGGCGGTCGAAGCACTCTACGACGCCGCCGACGACGACTCGGCCACCGGCGGGCCCGATCTGGTTCGGGGCATCTACCCGACCGCGGTGGTCATCGACGCCGAAGGAGCCCGGGAGGTCGGCGAGCAGAAGGTCGCCGACCTGGCTCGCGGGGTGATCGCGACGCGCACCAGCACCGATGACCACGGCCCCGGCCGTGGGCCGAGCAACGAAGCGCCGCGGGCGGACTCGTGAGCTTTCCCTATTTCATCTCGCCCGAGCAGGCGATGCGTGAGCGTTCCGAGATCGCCCGCAAAGGCATCGCCCGCGGGCGAAGCGTGGTGGCGCTGATCTACTCCGGCGGTGTGCTGTTCGTCGCCGAGAACCCGTCACGGTCGCTGCAGAAGATCAGCGAGATCTATGACCGGGTCGGTTTCGCCGCCGTCGGCCGCTTCAACGAGTTCGACAGCCTTCGCCGCGGCGGGATCCAATACGCCGACACCCGCGGTTACGCCTACGACCGCCGCGACGTGACCGGTCGGCAACTGGCCAACGTCTACGCCCAGACCCTGGGAACCATCTTCACCGAACAGGCCAAGCCCTACGAGGTCGAACTGTGCGTGGCCGAGGTGGCCCACTACGGGGAAGCGCGGGAACCCGAGCTGTACCGGATCACCTACGACGGCTCGATCGCCGACGAGCCGCACTTCGTGGTCATGGGCGGCACGACCGAGCCGATCATCAACGCACTCAACGAGTCCTACTCGGAGAACGCCGAACTGGCCGACGCCGTCGGAATCGCGGTCGAGGCGCTGCGTGCCGGGATCGCCAGTGCCGCCGGAAACGCCACACCCCCCGCGGAGCCCCGGGTGCTCGGCCCGGCGACGTTGGAGGTCGCCGTTCTCGACGCCGGACGGCCCCGACGGGCTTTCCGTCGGATCACCGGCGCCGCGCTGGAGGCGATGCTGCCCTCCGACGGTCCCGCGGCCGACGAGTCCGGACCCGGCGGTGAACAGCCCGGATCTGCCGACTGATCAACGGACGCACTCCTCAGCCACGGTGCGGGTTCCGCGGGTTCCGTAGCTCGGCGGCGGTGCGCTGCTCTTCGCCGTGCACGCCAGGTTCGCGATCGGCAACGCCGGTGCCGGTCCGGGCGGGGGCTCGGGAACCATCCAGCTGAACATCACCACCGCCACTCCCGCGACGGCCAGCAGCGACAGCAGCACCGTGCGGCCTAGGGTCGGGCGTCGAGACACGCGCGCCAGATTAATGAACCACTGCCCGGTTTCCGGGTGCACCACGCCGCGCGGTGGTCACCGGTCCACCCGCCGCAGCGGCGATCGGAGCGCCGGTGCCGGCGGGGAACCAGTAGGCTCGACTGCGTGCAGCGCAGAATCATGGGCATCGAGACCGAATTCGGTGTCACCTGCACCTTCCACGGGCATCGTCGGCTCAGCCCGGACGAGGTGGCCCGCTACCTCTTCCGCAGAGTGGTGTCTTGGGGCCGCAGTTCGAACGTTTTCCTGCGCAACGGGGCGCGGCTCTACCTCGATGTCGGGAGCCACCCGGAGTACGCCACCGCCGAATGCGACAACCTCGCCCAGCTGGTCGCTCACGACCGGGCCGGGGAGCGGGTGCTGGAGGACCTTCTCATCGACGCCGAGCAGCGGTTGGCCGACGAGGGTATCGGCGGGGACATCTACCTGTTCAAGAACAACACCGACTCGGCCGGCAACTCCTACGGCTGCCACGAGAACTATCTGATCGTGCGGGCCGGCGAGTTCTCCCGGATCTCCGATGTGCTGCTGCCCTTCCTGGTCACCCGGCAGCTGATCTGCGGGGCCGGCAAGGTCCTGCAGACGCCCAAGGCGGCGACCTTCTGTCTGTCCCAGCGTGCCGAGCACATCTGGGAGGGGGTCTCCAGCGCCACCACCCGCAGCCGGCCGATCATCAACACCCGGGACGAGCCGCACGCCGACGCCGAGAAGTACCGCCGGCTCCATGTGATCGTCGGTGACTCGAACATGAGCGAGACCACCACCATGCTGAAGGTGGGCACCGCCGCGCTGGTGCTGGAGATGATCGAGGCGGGTGTCCCCTTCCGCGACTTCGCCCTGGACAACCCGATCCGGGCGATCCGTGAGGTGAGCCACGACCTCACCGGACGGCGTCCGGTCCGGCTGGCCGGCGGCCGGCAGGCCAGCGCCCTGGACATCCAGCGCGAGTACTACGCGCGGGCGGTGGACTATCTGCAGTCCCGTGAGCCCAACACCCAGGTCGACCAGGTCGTCGACCTGTGGGGCCGCCAGCTGGACGCGGTGGAAAGCCAGGACTTCGCCAAGGTGGACACCGAGATCGACTGGGTGATCAAGCGCAAGCTGTTCAGTCGCTACCAGGATCGCTACAACATGGAACTGTCCCACCCCAAGATCAGCCAGCTCGATCTGGCCTACCACGACATCAAGCGTGGGCGCGGGGTGTTCGACCTGCTGCAGCGTAAGGGTCTGGCGGCCCGTGTCACCACCGACGAGGAGATCGACGCCGCCGTCGACACCCCGCCGCAGACCACCCGGGCCAAGCTCCGGGGCGAGTTCATCGCCGCCGCGCAGGAGGCCGGCCGGGACTTCACCGTGGACTGGGTGCACCTGAAGCTCAATGACCAGGCCCAGCGCACCGTGCTCTGCAAAGACCCGTTCAGATCCAGTGATGAGCGAGTCAAGCGGTTGATCGCCAGTATGTGACCTACAGTGATCGGGTGGAGCCCATCAAGATCGAGCCCACCAAGATCTCCAAGGTCGAGCGGCTGACCAACCTTTTCATCGCCCTTTTGACCACCCGCGGCTACCTCACCGCCGAACGTATCCGGAAGATCGTCATCGGCTACGGCGACTGTCCCAGCGACGAGGCCTTCGCCCGGACCTTCGAGCGGGACAAGAGCGATCTTCGCGACCTGGGCATCCCGGTGGAGACCGGCCGGTCCTCAATCCACGACACCGCCGACGGCTACCGGATCAAACGGGACGCCTACGCCCTGCCCGACATCACGCTGACTCCCGCGGAGTCGGCGGCCGTCGCGGTCGCGACCACCCTGTGGGAGTCCCCGGAGCGGATCACCGCCACGCAGAGCGCACTGCTGAAACTGCGGGCGGCGGGGGTGGACGTCGACCCCGTCGTCGAGGTGGCCATCACCACCGGCGCCGGACCCAGCGGGCTGCGGGGCTCGGAGAAGGTCCTGGGCAAGCTTTTCGCCGCCATCGAATCCGGGCAGGCGGTGCAGTTCGGGCACCGGCACAGCCCGGTCGAGGACTACACGACCAGGACCGTGGAGCCCTGGGGGGTGCTGACCGCCCAGGGCCGCTGGTACCTGGTCGGCCACGACCGCGACCGGGCGGCCACCCGCATCTTCCGGCTCTCGCGCATCGGCACCGAGGTGACCATGACCGGGCCGTCGGGCGCGGTCACCCGGCCGGCCGGGGTGGATCTGCGCGCGGTGGTCGACCAGTCGATCGGGGAGGCCGCCGGGCGGGGGGCGCGCGGAGGTCAGGTCCGCGTCTGGGTGGCCGAGGGGCGCGGCATCGGGTTGCGCCGCACCGGCCGTGTGATCGCCTCGCGGTCATTCGGTGGGCGGGACGGCGAGGTGATCGAGATCGAGGCCGCGGCGGCGGACTGGCTGGCCCGGGAGATCACCGGGCACGGCGCGGACGCGCTGGTCCTGGAACCGGCGACGCTGCGCGACGACGTCATGGCGCGCCTGGCCGCACAGGCCGGGGCGGACTCCGGAGCGGACCGGTGACGACACCGTCGACGAGCCGCCTGGTGCGGCTGCTGAACATGGTGCCCTACTTTCAGGCCAATCCTCGGGTCGGTTACGCCAAGGCCGCCGCTGACCTGGGCGTCAGCCGCAAGCAACTGGAAGCCGACATCAAACAGTTGTGGCTCTGCGGAATGCCCGGTTACACCCCCGGGGACCTGATCGACTTCGAGCTGTCCGACGACACGATCAAGGTCACCTTCTCCGCCGGTATCGACCGGCCGCTGCGGCTGACCTCGACCGAGGCGAACGGCCTGCTCATGGCGCTGAGGGCGCTGGCCGACATTCCCGGCGTGGTCGATCCGGCGGCGGCCCGCAGCGCCATCGCCAAGATCGACGCCGCGGCCGGCACCGCGCACGGCGGCGACACATCCGAACCGGCCGCCGAGAACGAGCCGGAAGAGAGCGGTACCGCCGCCGCCGTGCGTGCGGCCGTTCGCGATGCCCGGGCGCTGCGCATGGACTACCACTCCGCCTCGCGTGACGCCATGTCCAGCCGGGTCGTCGACCCGATCCGGGTCGTCCTCGTCGGTGACCACAGCTATCTGGAGGCCTGGTGCCGGGAGGCCGAGGGTGTCCGGTTGTTCCGGTTCGACCGGATCGTCGAGGCCGAGGTGCTCGACGAGGCGGCCGCGCCGCCGCCGCCCGCGGTCGCGTCCCGGCCCAACACCGCGCTGTTCGACGCCGACCCGGCGCTCCCGTCGGCGCTGCTGCGGGTAGCGCCGCGGGCCGCGTGGATGCTGGAGTACTACCCGATGCAACTGCTGGCCGAGTCGCCGGACGGCCACCTCGAGGTCACGATGACCTACGTCGCCGAGGAGTGGATGGCCCGGCTCATCCTGGGTTTCGGCGCCGACGTCACAGTGCTGGCCCCGGAGTCGCTGGCCGGCAGGGTGCGTCAGGCCGCCACCGAGGCCCTGGCCGCCTACCGCGCCGCCGGGGAGGCACGTCGTGACCCGGACGCCGGCGAGGGCGGGTAGCATCGGTGCCGACGTCAGGAGGTTTCACATGGGCAGTCTCAGTCCGTGGCACTGGCTGATCCTCATCGCGGTCGCCGTCCTGCTCTTCGGGGCGAAGAAATTGCCCGACGCGGCCCGCTCGCTGGGAAAGTCGATGCGCATCTTCAAGTCCGAAATCCGGGAGTTGCAGGCCGAAGGGAAATCCGACGAGGCCGTGTCGCCCGCCCAACCGGCGACTCAGGTGGCATCCGAGCGCGTCGAGGCCCCGGTGAACCCCCCGGGCAACAACCCGACCGACGCCCGGCCGGCCTGATCCGGCCGCTACATCCGACGCGACGCGCCGTTCGGTGAACGCCGTGCGCACCCCCAGATTCCTGACCCGACTCGACCCCCGTCAGCGGCGCAGCCGCACCAACCCCGACGGCACCATGCCGCTGGTCGAACACATCCGGGAACTGCGCACCCGGCTGCTGATCGCGGTGGCCGCGGTCGCGCTGACCACCGTGGTCGGGTTCATCTGGTACGGGCACAGCATGTTCGGGCTGACCAGCCTCGGCGAGTGGCTACGCGGTCCGTACTGCGCGCTGCCGGAGTCGGCCCGCGCCGACATCACCCCCGACGGCCAGTGCAGGCTGCTGGCCGTCGCCCCGTTCGACCAGTTCATGCTGCGCCTGAAGGTGGGGCTGACCGCCGGTGTCGTCCTGGCCTGCCCGGTGTGGTTCCACCAGTTGTGGGCGTTCATCACCCCGGGGCTGTATCGCAACGAGCGCCGGTTCGCGGTGGCGTTCGTGGTGTCGGCGGCGACGCTGTTCGTGGCCGGGGCCCTGCTGGCCTACCTGGTGCTCTCCAAAGCCCTGCTCTTCCTGCTGACCGTGGGCAGCGACGTCCAGGTCACCGCGCTCTCCGGTGAGCGCTACTTCGGGTTCCTCATCAACCTGCTGCTGGTGTTCGGGGTCGGATTCGAGTTCCCGCTGCTGATCGTCATGCTCAACATGGCCGGGATCCTCAGCTACGAGACGCTCAAGAACTGGCGGCGCGGGCTGATCTTCGGCGTCTTCGTCTTCGCCGCGTTCTTCACTCCGGGATCCGACCCGTTCTCCATGCTGGCGCTCGGCCTGGCGCTGACCGTCCTGCTGGAGTTCGCCATCCAGGTCGCCCGCCTACACGACAGACGCAAGGCCCGGCGCCAGGGCCGCGACGAGGTGCCCGACGACCAGGCCGCGCCGATCGAAGCGCCCACTCCGGTGGCGGCACCGGCGCGCACCGGTACCGAGCATGACGACGTCACCTGACCCCGGAGCCGGACCCGTGGCGGAAGGGGGGCCCGAGCCGGGGTCCGAACTGGCCGACTTCGCCGGGCAGCTCACCTTCCGGCTCGACCCGTTCCAGATCCGGGCCTGCCGGTCCCTCGAGCGTGGCCACGGCGTGCTGGTGTGCGCCCCGACCGGGGCCGGCAAGACGGTGGTCGGTGAGTTCGCGGTGCACCTGGCCCTGGCGGCGGGCCAGAAGTGCTTCTACACCACCCCGATCAAGGCGCTGAGCAACCAGAAGCACGGCGATCTCGTGCGCCGGTACGGACCGGAGAAGATCGGTCTGCTGACTGGTGACCAGTCGATCAACGGTGACGCCCCGGTGGTGGTCATGACCACCGAGGTGCTGCGCAACATGCTCTACGCGGGCTCGGACGCGCTCACCGGCCTGTCCTACGTGGTGATGGACGAGGTGCACTTCCTCGCCGACCGGATGCGCGGGGCGGTGTGGGAGGAGGTCATTCTGCACCTTCCCGATGAGGTGCGGCTGGTCAGCCTGTCGGCGACGGTGAGCAATGCCGAGGAGTTCGGCGGGTGGATCAAGACCGTGCGCGGGGACACCGCGGTGGTGGTCGACGAGCATCGACCGGTACCGCTGTGGCAGCACGTGCTGGTCGGCAAGAGGCTCTTCGACCTGTTCGACTACGACGGTGACGCGGTCAAGCACCGCGTTGATCCGGAGTTGACCCGTCACATCGCCCACCGCCGCGAATCGCAGCGACTGCTGGACCGGCAGCCGCGCCGGCGCGGTGGAGGTCGGTCGTTCGGGCCGGGGCTGTACCGGCCGCCGTCCAGGCCGGACGTGGTCGCCACCCTCGACGCCGAAGGTCTGCTCCCGGTCATCACGTTCATCTTCTCGCGGGCCGGATGCGACGCCGCGGTCAAACAGTGCCTGCGCAGCCCGATGCGGTTGACCACCGAGTCCGACCGCGCGCGCATCGCCGAGATCGTCGACCGCCGGTGCGGAGACCTCGCCGAGTCCGACCTGGCGGTGCTCGACTACTACGAGTGGCGGGAGGGCCTGCTGCGCGGTCTGGCCGCCCACCACGCCGGGATGCTCCCGACCTTCCGCCACACCGTGGAGGAGTTGTTCGCCGCGGGCCTGGTCAAAGCTGTATTCGCCACCGAGACATTGGCATTGGGCATCAACATGCCGGCCCGGACTGTGGTGCTGGAGAAGCTGGTGAAGTTCAACGGCGAGCAGCACATGCCCCTGACGCCGGGGGAGTACACCCAGCTGACCGGACGCGCCGGCCGCCGCGGGATCGACGTCGAGGGCCACGCGGTGGTGCTCTGGAATCCGCACGACGCCACGGCCGAACCGGCCGAGATCGCCGGGCTGGCCTCCACCCGCACCTTCCCGCTGCGCAGTTCCTTCGCGCCGTCCTACAACATGACCATCAACCTGATCAGTCAGATGGGCCCCGAGCAGGCGCGCCGGCTGCTGGAGCGGTCCTTCGCCCAGTACCAGGCGGACCGGTCGGTGGTCGGTCTGGTTCGCGGCGGCGAGCGTGGGGATCGGTTGCTCGGCGAGGTCGCCGCGGAGCTGGGCTGGGACCGACGCGCCGACCCCGCCGAGCCCCCGGTCCTGGAATACGCGCGGCTGCGCGCCGCCATCAGCGAGCGGGAGCGGGCGCAGTCCAGGGCGTCGCGCCTGCAGCGCCGGCAGGCGGCCGGCGACGCGCTGGCGGCCCTCCGCCGCGGTGACATCATCACCGTCACCCACGGCCGTCGTGGCGGTCTGGCGGTGGTCCTGGAACCGGCCCGTGACGCCGATGATCCGCGCCCCCTGGTGCTCACCGAGAACCGGTGGGCGGGCCGGATCTCCTCGGCGGACTACCCCGGCGCGCCCGACCCGCTCGGCTCCATGACGCTGCCCAAGAGGATCGAGCACCGCCAGCCCAGGGTCCGTCGCGACCTGGCCGCCGCGCTGCGTTCGGCCGCCGCCGACCTGGCCCCGCCGGCCGGGCGGTCCCGTCGTGGCGGGGACCGGGAGGCCGACGCCGACCCGGAGCTGGCGGCGCTGCGCGAAACGATGCGCCGTCACCCCGCTCACCGGATGGCCGACCGGGAGGCCAGGGTCAGAGTCGCCGAGCGGTACCTGCGCGTCGAACGGGACAACGCCGCCATGCGCGAGAAGGTCAGCGCCGCGACCAACTCGCTGGCCCGGACCTTCGACCGGATCACCGGCCTGCTCACCGAGCGCGGCTTCATCGAGAGCGGCGGCGAGAACGTAGACGGCGAGAACGTAGACGGCGCGGGAACCGCCCCGCCGGGCCGGCTCCGGGTGACCGCCGACGGGCGGCTGCTGGCGCGCATCTACAGCGAGAGCGACCTGTTGGTGGCCGAGTGCCTGCGGACCGGCACCTGGAAGGGCCTGCAGCCCGCAGAACTGGCCGCGGTGGTCTCGGCGACGGTGTTCGAGGCGCGCGGCTCCGACGGGCCCACCCCGGTGCACGCCGTCGACCTCCCCACGCCGGCGGTGCGGCGCGCCCTCGCCGAGACCCGGCGATTGTCGGACCGGTTGCGCGCCGACGAGCGGCGGCACCGGCTCGAGCCGACCCGCGAACCCGACGAGGGGTTCGCCCCGGCGATCCACCGGTGGGCGACCAGCGGGAACCTGGCGGCCGCCCTGGACGCCTCCGACGTCGCCGGCAACGGCTCGCCACTGCCCGCCGGGGATTTCGTACGATGCTGCCGCCAGGTGCTCGACCTGCTTGACCAGGTGCGCAATGCCGCACCCCAGGCCGGCGTGCGAACGGCCGCCAAGCGGGCGATCGACGACATCCGGCGCGGCGTCGTGGCCGTTGACAACGGATAGGGTGGTGCGACCGCTACGGTGGGAAACGCCCCGTGCGGACGAGGGGCCGGCCAACGGCCGCCAGTACCAGAAACCGACCGGAGGCTAGCCGCAGGCTAGTCAGAGGCTGGAGGAGAGAGTGACGATGAGCGGACCGCAGGGATCTGACGCCAACCCCTGGCAGGCATCGGGACCCGATCAGCCTGCCGGCGGCGCGGACCGTCCCGCCGGGTCGCCGTCCTGGCAGCCGCCGGAGTCGCCGGCCCCCGACCAGGCCGGTGCGCAGGCCGCTCCCGCGGCGCCGTCCTGGCAGCCGCCGGGCAGCGAGGCTCCGGCCTGGCAGCCGCCCGCCTATCCCGCCGCCCAGTACCCGCAGTACGGCCAGCCGCCGGTGCCGCCCGGCTACCCGGCCGCGCAGCCCTATGGCCCTCCGCCGGAGTACGGCGCCGCTCCCGGTCAGTACCCCCAACCCGGGCCCTACGGTCCGCCCACCCAGTACGGGCAGTACCCGCCGCCCCCGGGGGGCTACCCGCCGCCCGGCCAGCCCGGCCCCTACGGGCAGTTCCCGCCGGGCCCCGCTGACGCCTCGAAGAAGTCGATGCGGCTCGCGGGCGGGTTGCTCGGCGGGCTCGCCGCGGTGCTGATCGCCGTGGTGCTTCTGCTCGGCTTCTGGAAGCCGGGCTGGTTCGTGACCACCAAACTGGACGTGACCAAGGCCCAGCAGGGCGTCGCTCAGATCCTCTCCGACGAGTCCAACGGTTACGGCGCCACCAACGTCCAGGACGTCAAGTGCAACAACGGCCAGGATCCGACGGTGCGCAAGGGCGACACCTTCAACTGCGAGGTCAGCATCGACGGCACCAAGCGCCAAGTGACGGTCACCTTCCAGGACGACAAGGGCACCTACGAGGTCGGCCGGCCCAAGTAGCCGCCGTCCGCCGCCCTCACAGCGCGTCGAGTGCGGCCTGCAGTCGGCCGATCGGTGACGTCACACCGTTGCGCCGTCCCAGCTCGGCCAGCCGGTCCGGGTCGGCCGGGGCGGTCGGGAGCCGGTCGCTGCCGCCCGACAGCAGCACCGGGGCGTCCCGGGACACTCGGACCACCGGGCCCGCCGCCTCGATGTAGTCGGTGGCGTCCAGAATCCTGGCCCGCAAAGCCTTGGTCAGCGCCGACTTCGGGTCGTGGGCGGCGGCCAGGATGTTCTCCAGCGACCCGTAGCGGGTGATCATCTCCGCGGCGGTCTTCTCGCCGACACCCCGCACGCCGGGCAGGCCGTCGGACGGATCGCCGCGCAGCAGCGCCAACTCCGCGTACGCCGCCCCCGCGCGACTCCGCGGAACGCCGTAGCGCTCGGCCACCTCGCGCGGCCCGAACATCGTCGCCTTGGCCAGCCCGCGACCCAGATAGAGCACCCGAACCCGGACGGGGTCGTCGGCGACCAGTTGCAGCAGGTCACGGTCGCCGCTGACCACCACAACCGGGCCGTGCCGCTCCGCCGCCGCGAGGGTGCCCAGCACGTCGTCGGCCTCGAAGCCCTCGGCGCCGGCCGTGGCGATCCCGAAGGCGTCCAACACCTCCAGGATCAGATCGACTTGCGGGCTCAGGTCGTCGGGCACCTCTTCGACGGCGCCGTCGTGGCCGCCCGACGGAGTGTCCTCGGCGACCCGGTGGGCCTTGTAGGAGGGGATCAGCGCGACCCGCCAGTCCGGCCGCCAGTCGAGGTCCAGGCAGACCACCATGCGGTTCGGACGCTCCCGGTTGACCAGGGTCGCCAGACTGTCGATGAACCCGCGGACCGCGTTGACCGGACGGCCGTCCGGTGCGGTGATCGAGGCAGGCACCCCGAAATAGGAGCGGAACCACATGCTGGCTCCGTCGAGCAGCAGAACCGGGGCGGATGCGGGGGCGGACACAGGCAACCACGCTAGCCTGACTGGGATGAGTGCCGACCGGTTCAGCACCGAGGTCTACGAGCGCCGGCTGGCTGCCGCCGCCCGTGGGGCGGCCGCGGCCGGCCTGGCCGGGCTGGTCATCACCCCGGGTTATGACCTGCGTTACCTGACCGGTTCGCGGGCCGAGACCTTCGAGCGGCTGACCGCCCTGGTGATCCCGGCGGCCGGCACGCCGGCGGTTGTGCTGCCCAGGCTGGAACTGGCCGCGCTGAGCGGTTCCGCGGTGGCCGATCTGGGCCTGCCGGTGCACGACTGGGTCGACGGGCAGGACCCTTACCGGATCGTCGCCGCAGCTCTGGGCGGTCCGGGCCGGATCGCCGTCACCGACTCGATGCCCGCGCTGCACCTGCTGCCGCTGGCCGACGCGCTGGGTTGTGTCCCGGTTCTGGCCACCGGCGTGCTGGCGGCTCTACGGATGATCAAGGACACCGCCGAGATCGAGGTCCTGCGCGCCGCCGGAGCGGCCATCGACAGGGTGCACGCGCTCGTTCCGCAGATGCTCAAGCCCGGCAGGACCGAGGCGGAGGTCGCTGCCGACATCACCGAAGCAATTGTCGCCGAGGGGCATTCGCAGGCCGCCTTCGTCATCGTGGGGTCGGGCCCGCACGGCGCCGACCCGCACCACGGAAGCTCGGACCGGAAGCTGCAGGCCGGTGACATCGTCGTCGTCGACATCGGCGGTCCGCTGGAACCCGGCTACAACTCCGACTGCACCCGCACCTACAGCCTGGGTGAGCCCGATCCCGAGATCGCCGCGCAGTATGCGGTGCTGCAGCGGGCCCAGGCCGCCGCGGTCGCGGCGGTGCGCCCGGGTGTGCCGGCCGAACAGGTCGACGCCGCCGCCCGCGACGTGCTGGCCGAGGCCGGTCTGGCGGAGTACTTCGTGCACCGCACCGGACACGGTATCGGCCTTTCGGTACACGAAGAGCCCTACATCGTGGCGGGCAATGCGATGCCACTGGCCGAGGGGATGGCCTTCAGCGTCGAACCCGGCGTGTACTTCCCCGGCCGTTGGGGCGCCCGCATCGAGGACATCGTGATTGTCACCGCCGACGGGGTCCAGCCGGTCAACAACCGGTCGCACGACCTGGTCGTCGTCGGCTGATCAGGACCGGTCGAGCAAGGTCGACGACCCCAGCACCCGGCGCACCAGCACCTCGATGACCACCCGTTTCGGGTTGGGCTTGGGGATCCGGTAGCGCTGGGCGTAGCGCAGTTCGGCGTCCCGGATGGCCTCGGGGTCCCGGTTCACGCTCGCCTCGCCCTCCAGGGACAGCCAGCGGGCCCCGTCGACCTGGGACAGCACCCCCACACTGCCGCGGTCGGCGTTCACCGCCTTCTGCGAGCCGTCGCTGGTGATGACCCGGGCGATGTGGGTCGTCGGATCGAAGGTGAATCCCACCGCCACCACGTGCGGTGACCCGTCGGCGCGCAGCGTGGTCAGCATCGCGAGGTGGCGCTCGGAGAGGAACGCGATGGCGTCGCCGGTGAGTCTGGTGGTGGTGTTGGGCATCGGTGCTCACGCTAGCGCAGGGGATAATCCGATCCGTGGAGGACACAGCCGACACGGCCGACTTGGTGGTCATTTTCGGGGGCCGCAGCGAGATCGGCCTCGAGCTCGCGACCCGGCTGGCGCCGGGCGCGACCGTGGTGCTTGCCGCGCGCGGCGCCGACCGGCTCGACGCGGAGGTTGCCGCGGTGCGCGCGGCCGGGGCGGTGGCCGTGCACACGGTCGAGTTCGACGCCGACGACCTCGCCTCGCACGTCCCCGTGGTCGACGCCCTCCGCGCGCGGTTCGGTCCGATCGACGTCGCGGTGCTGGCGTTCGGCATCCTCGGAGACGCGGCCCGCGCCGAGACCGACGCCGCGCACGCGGTGGCCATCGCCCACACCGACTATCTGGCGCAGGTGAGCCTGCTGACCGTGCTGGCGGCCGGCATGCGGGAGGCCGCCCGCGGCACGCTGGTGGTGTTCTCCTCGGTGGCCGGGGTGCGGGTGCGGCGCGCCAATTACGTCTACGGATCGGCCAAGGCCGGGCTGGACGGGTTCGCCAGCGGTCTGTCCGACGCGCTGCACGGCAGCGGTGTCAGGGTGCTGCTGGTCCGGCCCGGGTTCGTCATCGGCCGGATGACTCAGGGGATGGCTCCCGCCCCGCTGTCGAGCACACCCTCACAGGTGGCGGCGGCGACCGCGGGCGCGTTGGCCCGGGGCCGCCGCACGGTATGGGTTCCCTGGGCGCTGCGGCCGCTGTTCTTCGGCATGCGGCTGCTGCCGCAGTGGGCGTGGCGGAGGATGCCGCGATGAACGCCGGGATCGTCGTGGTCGGCATCGGCGCCGACGGAATGGCCGGGCTCTCCGAGGAGTCGCGGCGTGAACTCCGCAGCGCCACCGTCATTCACGGCTCCCAGCGGCAGCTCGACCTCCTCGACGACACCGTGTCCGCTCAGCGGCGCCGCTGGCCCAGCCCGATGCTGCCGGCCCTGCAGTGCCTGCTCGACCCGGTCGCGGCCGGCCCGCCCATCCACGTGGTCGCCAGCGGCGACCCGCTGTTGCACGGTGTCGGGGGAGTACTGGTCCGGCTGTACGGCCCGGAACAGGTGCGCGTGCTGCCGCACGTCTCCTCGGTGGCGCTGGCATGCGCCCGGATGGGCTGGTCGGTCCAGGACACCGAGGTGATCAGCCTCCTCACCGCTGCGCTGCACACCGCGGTGCGTCGCGGCGGGCAGGCCGTGGTGCTGTCCCGCGATGGCGCCACGCCGGCGGGACTGGCCGCGGTTCTCACCGAAACCGGTCGCGGGGCTTCGGAGTTCGCCGTCCTGGAACGCCTCGGCGGTCCTGACGAGCGGGTGCGCAGGATGTCGGCCGAGGAATGGGCGACGGCGGCGCCCGGGGACGTCGACGACCTCAACGTCGTCGCCGTGCGTTTCCTGCCCGAGGGGCGGGTCGGGCACAGCCTGCCGGACACCCTCTTCGCCCACGACGGGCAGATCACCAAGCAGACGATGCGGGCGGTGACGCTGGCCGCTCTCGGTCCCCGCCCCGGGGAACTGCTGTGGGACGTCGGCGCCGGTTCGGGCAGTGTCGCTGTCGAGTGGTGCCTGGGCGCCCGCGGGTGCCGCGCCGTGGCGTTCGAGGATAACGCCGGACGGCGGGAGCGGATCGCCGCGAACTCCCGCGCCCTGGGGGCGGATGTGCAGGTCCGGGCCGGGGCGCCGGAGGCCTTCACCGGCGCCCCGGCGCCCGACGCCATCTTCGTCGGCGGGGGCCTGACCACCCCGGGACTGCTCCAGGCCTGCCTCGACCGGTTGGGCACGGGCGGCCGTCTGGCCGCCAATGCGGTGACAGTCGAGTCGGAAGCCATTCTGCTGCAGTGGTATTCGAAATTCGGTGGGGAGCTTCGCCGATTCCAGCACTATCGTGGCGAGTCGCTCGGCGCCTTCACCGGCTGGCGTCCCCAGATGCCGATCACCCAGTGGGTCCTGAACCGATGACGGTGTACTTCATCGGCGCCGGGCCCGGTGCCGCCGACCTGATCACGATGCGCGGTCAGCGGCTGCTCGAGAGGTGCCCGGTCTGCCTGCATCCCGGCTCGATCATGGACGACGATCTGTTGTCGTTCTGCCCGGCGGGGGCGCGGGTGGTCGACACGGGTCCGCTGAACCTCGAGGAGATCACCGGAGAGTTCGTTCGCGCCGCGGCCGCCGGTCACGACGTGGCACGGCTGCACTCCGGTGACGTTTCGCTCTACAGCGCGGTCGCCGAGCAGTGCCGGCGTCTGGACGAGCTGGGAATCGACTACCAGATCGTCCCCGGGGTGCCGGCGTTCGCGGCGGCCGCCGCGGAACTGGGGCGCGAACTGACCGTGCCGGGGGTCGCCCAGACGGTCACCCTGACCCGGGTGGCGACCGTGTCCAGCGCGATGCCGGCCGGCGAGGAACTCACCGAACTGGCCCGCAGCGGTGGGACGCTGGTGATCCACCTCGCGGCCCACCGCGTCGACGCCGTGGTGGACGCGCTGCTTGCCGGCGGCCGACGGGCGGACACCCCCGCGGCGGTGGCGGCTTTCGTCAGCCGGCCCGGGCAGGTGCTGCTGCGCGGCACGCTTGGTGACATCGCCGCCAAGACCCGCCGGGCCGGGATCACCAGGACGGCGGTGATCGTCGTCGGCGACGTCCTGGCCGCCGGCGGTTTCCCGGACAGCTACCTGTACTCCGCGGAACGGTCCAGGGGATCGCACTGATGCGGGTGTTGCTCCTCGGCGGCACCGCGGAGGCCCGTGAACTCGCCGGCCGGCTGCACCCGGACATCGAGGTGGTCAGCTCGCTGGCGGGCCGGGTGGCCGACCCGGCGCTGCCGGTCGGGCCGGTGCGAGTCGGTGGGTTCGGCGGGGTGGCGGGACTGCGCGACTGGCTGGCCGCCCATCGGGTCGGCGCCGTCGTCGACGCCACACACCCGTTCGCGGCCGGGATCACCGCCAACGCCGCGCAGGCCTGCGCCGAGCTCGGCCTGGCACACCTGGTGTTGAGCCGGCCACCGTGGGATCCGGGCAGTGCCCGTCGGGTGGACTCGGATAGCGAGGCGGCCACAGCCGTTGCCGCACAGGGGTATTCGCGGGTCTTCCTCACCACCGGCCGTTCAGGCGTGCATGCTTTCGCGGGCAGCGGGGCCTGGTTCCTCATCCGCGTGGTCAGCCCCCCCGATCCGCACTCGCTGCCGCGCGACCACGAACTGCTGCTCTCCCGCGGTCCCTACCGGCTCTCCGACGAGCACGCCCTGATCGCCGGACACCGCATCGAGGTGCTGGTGACCAAGAACAGCGGCGGGGACATGACACGAGCCAAGATCGACGCGGCCGATGCGCTCGGCGTCGACGTGGTGATGATCGAGCGGCCGCCGCTTCCGGCGGGGGTCAGCGTCGTGGCGACGGTGACCCAGGCTCAGGAGTGGGTGCTCGGTCAGCAGGGGTAACGGCGCGGGGTGAACACGGTGTCGCCGCGAGCCCCGCTGTACCACTGGGTCTGGGAGGATCCGACGATCAGCAGGCAGCGCATGTCGATGTCGGCGGGGTCGAGGTCGGCAAGACGCACCACCCGGACCGAATCGCCGGGACCGGACACGTCGCGGCCGATCACCACCGGGGTGCCGGCGTCGCGGTGCTCCAGCAGCAGATCCCGCATCGCGGCCACCTGCCAGGTCCGCTCCCGGGAGGCCGGGTTGTAGATCGCCAGCACGAGGTCGGCGGCCGCCGCGGCGGACAGCCTGGCCGCGATCACCGACCACGGCTTGAGCCGGTCGGACAGCGAGAGCACCGCGTAGTCGTGGCCCAGCGGCGCGCCGGCCCGGCTGGCCACCGCCTGGGCCGCGGTCATCCCCGGCACCACCCGGACCGGCACACCGGGCCATTGCTTGGCCTCCTCCAGCACCGCGGTCGCCATCGCGAACACCCCGGGGTCGCCGGAGGAGACCACCGCCACCGCCGCCCCCCGTTCAGCCAGTTCGAAGGCCGTCCGGGCACGCTGCTGCTCGTCGGTGTTCCCGCTGGGGTGGCGGCGCTGGCCCGGCCGGGAGGCCAGCCGGTCCAGATAGGTCCGGTACCCGATCAGGTCGGTGGCGGCCTCGATCTCCCGGCGGCCCTGGGGTGTCAGCCACCCGGGGTCCCCGGGCCCGAGGCCGACCACGGTCACCGTGCCGGCGCCCGGGGCCGGCGAGCGATCCGCCCCGCGGTCGCCGGGCACGACCACCAGCGAGAAATACGGGACTTCGGCCGGGTCGACCTCGGCCGCCGGCGCGATCCGCTCGCCGGCGGTGCTGGCCCGCTCGACGTAGACCGCGTCGTCGAGCCGGCCGGCCGCAGACAGCGCCGCACGCACCCCGGCATAGGTTCGCCCGAGCTTCATGACCACCGCGGCGTCGGCGTCGGCCAGCCGGCGGGTCAGGTCGCCCGGCGGAAGGGTGCCGGGCAGCACCGAGAAGACCTCATCCGCGCCCACCAGCGGGGTGCGGACGGCCGCGCAGGCCGCGCTCACCGATGTCACGCCGGGTACGACGACGGTGGCGAACCGGTCCGCGAGCCGGGTGTGCAGGTGCATGTAGGAGCTGTAGAACAGCGGGTCGCCCTCGGCGAGCAGGGCGACGTCGCGGCCGGCCAGCAGATGCGCGGCGATCCGCTCGGAGGCCTCGGTGTAGAAATCGGCCATCGCGCCTCGATAACCGTCGGGGTGGTCGGTGGTCTCGGTGGTCACCGGATAGACCAGGTGTTCCTCGATCTGGCCGGGCCGCAGGTAGGGCTCGGCGGTCCGGCGCGCGATGCTGCGGCCGTGGCGGGCGCTGTGGTAGGCGACCACGTCGGCGTCGGCGATCACGCGAGCCGCCTTGACAGTGATCAACTCCGGATCGCCGGGGCCGACGCCGACCCCGAAAAGCGTTCCCGTGGAGCTCATTCCGACACGCTCGCGATCGCGTTGACCGCGGCCGCCGCCATGGCGCTGCCGCCACGGCGGCCGGTCACCACCAGGTACTGCATCCCGCGCGGGTCGTCGATCAGCGCCTGCTTGGACTGCGCCGAACCGACGAACCCCACCGGGCCGCCCAGGACGGCGGCCGGCGCGGGAGCGCCGGCGTCGATCAGTTCCAGCAGCCGGAACAGCGCGGTCGGGGCGTTGCCGATCGCCACCACCGCCCCGGCCATCCGGTCGGCCACCAGGTCCACCCCGGCTGCCGAGCGGGTGGTCCCGAGCCGGCCGGCCAGTTCGGCGGCCCGCGGGTCGGCGACCATCGACACCACCGCGTTTCCGGCGGGCAGCCGGGCGGTGGTGACACCGGCCGCCACCATCGAGGAGTCGCACAGCACCGGCGCGCCACCGGCCAGGGCCCTGTGGGCGGCCCGCACCACCGCCGGGGTGTAGGCGATGTGCCCGGGCAGATCGACCTGGCCGCAGGTGTGGATCAGCCGCACCACCACGCGCGCGATGTCGTCGGGCAACCCGCCGAGGTCGGCTTCGGCCCGGATGGTGGCGAAGGACTGCCGGTAGATCTCGGCGGCATCGCGCAGGTAGTCCAGCACCGCCTCACCCTACGACGGGCAGGTACCCGCCGTCGGCGGCGATCATCACCCGGGCGGCCGGCGGGCGTCCGCAGGCCCGCTCGCAGCCGGCGAAGTGCACGGGCCCCTCGCCGGGCCGCTCGGCTTCCCGGACCGCATCGGCACGCACATCGGCTCGTGAGCGTCGGCAACCGGGACTGCCCACGCAGGAACTGACCTCCAGCCAGCGTGAGGCCTGGTCGAACACCAGCCCGAGGGGGGCCAGCACCCGCAGCGCCGTGTCGGCCACACCCTCGGAGAGGTCGCAGACCAGCAGCGACCGCCACGGCGTGATGACCACAGGCGCAGCGATCGCGGCGATGAACTGCGCCTGCCGGGCCGACAGGACCCCCAGTGGGACCGTCGCCCCCAGCGCCACCCGGCCGTCGTCCTGTGTGATCCAGCCCACCGGCGGGCGTACGGCGGGCGCCGCCGGCAGCGACGGCTGCCCGGCGGGGAACCCGCCTAGGAGCGTCCCGGGATCGTCGAGTTCGGCGACCCGCCAGGCCGTTCCGCGGGCGGCGGCGAACCGGCACGCGATCGACACCAGCGCCGGGACCACGTCGCCGGCGGCGATACGGCAGCCGGTGTCTCGTCCGGCCAGCAGCAGGGCCGCGCCGTCCTCGACCAGCCGCGCACCGGCGTCGGCCGGGAAACCCGCCACGTCCCCGGTGCCGTCGTCGAGGGAGAACCAGAACTTGCCGGGAAGGCGGGCCAACTCCGGCCGGGACCGGATCGCCATATCCAGCTCACCGACCATCGGGCGCAGATCGGACCGCCCGCCGACCCGCCCGGTCAGCGGAGAGGCGAGGATATTGCGCACCCGCTCATGGCTCGGCGCAGGCAGTAACCCGGCCTCGGCGACCGCGGCACCGACCTCGGGCACGCTGGTCAAACCCCGCAGCTGCAGGTTTCCCCGTGAGGTCAGTTGCAGGCTGCCGTCCCCGAACTCCGCTGCGGTCAGGGCAAGCCGGTCGAGCTGGGCGGCGCTGATCATCCCGCCGGGAAGACGGATCCGCGCCAACGGCCCGTCAGCGGCCTGGTGCGGCTGCAGCGTCCCCGGGCAGGCGTCGGCGCCGGTCCGGTCCGTCTCGCTCACTTGCCCACCGTACGGCCGGGCGTGCCACGATGAATAACGGGACCGTCGAGGTCGATGGGAGGAGCGCGCATCAGCACACGGAGCGGCGCAGCAGGGAGGGTGGCCGCCCTGCTCGGGCTCACCGTGATCGCCACGGTGATGCTGCGCGGCCAGATCCCGGGCGCGGACCCGGCGCCCCGGGACCGGGCGTCGGAGAGTTCGGCCGGCCCGGTCGGGATCGTCACACTGCTGGCGGTGTCGATGATCGTCCTCGCGGCTGCGCTGGTCTTCTCGCTGCGCAACCCGCCGGGGGCGCGTCCGGCCCGGCGTGAGCTCCCCCGCAGCGCCGGCGGTCAGGGCGGTTCGCGAACGCGTCGCTACCTGCTCCTCGCGGTGGGACTGGCGCTGGCCTGGATCCTCGCCTTCGTTCTGGTCAACCAGTTGACCGCCGGGCCGGCCGATGTCGGTCCACCTCCGCGGATCGACGGTCCCGACCCCGCTCCCGGCGTCGTCGTGCCCACCGAGTCCCGGGGCAGGGGTGTCGGGGGAGTCTTCGGGTACCTGATCGCGACCACGGTCGGCTTCGCCGTGATGGTGGTCCTCGGTGCCGTGCTGGCCGCCCGCCGTCCGCGGCCGGCGCCGGCGGGGACGAGCTTCGCGCTTGCGCGGACCGAAGCCGTCCCGCAGCCCGATCCGCTGGCCGCGGCTGCCGAACGAGGGCTGGCCGAGGTGGGGAATCCGAGCCGGGAGCCGCGGGCGGCGATCATCGCCTGTTACGCCGCCATGGAGCGGCGGCTCGCCGGTTCGCCGGATGCCGCACCGCAGGACTCCGACACCCCCTCGGAGGTGCTCGACCGCGCCGTGCGGCACCGAGCGGTGCCCGCGCAGAGCGCCACGACGCTGGTCGAACTGTTCAGCGAGGCGAGGTTCAGCAGCCACGTGATGACCGAGGCCGACCGCGAGGCGGCCGAACACGCGCTGCGGGCGGTCGTCGCCGCGCTGCGCGCCCCCGATCTGAGCGCCGCGCCGTGAGCCCGCTCGACAAGAAGGTGGTGGCCAGTGGTGTCGGACTGGTGGTGCTGGCCGAACTGACGGCCTTCGTCCTCGGTAGGCGCTGGGCGCTGCCGATATCCGGTGCGGCCGTGGTGCTCTTCGCCCTGGAGTTGCGCGGCAGATTCGCCGGGGTGCGCGGCTCAACGCCGGGCGGGCCGGCCACCGACGATGCCGACGAATCGCTGCAGCGCTGGAGGTCTCACACCGAGACGCTGATCCAGCGGGCGGATTCCACCCGCGCGGACTGGGACCGTCATCTGAGGCCGAAACTGGCCCGCGAGTTCGTGCTGGCCACCCGCCAGAAGGATCCGGCCGCACTGGCCGCCACCGGCCGGATGGTCTTCGGTGAGGAGCTGTGGCCGTGGGTGGACCCGCAGAACGTCTCGCGCTCGGGCCGCGACGAGCCCGGTCCGGGCCGTGCTGTCCTCGATGAACTGCTGCGCCGTCTGGAAAAGGCGTGAGTACCCCGGGCGCCGCGACCGCAGCGCTGTGCCAGGCCGTCCTGGACGAGATCGAGCGGGCCGTGGTCGGCAAACGCGAGGCTCTCTCGCTCATTCTGACCACCGTGCTCGCCGGCGGACACGTCCTGATCGAAGACCTGCCCGGGATGGGTAAGACCCTGATCGCCCGGTCCTTCGCGGCCACCCTGGGGCTGCGCTTCGCGCGGGTCCAGTTCACCCCCGACCTGCTGCCGGCGGACCTGCTCGGTTCGACCATCTACGACATGCGCTCGGGCCATTTCGAGTTCAGACCGGGTCCCATCTTCACCAACCTGCTGATGGCTGACGAGATCAACCGAACACCCCCCAAGACCCAGGCCGCCCTGCTCGAGGCGATGGCCGAGCATCAGGTCAGCATCGACGGCGAAACTCGCCCGCTGCCTGCCCCTTTCATGGTGATCGCAACCGACAACCCGATCGAGTTCGAGGGGACCTATCCGCTGCCCGAGGCGCAGTTGGACCGGTTCGCGGTGAAGGTGGCGCTGAACTACCTCTCCGAGACCGACGAGACGTCGATGCTGCGCCGCAGGCTGGAACGGGGTTCGGCGGAGGTCGAGGTGCGCGGGGTCATCGACGCCGATCAGGTGCTGGCCATGCGGGAGTCGGTCGAGGACGTTACGGTGCACGACGACGTGCTGCGCTACGTGGTCTCTCTGGCGGCAGCCACCCGCAGCCATCCGCAGGTGGTCGTGGGAGCCAGCCCCCGGGCGGAACTCGACCTCGTCCAACTCGCCCGCGCGCGCGCCCTGTTGCGCGGGCGGGACTTCGTGACCCCCGAGGACGTCAAGGCCCTCGCGGTGCCCGCACTGGGCCACCGGATCAGCCTGCGCCCCGAAATGTGGGTGCGCAGCCTGCACGGCAGCGACGTGGTGGAGCAACTTCTCAAACGGCTGCCGGTGCCGCGGACGCCGGGTCCGGCGTAGTCGGCGCGCGATGGTCCGGGCCGACACCGGCAACGACGCCGGCAGTGACGCCGGCACCGACGCCGCCGACACTGAGAAAGCCGCCGCGGCCGCGGTCGACATCGAACTGCGCTGGCGGACATCGGTTCTGACCCAGTCGCTGTTCCTGTGTGCCGCCGCCGCGCTGGCCGCCGCGCTGGTCTCGGGGCGCTGGCAGCTGATCGCGTTCGCCGCGCCGCTGCTGGGCGTCTTGTGCTCGGCGTGGTGGCAGCGGCCCTCGTCGGTGGTATCGGTCCGGGCAGCGCCGACTCTGCTGCGCTGCTTCGAAGGTGAGCGCATCGAGACCCGGGTCGAGCTGACGGCCCGGCCGCAGGGGTCGGCGGCCGGGCTCACCGTGACCGGACCACCGGGTATCGACATCGAGGCTCCGCCCCCAGACGCCGGTTCGGACCGTGCCGTGGTGGTCGGGGCGGCCCGCTGGGGCCGGTATCCGCTGCGGGCCGCGGTGGAGGTCGTGGCGGCCGGCGGGCTACTCAACGCCTCGGCCTCGGCTGATGTCGCCGAGGTCTTCGTCTTCCCGCTGGCGCCGCCACCCTCGACCGGGGTCCCGCTGACCGAGTTGCTCGACCGGCTGGGCACCCACCTGACCCGCCGTGTCGGGCCGGGCGTCGAATACGCCGACATCAGGCCGTACGTGCCCGGCGACCAGCTCAGGACGGTCAACTGGGCGGTCAGCGCACGCCGCGGCGCACTGCATGTCACCGAACGCCTCACCGACCGTTCGGTGGACGTCGTGGTCCTGCTGGACATGAGCGCGCAGCCGCCGGGACCCGCGACGGTAGCGACCCGGCGAACGGTGGAGGGGGCGGTCCAGGTGGTGCAGTCCGCGCTGCGGCGCGGGGACCGCGCCGGGCTGGTCGGGCTGGGCGGCCAGCAGCCGCGCTGGCTGGGCCCCGACGTCGGCCAGCGGCAGTTCTACCGGGTGCTCGACGCCGCGCTCGGTGCCGGCACCGGATACCGCACCACGGCAGGCACTCTCGCGCCCCGGCCGGCAGTCCCCCCGGGTGCGGTCGTCGTCGCGTTCTCCAGCCTGCTGGACAGCTCGTTCGGTCTGGCGCTGGCCGACCTGTCCAAGCGGGGCCACGCCGTCGTCGTCGTCGACGTCCTCGAGGGGTGCCCACTGGAGGGCGAGCAGGAGCCGACTCTCCGGCGGATGTGGGACCTGCAGCGTTCGGCCATGTACCGCGACATGCGCACGACCGGCGTGGACGTGGTCGCCTGGCCTGCGGACGTGCCTCTCGACCACGCGATGCGGCCGCTGCCCCAACGGCGGCTCCGATGAGCGGCCGGGCGCTCCCGACGGCCTTCTCCACCGGGTTCGGTGCCCTGATGGTCGCACTGGCGGCCTGGCCGCCGGGTCCGGCCGGACTGCTCCCGGCCGCGTTCTGCGCGGCGGCGGTGTTGGCCGGCGTTATCTTCCGGCCGGCGGCCGCCGTCGCGGTCCTGCTGACAGCGGCGACCGCGGCGCTGTCCGAGGCGTCGGTGCTGTTCGTCGCGGCCTCGGGCCTGTCGGCGGCCGCCTACCTGGTGATGCGGCACTCGGTGGGCTCCGCCGCGGCCCACCTGACCGTCCCGACGGCCCTGAGCCTGGTGGGCTTCACCATCGCCGGGGTGGCCGCCGCGGCGGTGCCGCTACGGGTCGCCTGGGCGCCGCTGCTGGCGCCGTTGGCCATTGCGGTGATCCTTGTGCTGGTCGCGCTCCCGCTGCTCGGCGGCGAGCGCGGCGAACCGGCCGGTGACCGGGGCGGGCCGGCTTAGGGTACGAATGACACGTGCCCCGGACCGTCCTGCTGCTGTCCACCTCGGACACCGACCTGATCACCGCCCGCGCGAGCGCCGCGTCCTACCGCTGGGCCAACCCGGCCCGGCTGGCCGAGGGGGAACTCGCCG
Organism: uncultured Mycobacterium sp.; assembly: GCA_964447215.1. Lineage (GTDB taxonomy): Bacteria > Actinomycetota > Actinomycetes > Mycobacteriales > Mycobacteriaceae > Mycobacterium. The sequence continues at coordinate 40,809 of CAYURT010000005.1, forward strand.
GCCTGCTGGCAGGCGCCGACCTCGTCGTGGTCCGTCTCCTCGGCGGGTACCGGGCGTGGCCGGAGGGCGTCGACGCCTGCGTGGCCAGCGGACTGCCGGTGGTGGTGGTCAGCGGTGAGCAGGCTCCCGACGCGGAGTTGATGGCCCGCTCCACGGTTCCGGCGGGTATCGCCCTGCAGGCGCACACCTACCTCGCCGAGGGGGGTGTCGGGAACCTCGAGGGGCTGCACGGGTTTCTCTGCGACACCCTGCTGATGACCGGGCTGGGTTTCGCACCCCCGGAGGCCACCCCGGTCTGGGGTGTCGCCGACCGGGTGCCCGCCGGGGGCGATGGTCCGACGATCGCGGTGCTCTACTACCGCGCTCAGCAACTGGCCGGCAACACCGCCTACGTTCAGGAGTTGTGCGCGGCCATCGAGTCCGCCGGCGGCCGGGCGCTGCCGGTGTACTGCACCTCGCTGCGCAACCCCGATCCCGAACTGCTGGAGCTGCTCGCCGGTGCCGACGCTCTGGTCGTGACCGTGCTGGCGGCCGGGGGCGCCAAACCGGCATCGGTGGGGGCCGGCGGCGACGACGAGGCCTGGGACGTCAAACACCTTGCCGCCCTTGATGTGCCGATCCTGCAGGGGCTTTGCCTGACCAGTTCGCGGGCTCGGTGGGCCGACAACGACGATGGCCTGAGCCCGCTCGATGTGGCAACCCAGGTTGCCGTGCCGGAGTTCGACGGCCGGATCATCACGGTCCCGTTCTCCTTCAAGGAGATCGACGACGACGGGCTGATCTCCTACGTTCCCGACCCCGAGCGGTGCGCCCGGGTCGCTGGGCTCGCCATCAACCACGCCCGGCTGCGCGCGGTGGCGCCGCCCGACAAGCGGATCGCGCTGGTGTTCTCGGCGTACCCGACCAAGCACTCCCGCATCGGTAACGCCGTCGGTCTGGACACTCCGGCCAGCGCCGTGGCCGTGGTGAAGGCGTTGCGGGACAGTGGTTATGACATCGGGGAGGCCGGTGAGGTTCCCGGCGTCGACTCCGGGGACGGTGACGCGCTGATGCACGCGTTGATCGAGCGCGGCGGCCAGGACCCGGACTGGCTCAGTGAGCAGAAACTGGCCGGCAACCCGATCCGGGTGCCCGCGGAGCGCTATCGCGGCTGGTTTGCCGATCTTCCCCCGCAGCTTCGCCGGGCGGTGGTCGAGCACTGGGGTGAGCCGCCGGGGGAGTTGTTCGTAGACCGCAGCGTCGACGCGGACGGCGACATCGTCATCGCCGCGATCCGGTCCGGGAACCTGGTGATCCTGGTCCAGCCGCCGCGCGGGTTCGGCGAGAACCCGGTCGCGATCTACCACGATCCCGATCTGCCGCCCAGCCACCACTACTTGGCCACCTACCTGTGGCTGCGGCACGAGTTCGGCGCGCACGCGGTGGTGCATATGGGCAAGCACGGCAATCTCGAGTGGCTACCCGGCAAGACACTGGGGTTGTCGGCCGACTGCGGCCCGGACGCCGCCCTGGGCGATCTGCCGCTGATCTACCCGTTCCTGGTCAATGACCCCGGCGAGGGCACCCAGGCCAAGCGCCGGGCTCACGCGGTGCTCATCGACCACCTCATCCCGCCGATGGCCCGCGCCGAGAGCTACGGCGACATCGCCCGCCTGGAGCAACTGCTCGACGAGCATGCAAACGTCGCCGCCCTCGACCCGGCCAAGCTGCCGGCCATCCGCCAGCAGATCTGGACGCTGATGCGCGCCGCCAAGATGGACCATGACCTCGGCCTGGCCGACCGGCCCGATGATGACGGCTTCGACGACATGCTGCTTCACGTGGACGGCTGGCTCTGCGAGATCAAGGACGTCCAGATCCGCGACGGGCTGCACATTCTGGCCCAGGCGCCGGCCGGCGAGGCCGAACTGGACCTGGTGCTGGCCGTCCTGCGGGCCCGTCAGCTCTTCGCCGGCGAGCAGCACCTGCCCGGGCTGCGCCAGGCGCTCGGTCTGGCCGAGGACGGAACCGACGACCGCGCGCGGGTCGACGCAGCCGAGTCCGAGGCCAGAGAGCTGCTGGCCGCGCTCCAGGCCACCGGCTGGGACCCCGCCGCCGTCGACGGCATCGCCGCCGAGCCGCCGGTGGCGGCGATCCTGCGGTTCGCGGCCACCGAGGTGGTGCCCCGGCTGGCCCGCACCGCGGCGGAGATCGACCAGGTGCTGCGGGCGCTGGAGGGCCGCTACATCGCGGCCGGCCCGTCGGGCTCGCCGCTGCGCGGCCTGGTCAACGTGCTGCCCACCGGGCGCAATTTCTATTCGGTGGACCCCAAGGCGATGCCGTCCCGGCTGGCCTGGGAGACCGGGGTGGCGATGGCGGACTCGCTGCTGGCCCGCTACCGGGCCGACCACGGCGACTGGCCGCGCTCGGTGGGGCTCTCGGCGTGGGGCACCTCGGCGATGCGGACCTCCGGCGACGACATCGCCGAGGTGCTGGCGCTGCTGGGGGTCCGCCCGGTGTGGGATGAGGCGTCCCGGCGGGTGATCGGCACCGAGGTCATCGGGCTCCCGGAGTTGGGCCGGCCGCGCATCGACGTCACGGTCCGTATCTCCGGGTTCTTCCGGGACGCCTTCCCGCATGTGGTCACCATGCTCGACGATGCGGTCGCGCTGGTCGCCGGCCTCGACGAGCCGCCCGAGCGGAATTTCGTTCGCGCCCACGTCAAGTCCGATATGGCCGAGCACGGGGACCAACGGCGGGCAACGACAAGGATTTTCGGATCCAAACCGGGCACCTACGGCGCGGGCCTTCTGCAGCTGATCGACAGCCGGAACTGGCGCGACGACGCCGACCTCGCCGAGGTCTACACCGCCTGGGGGGGATTCGCCTATGGCCGCGGTCTGGACGGCAGGCCGGCCGCCGACGATATGCGCAGCCAGTACCGAAGGATCGCGGTGGCCGCCAAGAACACCGACAGCCGCGAGCACGACATCGCCGACTCCGACGACTACTTCCAGTACCACGGCGGGATGGTCGCCACCGTGCGCGCGCTGACCGGCGTCGCCCCGGCCGCCTACATCGGCGACAACACCCGCCCCGATTCGGTTCGCACCCGCACCCTCGACGAGGAGACCGCCCGGGTGTTCCGGTCCCGGGTGGTCAACCCGCGCTGGATGGCGGCGATGCGCCGGCACGGCTACAAGGGCGCCTTCGAGATGGCGGCCACAGTGGACTACCTGTTCGGCTACGACGCGACCGCCGGGGTGATGGCCGACTGGATGTACGAGCAACTCAGCGCGCAGTACGTACTCGACCCGGACAACCGCAAGTTCCTCGGCGAGTCCAATCCGTGGGCATTGCACGGCATGTCCGAGCGTCTGCTGGAGGCCGCCGGGCGCGGGATGTGGCGAGATCCCGATCCGGCCACCATCTCCGGTCTGCGCCAGGCCCTGCTGGAGACCGAGGGGGACCTCGAGGGCCGCTAGGGTGGGCGCTATGGCAGTCACCTTCGACGACGTGTCCCGGGCCCAGTACGTATTACTCACCACATTCACCAAGGACGGTCGGCCCAAGCCCACCCCGATCTGGATCGCCCGCGACGGCGACCGGGCGCTGGTGATCACCGAGAAGAACTCCTGGAAGGTCAAGCGGATCCGCAACACCCCGCGGGTCACCCTGGCGGTCTGCGATATGCGCGGCAACGTCAAGAGCGATCCGGTCGAGGCGGTCGCGACGGTGCTCGACGACTCGCAGACCGAAACGGTGTACCAGGCCATCAACGAGCGCTACGGGATCATCGGGCGGATCTTCAACTTCTTCTCCAAGTTGCGCGGCGGCGCCAAGCGCACGGTCGGATTGGAGATCCGTCCGGCCTGAGCGGAGATCGGGGCCGGCCGATGACGGTCCCGCATGCCCCGGCGCGAGGTGTCCCGACCGGGCCGCGGCGGTTGGCCGATCTGTGACCGGCCGGGCGGAACTGCGAACGGTCCGCGGACCGTTCGCAGAGTATGCAGACCCGTCAGACCTTGCGTTCCCCGGCCCGCTACCTGGCTCTCTACGCGCTCGTCGAAGTCACGGCGCTGGCAGTGCTGATCTGGACGCTCGGCCTCGGATGGGCACTGGTCGTTCTTGCCGCCACCTTCATGGTGGGTGTCCTGCTGGCCGCCTCGCAGGTCAAGGCGCAGTTCGCCGCCGCCCGGCGGTCGCGGACCAGCCCGCAGGCCGCGGTCGCCGACGCGGTCCTGGTCGGTGCGGGATCGTTCCTGGTGTTCCTGCCGGGCGTGCTGAGCACCGCGGTGGGCATCGCCATGCTGGCCCCGCCGACCCGCGGGGCGGCGCGGCCGCTGGCCACCGCACTGGTGACCCGCGGCCTGGTCCGCCGGATCGGCCCGGCCGGCCGGTTCGGGTACCCGTCCGGTCGTGGTGACTACATCGACGGTGAGGTCATCGACGGTGACTACATCGACGGTGAGGTCATCGACGGTGACTACATCGACGGTGAGGTCATCGACGGGATCGCGGGGCGGTTGCCGGCCCGCTGACCGATTGCCGTCAGACTGGCACAGTGACCGCACTGTTGCTCAACGGGCACATCTACAGCCCGTCGCACCCCGAGGCCACCGCCATGGCGGTGCGGGAGGGTGTGGTCGTCTGGCTCGGGAGTGACGCGGTGGGGCGCGACCAGTTCCCCGAGGCCGAGCGGACCGACCTCGCCGGCGCTCTGGTGGCGCCGGCGTTCGTCGACAGCCACGTGCACCTCACCGCCACCGGGTTGCGGATGACCGGACTCGACCTGACCGGCGCAAGCAGCGCGCAGCACTGCCTCCGGATGCTCGCCGACCACGTCGCCGCTCATCCCGGCCGGCCGGTCTGGGGGCACGGATGGGATGACACCGACTGGCCCGCCGCGCCGGCCACCGCCGACATCGACGCCGTCGTCGGTGGCCTGCCCGCGTATCTGTCGCGGATCGACGTGCACTCGGCGGCCGCCTCGACCGCTCTGCGCCGTCAGGTCCCGGGACTGGCGGCCGTCGCCGGCTTCGATCCGCAGCGCCCGCTCACCGGGCAGGCGCATCACCTGACCCGCGCGGCCGCCCGCGCCATGCTGACCTGGGAGCAGCGGGCGGCCGCCCGGACGGCAGCCCTCGACGAGGCGGCGGCCGCCGGCATCGTGGCCGTCCACGAGTGCGCCGGACCCGAGATCGGCGGGGCCGAGGACTGGGCCGAACTGCGCGGGACCGAGCACGGGGTCGAGGTGATCGGCTACTGGGGCGAGGCGGTGTCCACCGCCGGGCAGGCCCGGGCGCTCATCGACGCCACCGGGGCCCGCGGCCTGGCCGGTGACCTCTTCGTCGACGGCGCGCTGGGGTCACGCACGGCCTGGCTCTCGGAGTCCTACGCCGACGCCCCGCACACCTGCGGCACCTGCTATCTGGACCCGGGCACCGTCGTCGAGCATCTGTCGGCCTGCACCGAGGCCGGGGTGACGGCCGGTTTCCACGTCATCGGCGACGCCGCGGTCAGCGCTGTGGTGGACGCCGTCGACCAGGTCGTGCGGCGATTCGGCACGGCCGCCGTCGCCCGGTGCGGACATCGGCTCGAACACCTCGAGATGGTTACGGCCGACCAGGCCGCGACCCTGGCCGCCGGCGGCGTGACCGCCAGCATGCAGCCGGGTTTCGACGCGCTGTGGGGTGGCCCGGACGGTATGTACGCCCGCCGGCTGGGGCCGCAACGGTCCGCCGGGCTCAATCCGCTGGCGCTGTTAGCATCGGCAGGCGTGCGCCTGGCGTTCGGCTCCGACACCCCGGTGACCAGTATGGATCCCTGGTCCTGGGTGCGTGCGGCGATCCGGCACCGGACCCCGGGAAGCGCCATCTCGGCCCGCGCCGCCTTCGCGGCGGCCACCCGCGGTGCCTGGCGGGCCGGCGGTGTGGACGACGGGCTCACCGGCACCCTGGTTCCCGGCGCGCCAGCCAGCTACGCGGTGTGGGAGACCGGCCCGTTGGAGACCACCGCACCGGCAGACCGTGTGCAGCGGTGGTCCACCGACCCCCGCTCCCGGGTACCCGGCCTGCCGGGCCTCGACGCGGGGGAACCGCCGCCGCGCTGCCGTCAGACCGTGCACCGGGGGACCGTGATCGCCGGCGAGCCGAATGGCTGACCGGTCGGTCGCGCCGGACAGGTACGACACGCTGCGCAAGTTTCTGCGCTCACCGCGGCTGCCGAGGCTGGCCGTCAGCGTGCTGGCCGGGTATCTGCTGTGCCTGAGCTTCCCGCCGGCCGGCTGGTGGTGGTTGGCGGTGGTGGCACTGGCCCTGCTCAGCGGGGTGCTCACCGCTCCGGGCGTATCCCCGGCCGGGGGCTTCGGCTACGGCCTGGTGTTCGGGCTGGCCTTCTACCTTCCGTTGCTGCCCTGGATCAGTGGACTTGTCGGGCCGGCGCCGTGGATCGCGCTGTCGGCCCTGCAGGCGCTGTTCCCGGCGATGTTCGGCGTGTTCGCAGTGCTGGTCGCCCGCGTCGCCGCGGCGCCGGCCCGGCTCGCACCGTGGCTCCCGCTCGCACTGGCGCTGCTGTGGTCGCTGCAGGAGTGGCTGAAGTCCAACATCCCCTTCGGCGGTTTCCCGTGGGGAGTCGTGGCCTTCGGGCAGACCACCGGGCCGTTGCTGGCGCTGGCCCAGTGGGGCGGGGCGCCGCTGCTGTCCTTCGCGGTGGCGCTGCTGGGAACCTCGCTGTGGGCCGTCCTCGCCGCTGCCGCGGGGCGGTTGCGGCCCGGCCCGGATCACAGCGGGGGGCTGCGCGGGCTCCGGTCTGCCGCGGTGCCGGCCGCCGCGATCTGCGTGGTTGTGCTGGCCGCCGCGGCCGCCGCACCGGGGGTGCGCCGCGCCGCGCTGCCCGCCGGTGACGGGACCGCGGTCACCGTCGCGGCCGTGCAGGGAAACGTGCCCCGGCTCGGTCTGGACTTCGCCGCCCAGCGCAGGGCGGTCCTGGACAACCACGTCAGCGAAACACTGCGGCTGGCCGCCGACGTGCGCTCCGGCAAAGCCCGCCAGCCGCGGTTCGTGATCTGGCCGGAGAACTCCTCCGACATCGACCCGCTGATCAATGCCGACGCCGCCGCCGAGATCGACGCCGCCGCCCGGGCCGTCGGGGCGCCGATCCTGGTCGGCGCCGTCCTGGCGCGGCCGGACTGGACCCCGGACAACCCGGCGGCGTCCAACACCGTGCTGGTCTGGCAACCCGGCACCGGCCCCCGGGAACGCCACGACAAGCAGATCGTGCAACCGTTCGGCGAATACCTGCCCTGGCGCGGGTTCTTCTCGCTGCTGTCCTCCTACGCCGACCGGGCCGGGTACTTCGTTCCCGGCGACGGCAGCGCGGTCGTCTATCCCGGCGGAGTGCCGGTCGGGGTCGCGACCTGCTGGGAGGTGATCTTCGACCGCGCGCTGCGCGAATCGGTCCGCAACGGCGCGCAGATGCTCGCGGTGCCCACCAACAACGCCACCTTCGATGCCGCGATGAGCGAACAGCATCTGGCGTTCGCCCGGCTTCGGGCCGTCGAGCACGGCCGTTATGTCGTGGTGGCGGGGACCACCGGCATCAGCGCCGGGATCGCGCCGGACGGACGCGAAATGGCCCGCACGGAGTTCTTCACCCAGGACTACCTCGATCTGCAGGTGGGGCTGCGTGCGGCCCGCACTCCGGCCACCGGGTGGGCCGAGCCGCTGCAGTGGCTGCTGGCCGCGGCCGCGATTGCGGTGATCGGCGCGGCGATACTGCACAATGGTGGGCCGATGCGGCCGACACGCGGGCGGCCCGACGAAGGAGCCGGATGAGCGGGAGTCGCCCGAGGGGGCCGCAGAAAAAGGCCGCCGGGAAGGCGGCCGGCAAGGCCGCCCGGAAAGCCGATGAGCTGCCCAGCAGCCGGACCCTGGTCATCATCCCTACCTACAACGAACGGGACAACCTGCCGCTGATACTGGGCCGGGTGCGCAAGGCCGTCCCACGGGGTGACGTGCTGGTGGTCGACGACGGGAGCCCCGACGGCACCGGCGACCTGGCCGACGACCTGGCCGCGGCCGAACCGGACCACATCCACGTCATGCACCGCACCACCAAGGACGGGCTCGGCGCGGCCTACCTGGCCGCCTTCGGCTGGGGTCTGGAACGTGGCTACAACGTGCTGGTGGAGATGGACGCCGACGGCAGCCACGCGCCCGAACAGCTCTACCGGCTCCTGGAGGCCATCGACTCCGGCGCTGACGTGGCCATCGGCTCGCGCTACGTCGACGGCGGCACGGTGCGCAACTGGCCGTGGCGGCGATTGGTGCTGTCCAGGACGGCCAACACCTACGCCCGGGTCCTGCTCGGTGTGGGCATTCAGGACATCACGGCCGGTTACCGGGCCTACCGCCGAGAGGTGCTGGAGAAGATCGACCTGGCCACTGTGGAGTCGGTGGGCTACTGCTTCCAGGTGGACCTGACCTGGCGGGCGATCAACTTCGGGTTCAGCGTGGTCGAGGTGCCGATCACCTTCACCGAACGCGAACTCGGGGTGTCGAAGATGAGCGGATCCAACATCCGCGAGGCGATGATCAAAACCGCCCGCTGGGGACTCCTCGGACGCTGGAACCGCGCCCGCGGTGTGCCGCGCTGAGCCGGCGGTCAGCCCCGGCGCTTGGCCTTGAGCAGGTCCAACCGCTCCTTGAGGAGTTCTTCGAGCTCTTCGACCGAACGGCGTTCCAGCAGCATGTCCCAGTGCGTCCGGGGCGGCTTGACCTTCTTGGGCTCGGGCAGCTCGCCCTCGACCAGGGTGCCCTCCATGCCGTTGCGGCACTGCCAGGTGCCCGGAATCTCGGCGTCGTCGGCGAACGGCACCTCGAACTCCTCGCCGTTCTCGGTGCGGTACCGGGCGACCTGCCGCGGCGCCAGATCATGGTTGCGGTCGGTCTCGTAGCTCACCGCGCCGAGTCGGCTGCCCCTGAGCACACGATCAGCCATGGTCATTTCTCCTCGTCTTGATGTCGGTCAGGGAAACGCAGGCCATCCCGGGCTGATTCCCGACCAGGCCTCCATGATACCGGGGGCGCGGGGGTGGCCGGTCTAGTCTCGACCTGTGCCGCGCCGTGCCCGCCCGCAACCGTGCCGATGGTGCGGGCGGGAACTGCCCGACTCGGGGCTGGGGCGGCGGCGCCAGTACTGCCGCCAGTCCTGCCGGCAGCGGGCCTACGAGCAGCGCGCCCAGGTCAGGGGAACCGCGGTGCCCGAGGACGCGGTGGTGCTGACCGCGGGGGAGGCCGCGGAGTTGTCCGACCGGGTCTACCAGGTCCGCTGCGCGGCCGAGGACGTCGCGACCGCGGTAGCTGAAGGCGCTCCGGCGGCGGAGGTGCGCGAGCTGTGCGAAGTCCTGGTGCGGGCGGCCAGGGACGCCGACGGCTGGCGCTGAACCGCCCCGGCTCGCCGGTCAGCAGGTGTAGCGGATGCCGATCCCCGGCGTCGGGCCCCGATCGCGGGTGCAACCCGGCGCGTCGACACCGGAGTCGCTGTAGCGGACGGCGGTCCGGTTGGCGTAGTTGACGCACACCAGAATCTGGTCGTCGGCGCGGCAGCGGAAGTCGCCGAAGGACAGTGAACGGTCCGGCGGCAACGGCGGCCCCTGGCCGGCGGCGAACCTGCCCGGGTCGCCGTGAGCGGATCCCACCTCGACGGCGGTCCCGTCGAAGTCCACCCAGCCGCCCTTCCACACGCCGTAGACGCCGGCGGGGGGCGGTGGCGGGTCGGTGAGGTCCACCAGGCAGGCCAGCCCGGCGGCCGCTCGCTTGACGTCGGTCATACAACTGATGCCCGACCCGGTGGTGAACGCGACGTCCTGTCCCAACGCGGTGCTGACCCCACCGCGCAGCGCCACGCCGAAGTCCGCCGCGTCGACCGGTGCGGCGGACTCGACCCAGGCGATCGCGGTGTCGGCAGAGGCCCCCGGACCAGGTGCGGCCACGGCGCTGCTGGTGGTCGCCGGGGCGGACGGGGACGCGGATTCCGGGGCCGGGGCGGGTGCCCCGGCGGAACCGGTGATCGGGGTCAGCCGCGCCGGGGCCGACTGCGGCGCGCCCGCGCAGCCCGCCAGCAGCAGCGCAGCGGCCGGCACGACGGCGATGCGCATGCGCCCAGGCTAACCGCGCTACCGTCGGGGAATGCCCCAACACACCGTGCGCGCCACCACCACCGGCGGCGTGGTCGAAGGATTCAGCCGTGACGGTGTCAACCGCTGGCGGTCCATCCCCTATGCCGCCGCGCCGGTCGGTCCGCTGCGGTTCCGCGCACCCCGGCCTCCGCAGCCGTGGGCCGGGACCCGGCTGTGCTACAGCTTCGCCGACTGTGCGCCCCAGCAGCGCCGCTACACGATGATCGCGCCGGGCCGCTACCAGCCGATGAGCGAGGACTGCCTGACCCTCAATGTCGTCACCCCGCGCTGGGCCGGGCCGGTCCCCGACCAGCCGCCCCTGCCGGTCATGTTCTTCATCCACGGGGGCGGATACATCCTGGGCAGTTCGGCCACACCGCTCTACGACGGGGCGGCGCTGGCCCGGCGGGGTTGCGTGTACGTCTCGGTGAACTACCGCCTCGGTGCGCTGGGCTGTCTGGACCTGTCGTCGCTGTCGACCCCGGACACTCCGATCGAGAGCAATCTCTTCCTCCGCGACATCGTGATGGCGCTGGGCTGGGTGCGCGACAACATCGCCGCGTTCGGCGGCGACCCGGCGAACGTGTCGATCTTCGGGGAGAGTGCCGGGGCGCACGCGGTGGCCACCCTGCTCGCCGTTCCCGAAGCGGAAGGGCTTTTCGCCCAAGCGATCTCGCAAAGCCCGGCATCGGGAATGGTCAGCTCACAGGAGGTGTCAGCCGAGATCGCCGACCGGTTCGTCGACCAGCTCGGGGTGAACCGCGGTGATGCGGCGGCGGCGCTGATGAAGGCGAAGCCGGGCGACCTGGTGCGGAGTGCGACGGCGCTGCTCGGCCACTCCATGAACGACATGGCCGGGGCCGCGGCGTTCGGGCCCACCTACGGCGACGACTACCTGCCGCGTGAGCCGTTCGACGCGATGCGCAAGGGCACCGCACACCGGATTCCGCTGATCGTGGGCACCAACGCCGATGAGGGCCGGCTGTTCACCCGGTTCCTCAAACTTCTGCCGACCACCGAGCACGCCATCGAACGGGTACTTGCTCACACCCCGCCGGAGGTGCGTGAAAGTATCCTGGCCGCCTACCCGCACTATCCTCATCCGAAGGCCTGCGTGGAGTTCGGCGGCGACATGATCTTCTCCACCGCCGCCTGGCAGATCGCCGAGGCGCACGCCAAACTCGCCCCCACCTACGTCTACCGCTACGACTACGCCCCGCGCACGCTGCACTGGGCAGGATTCGGTGCGACCCACGCCACCGAACTACTGGCGGTGTTCGGCATCTACCGCTCCAGGGTCGGCGCGGTGCTGACCGCCGGGGTGGACCAGCGCACCGCCGTCAAGGTCAGCCACCTGGTCCAGAACCGCTGGCAGGAGTTCGCCGCCACCGGGACACCGGGCGATGACTGGCCGGTCTACAACCATCAGGAGCGCCCGGTTCTGGTGTTCGACCGGCACACCCACGTCGAGTACGACCCGCAACCCCACCGGCGCCGGGCCTGGGCCGGCTTCACTTTCGCCGAACAGCAGGACCGCCAGGGCAGTCGTTGACACCGGTCCTAGGTTGATGAGGTGACCAACCCCGACGATCCCGTCGAACGGCCCGAAGACCTCACCGCCGACTGGCTCACGGCGGCCATCGGCGCCGGCCGGGTCGGCGCCTTCAGCAGTGAGCGGATCGGCACCGGCCAGATGAGCGAGTGCTACCGGGTCGGTATCAATTACACCGGGAAGGCGGGATCGCAGCCGCCGGGCCCGGCCTCGGTCGTGCTCAAGGTTGCCGCCCGTGACCCGGTGAGCCGCCAGACCGGGCAGACGCTGGGCCTCTATGAGCGGGAGGTGCGGTTCTACTCTGAGATCGCGCCCAGGCTGGCCCGGACCGCCGGCGCGCCGATCGCCCGCTGCTACCACGCCTCCCACCAGCCCGACACGGGCATGTTCGCACTGCTGCTCGACGACGCGGCGCCGGCGGAGGTGGGCAATGAGATCGCCGGGGCCGGCCTCGGCGAGGCGAAGCTGGCCCTGACTCAGCTCGCGCTGCTGCACGGCCCGCTGCTGGCCAGCCGGTCACTGGCCGAGACGGACTGGCTGAACCGCGAGACCCCGGTGAACCAGGCGCTGATCACCGCGTTGTTCGCCGGCTTCGTCGACCGCTACGGCACCGACATCACCGCCGAACAGCGTCGCGTCTGCGAGCTGCTGGTGGATCGGTTCGACGCCTACCTGGCCGACGAGGCCGCCCGCGGCGGCCCCCAGGGCCTGGTGCACGGCGACTACCGGCTGGACAACATGCTCTTCGGCCGCCCCGGATCGTTGCGGGAGCTCACCGTCGTCGACTGGCAGACCGTCACCTGGGGCCCGGCCATGACCGACGTCGCCTACTTTCTGGGGTGCGCCCTGACCACAGCAGACCGGCGCGCCCATTACGACGAGCTGCTGGCCGCCTACCGCGACGGACTGGGCGACGGTGCGCCGCTGACCGCCGAGCAGGTCCGGGAGGGCGTGCGACGGCAGAGCTTCTTCGGGGTGATGATGGCGATCGTGTCCGCCATGCTGGTGGAGCGCACCGAACGCGGCGACACCATGTTCCTGACCATGCTGGAGCGGCACAGCAGCCACGTGCTCGACACCGGCGCCCTCGACGTGCTGGCGGACCTGTGAGCGGCCCGGCGGGTCCCCAGGAACCGCCGCCCAGGGTGGATCCGGCCGATGAGGCCGCGCACCGGCCCGGCGCCGAGCCGCTGTGGAGTGAGAGCTGGTACTGGGATTTCGTCGACCCCGCGCAGCGGGTCGGCGGATGGATTCGGCTCGGCCTGGTCCCCAATCAGGGCGTGGCATGGATCAACGCGGTGATCTGCGGGCCGGACATCCCCACCGTCGCCCTGCTGGATTTCACCGCGCCGACGCCGCCGGACCCCAACGCGGTGACGGCGGGCGGAATCGAATTCCGCCACACCGCGACGGTTCCGCTGCAGGAGTACCGCGTCGAGGCCCGTGGCCCCGCGGCGTCCTTCGACAACCCGGCCGCGCTGCTGGCGGGAGAACCCGGCCGGCCCGCCGAACTGGGACTCGACCTCACCTGGGTGAGCTCGGGAACCCCCTTCGCCTACCGCATCACGACCCGCTACGAGATCCCGTGCGCGGTGAGCGGAACCCTCGACGTCGACGGGCGGCCCTACCGCTTCACCGCGGTGCCCGGCCAGCGCGACCACTCGCACGGGGTCCGCGACTGGTGGGGCATGGACTGGGTGTGGAGCGCCCTGCACCTCGATGACGGCACCCACCTGCACGGCGTTGACCTGCAGATTCCCGGGATGGCTCCGGTCAGCGTCGGCTACGTCCAGTCACCCGGCCACCCGCTGGTGGAGACGACCTCGGTGGCCGCCGACTCGGAGTTCGCCGACGACGGGTTGCCGCTGAGATCCACATTGGTCATCCGGCCCGGGCCGGTCACCGTCATCGCCGAAACCATCGGTCACGCGCCGGTGCGGCTGGTCTCACCCGAGGGACGGGTCAGCCTGTTCCCGCGCGCCTGGGTGGCGGTCCGAACCGACGACGGGCGCAGCGGGGTGGGCTGGCTGGAGTGGAACCGCAACCTGTCCGGCGGACCCACTTCGACAGCCCCCGGCGGGCGCTAAGCGCCCTTGACGCCTTTGACCACCTGGGTGCCGCCGGCGAGTTCGTCGTGCTTGCCCTGTTTGGTCGGGCTGTTGTTGATCGTCACCGCGATCACGATGTAGGCGACCATGGCCAGCAGGCCGCCGATGTAGGGCACGACCGTCAGCAGCGTGAACGAGTTCCGGATGGCCGACTGGCCGAATGTCGGTTTCTCCGCTCCGCCGGGACCGTGCACCCGCAGGCCGAGCAGGGTCTTGCCCAGAGTTCGGCCCTGGGTGCCCTCCAGCAGCACGAAGTAGGCGAACATCAGCACGCCGGAGAACAACCCGGTGACCATGATGTTGTCGGACACCCCGAAGAGCACCGCGAGCAGGCCTCCGACCAGACCGACCAGCAGTCCGTCGATGATCCTGGCGCCGAACCGCACGCCCAGGGTGCCCGGGCGGGTTCCCCATGCGGCCGGCGGCGGCGCGGGATGCCCGCCGGGGCCGCCGTAGGGCCCCGGCGCCGGGGGATAGCCCGCGGGCGGGCCGTAGCCCGCGGGAGGCGGCGGGGGTGCGTAGCCCGGGGGAGGCGGCGGGGGTGCGTAGCCAGGCGGAGGCGGCGGGGGTGCGTAGCCCGGTGGCGGGGGCGGCGGGGAGTAGCCGGGGGGCGGCGGCGGGTAGCCGGAACCCGCAGGGGGTCCGGGGTTGGCCGTCGGCTCGGCGTTGGGGTCGAACCCTCCGGTGGTCATCGCTGTCTCCTCCGCGCTGTTCGGATCTCCGGGCTGATCTCCGGTCGTCTCACCCTACCTGGCGGCCGTCGCGGATCCAGGGACCCACCGGCCCGCCCGGGCCGGGAAAATACCCGGTGATCAGGGCGGCAGGTGGCGGCACTAGCATCGGGGCATGGCTCCGCGCGTCGTTGACACCGGTCGTACCGCGGAGTTGTTCGCTCTCGCCGAACAGGTCACCGGTTTCATGCCGCCCGACGAGGGGCGGGCCCTGTACGAGGCGGCGATGCGCTACCTGCGCGGTGGGGTCGCCGTCGAGATCGGCACCTATTGCGGCAAGTCGACGGTGTTGCTGGGCGCGGCCGTCGCGGCGACGGGCAGCGTGCTGTACACCGTCGACCACCACCGCGGATCGGAGGAACACCAGCCCGGCTGGGAGTATCACGACCCCGCGCTGGTGGACCCGGTCAGCGGCCGGTTCGACACCCTGCCCGCCCTGCGCCGCACCCTGGACGCCGCCGGCCTCGAGGACACCGTGGTGGCGGTCGTCGGCGACTCGGCGGTGGCGGCCCGCGGCTGGCGGACGCCGCTGGAACTGCTGTTCATCGACGGCGGCCACAGCGAGAAGGCCGCCCGTCAGGACCTCGACTCCTGGGCCCGGTGGGTCGCGCCGGGCGGGGCGCTGGCGATCCACGACGTTTTCCCCGACCCCCGCGACGGCGGCCGCCCGCCGTACCTGATCTATCGCGCCGCGGTGGACTCCGGGGATTTCACCGAGGTCGCCCACACCGGTTCGCTGCGAGTTCTGGAACGGGCGCCAGGGGAGGGCACGGGTCAGCGCGACACGCACTCGCAGTCGTAATCCGCTTCCAGTCCGCGCGGTAGCCCGGTGCCCCGGAAGATACCGCTGCCGGCGGTGGCGCCCGCCAGGGCGTCGGCGGCCAGGATCACCGCCGCCCCGGTCCAGGTGGTGCGTTCCACCGGCCAGCGCTTGCCGTCGGCGAACACCAGTCCGGTCCAGTAGGAGCCGTCGGTCTCCCGCAGATGCTGCATGGCGGCGAACTGCCGGTGCGCGGTCTCCCGGTGGCCCATCGCATCCAGAGCCATGACGAGTTCGCAGGTCTCCGCGCCGGTGACCCACGGCCGGTCGCTGACACACCGGATGCCCAGGCCGTCGACGACGAACTCGTCCCAGCGCAGCGCGATCCGGCTTCGGGCGTCGGGACCGCGCATCGCCCCGGCCAGGATCGGGTAGTACCAGTCCATCGAGTGCAGGGGCTTGGCGGTGAAGGCCTCCGGGTGCGCGCAGATCGCGTGGCCCAGCCGGCCGAGGGCGACCTCCCACTCCGGTTGCGGCCGGCCGAGGCGGTCGGCCAGCGCCAGGGCGCACCGGAGGGAGTGGTAGACGCTCGCAGACCCGGTCAGCAGCGCCTCGGGGAGCGCGCCGGTCGGGCCCTGGGCCCAGTAGACCTCGCCGGTGCCGGCCTGCAGGCCGAGGACGAAGTCGACGGCCCGCCGGACCGTCGGCCACATGCGCTCGGCGAATCCGTGGTCATCGGTGACCAGCACGTGGTGCCACACCCCGGTGGCGATGTAGGCGCAGAAGTTGCTGTCGCTGTTGGGGTCCCGGACTACGCCGTGCCGGTACTGAATGGCCCAGGAACCGTCTGGGCGCTGTTCGCGCCGGCACCACTCGAAGGCCGCCCGGGCCTCGTCGAGCAACCCGGCCACGGTGAGCGCCATCGCGCACTCGATGTGATCCCACGGATCGGTATGGCCGTACTTCGACCAGGGGATCTCCCCCGAGGGCAGTTGGACCGCGGCGATGGAACGGCCGGTCTGCAGGCACTGCGGGGCGGAGAAAACCCCGCCGACCGCGGGCACCCCCTCGAGATCAGGCCGGGGCATCGGTCCCGTCCGGCTTCTCGAAGTACAGCGCGACGCTCTTGCCCACCAGTGGGTCCAGAACCGCCTCGGCGGCACGGGTCAGGGCCGGCCTGCGCATCATGTCCCAGACCAGCAACTTGTGGTACGCCCTGACTGCGGGGTTTTCGGTATTATCAACGCCGACAGCGCATTTGAGCCACCAAAATGGTGAGTGCAGGCCGTGCGCATGGTGGGAGAAGCGGAATCTCAGGCCGGTCGCCTCGAGTTTTCCCCGCAGTTCGCCGGCGCGATATATCCGGATGTGACCGCCCTCGTTGGCGTGGTAGGCGTCCGACAGGAACCAGCAGATCCGCTCGGGCAACCACCGCGGCACGGTGACCGCCAGTGATCCACCCGGCTTGAGGACCCGCGCCATCTCGGCAATCGCGGTGTCGTCGTCGGGAATGTGCTCGAGGATCTCCGAGGCGATCACCACGTCGAAGGTCGAGTCGGGATAGGGCAGCGCCAGTGCGTCGCCGACGACGACCTGGGCCTTGGCGGTCGCCGGCGCCTCGCCGGCCTGTCCCATCGCCTGGAGCATGGTGTCGACCTCGGCCAGTTCGGTGGCGTTCTGGTCGAAGGCGATCACGTCGGCGCCCCGCCGGTAGGCCTCGTAGCTGTGCCGGCCCGCGCCGCACCCGATGTCGATCACCGCGCTGCCCGGTCCGATTCCCAGCCGGTCGTAGTCCACCGTCAGCATGGACCGTCGACAGCCTCCGCGGTCGCGGTCGCGGCGGACCGCCCCCGGCGGGCGGCGGCCTGCCGGTAGACCCGGGCGGTCTGGGCGGCCACCGATTCCCAACTGAAGACCTCCAGCGCCCGCCGGCGCCCGGCGGCACCCAGGCGGTGCCGGCGCTCCGGGGAATCGAGCAGTCGGCCCAGGGCCGCGGTCAGTTCACCGACATCGCCGGGGTTGACCAGGTCGGCACATTCCCCGGCGGGGCCGAGCACTTCGGGCAGAGCGCCCGCCCTGCTGGCCACGATCGGTGTTCCGCTGGACATCGCCTCGACGGCGGGCAGCGAGAAGCCCTCGTAGAGCGAAGGGATGCAAGCGATCTCGGAGGTGGCGAACATCGAGGCCAGATCGGCGTCGGTCAACCCGCTGGAGATCCGGACGACATCGGAGATGCCCAGTTCGGCGATCAGTTTGGCGGTCGGGCCGTCACTGTCCAGCTTGGCCACCAACTGCAGCTCCACCGACCGGGTGGGGCGCAGGGCGGCCACCGCCCGCAGCAGGGTGCCGATACCTTTCAGCGGCCGGTCGGCCGAGGACACCGCGATGATCCGGCCGGCCACACGCGGGGCCGAGACGGGCCTGAACACATCGGTGTCGACGCCCAGCGGAACGACGTGCAACTGGTCCGGGCGCACGCCGAAGTCCGCGGCGATGTCGGCCGCCGAGGACGAGGACACGGTGAGCAGGTCGGGAATCCGGCGCGCGACCCGTTGCTGCATCCGCGCGAAGCCGTACCAGCGGTGCACCATGGGCCGTCGCCACCACGTGGCTGCGGCGATGTCCAGGCAGCGGTCCCGGGTCACCGGGTGGTGGACGGTGGCGACCACCGGATGGTGGCGGGCGATCCGCAGAAGGCCGGTGCCCAGGCACTGGTTGTCGTGCACGACGTCGAACCCGCCGTCGAACCCGCCGCCGTGGCCGGCCTGCTGTCTGCGCCGGGCCAGCAGCCGGGCGACGCGCAGACTGAAGGTCCGCGGCTCCGGGAACCCGGCGGTCCACATCGTGGCCAGTTCCAGCAGGTCGATCCCGTCGCGGATCTCGCCGGGCCGGGGCGTGCGGAACGGGTCCGGTTCGCGGTAGAGGTCGAGGCTGGGCACCTCGGTGAGCCGAACCCGCGGATCGAGGCCCTCGGGGTAGGGCTGTCCGGAGAACACCTCCACCCGGTGCCCGAGTTCGGCCAGACCCCGGCTGAGGTGACGGACGTAGACGCCCTGGCCGCCGCAATGGGTCTTGCTGCGGTACGACAACAGTGCCACGCGCACGCTCACGCCCCAGCGCCGGTCGTACTGGACATGTGTCCAAGACTATACGACTAGCGTGAGGCGGTGCACCGCGACTGGGAGCCACTGTCGGCCGGCGTGCGCCGGTGCCGGCTGCCCTTTCTCGACGTCACCGTCGGGCTGGTGTGGGGAACCCGCGGTGTGTTGATTGTGGACTGTGGCACAACGCTTTCCGAATCGCAGGAGATCGCCGACGATGTTCGGGAGCTGACCGGACGCCAGCCGACCGACGTCGTGTTGACCCATCATCATTTCGACCACATCCTCGGCTCGGGAGGGTTTGCCGGAGCCCGCATCCTGGCTTCTGAACCGGTGCTGCGCGCGCTGGCCGACCGCGATGTGGCCGACCGATCCCTGGGAGAAGAGGCCCTGTCCTACGGTGCGGCCCCGGCTGAGGTCGAGCGGGCACTGGGCGCGCTGCAGCCCGCCGAACATGTCGACCGGCACGCGATGATCGACCTCGGTGGGCGGGTGGTCAACGTGGAGCATCCCGGCCGCGGCCATACCGACCACGATCTGGTCGTGGTGATTCCGGGAGATCCGGTGGTGGTGTTCTGCGGGGATCTGGTCGAGGAGTCCGCCGACCCGGCCATCGGAGCCGACTCCGACCTGGCGTGCTGGCCGCGGAGCCTCGACCGGTTGCTGTGCCTGGGCGGGGAGGACGCGATCTACGTGCCCGGGCACGGGGCCATCGTCGATGCGACGTTCGTGCGCCGCCAGCGCGATTGGCTCACCAGCCGGTGCGCAACACCCGTTCGAGCATCTCGAGGAAGAAGTCAGCCGAATCCCGGGTGATGCACATCGGCGGCTTGATCTTCAGTACGTTCTGCCGGTCGCCGGTGGGTTGGACGATCACGCCGAGTTCGCGCATCCGCTCGCAGATCCCGGCCGTCTCGGCCACCGCGGGCTCGAGGGTCACCGGATCGCGGACCAGTTCCACGCCCAGGTACAGGCCGCTGCCGTGGACGGTTCCGATCAGCGGGTGGCGTCGGGCCATCGCGCCGATGCGCGCGGTGAGGTGATCGCCGATCGCCAGCGCGTTCTGTTGCAGCCGCTCGCGCTCCAGGATGTCCAGCACCGTCAGCCCGACCACGCACGAAACCGGGCTACCGCCGGCCGAGGAGAAGAAGTAGCCCTGCCCGCGGTAGGCGTCGGCGATGGCCCGGGTGGTGATCACCGCTCCCAGTGGCTGGCCGTTGCCCATCGCCTTGGCGACGCACACGATGTCGGGGACCACGCCCTGCTGTTCGAACGCCCAGAACCAGCGCCCGGTGCGTCCGTAACCGACCTGGACCTCGTCGGCGATGGCCAGCCCGCCCAGCCGGCGCACCGCCGCGTAAAGGGCCCGGAGGTAACCGTCGGGCAGCGCCATCCCGCCGGCATTGCCGTAGAACGGTTCGCAGATGAACGCCGCCGGCGGATGTCCCTGCGCCGCAAGCTCGTCGATGATCGCAACGGCTTCCGGGGCGTATCTGACCGATTCCGGTCCGCGGTGCTCGCCCCGGTAGGCGTTGGGCGAGGGCACGGTGTGAACCCAGGGCGGACGGGTGGACAACGCATTGGGGTTGTCGGCCACCGAGGTCGAGATGGCGTCGGTGGCGTAGGTCCAGCCGTGGTAGGCCTCGGCCACGGCCACCACGTCGTGGCGGCCGGTGGCCGCCATCGCCAGCCGCAGCGCCAGGTCGTCGGCCTCGGATCCGGAGTTGACCAGGAACACGGTGTCCAGCGGCTCGGGCAGGGTGGCGGCCAGCCGCTCGGACAGCGCCACCACCGCGGCATAGTTGAAGCGCGAGTTGGTGTTCAGCCGCCGCCACTGCCGGGCGGCGGCCTCGGCCAACTCGGGGTGGCCGTGCCCGGCGATGGCGACGTTGTTGACCATGTCGAGGTAGCTGCGGCCGTCGGTGTCGATCAGATGCTCGCGCCAGCCGCGTTCGATCCGCGGCGGGTCGGCATAGTAGTGCTCCTGAACGGCGGCGAAGGACCGGGATCGCCGGCGGCGCAGCGCCGTTGCGTCCTCGGTGCCTGCCCCCGCCGGGGCCAGCCCCAGCAGCCCGGCGGGGTCGGCGGCCAGGCTCAGCCACCCCGCGCCGTACTCGGGGCGGACCAGATCGGGGATCTCGGGCAGTCCCGGACCGGGGCGCCGGCACTGGATCCACACCGGGCCGTCGACGGTGCCCAGCAAGGCTCCCGCGCCGACCTCGCCGCCGCGGGCCGGGATCTCCCCGGGGGTCAGCTCGCCGCGGACCTCGACGGTGCCCGCGGTTCCGGTGAGTGTGAGCACGGCGCCGCCGCCGGTGCTGGACGCCTCGACCACGCCGGGCCACGGCGCGGTCAGGCGCATCGCGGTGGCGGGCCACAGCCGGATGCCGGTGGGGACCGTCGCGGGGGACTCCGGGAGGCGCAGTCCCGAGCGCGTCAGCCGAATCTGCCCGAAGGCGGTCACGGCGGCGGCGGCGCCCCCGGCCAGCGCGGCGCGGGCGAGTTGATCCTCGCGTCCCTCCGCCAGCCAGGCTCCGCCGTCGGCGGTCTCGGACTCCACCGACAGGTCGAGCCGTACGACCGTGTCCGAGCACAGACCGCCGATCAGGGCGGTGTCGGGATGCGGGGCCGCCGACGGGCCCGACACCCCGAGGAGGTGGGCGATCTGCGCACTCATCACCTCAACTGGGATGCTGCTGGCCCGCTCGAAAATCCGCCATTCGTGATCCAGCGCAGCGGTGGCGTAGGCGTTGTCGGCGTCCACAGCACTCTGCTGCAGCCCGCTGACCACCAGCACGGCGGCGCGCAGCACCACCAGCGGCCACAGCGCCTCGATCTCGGCCCGACTCAGCGGCCGGACCGCGTTGAAGGCGGCGACCGCCGGAAGCGCGGCCGCCGGCTCGCCGCCCTCGTGGCGCAACACCGCCGAGACGGCGACGGCCAACTCGGCCACCGCCCACGATCGGGTGAGATCGCCGAAGTCGATGACACCGTCGGGAAGCCCGTCGGCTCCACACACCACGTTGTCGTCGGTGAGGTCGCCGTGGATCACCTGAACCGGGAGGTCGTCGGCCACTGCGCTGACCGACCGCCAGGCCGCCCCTGCGGCCGACTCGATCGCGTGCCGGCGGTGCGGGTCGGTGACGTGGCCGGCCAGGACCGCCACGGTCCGCGGCGCGTGCCGCAGGTCCCACTGCAGGACCCGGTCGACTCCCGGATGATCGAAGCCGGCCAGCGCGCGACAGGTCCGGCCGGCCAGGTCGCCCAGTGCCGCCACCCGCCGCGGGCCGAGATAGCGGTCCCCGCCGAGGTTCCCGCCGGGAAGGAAGCGCAGGATTCGGGCGAACAGCGCAGGGGAAGAGGCGATTTCGAGCACCGGCGTTGTACCTGTCGGCGCGATGTTGGCGGCGGTGCGGATGCCTTCGGCGGCGGCGACGACAGCGGCCGCGGCATCCTGGGCCTCCAGCTCGGGCCGGCTGAAGGCCGGGTTGGCGATCTTGAGCACCCCGAGCGGTTCCCCGGATCGGTCCCGGAGGAGGAAGTTCGCGTCCTGCTGGCTGCCGAGCGGCACCGCCGAGGCGTTCTCAACGCCGAAGCCGTCGCGGGCGACGGCCTCGGCCTGCTCGGCCGTGACAGCCGGGACCGGCAGCTCGGCGGTCCGGAAGAAGTCGAACGAGGTCACCTTCGGTCCTGCGGCGGGAGAAATGAGGCGCTCTCACTGTAATGCCGCGCGTGCGAACCGATACCGTGGCGTCATGCGGGCTCTCGTCATCGTCGATGTTCAGAACGACTTCTGCGAGGGGGGGTCACTGGCTGTCGCCGGCGGCGCGGCGGTGGCCCGGGGCATCACCGAACTGCTGGCCTCGGGCGGGTACGACCACGTGGTCGCCACGCAGGACTACCACGTCGACCCGGGCGGGCACTTCTCCGATGCCCCCGACTTCGTCGACACCTGGCCCCGGCACTGTGTGGCCGGCAGCGGCGGGGCGGACTTCCACCCCGATCTGGACACCGCGCCCATCGAGGCGGTGTTCCGCAAAGGCGCCCACAGCGCCGCCTACAGCGGCTTCGAGGGTTCCGCCGACGGGGTCGGTCTGCTGGAGTGGCTGCGCTCCCGCGGCGTCGACGCGGTGGACGTTGTGGGCATCGCGACCGACTACTGCGTGCGTGCCACCGCAGCCGATGCGGTGCGGGCCGGTCTGCGTACCCGGGTGCTGACCGGCCTGACCGCCGGGGTGGCGCCCGGGAGCACCGCCGCGGCGCTGTCCGAACTGCGCGAGGGCGGGGTGGAGGTGCTGGCCGGCTGATCTAGCCGCGGCGGCGCCGGTACAGGGTGCCTACCGCCAGCAGGATGAGGCTGATCAGCAGGATGGCGGTGGCCAGGACGTTGATCTGTGGGGGCACCGCGGCTTTGGTGGCCGCGTTGACGTACAGCGGGTAGGTCACCGTCGACCCGCTGACGAAATAGGTGATGATGAAGTCATCCAGCGACAGCGCGAAGGACAGCATCGCCGCAGCGACGATGCCGGGCACGATCAGCGGCAGGGTCACCCGCAGGAAGGTGCGGCCCGGGCCGGCGCCGAGGTCCAACGAGGCGTCCTCCAGGGTCCAGTCGAATCCGCGGATGCGGGCCCGCACGGTCATCGCGATGAAACTGACCTCGAAGGCGACGTGCGCGATGAGGATCGTGACGTAGCCGGTGGCCCAGCCCAGGCCGAGGAACAGCGTCAGCAGCGAGGCCCCCATCACGACCTCCGGAGAGGTCAGCGGCAGGATCAGGAAGGTGTCCACCGCGGTGCGCCCGCGGAAGCGCTGCCGCACCAGAGCGATCGCCACCAGGGTGCCCAGCACCACCGCGATCGCGGTGGACACCGCGGCCACGTTGAGGCTGAGTTTGAGCGCGTCGGTCAGCGCCGGGTACTTGAACGGGTGCGCCCAGTTGTCCAGGGTGAAGCCCTGCCAGGTGTAGTTGAACTTCCCGGCCGGGTCGTTGAACGAGAACACCACGATCACCAGGATCGGGATGAACAGGAACAGCAGCACCAGCCCGGCCGCCACCCGCAGGGCCAGGTCGCCGAGTCGGAACGTGCCCCGGAAGTTCCGGCCCGGTCGGGACAGCCCGGTGACGCCCGCGACGGTCACACCAGGTCCTCGGTGCCCAGCGCGCGGGTGTAGAGCAAAACCCCGGCCAGGATCAGGGCCATCAGGACGAAACTCAGCGCGGCGGCCACCGGGTAGTCCTTGACCACCAGGAACTGGGTCTGGATGACGTTGCCGATCATCGTGGTCTCGGTGCTGCCCAGGTAGTCGGCGTTGATGAAATCGCCGACCGAGGGGATGAACACCAGCAGGCTGCCGGCCAGCACGCCGGGCAGCGCCAGCGGCAGGATCACCTTGCCGAACATCCGGCGGTTGCCGGCGTAGAGGTCGCGGGAGGCCTCGAGCAGCCGCGAGTCGATCTTCTCCAGGCTGACGTAGAGCGGCAGGATCATGAAGATGATCCAGTTGTAGGTCAGCCCGCCGATCACCGCCCAACTCGTCGACAGCAGCCGGCCCTCGCTGGGCAGCAGGCCGACCGTCCCCAGCGCGTCGACCACCCAGCCGTCGTCGGCCAGGATGGTCTTCCAGGCGATGGTGCGGATCAGGAAGGTCACGAAGAACGGCAGGATCACCAGTCCCAGCAGCAGATTCTTGAAGCGCCCGGCTTTGAACGCGATGACGTAGGCCAGTGGGAACGCCAGCAGCAGGCACAACACGGTCGCGGTCAGTGCGTAGCCGAAGGAACGCAGGATCTGCTCGCGGTAGTCGCCCAGCGCCCGGGCGTAGTTGCCGAAGTTCCAGGAGAAGCTCAGCGTTGGCAGGTAGATCGACCCGACCATCTCCGACAGCGAGGTCCGCAGCAGCGAGAAGAACGGTACGACGTAGAAGACGCCCAGGTAGGCCATCGCGGGCAGGATCATCAGGTAGGGCGCGATCCTGCTGCGCTGGCGGGTGCTGCCCGCTACGCCGGCCACGAGATGCCCGTCACCGTCAGCCGCCGGTGACCGCCGCGTAGGCCTTGTTGAACTCGCTGGTCTGCTCGTCGGTCAGCGGTGCCCAGGCCTTCAGCTTGGCCAGCGTCTCCGCCGGCGGGTTGATCAGCGGGTTGTTGGCCAGCTCGGGGTCGATCTTGTTCAACTCGGCGGTCATGTCGCTGAGCACCGGGACATAGCGGGTGAAGGCGACCAGTTTGGCGTAGTTGGCCCGGTCGTAGATGAAGTTGATCCACTCCTCGGCGGCCTTCTGGTTCTGCGTGGTGTAGGGGATGACCATGGTGTCCAGGAAGGTGGTGCCACCCGATTCGGGCACCACGAAGTCCAGGTCCGGGTTGTCCTTCTGCAACTGCACCACGTCGCCGGAGTAGGCCTGCGCGACGACGATGTTGCCGGCGGCCAGATCGTCGGCGTAGTCGTTGCCGGTGAAGCGCCGGATCTGGCCTTTGTCCTTGTTCTCCCTGACCAGGTCGATGGCTTTCTGCACCGACTCCAGGCTGGGATCCTCCGGCGACGCGCCCTGGGACATCATCAGCATGCCCAGGCCGTCCTGCATATCGCTGAACAGGCTGATCTTTCCCTTGAAGGCCGGATCCCAGAGATCGTCGATGGTGGTGATGTCGCGACCCGTCGCGGCCTTGTTGTAGGCCAAACCCACCATCCCGGACAGGTACGGTGCACTGAACTTGCGGCCCGGGTCGGCCTTGTTGTCCATCAGATCGGTGCGCAGATTGCCGCGGTTGGTCCAGCGTGCCTCGCTGATCGGGTTCAGCCAGCCCAGACCGGCCAGTCGGGCGGCCATGAACTGGGTGGGCACCACCAGATCCGCACCGATGTCCTGCTTGCGGGACAGCGGCTCCTTGTTCTTGGCGAACCACTCCTCGTTGTCGTTGAAGTCCTCCTTGTAGTCGACGGTCAGTCCGGTGGCGGTCTGGAAAGCCGCCACGAAGCCGTCGGCCATGTACAGCGGCCAGTTCGACACCCGCAGGGTGCCGGTCGCGGCGGCGCCGTCGTCCGCCGGGGCCGAGGGCGCCGCGGACTGCCCGGACGTCGAGGTCGTGTCAGAACTACAGGAGGCCAGAACGGACGGACCCAGGATCAGGGCGGCCGCGGTGGCGGCGCCGCCGCCGATAAACCGTCGGCGGGAGGTGAGCCGGGCGATGGCCCGGGGATCGACGTCAGCCATGGGAGTGCCTTTCTGGGGTGAAGGTGGGGTCAGTCAAGCAGTTCGTGCAGTTGGCGGGGACTCGGGGTCTCGGGGGACGGCAGCACCAGAGCCGCGTCGGGGGACCAGCTCACATGGACCCCGTCGCCCGGCCGCAGCAGCGGCAGTTCCTGTTCGGGACCGACGTGGGCCACGATCGGCGAGCCGTCGGCGGCGGTGAGCGACAACCGCAGCACCGGCCCCTGGAAGACCAGGTCGGTCACAGTTGCCCGGACCACGGAAGGAAACCCGGTCTCCGACCCGGCCGGCGGTTCGGTGGAGACCCGCACCCGTTCGGGGCGGACCATCACCGTGGCCCGTCCGCCGGTCTCGACGGCGGTTTCCCCAGGCCGGGCCCGCAGGGTGGCGCCGAGGACGTCCACCTCGACGTAGTCCCGGTTGGCGCGCCCGGTTTGACGGCCGTCCCACAGGTTGGCCTGGCCGATGAAGCCCGCGACGAAGACCGACGCGGGCCGGTCGTAGATCTCGGTGGGGGTGCCGATCTGCTCGACCCGGCCGGCGTTCATGACCGCGATGCGGTCACTCATCGTCAGCGCCTCCTCCTGGTCGTGCGTGACGTAGACGAAGGCGATGCCCAGTTCGCGCTGGATCCGCTTGAGTTCGAACTGCATGACGTGACGCAACTTCAGGTCCAGCGCCCCCAGCGGCTCGTCGAGCAGCAGGGCGCTGGGGTAGTTGACCAGGGCCCTGGCCAAGGCGACGCGCTGCTGCTGGCCGCCGGAGAGCTGGGCGGGTTTGCGCAGCGCGAAGTCGGTGAGCCGAACCACCTCGAGCATCTCGTCGACGCTCTTCTTGATCTGCGCCTTGTCCTTGCGCCGGCTGCGCGGGCCGTAGGCGACGTTGTCCCAGACCGTCATGTGCGGAAACAGCGCGTAATGCTGGAACACGGTGTTGACGTGGCGTTTGTGCGGGGGGACCCGGGAGACGTCGACGCCCTCGAGCCGGATGGCGCCCTCGGTGGGAGTCTCGAAACCGGCGATCATCCGCAGCGTGGTGGTCTTGCCGCAGCCCGACGGGCCGAGCATGGAGAAGAACTCGCCGGCGCCGATCGAGAAGTCCGCGTCGATCACTGCGACGTAGTCGTCGAACCGCTTGGTCACATGGTCGATCTCGATGACCGGGTCCGGTGCGTGGCGCGCCGCACCGCCAGCAGTGCCCTGCTGGGCCGGTGTGGCCGTGCCGGTCTCGGTCAGAATCGGTCTCCTGGCTCGCTGCGATTCGGGGCGGGTGAACGGGTGGCTAAACGATGGCCGATTTCGGCACTGTCCGCAACACTCCCGGGCCCGGGGAATGTCCACGGATTTCGTCGTAGCGACAGCAATATGCTTCTGATCCGCTGCCTGGGGGTTGCTTCGGAAGCGTTTTTCGTGGGTGCGGAGCTACATGTGCGCGCCGCCGTCGATGCGCACCTCGGTCCCGGTGACGAAGAACGCCTCCGGGCTGCCGAGCATTGCCACCACCGCCGCCACCGCGTCGGGGCTGGCGAAGATGGCCCGGCCGGGCAGCGGCAGCGCCGGGGCCACCCGGTCGAACAGGGAATAGTCGGCGTCCTCGGGCAGTCCGGGACCCACGCTCTGGCGGGATTGGCCGGTGCCGTCGGTCATCCCCGAGGAGATCGACCCGGGCTGCACGCAGTTGAACCTGATGCCCTCCTTGCCGAACTCCGCGGCCAGCGCGTGGGTCATCGCCAGCACGCCGCCTTTGGACGCCGCGTAGGCGGACATGTAGGGGTGGGCGAAACTGGCCGAGGTGGAACTGAAGTTGACCACCGCCGGGGTATCTCCCTCGCGCAACGCGGGCAGTGCCGCGCGGGTGACAAGGAAGGTGCCGATCAGGTTGACCCGCAGTACCTGCTCGAAATCGGCCAGCGAGGTCTGCAGGAAGTGCGCCGAGCGGAGGATGCCGGCCACGTTGACCAGGGTGTCCAGGCCGCCGAGTTCCTTCACCGCCTGCCGCACTCCGGTCGCCACCGACTCCTCGCCGCCGACGTCCATCACGACGGTGCCGAGCTGATCGGCGGCCGGCCCGGCCCGGTCGCGGGTGTCGGCCAGGCCGGCCTCGCTGATATCGGCGGCGACCACCCGCCCGCCTTCGGCGAGGAGGCGCAGCACGCAGGCCTGGCCGATGCCCGAGCCGGCGCCGGTGATCAGGACGCGACGGTCGGCGTACCGCTGCAATGGGGGCATGGCGGGGTGCTCCTCTGTCTGCTCTGTCTGCCGGACCGCGGTCGATGCCGGGCGGATCCGCGGCGGGTGTGCGACCGAACCTCATTGTGGTGGCGGCGGCGGCCGCGCGCGCCGAATCCGACCTACCGGTTGATCGCCCGCTGCGTCAATCCCTTACGCCACCGTCTTTTATCGCATAGGTTTCCTGGGGTCATTGGAACACGTTCCAGCAGGAAGGAGCGCCGATCCGGATGGTGAACAGGGCCGCCGATCGTTGGTCTCCGGGCATCGCGCTGGACCGGGGTCTCACAGGGCCGATGCAGGCTGTCGGGGGTCTGTTCGCGATGTCCGCCGACGCCGTCCGGTTCGTGTTCCGGCGGCCGTTCCAGTGGCGGGAGTTCCTCGAGCAGTCCTGGTTCGTCGCCCGGGTGTCGATGGCGCCCACCCTGCTGGTGGCGATCCCGTTCACGGTGCTGGTCAGCTTCACCCTCAACATCCTGCTGCGCGAGCTCGGAGCCGCCGACCTGTCCGGCGCGGGCGCGGCCTTCGGCGCGGTGACCCAGGTGGGTCCGTTGGTGACGGTGCTGATCGTGGCCGGTGCCGGGGCGACGGCGATGTGCGCCGATCTGGGTTCGCGCACCATCCGTGAGGAGATCGACGCGATGGAGGTGCTCGGGATCAACCCGGTGCAGCGCCTGGTCGCCCCGCGGATGCTGGCCTCCGGCCTGGTGGCGCTGCTGCTGAACTCGCTGGTGGTGATCATCGGAATCCTCGGCGGGTACGCGTTCTCGGTGTTCGTCCAGGACGTGAACCCGGGCGCCTTCGCCGCCGGGATCACTCTGCTCACCGGGGTGCCCGAGGTGATCATCTCGTGTGTGAAGGCCGCCCTCTTCGGCGTGATCGCCGGTCTGGTCGCCTGCTATCGCGGGCTGATGATCCGCGGCGGCGGGGCCAAGGCGGTCGGCAACGCGGTCAACGAGACGGTGGTGTACGCCTTCATGGCGCTGTTCGTGGTCAACGTGGTCGTCACGGCGATCGGCATCCGGCTGACGACGGGGTAGCGCGATGGGAACCGTCACGATCCTGCGCACCAACTACCCGCGACTGTTCCGCGAGTTCCGCCGGCCGGTGGGATTCTTCAGCCGGATCGGCGACCACATCCTGTTCTACGGCCGGGCGATCGCCGGGGTTCCGCACGCGGTTGTGCGCTACCGCCACGAGATCATCCGGCTGATCGCCGAGATTTCCATGGGCGCAGGCACATTGGCGATGATCGGCGGCACGGTGGCCATCGTCGGATTTCTCACCCTGGCGGCTGGCGGCACCCTGGCTGTGCAGGGCTACTCCTCGCTGGGAAACATCGGCGTGGAGGCGCTGACCGGCTTCCTGGCCGCTTTCATCAACGTGCGGATCTCGGCGCCGGTGGTGGCCGGTATCGGTCTGGCCGCCACCTTCGGCGCCGGGGTCACCGCCCAGCTGGGGGCCATGCGGATCAACGAGGAGATCGACGCGCTGGAGTCGATGGGGATCCGGCCGGTCGAATATCTGGTGTCCACCCGGCTGGCCGCCGGGATGATCGCGATCGCGCCGCTGTACTCGATCGCGGTTATCCTGTCGTTCCTGGCCAGCCAGTTCGTCACGGTGGTGCTCTTCGGCCAGTCCGCCGGCCTCTACGAGCACTACTTCAACACCTTCCTCAACCCGCTCGACCTGTTGTGGTCGTTCCTGCAGGCGGTGCTGATGGCCATCACCATCCTGCTGATCCACACCTACTTCGGATACTTCGCCACCGGCGGGCCGTCCGGGGTGGGGGTCGCCGTCGGCAACGCGGTGCGCACCTCGCTGGTCGTGGTGGTCTCGGTGACCCTGCTGGTGTCGCTGGCGGTCTACGGTTCCAACGGCAACTTCAACCTGGCCGGGTAGCGGAGCCTCCCATGACATCTCCACTGGGCCCCGGGCCGGTCGACAGGTCCGAGACGGAGACCGCTGCGGCGCCGGTCGCGGCACGGCCGGGTTCGAGTTTCGGCGCCCGCGGCTATGTTCGTCCCCTGACCGGACTGCTGACCGTCGTCGTGCTGCTGGCGATCGTCGCGGTCGCGGTCGGGCTGTTCCGGGACGGCTTCCGCAGAACCGTGCCGGTCACCGTGATCGCCGACCGGGCCGGCCTGGTGATGTACCCCGAGGCCAAGGTCAAACTGCACGGCGCCCAGGTGGGCAAGGTGACCTCGATCGAGCCCCTGTCCGAGGGCGGCGCCGCACTGCACCTGGCCATCGACCCCGGATCGCTGGCGGCGATCCCGGCCAACGTGCGCGCCGAGATCACCTCCTCGACGGTGTTCGGCTCCAAATACGTCGAACTGGTGCCGCCGGCCGCGCCGGCGGCCGCGCCTCTCCGGGCCGGCACGGTCATCCAGGGTTCGGACAATGTCACCGTCGAACTCAACACCGTGTTCGAGCAACTGGTGACGGTGCTCGACGAGGTCGAACCGGCCAAGCTCAACCAGACCCTCGGGGCACTGGCCACCGCGTTCAACGGCCGGGGCGAGCGATTCGGCCAGACGCTGGTCGACCTCGACACCGCGCTGAGCCGGATCAACCCGGCGCTGGAGGACCTCAACCACGTGCTGGCGGTCTCGCCGACGGTCTTCGGCGCTTTCGCCGACGCGTCCCCGGACCTGCTGGCGATCCTGTCCAACACCTCTGATGTCAGCGACTCGGTGGTCGATCAGCAGACCAACCTGGACGCCCTGCTGGTCAGTGCGATCGGTCTGGCCGACATCGGCACCGAGGTGCTGGCCGAGAACCGGGACCCGCTGACCGAGGTGGCCCGGCTGCTGGTGCCGACCACCGACCTGACCAACCGGTACAACGGGGCGCTGACCTGCGGGCTGGGCGGTCTCATCCCGCTGGCCACCGGCCCGGGCATCGCGGTGCCGGGGGCGGTCCTGGTGCAGGGCTTCTTCCTGGGCCGCGAGCGCTACCGCTACCCGGACAACCTGCCGAAGGTCGCGGCCAAGGGCGGTCCGCAGTGCATGGATCTGCCCACCGTCGGCTACGAGGCGCGGCCGCCCTATGTGGTCACCGACATCGGCGCCAACCAGGCCCAGTACGGCAACCAGGGCATCCTGCTCAATTCCGACGGCCTCAAACAGGCGCTGTTCGGACCCTTCGGCGGGCCGCCCCGCAACACCGCGCAGATGGGCCAGCCCGGATGAGGGGGCTGGGGGCGACCGCGACCAAGTTCGGGATCTTCGCCGCGGTGATGCTGATGGTCACGGCCGTGCTGTTCGCGATCTTCGGGCAGGTGCGCGGTGGCCCGGAAAGCACCTACTCGGCGGTCTTCGACGACGTCTCCAGCCTCAAGTCCGGCGACTCGGTCCGGGTGGCCGGGGTGCGGGTCGGAACGGTCAACAGCGTCGCTCTGCAGCCGGACAACACCGTCGTCGTGGGTTTCGGCGCCGACCGCGGCATCGTGCTCACCGCGGGCACCAAAGCCGCGGTGCGCTACCTGAACCTGGTCGGCGACCGCTACCTGGAACTGCTCGAGGGCCCAGGGTCGCCGGACATCGCCCAACCCGGATCGGTGATCCCGACCGATCGCACCGAACCCGCACTGGATCTCGACCTGCTGCTCGGCGGCCTCAAACCCGTTGTGCAGGGCCTCAATCCGCAGGCCGTCAACGCGCTCACCGGATCGCTGATCTCGATCCTGCAGGGCCAGGAGGGTGACCTGGAGTCGCTCTTCGCCAGGACCTCGGCATTCTCCACCTCGCTGGCCGACAACAGCCGGAACGTTCAGGCCGTCATCGACAACCTCAACACCGTGCTGGCGACGATCGCCGAGGACGGTGAGAAGTTCTCCGGGACCGTCGACAAGCTCGACGAACTGGTCACCGGACTGGCCGCCGAGCGCGAACCGATCGGTGAGGCCATCACCGCGCTGGACCGGGGAACGGCGTCGCTGACCGACCTGCTCACCGAGGGCCGTCCCGCGCTGGCCGGCACCGTCGACGAACTGGCCCGGCTGGCGCCGCTGCTCGAGGACGACCACGAGAGCCTCGACCTCGCCCTGCAGAAGGCGCCGGCGAACTTCCGCAAGCTGGTCCGGCTGGGCTCCTACGGCAGCTGGATCAACCAGTACCTGTGCGGGATGTCGTTGCGGGTCACCGACCTTCAAGGCCGCACCGCGCATTTCCCGTGGATTCTGCAGCACACCGGAAGGTGCGCTGAGCCCTGATGCTGAAATACCGCGGTTCGAACCTCGTACGCTCCGGCGTCATCGGCCTGGTGCTGATCATCCTGGTGATCTCGGTGGGTCTGCAGCCGCAGCGGCTGCTGGAGCTGGCCACCTCGGTGCGGCATCAGGCGCTGTTCGACGACGCCGGCGGACTGGCCCCGGGCAATGACGTCAAGGTTTCCGGGGTCACGGTGGGCAGCGTCAACGATGTCTCCCTGCAACGGGGGAAGGCGCTGGTGACCTTCGCCGTCAAGGGCACGGTGCGGCTGGGCTCGGGGTCCACCGCGCACATCCGTACCGGCACCCTGCTCGGCCAGCGGGTGCTGACCCTGGAGTCCCAGGGCAGCGGGCGACTGCGCAGCTCCGACGTCATCCCGCTGTCCCGCACCGGTTCGCCCTACTCGCTGACCGAGGCGCTGTCGGAGTTCACCGCCAACACCCGCGACACCGACACCGCCGCGCTCAACCAGTCGCTGCAGACCCTCGCGACCACCATCGACCGGCTGGCCCCGCAGCTCTCGCCCACCTTCGACGGGATCACCCGCATCTCCCGGGCGCTCAACGAGCGCAACGAGTCGCTGTCGGCGCTGCTGGCCAGCGCGGCCGATGTCACCGAGATCCTCTCCGACCGCAGCCGGCAGGTGAACACCCTGATCCTCAACGCCAACGAACTGCTCGGTGTCCTTGAACAGCGCCGCTACGCGATCGTCAACCTGCTGGCCAACACCTCGGCGCTGTCCCGGGAGCTGGCGGGTCTGGTCGCCGACAACGAAGCCGAGCTGGCGCCGGCCCTGGAGAAGCTCAACGTTGTGACGGCCATGCTGCAGCGCAACAACGACAACATCGGCGAGGCGATGTCGGGCATCGCCAAGTTCCAGCTCACCCAGGCCGAGGCCGTCAACGGGGGCTTCTACTACAACGCGTTCGTGGCCAATCTCTCCCCGGCGCAGACCCTGCAACCGTTCCTGGACTACATCCTGGGCTTCCGCCGTGGTGTCGACGCCGGTCAGCCGCCCGACAACGCCGGCCCGCGCGCGGAGTTCCCGTTCCCGTACAACGGCATTCCCGATCCGGCCATCCGTTCGGGGGGTCTGCCGTGACGCGCAATCGGATCACCGCGGCGACCGCGGCGCTGCTGGCGCTGCTGCTGTTCGCGGGCGTCGCACTCGTGGTCCGCGCCACCGTGCTTCGGCCGACCACCATCACCGCTTATTTCACCAGCGCGACCGCGATCTACCCGGGTGACCAGGTGCGGGTGGCCGGGGTGAAGGTCGGCACCATCAAGGCCATCACCCCGCAGGGCACCCGGGCCAGGATCGTTCTCGAGGTCGATCACGACGTCCCCGTCCCGGCCGACGCCCGCGCGGTGATCGTCGCGCAGAACCTGGTCGGGTCGCGCTATGTGCAACTGGCCCCCGCCTACGAGTCCAGCGGGCCCACCCTGCCCGACGGCGCCGTGATCGACACCGACCGCACCGCCGTCCCGGTCGAATGGGACGAGGTCAAGGCCCAATTGACCAGGCTGGCCACCGAACTCGGGCCCGTCAGCGACCTGTCCGCCACCTCGGTCGGGCGGTTCATCGACAGCGCGGCGAACGCCCTGGACGGCAACGGCGACAAGCTCCGGGAGACCATCGGGCAGCTGTCCGCGCTGAGCCGGACCCTGGCCGAGGGCAGCGGCAACATCGTCGACGTAATCGCCAACCTGCAGACCTTCGTCACCGTGCTGCGCGACAGCAACGCCCAGATCGTGTCTTTCCAGAACCGGCTGGCCAGTGTGTCCAGCGTGCTCGAGGGCAGCCGCTCGGACCTCGACGCGGCGCTGACGAACCTCTCCGGCGCCGTAGTCGACGTCGAGCGTTTCGTGGCCGGCAGCCGCGAGCAGGCTGCCGAGCAGGTCGAGCGGCTGTCTGACGTGGTGCGCAATCTCAGCGACAAGCAGATGGAACTGAAGAACCTGCTGCACGTCGCTCCCAACGCGGTCGGCAACAGCTACAACATTTACAACCCCGACATCCAAAGTGCGCTGGGCGGTTTCGCACTGCACAACTTCTCCAACCCGCTTCAGGTGGTGTGCGCGGCGATCGGCGCCATCGAGAACGCGACGGCCTCGGAGACCGCCCGGATCTGCACCGAGTACCTCGGCCCCGCGCTGCGGTTGCTGAACTTCAACTACCTTCCCTTCCCGTTCAACGCCTACCTCGGCAAGTCGCCGAGTCCGTGGAACCTGGTCTACTCCGAGCCGCATCTGGCGCCCGGCGGCGGCGGGGTTGCCCCGCCGGTGGAACCCCCACCGGTGGTCTCGGCCTACACCGGACTCGATGGCGACGTCCCGCCTCCGGCCGGGTGGGGGGCGCCGCCGGGCGGGCAGCGCGGCTCCTATGCGCCCGACGGACTCCCGGCCGATCCGCAGCCCGCGTTGTATCCCGGCGCGCCGATCCCGCCGGGTGTGCCCCGGGGAGCGGCCGGGGCGGCGCCGTCGACCCTGCAGGACATGCTGCTGCCCGCCGAGGCGGCCCCGCCTTCGGCTCCGCCCCAGCCCACGGGGGAGGGCGGCCCATGAGATTCCGACGGTCCCGCCGCGCGGTCGCGGCCGCACTGACCGCGTTGAGCCTGGCCGGTTGCGGTTTCGGCGGGCTGAACTCGCTGCCGCTGCCCGGAGCGGTCGGCCGCGGCCCCGATGCCACCACCTACCACGTCGAACTGGCCAACGTCAGCACCCTGGAACCGAATTCGCCGGTGCTCGTCGATGACATCGTCGTCGGCAGTGTCGGGAAGATGACCGTCCGGGACTGGATCGCTGATGTGGAGATCTCGGTGAAACCCGGGGTCAGCGTCCCGGCCAACGCGGTCGCGAAAGTCGGACAGACCAGCCTGCTGGGTTCGATGCACCTGGCGCTGGATCCACCCGCCGGTGAGCCCCCGCGCGGACGGCTGGAGCCCGGCGCGACCCTGGGACTCAACCGCAGCTCCACCTATCCGTCGACCGAACAGACGCTGTCGGCGCTGTCGGTGGTGATCAACGGCGGCGGGCTGGGTCAGATCGGCGACATCGTCAACGAACTCAACGCGGCGTTCAACGGCCGTGAGCCACAGATCCGCGACCTGCTGACCCGTCTCAACGACTTCATCGGGGTGCTCGCCGACCAGCGAGACAGCATCAACGCGACGATCGACTCGCTGAACCGGCTCGGCGGCACACTGGCCGGCCAGCGGGAGGTGCTGACCCGCGCCCTGGACCGCATCCCCCCGGCCCTTGACGTGCTGATCGCCGAGCGGCCCAAGCTGACGGCCGCGCTGGAGAAGCTCGGCGCCTTCTCCGGCCTGGCCGCCGACGTGGTCACCGACACCCGCGCCGAGCTCATCGCCAACCTGCGCAACCTCGAGCCGACGCTGCGCTCCCTGGCCGACGTCGGCCCCAACCTCAACAAGTCGCTGGCCTACTTCTTCTCGGCCTTCCCCTACGGTCAGGCCACCATCGACCGGGCCATCCGCGGCGACTACCTCAACCAGTTCATCATCTTCGACTTCACCGTCCCGCGCCTGAAGAAGACCCTGATGCTCGGCACCCGGTGGGGCCAGGAGGGTGCCAAACTCGTTCCCGCGCCCGGTGATCCGTGGTACGCGACCTACACCTACGACCCGATCCGGGCACCGTTGGAGGAGCCTCCGGCCGAGGTGGCCGGCCTGGGCCCGCTGGGGGACCCGCCGGACCCGCCGGACGCCGACATCGTGCCCAAGTCCGGAATGGCCGGCGAGGAGCCGGTCGCCCATCTGCCGGGCTCCGCGCCGGGGCCGGGAGGCAACTGATGCTGACCCGGTTCGTGCGCATCCAGTTGGTCATCTTCACGATCGCCTCGATCGTGGGCGTCGGCGCGATGGCGCTGGTCTACATGCAACTGCCCACGCTGCTCGGAATCGGGCGGATGACCGTCACACTTGAACTGCCCCGGACCGGTGGGCTCTACCGGTTCGCCAACGTCACCTACCGGGGCGTGCAGATCGGCAGGGTGACCGATGTGCGGGCGGTGCGTGGCGGTGCGCGGGCCACGCTGTCGCTGGCGACCTCCCCGAAGGTCCCCGCCGACCTGCAGGCCAGCGTGCTCAGCGTTTCCGCGGTCGGCGAGCAGTACGTCGACCTGCAGCCCCGGACGGACTCCGGGCCTTTCCTGAGCAACGGGTCGGTGATCACCGCCGCCGACGCCACGGTGCCCCAGCAGGTCGGCCCGATGCTCGACCAGCTCAGCGCGCTGCTGGACAGCATCCCCAAAGACCAGCTGGGCAGGCTGCTCGACGAGTCGTTCAAGGGCTTCAACGGCGCCGGCGACGACCTGGCCGCCCTGCTGGACTCGACCTCGACGGTGGCCGGTGACTTCGAGGGAGTCGCCGATCGGGCCCGGGCGCTGATCGCCGACAGCCGTCCGCTACTCGACGGCCAGGTGGTCTCCGCCGACGCTCTGCGGACCTGGGCGCGCAGCCTGGCCGGCGTGACCGAACAGCTCAGCATCAACGACCCGCAGATCCGTGCGGTCCTCAGCAATGGGCCCGGGGCCGCCGATGAGGCCGCACAACTGCTCACCCAGATCAAGCCGACCCTGCCGGTGCTGCTGGCCAACCTGACCACGGTCGGCCGGATCGCGGTGACCTACAACGCGTCACTGGAACAGCTGCTGGTGCTGCTGCCGCCGTTGATCGCCTCGGTGCAGGCGGTGGGCCTGCCGATGAACAATCCGACCGGGTTCACCCAGGGTGACTTCACCTTGACCCTCAACGATCCACCGGCCTGCACAGTGGGCTTCCTGCCGCCCTCGTCCTGGCGGTCGCCATCGGACCTGTCCGACATCGACACCCCCGACGGGTTGTACTGCAAACTGCCCCAGGACTCGCCGATCGGGGTGCGCGGCGCGCGCAACTACCCGTGTATGGGACAGCCCGGCAAGCGCGCCCCGACCGTCGAGATCTGTGAAAGCGACCTACCCTTCGAACCGCTGGCGATGCGCCAGCACGCGCTGGGGCCTTACCCGGTCGATCCCAATCTGCTGGCCCAGGGGATACCCCCGGATGACCGGGTGACCTTCCAGGACAACATCTTCGGGCCGCTGGAGGGGACGCCGATGCCGCCGCCGGTTCCAGCCGGGGTGGCGCCCGCTCCAGCCGGGGCCCCGCCCGTTCCAGCCGGGGTGGCGCCACCCGCGCCCGGACCCGGCGTCGTCACGCCCAGCAGTGCGGTCGGCGGCGGTCCGGGACCCTCGGCGGCGATCGCCACCTACGACCCGCAGACCGGGAAGTTCGCCACCCCCGACGGCGGGGTCTATCAGCAGACCGATGTCGTCGAGGCCCCGACGTCCTGGCAGGACCTGCTGCCGACCTCCTGACCGGTTCAGTGGCCCGCTCAGCCGACCTTGACCAGTTTGAACGGCATGGTGATGAACAGCGGCAGGCTGATCCCGCACGCACCGCTGGGCCCGGTCGTCGCGTCCTCGCCGACCAGCGTGTTGGAGGTGGGGTCCTGGTAGGCGCCGTCGGGGGTCATCCGTTTGAACCGGAAGATCTGCAGGCCCGGCGCGGTGCTGCCGTCCGGGCACGGAATCCAGTTCTCCACCACGTGTTTGACGTACCACTCGCCGCCGGTCTGGTAGATCGGCGCGGTCCAGCCCTGGTTGCTGGTCACCGTCCCGGTGCACTCGGTGGGGTAGGAGCACTCCGAGGACACCGTCCACACCGCACGCACCGTGCGCTGGTCGATGAAGATGTCGTTCTTGCGGGCCCATTCTCCGTTGGACGTGGCGGTGAACGTGCCGTTGATGGCCCATTCGGCGTCGGCGCGGGCGTCGGGGGAGGCGGTGACCGATCCGAACGCCGCAGCCGTCACCAGCACCGCGATGGTCATCGCTCGCATGGCGGCCATTATCGCGGTTCGGCGCGGGCCGCGGCGCGCTTTGGCCTTCGCCGCTACCTCGGCTCGTGCCCGCCCGCCATGTCCAGGGTGGCCAGATGGCTGAACAGCATCGAGGCCCCGATCGGGTTGCCGCCGCCGGGGTAGGTCGTGCCGCTGACCGCGGCCATGGTGTTGCCCGCCGCGTACAGGCCCGGGATCGGTGCCCCGGCGGTGTCGAGCACCCGGGCGCGGGCGTCGGTGCGCAGGCCGCCCTTGGTGCCCAGGTCGGACAGCCCGAACGCGGCCGCGTGGAAGGGCGGGGATTCCAGGGGCACCAACGCGGGCCTGCCCTGCGCCAGCGCCCGGTCGTAGGCCTCCTCGCCGCGGCCGAAGTCGGCGTCGGCGCCGGCGGCCGCCATGGCGTTGAACCGGGAGACGGTGGCGGTCAAGGCGCCCGGCGGCACCCCGATCAGCCCGGCGAGATCCTCGAGGGTGTCGGCGCTGCGCCACAGCCCGGCGGCCCGGTAGCGCTCAGGGTCGTCCAGCGAGACATTGGTCGCCCGGACCGGGGGCGCCACGCCCCGCCGGTCGTCGTAGACCATCCAGAACGGCTGCCGCAGGCGCCCGGCTCCCATCTCGGCGAGGATCGTGCGCCCGACCCGGTCATAGGGTCCGGACTCGTTGACGAAACGCCGGCCCTCCCCGTTGACGAACAGCCCGCCGGTGAACCAGAGCGCGAAGGCCGCCCCGCCGTCGGGATGAATCAGCCCCGGTGACCACCATGCCTGGTCCATCAGGTCGGTGTCGGCGCCCACACGCAGCGCGGCCTGCAGGGCGGCGCCGCGATTGCCCGGTGCGCCCATGCTGTCCTGAACGCGGCCGGGAACACCGAATCGTCCGCGCAGCGCCTCGTTTCGCTCGAAACCGCCCGCCGCGAGCAGCACACCCCGACGGGCGCCGATCCGCACCGTTTCCGCGCCACGACGGGCCACCACCCCGGCCACCCGGTCGCCGGCGACGATCAGGTCGACCACCTCGGTGTCGCGGTGCAGGCGCGCGGCGGGGAAGGCGTTCAGCGCGGCCAGGAATCGCCCGATCAGCGCCCGCCCGCCGACCAGCAGGTCCGGTGCCGGTGTTCCGTACCGGTCATTGTCCAGCGGGCCCCGCACCAGGGCGGCCGAGTCGCCGAGTCGCCGGGCCGGCAAGGGGGCCGCCACGATGTG
This sequence comes from uncultured Mycobacterium sp., assembly GCA_964447215.1. GTDB lineage: Bacteria > Actinomycetota > Actinomycetes > Mycobacteriales > Mycobacteriaceae > Mycobacterium. The sequence continues at coordinate 79,980 of CAYURT010000005.1, forward strand.
GCGCAAACCGTCGGTCCGGGCCTGCGGAGCCGACCCGAAGTAATCCGGCCAGGGCAGCACGGCGAACTCGAAGTTGTCATCCTCTTCCAGATAGTCGATCAGGGCGGCCCCGCCGCGGACGTAGGCCTCCTGCAGGTCGCGGGGCGTGCGGTCGCCGACTACGGCGTGGAAATAGGTCCACGCCCGATCGAAGGTGTCGTCGCAGCCCGCCCGGCGCAGAACGGCGTTGCAGGGGAACCACATTCCGCCGCCCCCCGAATAGGCGGTGGTTCCGCCGAACTTGCCGGTGGCCTCCAGCAGCGCCACTGACAGGCCCTCACGGGCGGCGGTGTAGGCGCCGGTGATGCCGCCGCCGGAACCGGCGACGACGACGTCGACCGTCTCGTCGAACCGGTCGGTGGTTCCCGCCATGCCGTCCATGCTTACCCCCACTCGTGGCTCATCGCGCGGGACTCCGAGATCTCCTCGACCGACTCGACTCGGCGCAACCGGGGTCTGCTGGCGGCGATCAGCAGCATGGCGGCCGCGCCGGTGGCCGCCCCGAGGGCGAACAGGATCGTGAAGCTGCTCTCCGGCGGGTAGCCGGCGCCGTTGCGGCTCAGCAGCACCGCCACGACCGCCGCCGCGGTGGAGGCGCCCACCGTCCGGGCGATGGCGTTCATCGACGTGGCGACCGCGGTCTCGCCGGCCTCGACCTCTCCGACCACCAAGGCGGGCAGCGCGCCGTAGGCCAGGCTGATGTAGGCGTTGATCAGCACACCGGCGGCGATCACCTGCCAGGGTGTGGCGTGGGCGGCCGCCAGCAGCGCGAAGCCGGCCACCCCGACCGCGGAGCCGGCCACCAGAACCCGCCGAGCCCCGAACCGGTTGATGTAGCGGCCACTGGCCAGCGCGGTGAGGAAGCCGGCCAGCGCGCCGGGGAGCAGGAACACCACACTGGCCTCGAGCACACTGGCCCCGAATCCGTAGCCGCTCTCGGTGGGAGCCTGCACCAGCCCGGTCAGGCCGAGGAACCCGAAGTACAGGCCCATGCCCACCGAGACGGTGGCGATATTGGTCAGCAGAATCGGGCGCCGGCCCAGCATGCTGATGGACACCAGCGGCTGATGTGCCCGGCGCTCCCACCACCACCACAATCCCAGTGCCGTGGTTCCGGCCAGTGCGCTGCCCACCGTGCGCGGCGAGGCCCAGCCCCAGGTGTTGCCCTGGGTGATGGCCAGCAGAGCCAGCGACAGACCAGCCGCCAGGCCGGCCGCGCCCGGCCAGTCGACCGTCCCCGTCGAGGTGCGCGGACGCAGCGGCACGGCCACCGCGACGGTCAGGATCACCAGCAGACAGAACGCCGTGGTGAACCAGAACACCCGCCGATAGTCGGCGTCGCCGCGCATCAGCAGTCCGGTGACCACCAGCCCCATCCCACCGCCGAAGCCGAGCACGCCGGAGATCACCGCCATCGCGCCCATCAGCCGCTCCGGCGGGAGCTCCTCGCGAAGGATCGAGATCCCGATCGGGTACAGCGAGAACGAGGCGCCCTGCAGCACCCGCGCCGCGATCAGCAGGGGCAGCGAAGAGGTCGTTGCGGCCAGCACCGATCCGGCGAGCACCACCGCCAGCACCGCCAGCAGCACCCGTTTGCGGGTGTGCAGATCGGCCAGGCGCCCGATCAGCGGTGTGCTGGCAGCGGCCGCGAGCAGGTTGGCCGTCACCGCCCAGCTGACGTCGACCGGCGCGGCGTCCAGCTGGCGGGCGATCACGCCCAGGACCGGGACCACACCGGTCTGCAGGACGGCCACGGTCAGCGCCACGATGCTCAGCGTCGCGACCAGCCGGCCCTGCGACGCCGGGTCGCGGTGTCCGCCCGGGGTTGCCGCACTCGCCTCGACATCCGGCACCGCGCACCCCTTCACCGTGACCCCGCCGTTGATTATGTCGGCTAAGGAACTGTGCGAGGATTCCGGGGTGTTCCGGGCCGCCGCGCACTTCTTCACCGAACGGAACGGCGTCTTCGAGCCGACCGAGTTCGCACTGAGCCGCTGGGGCGCCGGCCTGCTCAACGGACCCGCCGTGGTGGGCCTGGCCGCACGCTCTCTCGAGCGGGAGTATCGGGCCGACGGTTTCCTGCCCGCCCGGCTGACGGCGGATCTGTTCAGGGCCGCGCGCAGGGTTCCCACCGAGGTGCGAACGCGACTGGTCCGGGACGGCCGCCGGGTCCGCAACTCCGAATGCGAAATCCTCCAGGAGGGGGTCGTGGTGGCGAGGGCGACGATGGTCCAGTACCGCCGCTCGGCGCCGCCCCCGGGGCGGGAGTGGGCCGCCGGGGCGTTCTTTTCCGCGCCGTCCGGGGTGGACGGTCCCGTCTACCTGGTTGGCAGCGACGAGGCGGGGTGGAGCCACTCCGGCGCCGAGCACCAGAACGTCTCCCGCAAGCGGGTGTACCACCGCACCGGCGAGGTCGTCGCCGGCGAGGAGGCCGGCCCGTTCGTGCGCGCTGTCGTCGCGGCCGAGGCCACCAGCCTGGTCACCAACCTCGGGACCGAGGGCATCGGCTACATCAACGGTGACCTCACCGTGGCGCTGTCGCGTCTTCCGGTCGGGGACTACATTGGGGTACAGGCTGATTCGCACTGGTGCTCTGAGGGTATCTCGGTGGGGGGAGCGACCTTGTTCGACGACCGCGGCCCGATCGGGATCGGGATGGTCACCGCGGTCGCCAACCCGGCCGCCCAGATCGACTTCGGCACCTGAACCAGGGGAGGCGCGAATGTCCGCTGAGACGACCGGCAATCCGCTTCGCGACGACGAGGTCCTCGTTCAGGCGGCCGGCGCCACCGTGGCCGGGCACCTGACCGTTCCGCAGCAGCCGCGCGGCATCGTGGTGTTCGCCCACGGCAGCGGCAGCAGCCGGCACAGTCCCCGCAACCGTTACGTCGCTCACGAGTTGGAATCGGCGGGTCTGGCGACGCTGCTGTTCGACCTGCTGACACCGGCCGAGGAGCGCGACCGGGCCAATGTCTTCGACATCGACCTGCTGGCCCGCCGTCTGGTGGACGTCACCCGGTGGCTGCGCACCGCAGACGACGCGGCCGGTCTTCCGGTCGGCTACTTCGGGGCCAGCACCGGAGCCGGTGCCGCCCTGTGCGCGGCGGCGGACCCGGCGGTGGACATCGTCGCCGTGGTGTCCCGCGGTGGACGGCCGGACCTGGCCGGCGAGTCGCTGGCGGACGTCACAGCGCCCACCCTGCTGATCGTCGGAGGCCGCGACGAAGCGGTGCTCGAGTTGAACCGGCAGGCCGCGGCGGCCATGACCGCCGAGGCCAGGATCGCGGTGGTCCCCGGCGCAACGCACCTGTTCGAGGAACCCGGCACCCTCGAACAGGTCGCCGCACTGGCCCGGGAGTGGTTCCTCGACCACCTCACACCGATTCCGCTGAACCCGCCGGCGCGGCCCTAGCTCGATGAACGACCGCGAGCGGGTGCTGATCGGCGCCCCCGAATTGATCGGCTTGCTGAACAGTGCGGATCGCCCGGCGGTCCTGGACGTGCGCTGGCGACTCGATGAGCCCGATGGCCGGCCGGACTACCTGGCGGGCCACCTTCCGGGCGCGGTCTACGTCTCACTGGAGGACGAACTCAGCGATCACGGCGTCATCGGGCGGGGCCGGCACCCGCTGCCGTCGGGTGCCGCCGTCCAGGCCGCCGCGCGCCGGTGGGGATTGCGCCGGGACCGGCCGGTGGTGGTCTACGACGACTGGAATCGGGCCGGCTCGGCGCGGGCGTGGTGGGTGCTGACCGCGGCGGGGATTCCCGGCGTGCGGATTCTCGACGGCGGACTCGGGGCCTGGATAGCCGCCGGCGGAGACCTGGATCAAGGAACGGTGGACCCCCTGCCCGGGGATGTGACCGTCACCCACGACGACCTGTACGCGGGGGCGTGCCCGGCCCGCAGCGCCGAGGAGGTGGCCGGTGCGCCGGCGGGGACCGTGCTGGACGCCCGGGCGCCGGCCCGCTTCCGCGGCGATGTCGAACCGGTGGACCGGATCGCCGGGCACATCCCCGGTGCCCGCAACCTGCCGAGCACTGCGGTGCTGGCCGCCGACGGCACTTTCCTGCCCCGGGGTGAACTGGCGGCGGTGTTCGGTCCGGTGCCGGACGGCCTGTGCGTCTACTGCGGGTCCGGGGTCACCGCTTCGGTCGTCATCGCCGCACTGCAGACGCTGGGGACCGACGCTGCGCTGTTCCCGGGTTCGTGGTCGCAGTGGAGTTCCGAAGCGGAGCGGGCGGTCGCGACCGGCGCGTAGACGGCGGGCGAGCTCAGTCCCGCGTCCACACCGAGATGTAGCCGATCGGGATGCCGGTTGCCCCGGCGATGCACTCGCGGGCAGCCAATTCGACTGCGGCGCGGGAAGTGGCCTCGGTGGTCTCGCCGATCTCGGGCACCTGGATCGTCCACCGGCCCGTTCCCGGGGTCAGGACGATCTCGAAACATTGACCGGCCTGCGGGCGAAGCACGCGGTGGACCCGCCCGGCGCGATGCAGACGGGCCGAGGTGTGACGAGTCCTGTAACGGGTGGGCATGCTCTGCTCTCTCGGCTGATCCGGGCCGCGATGGAAAATACCCGCGAGCAAGCCTGATGCCAAATCCGTGACCGTTAAGCTGCCAGTCGTGAGCAACCGGCAGCAGCACGTGATGACGGCCGGGACGGCGCTGACCGCGGGCAGGGCCACCGGATTGACGCTGGCGCTGGGCTTCGGGGCCGCACTGCTGACCGGCCTGGCCGCCCCGGCATCGGCCGACGCCTCCGAAACCCCGGGCCCGGGAGGACGCTCCGGTGCAGCCGATGCCGCTGCGGCCGTCCGATCCGGACCGGCCGCCGGCCCGCGCGCGGCGGTCACCCGCCGAACGGCGGCGGTCAAGCCCGAATCCGCTGGCTCCGGCACCGACAGGGCGGGCGCCGGCGACTCCGGAACGATCCCAACTCGCACCCTTCCAGCGGTGTCCGGTGGTGTGCCCGCCGCCAAGCGGGTGGTCGCCGGTTCGCTAAGGCCGGAGACGGACGCCGTCGCAGCCCCGGCCGCACCACCGAATGCCGCCGCGTCGGTGCTCGATACCGCCACCGGACCTGCGCCTCGCCCGGCAGCTCAGCGCGGGAACGTCCTCGCGCGCCTGGTGCGGGCCCCGTCGTCGGCGGTCGTCGCCGCGGCACCCACGCCGGAGGCGCCCACCGCCTCGGCGGCTGGGCCTTCCCTGCTGGAGGGCCTGCTCGACCTGTTCTGCCCGACCGACCCGCGCGGGCGGCTGATCACCATCTACAAGGGAACCCACTTCGCGATCCCGAACAGCTTCGGGTTCTTCATCAGGGAGGTCACCGGCACCGGGACCTTCACCAGCGACACCACCTACGACCTCAAGGACTCCGATCAGTTCGACTGGAACAAGTTCACCGGCATCGCCTTCACTCCGCTGGAGCCGGACCGCGATTCGGCGATGGTCGGCTGGCGCTACAACCTCACGACTGAAGAGTTCGAGATCGCGCCGTTCTACAACGTCGACAAGGTGCGGATTCTGCCGAAGCCGCCGGACATCATCTCGGTGCCCGCCGGCGAGACGTTCGACTACCTGGTCGACTACACCGGCGTCACGCTGACCTACGGCGACCAGACGGTCTTCAAGGCCTACCCGGAAGGCCTGATCCCCAACGTCTGGACGGCGGCCCGGGTCAGCGGTTGGTTCGGCGGCAACCGGGTTGCGCCGAGAACGGTGTCCTACTACCTGCGCATCGACTGAGAGCCGATGCGGGTCAGCGTCATCGGCGCGGGCATCGGGGGGCTGACCGCGGCGGTGGCGCTGCAACGGGATGGTCACGAGGTCACCGTCTACGAAGCCGCACCGGAGATCGCTCCGGTGGGTGCCGGAATCTGGTTGGCGCCCAACGGTCTGGCATCGCTGCGCTGGATCGACCCGAGCCTGGCCGAAGAGGTGATCGCGGCAGGACGGCTGATGCGCGAATTCCTCGCTGTCAACGCGGCCGGGCGGACCCTGAGTCGCGTCGTCGGTGACGACTTCGCCGATCGCTACCGGCACCCCCACACCCTTGCCATCAGCCGGCCGCGTCTGCACGCGGTCCTGCACGCTGCTCTTGAGCCCGGCACCGTCGTGCTCGGCCGGAGGTCGACTCGGGTGACCGAGGTGGATCCGGTTGTCAGGGCGCACTTCGATGACGGCAGCCACGCTGATGCCGATCTGCTGATCGGTGCCGATGGAATCCACTCGGTGGTCCGGACCGGGTTGTTCGGCGCCATGGCGCTGCGCTACTCGGGCCAGACCTGCTGGCGAGGTCTCACGCCGACGCGCCTCGGGGGTCATTGGGCGGACCGGGGCACCGAACTGTGGGCCGACGAACCCGGACTGCGGGCGGGTTTCTCCCAGACCGCCGACGACGAGGTTTACTTCTACGTCACCGCGCTGGCCGAGCCGGGACGGCATGACACTCCCGGCCGGGCCAAGGCCGAACTGCTGCAACGTGTCTCGTCCTTTCCGGCCATCGTGCGGCAGATCGTCGATGCGACAGCGCCGGAGCGGCTGATCCGCTCCGACCTCTTCGACCTGCCTCCGCTGAAGAGCTATGTGCGCGGGCGGATCGCCCTGCTCGGTGATGCCGCACACGCGACGACACCCAACCTGGGGCAGGGGGCCAATCAGGCGATCGAAGACGCTGTGGTGGTTGCCGATTGCCTCACCGGCGTTGACCCCGACGGTGCGGTTGACGCACTGCACCGCTACGAGCGGCGCCGAATCCGAAAGGCCACCTTCGTGGTCAACACCTCGTGGCGCATGAACCAGTTGGTCAACATGCGCTGGCGCTGGGCGCGTCGGGCGCGCGACGTCGTCATGGCGAGTGTTCCGGCGGCGGTGACCGATCGGCAGTTCCGGCGCATTTACGACGTCGACGTGCTGTCGCACTGATCGGCCGTGTCGGACAGGAGTCGTTCGGGGTGGTGGAAGCCGTTGGTGCCGGCTTTGAGGGGTAGGTGGGGTGGAGGTATCCATTCGGTTGCTCCGGTCTGAAGTTTTCGGGTGGTCCAGCCGCCGGTGGTGAGTTTCCGGTGGTCGGTCTTGCAGGCGAAGGTGAGTTCGTCGACGTTGGTCAGTCCGCCGGTGGCCCATTCGGTGACATGGTGGACCTCGGTGAGGTAGCCGGGGATGTGGCAGCCGGGGGCTGTGCAGCCGCGGTCTCTGTTGTGCAGCACGATGCGTTGGTCGGCGGTGGCAATGCGCTTGCTGCGGCCCAGATAGAGCGGTCGGGCGGTATGGGTGTCGTACACGCACAGGTAGTGCCAGGCGTGCGAGGCCATCCGGATCAGGTCTGGCATCGGGAGCAGACTGCCGCCGGCGGTGACGGCGACGCCTGCGCCGGTCTGGAGTTGCTCGAGGGTCGCCGAGACGATGATGGTGACCGGGAGCCCGTTGTGCTGGCCCAGTTTGGGATCACCGAGCTGGGCGCGCAGGATGGCGGCCAGCGCGTCGTGTTGGCGCTGGGCGTACCCGCGGGCGTCGCGGTCGGCAACCTGTTGATTCGGTTCGCTGTTGACCGTGGGGGTCTGGTCGTCGGGATTGCACATCCCCGGGGCGGCGAATTTGGCCAGCAGAGCGTCGATGGTCGCCCGGAGTTCCGGCGTGGCGGTGAGTCTGCCCACGCTCATCCCGTCGCGGCGTTGACGGCCGCACCAGGTGAACCCGCGCTTGGCGGCGCGGTCGGCGTCGGAGAACACCCCGTCGGGGTTGAGGGTCAGGGCGAGTCGGTCGGCGAGGACTTCGAGTTGGTCGGGGCGCAGCTCGGCGGCCTTGTCGGCGAGGAAGGTTTCGGCCTTCTCGACTTCAGCGGGGTGCAGGTCGATGGGCAGTTCGCGCAGGAATGACTGGATGGCGCGCAGGTGCTCGGGGTCCAGAGTGCCGGAGTTCCAGGCCGCGGCGGTGGCGGGTAGGGCGGGGGGCAGGGGCTGGCCGGTGAGGCTGGTACGCGGGGCGAGTTGTTCGGCATCGCGGATGCGGCGGCGGGCCTCTTTGGGGCTGAGCCGGGCCACGTCGGCGAGAAGTTTGAAGCTCGGCCCGCCGAGTTCGGCCTCGCTGCGCCGGTCCAGGGACCGGGCCAGATCGTGGGCGATCACGGTCGCCCGGCGGCGGGTGGTCTCGACCCGCTCGATCACGGCGCACAGCTGGCCGATCGGCAGCGTGTCCCAGGCCACAGAGCCCAGCGCCGCGATGGCGTCGTCGACCGCGGAAATCGCGTCAGCCGCTCCGGAGGGTATCGAACTCATGTTCGAAAGCTTATCGGGGGGGTATGACAAGTCGGGCGGGCCGGAAACGCGCCTGGTTAGGGTTCCGGGGTGTCCGCCGCCTCCATGATCGTGATCGCGCTGGCGGGAATGGCTGCCGGCGCCATCAACTCGCTGGTGGGTTCGGGCACCCTCATCACCTTTCCGACCCTGGTGGCGCTCGGCTATCCGCCGGTGACGGCGACGATGTCCAACGCGGTGGGGCTGGTGGCCGGGGGAGTGTCGGGCACCTGGGGGTATCGCGCGGAGTTGGCCGGGCAGTGGCGGCGGCTCCGCTGGCAGATCCCGGCCTCGGCGGTCGGTGCGGTGATCGGGGCGTACCTGCTGCTGCATCTCCCGGAGCGGGTTTTCGCTCAGGTTGTTCCGGTTCTCCTGGTGCTGGCACTCGGCCTCGTCCTACTCGGTCCCCGGATTCAGGCGTTCGCACGGCGGCGGGCTGAGGCGGCAGGCCGAGGGGGCGAGCACGTCTCGTCGCTGAGGATGGCGGCACTGGTGTTCGGCACCTTCGCCGTAGGAATCTACGGGGGCTATTTCACTGCCGCTCAGGGCATTTTGCTCATGGGGGTGATGGGTGCACTGCTGCCGGAAGATCTGCAGCGGATGAATGCGGCCAAGAACCTGCTGGCGCTGCTGGTGAACATCGTCGCGGCCGCAAGCTACACGCTGGTTGCCTTCGACCGGATCGACTGGCGGGTCGCCGGGCTCATCGCCGCCGGGTCTCTCGTCGGGGGATGGCTGGGGGCGCACTACGGCCGGCGACTGTCGCCGGCCGCGCTGCGGGCTGCCATCGTGGTCGTAGGACTGGTGGGCCTTTACCGACTGCTCGGCGTGTAGGCGGCCCGGTTCGGTCGCGGGTGCCTCTGCGGTACGCTTTCGACCTGCCGGGCGTGGTACGCGCCGGGCAACGGGCTGTGGCGCAGTTTGGTAGCGCACTTGACTGGGGGTCAAGTGGTCGCAGGTTCAAATCCTGTCAGCCCGACTTATTGACCAGCGCAGACACGAGCCCGTGCCGGACATGTGCAGGACATGGAGTGGCCTCCGACAGGAACGCTCGCCTTTGAGGTGTCCCTGCTGTCGCGGCAGCATCGCCGCGATCAGCTCGAGGTCAACCTGTTCGGCGTCTTCCGCGTCACGCACGCCGTGCTTCCGGTCCTGCGCGAGCAGTGCACCGGCCACATCATCCAGGTCTCGTCTATCGGAGGTGTCGCCGCGTTCCCGGTCCTCGCGGCTACCACGCCCTCTAAGTGGGCTCTAGAGGTAATCACTGAATCGCTGGCCCAGGAGGGTTCCGGGTGCGGGGCTGCTTTCGTTGTTGAGTGACCTGGCGCACGGTTCCCTCCCTCAGTGTCGGCAGGATCACCCCACCGAAATGGTTGCTGATTGGTAAACCATGTTGACTCTTCATGATTGGGCCGCCTACCGTCGGGCGCGGAAGAACGGGTCATGACAGATGGTCATCCCGGGAGGAGGTAGAGCCCATGCGGCAGAATCAGTTCCAACAGGACGTCAACCAGCACATCGCTGTGGGTGGCGGCTTTGACATCGCGGCCCTGGAGCAGGACATGGGCCACCCGACTCTGGCGGCTCGGCTGCGGGCACGTCTGTTCGCTTCGAGGCTGGACCGCGAAGTCGAATCCGGCGCCGCCGTCGTCCCCGGGACCCCATTGGCCGTGCACGTGGCACGACTGACCTCGGCGAAGCAACGCCGTTCGCTTGCCAACAGCCTGACCCGCACCGTCGAGGCGGCCGCCGGCGCCCGGCCTGGCGTCAATCGCCCGTTCCCGATTCACTCCGATCAGGTCGCCAAATGCGGCCCGGAGATCGAGCGCATCACTGAATTGCTGCGTTCCCAGCGTCCGGTCGACCCGCGCGGCATCGCTAGGCTGCGGATGCTGTTGGCCGACAGCACCGGACCGCTTTACGACGGCGGCTCCGCCGGCCTGGCAGCGCGTTTACGCGCTGTACTGGCTGCACTGTGATTGCGTGAAGCGCCGTGCTGCTGCCCTGTGACACATCACCGGTTTTTTGACGGTCACCGGCTCAGCTAGTTTTTGCGGCAAGCACGGCGTCCGCGAAACGGAATTTTCCGGTGGGGGCTGCATTCCACGCTGTCGCCGGGAAGGGTGGTGCAGGAGAACACCCCGACGGTGATCCCCACTGAACCGTCCGAGGTTCGATGATGGCTGTCTGCCGAGAAGGAGACGGTGTGCGCTGACGGCGGCGAAATCCTGGCAGATCGCCGCCATCGCGCCGTCGATGATCCGCTCGGACCCGCTCGCCGGACCCGTGCCCGCTGCTCGCAGGCTGGAGAACCCGACGACCACCAGGCCGGCGAGCCACAGCCCCGGAATCCACACCAGATACGTGCGCCGGGCCTGGAATCGGGAGTCCGCCGGCCCGGGCCGCTCCGGATCAAGCTCGACCGTTATTGCTCCGCGGGGACGATCCCGGTGGCCGCGCTCTTCACCGTAGCCTTGGCCCGTGCCTCGGCCCGTACCCGCCTGCCGTTGCGGGTGAACCCGGTGGGGGAGACGCTCACCGACAGCAGCATGCGCTCGCCGCCGACGAAGGGGTGGAAACCGACCCCGCCGCCGCCGCGGCCCTTGACCGGGATGTCGCTGCAGGCGGTCACCTTCCAGCCTTTCTCCGACTCCGACAGCAGCGCCTCGGTCTCGGCCCCGGTAATCGGCAGCGCGGCGATCACCGCGTCGTCGCCGTCGGCCAAACGGATGCCGGCCACCCCGTTGCCCGCCGCGCCTTGCGGGTTGACCGCCGACGGGTCGATGCGCAGCACCTTGCCGGCGCGGGTCACCAGCGCCAGGTGCCCGCCGTCGGGGAGGACTCCGGAGGCCAGCAACCCGGCGATGTCGGGGGCGACGGGCATGTCGCGGATCTTCGTCGGCAGACCCGCGCCGGCGAAGAACTTGATCCGCCCGTCGGTCCAGGCCGCCCAGCCGAGACCGCCGGAGAGCAGTTCGCCGTGGCTGTCGGAGAGCACCCCGCGATCATCGAGGCGCCAGTTCGGGTTCGGCTTGCGCTCGCGCGGGCCGTCCTCGCCGCCCGCCCCGCCCACCGGGGTGGCGTCGACATCCAGAACCGTGCGCCGGTCGAACACCGGGGCATCGAACAGCTTCGCGGTCTGCTTGAGTTCGGCGTCGATCACCTTGCGCCGGGCATCCGGAGAGGCGACGAGTTCGGTCAGCTGCTCGAACTCCGCGTCGAGTTTCTCGGCCTCGGCTCGCAGTTCGATCACGTCCAGGCGGGTCAGCCGACGCAACTGCAACGCAAGCACATAGTCGGCCTGGGTCTCGTCGATTTTGAACTTGGTGCACAGGCCTGCGCGGGCCTCGTCGACGGTGTCCGAGGCGCGGATGAGGGCGACCGCGGCGTCGATGTCGATGTGGACCTTGAGCAGGCCGGCCACCAGATGCCTTCGGGCGGTGACTTTTTCGAGCCGGTGCTCGCTGCGGTGGACCACCACCGAGTCGCGCAGCGACAGGAACGCGGCGATGAGCTCGCGCACCGACCACCAGCGTGGCACCCGGTCGGCGTCCAAGGCGACCAGGCTCGCGGCGAACGTACCCTCCAACGGGGTCAGCGCCAGCAGCGAGGTACGCAGCTGTTCGGGGTCGTGGCCGCGCTTGGCGGTGACCACGATCCGCAGGCCGTTGCGGCGGTCGGTCAGGTCGGCCATGTCGGCCACCCCCGGCAGGTCGCCGCCGTCGATCAGCGAGCGGATCCGTTCCTGCACCGTCGAACTGGCCACACCGGGCGGCAACTCCGTGATCACCACGGTGCGCCCCTCGACGTCGAGCTTCCCCCGCACGGTGAACGACCCGCGGCCGCTGGTGATGTAGTCGCGCAGGCCCGCTGACCCGACCACCGATCCGCCGCTGCCCCAGTCCGGGCCGGGCAGCAGTTCCATCAGCTTGTCGTCGGAGAGTTTCGGCCTCTTGAGCAGCGCCCGGCAGGCGGCCATCACCTGGCGCGGGTTGTGGGCGGGAACCTTGGTCGCCCAGCCCTCGGCGATGCCGATGGCGCCGTTGCACAGCAGCACCGGGAACTGGGCGGGCAGCACCACCGGTTCGATCCATTCGCCGTCGAAGGTTTCCACCATCTGCACGGCGTGGTCGTCGAGTTCGGCGGTCAGCGCTGCACCGGCGGGGGAGAGCCGCATCTCGGTGTAGCGGTCGGCGGCGGGGATGTCGCCCTGGATGCGGGGGAACGCCCCCTGGCCGTCGATGATCTTGACCCGCTGGAAGTCCGCGGCCAGCAGTGCGGCCGCCCCGTACATCGACGTTCCGCCGTGCGGATGCAGGTTGCCGGTCACCGCCGAGCACACCTTGGAGGACTTCTGGGGCTTGTTGCCGGGCAACAGTTTCGAGTCGTGCATCTGGTAGAGGAGCCGGCGCTGTCCGGGCTTGAGGCCGTCGTAGGCGCTCGGGATCGCCCGGTCCGACACCGAGTACAGGGCGAACTGCAGTTGGTAGCGGTCCCAGTAGTCGTCGGCGGTCAGGTCGTGGATCAGGTCGGGGTTCTGCTCTACGACGGTCACGTCGGTGGCTCCTTAGCTGAGGTCGAGCGCGGCGGTGTCGATGCGGGCGGCGGCCGCGGCCATCCAGTCGCGGCGGCCCTCCGGCGGCCCGCCGAAGAGGGTGTGGTGCAGTGCCTGCGCCGAGTCGTCGGGGCTGATGCGGTAGACGGTGCGCTGGGACGGATCCAGCACGGTGGCCCAGAAGTCGTCGGCGTTCATCTCACCGAGGCCCTTGTTGCGCTGCACCTCCACCTTGCGTTTGGAGGTGGCGCGCAACTGCGCTACGGCGGCGTCGCGTTCGGCCTCGTCCTGGCAGTAGATGCGGGTCTCGGGGTCATAGACGACGAACAGTGGCGGCAGCGTAACGAAGACCATGCCCGCCTCGACCAGCGGTCGGTAGAAGTCGAGGAACATTGAGATCAGGCTGGAGTTGATGTTGCCGCCGTCGGGGTCGGCGTCGGAGGCGAACAGGATCCGGTCATAGCGGCACTTCTCCGGATCGCAGTGATCGCGCACCCCGCATCCCAGGATGCGCTCGATGGCATCGAACTCCTCCTTGGTGCGTGCCTTTGGGACAGTCCAGCCGAAGGTGTTGGGCGGCTTACCCTTCAGTGGGAACGCGGCCTGGAAGGTGGCGTCGCGGGCGGCCTTGACGGTGCCCAGCGCGGAGTCGCCCTCGCAGATGAACAACTCCGCGCCGCTGCCGCGGCCGCTCTCCTTGCTGGGCAACAGCTTCGGCGGCAGCGAGAGGTTGGTGCCCAGTCCCTTGCCCTTTGACGCGGCGCGGGCACGTTCCTTGGCGCCCTCGGCGCTGCGCCTGGCCCGCGCGGACTCCAGCGCCAGCTTCGACCAGGTGGAGATCATCGGCGCGTTGACGGGCAGGGCGGCCCACACCGTGACCGCCCGCGCCACCTCCGGGGCCATCGCCACATTCAGCGACCGCGACGACACCGTGGTCTTGGCCTGAGAGTCCCATGCGACGTCGGGGGCCCGGGTGTCGACGGCCAGCGCGGTCACCGCGGCGAAGTCCTGCGGTTCGGGGCCGTCCTCGCCCTTGGCCAGACCGAGATCCCTAAGCCGCGAGGCCTTCTCGGCCAGCGCCTCGGTGAGGCCCTTCACTGCCGCCGTCAGGTGCGACCCCCCGCCGGGAGTGCGCACGGTGTTGCAGAACGCCGCGACGGTCGCCGGCTCGGCCGGGCCGGCGGCCAGTGACCAGCGAAACGGTGTCGGGCCCCGGCCGGTGCTGTAGGAGCCGGCACCGTCGACGAGCAGGTGCACCTCCGGTTGCGGGGTGCCCGCAGCGGAGCACATCAGCCCCAGCAGGGCGTCGGTTCCCCACGGTCCGTCGAACCGCTGGGTCAGCGCCTCGGGCACCTCGCTGTCCGGCCAGCCTTCGTCGATGACGACCAGGTGCACTCCCGGGCACATCCGGGCCGCGGCGTGTGCCCGCAGCAGCACCTCGCCGATATCGAGGGTGGAGTCGGGAGCGACGTCGGGGTCGAGCAGGATCCGCACCGAGGTGCCGTGCGCGTCGGGCTTGCGGTTGGCGAGACCGCGCAGTTTCTGGGTGTCGTTGCGGGTGAAGGGGGCGCGGGGGTCGAAGTCCTTGCCCTCGAAGGCGCCGGGGTAGCCGCCGCTGAAGCACTGGGTGTAGGTCTTGCCGTCGCGGCGGACCGTGACATCGGTGCGGGCGCTGATGAAGACTGCCGCCGCCGCGCCGATGCCGTTGAGCCCGGCGCCGGTAGCCTTCGCGTCGGAGTGCTCGGAGAACTTGCCGCCGGCGCGGGCCGTGCCGAGGGTCTTGACGATGCCGTTCTTGCCGGTCGTCTTGTCGGTGTCGACGGGCAGGCCGCGGCCGTCGTCGGCGACGGTGACCGAGCCGTCGGCATGCAGCACGATCGTCACCGTCGAGCCGCCGTGGCTGGGGTCGGCGACCTCCTCGACGGCGTTGTCGACGAGTTCGCGGATCGCGGTGTTGCGGACGTCCTGGCCGAGGTTGACCGCGGGCCGAAGCCGGGTGTGCTGGACATCATCAAGCTCGGTGATGTCGGCGGCGGTGTAGCTCACGCTGCTGGTCCTTCTCTCGGCGTGGGTGGTGGTCTGATCGTTCGTGCATTTCCAGGGAACACCGTCATAACGGCGGTGCGCGCCCGGCGGCGTCCGACACGCCGTTCGGGGGTCGGGAGTGCGGCCAGGGCCACTCTATCGAACAGATTTTCGATAGTTTAGTCGACGCGCCGGGGCGGGTGTCCACACAACTCGACTGACCCGTCGGTGGTGCTGCGGCTGATTCTTACAGGCTCGTCCGCGCCCCGGGTGCTGCGCAGGGTGTTCGCAGATCGAGGCTCTGCGGGTCAGCTGTCAGGCGACACCAAGGCAGTGCCGCTGTGCTGGCGGCGGGAGCGGGCTCCCGACAACTGCCGGGTGGCCCACTTCGCCAGTTTCGGGCGCTCGATCTTGGAGTTGTGGCGTGGATCCACCGGAAGTGTGTTCTTGAAGAGGATGGCGTGGATGTGGTTCGCCATGTCGGAATCCGCCGCCCGTGTGAGTAGTTCCTGGTGCAGGCCGGCCAGCTCATCCTTGCCAACGCCGGGCTCGACCTCGACGCACAGCACCGGCAGCTCGCCGACGGGTCCGGGGACCCCGACCAGTCCACTTCGCCTCACTTGGGGATGAGCGTCGAAGAGCGGCTCGACCTGTAGTGGGAAGACATCCCCGTCCGGGGCCCTCACCCGCTGCGAGACCCGACCGCAGACCCACAGCCGGCGATGAGCGTCGAGGTAGCCGGCATCGCCGAAGCGGTGCCAATCACTTTGTGGGTCGGGCACTTTGTTCTTACGTGTGGCATCGGGGTCCAAGTAGTACTCGGGGCTCACGTGCTTACCCCGAACCAGGATCTCTCCGATCTGCCCCGCGGGTAGCTCCGAGGTGTGTCCGATGGAATCGATGGGACCGTCAACGATGTCGATGATCCTCAGTTCGACGCCCGGCAGGGCGTAACCCACACAGACGCCGGCGCCCTGCTCGGTCAAGTCCCACAACCCGTCGAGGTGCTCCCGACTTCCCAACTCGGTGGACGGCATGGCTTCGGTGGCGCCGTAATTCGCCGCGACCTCTCCGTCCGGGGCCATCACCGCCTGCAGCATTCTCTCGACAGGACCGGTGATCGGCGCCCCGGCTCCGATCACCCGTTTCAGAGAGGGCATCGTCAGGTTGCGCGCGAGCGCTTCGCGGGCGAGGTTCTCGATCAGGATCGGCGCGGCGAAGAACGACCGGACTTTGCAGTCGTTGATGACCTGGATCAGAGCAGCGGGGTCCACCTGGGCCGGGCCCTGGCGGGCAAAGTCGATGGGCGGCACCACCATTGTGCCGCCGGCACTGATGGGGATGAACAGGAACGCCGGGAAGACGGCCATATCCACCGGGACCTCGTCACCGGTATCCCAGCCCCAGCTGTGGTGCGCGTTGCGGAACAGTTGACAGAAGTTGCGGTGCAGGTAGAGCGACGGTTTCGCCGGCCCGGTGCTGCCGGTGGTGTAGAGCACCGCGCAGGGATCGTCCGGCCCGACGTTCGGCGGCGTCGGCTCGGCGGGTGCGTGTTTTCGCAGCGATCTGATCGAGTGCGCGCCCGGGAACGGGGGGAACCCCGTGATGATTCGGCCCCCGGGCAACAGCGGGCTTTCGGTGAGAACAAGCTTCCGCAGGTTGCGGGGACCCCACCCGAAGGTGATCCGCCCGAGGTGCGCGAGCGCGTTGCCCAGGAACGCCTCCGGCTGCAGGCGGCTGAGCCGCTCTGCGACGTTGCGATAGCCGACGGAGGGGTCGATCCAGATGGAGAGCGCACCCACCCGGGTGAGGGCCACGCCCATGACGCAGGTCTCGTAGCTGGGAGGTGACATGCAGACGATGCGGGTCAGCTCGGCGATGCCCATCTCGCGGAGGCCCACCGCGACGGACTCGACGTCGGCCGATAGCTCGGCGTAGGTGTGGGGTTTGTAGCGGCGTGTGCCGTAGCCCTCCCAGCCGTCCAAGTCGATGACCGCGATGCGCTCCGGGTCCTCACGTGCGACCCGCACCACGATGTCGGCGAGGTTGAAGACGTCATCGGGGAACGGGTTCATCTCAGGTCCGCGTTACCGCGGCCGAGCTCAGGAACCCGTCGATGATCGAGGCAACCTCATCCGGCTGCTCCAGCATGAGCAGATGGCCGGAATCGGATAGCCACTCCTGGCGGGCGGGGTGCAGGGTCGAATTCAGGCGACGTCCCGCCGCCGGCGAGACGATTTTGTTCCTCAAGCCCCAGATGGTGCAGATCGGCGGAAACCCCGGCCGCGGTGCGAGGTTGTCGATGACCGAGTAGTTCTCCAGGTCATCGAGTACTCCGAGTAGTGACTCCAGCTGTCCGGTGGCGGCGTAGGGCCGGAAGACCTCGGGGCGGCGATGCACTTTTCGAGCGCGGCCGCGCGGCCCCAGTTGTAACAGGCTGGCGACCGAGCCGACGCCGTTGGTGAGTTTCAGGTGCCCGAGCGCCCGGTACACCTGCCGGTTGATGCCGGGCATCCGCTCCCGCAACCACAGCAGCGGTCCCAGCCAACCACCCAGGAACGTCGCCTCGGTGAGGGGGTTGCACAGCACCAGGGCCTTGACCGTATCCGGATGACGCTCGGTGAACGCCAGGGAGATCGCGCAGCCCATACAGTTGCCGACAAGGGCTACCTTCTGCAGTCCGCGTGAGCTGACGAATTGCTCCAGCATCGCCACGTAGTTGTCCAAGGTGTATCCCGCCCCGGGCTTGGCGGAGTCGCCGAACCCCAGCAGGTCAAGGGCGAAGATCTCGTAGCTGCCCGCCAGCCTGTTCGCCACTTCCGACCAGATCGCATGCGACGAGCCACCGTTGTGGAGCATGATCACCGGCTCACCCTGCCCGGTGTGCTCATAGGCGATCGACAGTCCCCGGAAGTCAAAGCTCTCCAACGCAATCCGCCTCGCATCTATTCTCACGACGCTATCGCCACGCTGCGCAACAGCTCGGTCCTAACGGGTGTGGCCTGGCCAGTTGGGCATCGCCAGCGCTGGCCTTCCACCCAGCCGACACCGTTTCTCGATGTAAGCACTGCACCGCGCTCCCGGGTAGGGGCCGAAGTCCCTAGCCGAAAGCCGATCGCCGCTGCTGCACGGGCGCTGAGCCTCATCGCCGGCATTTTCTGCAACGCTCGCTGACCTGAGCCTTCTCCGGATGGAGACCTGCGGCGGCGGATCAATTCGTCACCGACGAAATGAATCTTGCCGTTCCGGCCCAGCCGACGCACGGACTGCTGAGCGTGGAGCAAGCATCAACATGCCTTGAACGGTGGCAACTGACAGGGTTTAACCCGGCCGGTCCGACAGTAGGTCGGCGGGCGTTTCGGTCTTGCCCCTCGACATCCACGCGATGTGGCGGTTCAGCTGTACAACAGGTACCCCGCTCGGCTGGTCCGGAACTGGGCGGCCGCCCGGTCCCACTCCGCCAGCAGTGGGGCGAGTTGACCGGCGTCGATCGACCGGCGCACCAGATCTGATCCGGTCAACAGGTCGATCGAGGGCCCCCAGGCGAAGTCTCCGGGATGCTGGTTGCGGATCGTGTCGATGAGCACCAGCGCCGTGCGGACCGGTCGGTAGGCCAGCCGATCGGTGATGGCCAGCCGGATGGCCGGAATGGTTTGTCCGGGATATTTGGCGGCGCTATCGGCGACCGGGACGGTGACGGCCTGGAAGGCGATGCCCGGCAGGCCCATCGCGTTCATCG